>JAEWZY010000066.1 GCA_023394955.1 Bacillota bacterium
CTTTTATAAGTGAAGTAGGGTACCTTGTAAACGGAGTGCCATTTTGGGGCAATTTGATATTTTTTGATCAAGTTTTGAATCCCATTAAATTGCAGGGCTTTACCTTTGTTCCAGCTCCAGTCATAACCGTAAGCCGCAATTCCAAGGACAACTTTTTTGGGATGAAAAGACTTTAACGTATAGTTGATTACCTTCTCTACCCAGGGCAATGAAGCGACCGGGCCGGGATCCCCTCCGGAGAAATGCTCATCATAAGTCATAATCATTACCATATCAAGATATGGGGCTAACGCTTGGTAATCAAAAGCCCCCGAGTGAGCGGAACTTTTGTCGTCATAAGTTTTAGCCGGAACCGACGCCGTTACCAATAAATTTTTGGGGCGGAGGGTTGCGGCCAGCTCTCTGAAGAAAGCCGTCAAATGAATTCGGTCGCTGGCTTTAATGTTTTCAAAATCAATATTAACACCCTGGTAGCCTTTTTCCACTAAGAGCCTGGCAATACCGTTAACCGCCCGCGAGCGGGAGCTGGCGTTGGAAAGCATTCGGTGAATCGTATTACTGTTAAAGTTCGAACCTTGAATATTATTAACCAATGCCAGAGTTTGAGCTCCGGAAGACTTGGCCAAAGCGTATGGTTTCGAATAATGCCTGCCGCTAATGGCGCCGTATTGATCTACTTTATAAGAAAAAGGAATTACCGTATTGATTAAACCGAGATTTTTCCCCAATACGGTTTGGCCTACCGGATCATCCTGGTAGTTTTCCACATAATATCCGGCAATCATCGACTGAGTATTACTCACACCGGAGGATAGATTTTTAGTTGAAACCATCCATTTGGCAACCCAACCATCAGTGCCGTTTTCAGTTTGGACGCGATACCAATCGTTTTTTTCATCAAGAATTACCAGGCTAGACCCTTTAGTAGCGCTGCCGATTACTGAACCGGAACCTGAAAAATTGTTTCGGATATTAGCCTGTTGGCTACTGATCGTGCCCGCCAAAGGATATTTGCTGTTTTGACCTATATTAACGGGAGTATTTGGAACGGTATCGTTCTGAGCTGAATTGCCCCCGAATATTCCGGTTGTTAAATAAAAGATTAGCGCAATCAATGTGGTGATTAAATTACCCTGCATCAAGAAACTCCCTTCGGAGGTTTTCTATTACCGCTTACTTAATTATTTCGTTACTAAGCGGTATCGACCTTTAAGCACATCGAACCAAACCCGTTAAGAATCAGCAACAATGCCATTAACTAACTTTTTGGAGAACAAGCCATTAATTGACCGGCAAATCCATAAAAAAGTCTTTACAACGCTTTCTCTCACTTCCTTTTGGAACCCGGTCAGTAAGCCGGCTGATAAAACCGGATATCACAACACCATAAAAAAGGATTTTAATAATAAAGGTAGAACTAACTTGAATATTGTTTAAAACAATAATGAATGAATGTTTGTTGTTCATTACAAATCTAACATTGAAAAAGGATAAAAATGTATCAAAGAGCGACATTACCTAATGGATTAAAGATAATCTGCGAACCAATTCCCTACGTTCATTCCGTCTCAATCGGCATCTGGGTGGGGACCGGGTCCCGGTACGAAGACCCAAAGTACAACGGGATCTCTCATTTTATAGAACACATGCTTTTTAAGGGCACTTCCCGGCGGACTACCAAACAGATTGCCGAAGCAATCGATGCGGTGGGAGGCCAGTTAAACGCCTTTACCACCAAGGAGTACACCTGTTATTACGCCAAGGTGTTAGGGGAATGTTCTCACCTAGGCGTTGATTTGTTGGCCGATATGTTTACCAATTCTCTATTTGCTCCGGAAGAGATCGAAAAAGAGAAATTGGTCGTCTTGGAAGAAATTAAATCCTTTGAGGATTCCCCCGATGAACTGGTGCACGATCTATTAGCGGGCGCCGTTCTAAAAGAGCATCCTCTCGGGTGGCCGATATTAGGCGCTCCGGAAACAATAGCCCGGATCGATCGCCAAGTAATTATAGAATACCTATTACAACATTATACTCCGGATAACATAGTAATTGCAGCAGCTGGAAATCTCCAGATCGACCAGATTATTGCAGAGGTTGAAAAGAGCTTTTCAAAATTGGAGGGGAAATTTGAACCTCAATTGCCGCCGTTGCCGGTCTATAGTCCGGATATTATCTTAAAATTCAAGGATACCGAACAGGTTCATTTATGTTTGGGCGCCCGGGGCGTCAACCGCAAACACATGGATAAATACGCCGTTTTCGTTTTGGACAGCATCTTGGGAGGTAGCGTTAGTTCCCGCCTTTTTCAAGAATTACGGGAAGAACGGGGCTTGGTATATGTAACCGGTTCCAATCATTCCGCATTTAGAGACAGCGGTATTTTTACAATTTATGCCGGGACTAGCCTTAAAAACTATGATGAAGTAGTTAGACTCATTAGGCAAGAGGTTAAACGGTTATATAATGAAACCGTAAGCGATCTGGAGTTAAACCGGGCTAAGGAGCAGCTAAAAGGGAACCTTCTCCTTAGCTTGGAAAGTACAAGCAATCGTATGAGCAGGATCGCAAAGATTGAATTATACCAGGATCAATTATTAACCCCGGAAGAGAGCGTAGCCAAGGTGGAAGCGGTCACTTCGGAGGATGTTCTGCGCGTCGCCGGAAAGATGTTCGGAGCGGAGGAACCGGTAATTACGGCCATTGGGCCGTTTGGCAAATAGTGGCAACCCAAATTTGTAGATTTGCCTTAAAGATGCCGGCCCGTAATTGCTGAAATTCGTTACGCGTCAAGCGTTAACTTGGGGGTCAAATGAGCGCCAGGTCTAAAGTTAAAGTGAAAATTATCTCACCGTTGATCAAGGCTAAAATACCAATGCCGGTATATGCAACCTCAGGTTCAGCCGGAATGGATCTTCATGCTTGTTGTGAAACGGCAATTGCCATTCCCGCCTGGTCCCGGGGGAAGGTGCCGACAGGAATCGCCATTGAGCTCCCCGGCCCGGAGCTGGTGGCTTTAGTTTTCCCCCGCAGCGGCCTCGCTTCTAAACATGGTATTTCCCTTTCCAATGCGGTTGGAGTAATCGATAGTGATTACCGGGGCGAAATTATCTGTTTGGTCAAGAACGACAGCGATCAAGAATTCCTGATTCACCCCGGGGATCGGATCGCTCAATTATTATTTTTCCCAATTTACCGAATGGATTGGGAAGAAGTAACTGAACTGGAAGAGACCAAACGTGGCGCGGGCGGGTTTGGTTCCACCGGGATCGGCAAGTTTTAGGAAAAGTTTTTAATACTCTATTTCCTTAAGAAAAATGATGTTTTATATCAATAATTGATTCAGCTCTATAAAAATCTACTCTAATCAGGTTGGATTTTTTTTTCATAAAGAGCTATAATCAATAACATGTTGCGAATTTAGAGAACTTATAATCAATAAGAATTCAAAAATTTTCCGATAGATTCAGGTGACTTTAATGTTAGAAAACGATCTGTTCTTTTTTCAACAGGAAATCAGTCAAATAAAGCAAGATTTAATGGTTGGAAATGTTCGGTCCGGTTTGGACGATGCGGATAGTTATAAACTAGCAACCAAGCTTGATCTAACCGTCAGTCGTTTGCTAAGACTGCTCGAATGCAAACATGATTAACGCCGTCAAAGGCGTTTTTTGTTTAGCTTTGCTCATAAAAACGGCGGCCCACCCAGCTAAAAAAATAAATGTTATTCGTCTGGAGCGCATTTGTGCTATAATAATTATTAATTTTTCAGAATTATCAATAGCGAATAATGATGGTCTGATCTTTTAGCCCGTTTATGATAATCATTAATATTTAGAGAGGAGAAAATCAATGAATATTCAGATTGAAAAACTGCCTGCCAACCAGTTGAAACCTTTGTATCAAGACCCGTCACAATTGGGGTTCGGGAAGGTCTTTACCGATTACATGTTTAGCATGAATTATTACAAGGGCAAGGGCTGGACCGACCCGGAAATCAGCAAGTACTCTCCGCTGAATATCGGACCGGCTGCGGTGGTTTTGCATTATTCCCAAGAGATATTTGAGGGTTTAAAGGCTTATGCCGCGGAGGACGGCCGGATTTTATTGTTCCGGCCTGAGGAAAACGCTAAAAGGATGTACGATTCGGCGGAAAGGATGTGCATGGCGCCGTTTCCCATCGAATACTTCCTTGAATCCGTTACTACTTTGGTAAACTTGGAAAAACATTGGATTCCTAGGGCGGCGGGGACTTCTTTGTATATCCGTCCAACTCTGATCGGGACCGGGGATGCTTTGGGCGTACACCCGGCGGACGATTATTTGTTTTTCGTCATTTTGACCCCGGTGAGCGCTTATTTTAAAGAAGGATTCAAGCCGATCAGCTTATATGTTGAAGATTATTTTATCAGGGCGGCGGTTGGCGGCGTCGGTAACGCCAAAACAGGCGGGAATTACGCCGCTAGTTTGTTGGCTGGAGCCAAAGCGCAGGAAAAAGGGTTCTCCCAAGTACTCTGGCTTGATGCCCGTGAAAAGAAGTATGTTGAAGAAGTCGGAGCTATGAATATTTTTTTCGTCTTCGGCCAGAAACTGGTTACGCCGGATTTAGGCGGTTCAATTTTACCGGGGATAACCCGTAAATCGGTGATCGAATTGGCAAGGGGTCTTGGCTACGAGGTTGAGGAACGTCCAATCAGCATTGATGAAGTGCTTGCCGGGATCAAAGACGGTTCTTTGACCGAATCATTCGGTTCCGGTACTGCGGCAGTCATCTCTCCGGTTGGTTCCTTGAATTTTAAAGGAGAGAACCACCTGATCAACGGTTATCAAGTGGGAACCGTAACCCAGAATCTTTACACCAAATTAATCGATTTACAATATGGCCGCACCAAAGACACATTCGGTTGGGTGAAAGAGATCGGAAGGCTTTAGGTCGGCTTTTAAAAGGGGCTACTTGTAAAGGGAGAAGTTTTGCAGCAGCTCTTTGATTAGCTGAATAAAAACGGGGATTGAATAATTATTAACTAAAAACCGAAATTTACTCAAAATTGGAGTTGTCCGGTATTGCGCATGGATTACTAGAACCGTTTAAATGATGAATGGATTTTTTAGTGTTGAAAAATAAATTGCATTAGTATAAACTTAAAATGTTGTAAAGTGTAATTTGAGATTTCATCTTTGCAATAATAAAGATATAGATATGGAGGGAAATCCGTGAAGAAATCACTTGTTATCGGTATTGCGTTGTTGCTCATTTGTTCGTTGGGCTTATTGGGTTGCGGCGACAAAACCACACTTAAGATGGCTACCGGTGGTACGACCGGTACATATTATGCATTCAGCGGCACGGTTTCTCAGGTTTTGAGTGAAAACGTCTCCAACCTGAGCTTTGATGTTCAATCTACCGGCGCTTCCAAGGCCAACATCTACCTGGTTGCCGATAAAGAAGCGGATATTGCAATCGTCCAGAATGACGTCATGTATTACGCCTACAAAGGCATTGACCTTTTTGACGGCGAAGCAATCTCCGGTTTTTCAGCTATGGCCGGTTGTTATGCTGAGGTCTGCCAGATCGTCGGTAAGAACAGTATTAAATCGATTGCGGATCTAAAGGGTAGACGTGTTTCCGTCGGAGACATCGGTTCCGGTTGTGAGTTCAATGCCCGCCAGATTCTTGAGGCTTATGGCATCACTTTTGATGATATTATCGTGAATAACCTCAGCTTCAACGATAGCGCCACCGCCCTGAAAGACGATAAGATCGATGCCTTTTTCTGCGTCGCCGGCGCTCCTACTACCGCTATTGTAGAGTTGGCCACTTCCAATAATATTAAATTGTTGGAAATCGATGATCAACATGCCGCCCAGTTGATTGCGGACTATCCCTTCTACACCAAGTTTGACATTCCCGGCGGTTCTTACAAAGGTGTTGACTCCGACGTTCAGACCGTAGCGGTTGTCGCCACCTACATCGTATCCGATGATCTGGGCGAGGATTTGGTCTACAAAATGACTAAAGCCCTCTTCGAACATGCCGATGACATCGCGGTCGGACACGCCAAAGGCGCCGAGCTTGATCCTGAATATTCAGTCTCCGGTATCTCGATCCCCATACATCCCGGCGCGGAAAAATATTATGAAGAGATTGGCGTTCGCTAAAGAAGGCACATGAAGCGATTTTTAACGGGGGCCGCGGTAGTGGTCATCATCGCGTCCTCCGTTTTTATTTACAAGACCCTTTCGTCGCCGCGCCTTATTCTGCGAAGCGGAAAGACAGACAAAATTCTTGCGGCTTATTCCGTGAACGAGGGAGACGAGTTTTCAGTCACCTTCGTTCATTCTGTAAACAGAAGTCCGGTGACTGATGTTTATGAGATCCGTGGCGGCGCTATCTATGTTACGCGCACGATCTACTATTCTTTCGGCGCCGGGGTGCAAACTCAGATTGAGTCAGGCCAGACTCTGGAATACGGTGCGGACGGTTCAATGATCGTCAGCGGCTTCCAAAGGCGCATGGACAATCTTTCCTATATTGTGGGCACTGTTTCAGATCATATCCTAAAAATAGGCGCAGAATCCGTCAGCCTTGGAGAACTCTGCGGCCGGAACGCCACTGTCCGCTTTTACTGCGGATCAAGGCTTTTTTAGAAATTTGTCATACTGTGTTTCGGCATTTTCGAAAATTTTTTTGACAGATCCTTTTTACCCATTTTAAAAGGGGGATTACACATGTCTCAACTGAAAAACAAAACTCAATCCTCAATGGGCGATGTTGAGCAGGTCAATGTCGACGCCTTGATGGCTGAATTTGATCGTGAATCAAATACCAGGCACTTTAAAGGCGTCCCTAAGGTGGTAGTTCGTTATCTTCTGACAGCTTTTTCAGTGTATGTGTTTTACATGAATCTGGTGAGCGCTTGGCCGGAACAGATTCGCAGGGCGTCATTTGTGGCCTTAATTATCTTCATGGCCTTTATGCTCTATCCGGCCAGGAAAAAAACTGCGAAGATAATAAATTTTGTGCCATGGTACGATATGATATTGGGTATCGTTGGCGCTTCTTGTTTCTTTTATTATGTATTGAATTTTGGGTCAATGGCCCTTAAGGCTACTCGTATCTCGCAAATCGACGTGATCATCGGCGTTATCGGAATCCTAATCATCGCCGAGGTTTGCCGTAGGGTAGTCGGACTCCCAATCCTTGTAGTGGCTTCCGCTTTTATAATTTACGCCTTTACTGCCGGTTATTCTTTAACCCGAATTGTCTATACGCTCTTCTACACTCTTGAAGGCGTAATTGGCACTCCGATCGGGGTTTGCTCCACCTTCATCGTTTTGTTCATTATTCTAGGCGCTTTTCTCGAAAAGACCAATATTGGCGCTTTTTTTATCGACATCGCCAATTCTATCGCCGGCCGCGCCACCGGTGGCCCGGCCAAGGTCGCCGTTATCTCCAGCGCCTTGGAGGGGATGTATTCCGGTAGCTCAGTCGCGAATACGGTCGGTTCCGGCAGTGTTACCATTCCGGTCATGAAGAAGACCGGATATGACAAGGATTTTGCCGCGGCAGTCGAGGCCGCCGCTTCCACAGGAGGTCAAATAATGCCTCCGATTATGGGCGCGGCTGCATTCCTAATGGCAGAAATGACCGAAATGCCTTATTCGACCATTGCGGTGGCGGCAATATTTCCCGCGATCCTATATTTTTCAGGTATTTTTTTAATGGTGCATTTTGAAGCCAAAAAATTGGGATTAAAAGGGCTTCCTAAGGATTCAATCCCCAATTTCTTCAAGCTATTACTGACCAAAGGGTATCTACTGATTCCCATCGCCGTGCTTATTATAACCATGTCTATCGGATACACTGCTTCCCGCGCCGCTTGTCTCGCCATCTTGGCGGCGATCATTGTCAGTATGTTCCGGAAGGACACTCGCCTAACGCCAAAGGCTTTTGTGCAAGCTTTAGAGAACGGCTCCAGGAATACCATCGGCGTAGCCGCCGCTTGCGCCATCGCTGGTATCATTGTAGGGATCGTGTCCCTTACCGGCATCGGCTTGAAACTTGCCGACGGTCTATTGGCCATCTCCGGAGGGATTGATATCTTTGCCTTGTTCCTAACGATGATCGCCTGTCTGATCTTGGGTATGGGTGTGCCAACTACAGCCAACTATGTCATCATGGCTACCATTACGGCGCCGATCATTCTCAAGCTCATCCCGGGAACGCCGGTCCTTGCCGCTCACATGTTTGTATTCTACTTTGGCATCGTGGCCGATATTACTCCTCCGGTGGCGCTGGCTGCCTATGCGGGCTCCGCCATTTCCGGCGGCAACCCCATCCGGACGGGAGTCATCGCCACTAGACTGGCAGTGGCGGCATTTATTATTCCGTATATTTTCGTGCTCAACCCGGCGATGCTTTTGGTTGACGCCTCATTTGCGAAGGTTTTTCAGATCGTCATCACTTCCACCATCGGCATGTTTGCCATCTCCGGCGGGATGGAAGGTTATATGGCGAAAAAGATGGTCTGGTGGGAGAGGGGCTTGGCTATTATTGGGGGTCTGGCGTTGATTGATCCGAAGCTGATCACCGATATCATCGGGATCGTGATTATCGCTGTTATCTTTTTCCGACAGTACGTTATCAACGATAAAAAACAAGTAGGAGAAATTGGATTGTATGAACCGAACGAAAGTTAAAAATTTTTTGAACCGTTACCGAATGGACTTTACCGATCTCCAATTTGAAGTGATTTGTGATAATTTTTTGGATGGGATGAAGCGGGGATTGGCAGGCGGGGCAAGTAGTCTGCATATGTTCCCCACTTATATTCAAACTGAGAGGGAGATCCCCAGGGATAAACCGGTTTTAGTATTGGACGCCGGCGGCACTAACTTCCGGGCGGCGACAGTTTGTTTCAGTAAGGAAGGCGCTATTGACATCCGGGATTTTAGAAAATACCCGATGCCGGGTGTTGAGGCCGAAGTTGATAAGGATATCTTTTTTGGGACGATGGCCGAATATATCAAGGATCTAGTCGTTGATGGACAAAAGATTGGATTTTGTTTTTCTTATCCGGTTCGGATGTTTCCTGATAAAGACGGCCGCTTGATCAAATTCAGCAAACAAGTAAAAGCTAAAGGAGTCGCCGGAGAGCTAATCGGCGCCAACTTGAAACATGCTCTGCAAAAAACCGGGGCTAAACAACCGGGTTCGGTGGTAATTCTAAACGATACTGTCACCACCTTATTGGCTAGCAAGGCTGAACTTGAACATGGGAATAGCAGTGGTTTTATCGGATTTATCTTAGGCACCGGGACCAACTGCTGTTATCTAGAGAAAAACAGTAATATTCTTAAGGCTGATTCTCTCGACCCTGCTAAGAGCCAGATTATTAATGTGGAGTCGGGTGGTTTTCGTGGTGAGTTCGGGGGGGTCTTGGATCAAAAGTATGACCGGACCACGGTTGATCCGGGAAAGTATACTTTGGAGAAGATGATCTCCGGTAGGTATCTGGGTGGCCTTTGCCAAGTAGTGATTGAGACCGCCGCGGAGGACGGCTTGTTTTCCAAAGCCGGTTCCGAGGGGATTGAGTCGCTTGGAGAGATTACCACCGCTGATTTGGGCCGATATTTAGAGGATAATCAAGACCGGAACAATCCTTTGGCTGCGGCTTTGTCCAATGGCACAGCTGACGACCGGGCTACACTCGCGGTCCTAATTGAGCGGATGATTGAGCGGGCGGGAATGTTGGCGGCACTGACATTGACCGCGACGGTGATAAAGTCCGGACAGGGATTGGTTCCGGAAGCTCCGGTCTGTATTACCGCTGAAGGGACCACCTTCTATCGTTTAAAGGGTTTGAAAACAAAAACCGAGTATTATTTAAACCGATATCTTACCGATCATTATCACCGTTATTGGAAGCTGGCCAACATTGAGAACGCCACCTTGATCGGGGCGGCTGTGGCGGGGCTCACTAATTAGCTGTCGGCTTTTGCCTCTTGCTTTTTGACCGAAACCAAGGAAGCCAATGGCAGTAACCAAAATCCAAAAAATCAATTTCATGGAGGAGTCATTAGTTCAGTATTGGCAAATCTATCCGATGGCTGGCTGGGTAGTTAGGCCGGGTATTTAGCATAAAATGTTTTGTCCCTTAGCGCTAATTGACTTATCTCACCGTATAATGAATAAAAAGCATCTATGGGGAGGTGAGTTGATTGACAGCTGAAACTATTGCTAAGATTAAAGCCCAATTACAGGAGATTGAAACCCAACTAATCGGTTTGGACTTAAAAAACGACTTTAAAAAAGTAATCAAGGAAGATCTGGATTTGGCTGTATCATATTTAAAAGACCAAAATTTATTGGGTGTCATAAACTGCTTATCGGTCATTGTCGGTAAACTCCATTCTTACGTCTTGGCCGCGCACTGCTCCGGCGTCTCCGTTGAGCAGTTTCTATTTTGCATCCATCGTTTATTGCAAGTTCTGATTAAATGTCCGGTCGTCATTACCGGCCCAACCGGGGCCACGGGACCGGTGGGACCGGAAGGAAAACCCGGCCCGAAGGGAGCGACCGGCGCTACCGGTCCGGCAGGTAAAGACGGAGCGGTAGGAGGAATTGGAGCAACCGGGGCCACGGGACCGGTGGGACCGGAAGGAAAACCCGGCCCGAAGGGAGCGATTGGCGCTACCGGTCCGGCAGGTTCTCCGGGGCCGGAAGGGCCAATGGGCGCCACGGGGCCGGTTGGACCGACGCATATCATTAGTAGCCGTACGATTTCGATTTGCGATTATCCGGTAGGAAAGCAAGAACCGGTTAAACCCAAATATTTTGATGGCGGCATTCATTATCAGTTTATCTGTAAACCGGAGAATCCCTTTCATAAATAGACGCTAAGTTACGCTAGGCCCTTGTAATACAAGAGCCTAGCGTAACTACAATAATCAGGTTTGCCCCAATTTATGGTTATAATAAAAAACACTTTACAATCAACCTAGCAGGGGTTATAATATAACCAAGGGGAACGTCAAGAGCTTGTGGTTTTTCGGATCACTAGTCGTTTAACTGGTAAGTATCTTGGTTGATTTTCCTATTTTTGTATTGGGTCTCTAGTTGTTAGTTTTAGTAAGTTATACCATTGACCTTATCTTAGTTCTTAGTTCTTAGTTCTTAGTTCGTCGGTTTTACCCTAAAATCTAAAACCAAAACCGAATTGGCAAGTTAGTCTAGTAAGTCGCTTTGGTAATTGAAAGGAATTTGGAACTTGGTTGAAATTGTAATTTGTTTTTGGGAAACTTGACGTTCTCCTTATCAAAGGAAAGCCGCTCTCCGGAGCGGCTTTTGTATTTGGCAAATTAAAATCTGTTCATGGACCTAGTTTTACTCTTCATTCTTTCGAATTGAATAATTATAGCATTTTATAAATTCCGAAGGAAGGAATGTCTAAGTGTAATATTGAATTGCTTGAATCGATTGATTCAATGATTGCTGTCGAAAGGCGGATGGTTTGGGACGGCTTGCAAGCGGTGGAATCTTGAAAGTGAAGGCGGCGAATGTGTTGGAAAGAATCAGCTCATTAGGGGTGTTAATCGTAGGTTTGATGCTTGGTGGTTTAATTGTCTTTTTAATAATGTTGAGCAAGATTAAAACTTGCTATACACAAGCTAGATCTGATTATCAGGCGGAACTGGCCATCTTAAAGGAAAGGCTTGAAAATCGTGATCAGAAGTCGGCCCAGCTCCAGGCGGCTTTTGATAAAGCACAGGCTGAGACGGTTATGCTTCATGCTGCAAACGCCAAACTAGAGGCCGGGCTGGAAGCGGAGCGGAAGATGGCTGCGGAGAGAATAGCCCTCTTGGACGAGTCCCAAAAGAAATTAACGGACGCTTTTAAAGCCCTTTCAGACGATGCCTTGAAAAGCAACAACCGGGCTTTTTTGGAATTGGCCAAGATCTCCTTGGAAAAATACCAGGAAGGCGCTAAGAGCGATCTGAACCAGAGACATCAAGCCATTAATGAATTGGTCAAACCGTTAAAAGAATCATTGGAAAAAGTCGATCTCAAAATGCAAGAGATTGAGAAGAACAGGGATATCGCCTATACCAGTCTGACTGAACAAGTAAAATCGTTGGCCGCCACCCAAGTTCAACTTCAAGCCGAAACCGCTAATTTGGTTAAGGCTTTGCGGGCCCCGGCGGTTCGCGGCCGTTGGGGGGAGATCCAACTAAAAAGAGTGGTTGAAATGGCGGGAATGATTGAATACTGCGATTTTATACAGCAGGAATCGGCCACTACTGAAATGGGCCGGTTACGCCCGGATATGATAGTTAAACTGCCTAATAATAAGAATATTATCGTTGATTCCAAAGCGCCCCTCCAGGCCTATCTTGAAGCTCTGGAAACCCAGGATGAAGCCGCCAAACAAATGAAATTGAAGGACCATGCCCGTCAAATTAGGACCCATCTCTCCCAATTGGGGAGTAAATCATATTGGGACCAGTTCCAGCCGACTCCGGAGTTTGCCGTGCTTTTTTTACCGGGTGAAACCTTTTTCAGTGCCGCCTTGGAACAGGACCCCGGCTTAATCGAATATGGTGTGGAACAGCGGGTTATTCTGGCGACTCCGACCACATTGATTGCCCTGCTGCGGGCGGTAGCATATGGCTGGCGACAGGAACAATTGGCCCAAAACGCGCAGCTCATTAGTGAACTTGGGAAGACCCTCTATGAACGGATCCGTACTTTGGCAATTCATTTCGCCGGGATTCGTAAGGGGCTCGATTCCGCCGTTGATGCTTATAATAAAGCGGTCGGTTCCTTGGAAAACCGAGTATTGGGCGCTGCGCGCCGCTTTAAAGAATTAGGGGTCTCCGGCGGGGGTGAGATTGAGAGTTTGGAATCCCTCGATAAATCAACCCGTTTCTTGCAAGCAGATGAGATTATTACGGCGGAGGTCGATGATGCCTATCCGAAATAGTCTACTATTGCTATTGCTTCTGTAACAAGAAGGTCTTATTTGAAACAGGGTAATTGTTCCATTTAAGCGGAAAAATTAAAATTGTTGACGAATTTTTGGAATAATCAAAATCCCATAAACATAAGAAGATTATAAATGCGGTAATCAGAACGGGGGGAGCTTCCATGGGCAAAGTTGGTGTAATGTGGTGGATGGCAGTGATCATCGGAATACTTGGGATCTTAATGAGATATAATAAAATAATAATCCCCGGGCTCACCAGTTTTTGGATGGTGACGGTTGCCTTCGGATTGTTGGCTTTGTCTAATTTATTTCAAAAATAGTGTTAAGAAATGTTTTACATTAAAAACTAAAACGGAAACCGATTCGGTTTCCGTTTTTTGAGTTGGGCTGGTATCCCGGAGAAATCGCGGTATACAATATTTCCGGCTAACGCGGGAGCAGGAAAATTTTAAGTTATACGGAATAATTATAAGATTGAATTAGAACGATAGTAAACGTTTTACAGATTGAAATCAAACGAAGGTGTCGCAGTTGCAAAACATTTTGGTCCTTCCCAACCCGACTAAACCGGAAGCGCTTGAGTTTGCCGGTGAATTAGTCACACGCTTAGATAAAAACGGATTTGAACCGATCTTGGAGCAAGAGATGGCTTGCGAAATCGGTTTTCCGGCGTTGGGTAAAGAAGGAGACCAGCTTTGGAATAACTTGGATTTGGTGATGGTCTTGGGCGGGGACGGTTCCATGCTTAATTCCGCCCGTAAAGTTTACCCCCGGGAAATACCGTTGTTAGGTGTTAATCTTGGACATCTCGGCTTTTTAACTAGAGTTGAAAGTAACCATCTGGAATCAGCTTTAGCAAATCTTAAAACCGGAAACTTTCAATTTGAAGAAAGAATGATGCTGGAGGCGGAGGTAACCCGGAATGAACAGGTTGTTGCTAAGGCGGTTGGGCTCAATGAATTAGTATTGGCTAGAAACGCTTTTGCCAAAACTGTAAGATTAGAGGCTTGGATCGATGAGGAATATTTTACTACCTATCCCGCGGACGGTTTAATTGTGGCGACCGCTACCGGTTCCACAGCCTACTCTTTATCAGCCGGCGGTCCCATCCTCGATCCAAGGTTGAAGGCGATATTGGTCACGCCTATCTGCGCTCACTCCCTTTACGCTAGGCCAATGGTATTGAGTGAAGACGCCCAGGTTCAAGTCTGGGTTAACGCTTCCCATGCTGAGGTAACGTTGACCGCTGACGGACAATCCGGGACGCTACTGGAACCGGCGGATCGGGTCTGTTTTCGAAAAGCGCCGTCTATCACTAAATTATTGCGTTTTAAGAACCAGGGATTGTTTGAAGTCTTAAAGTCACGGTTAAAAGAAGGACGAATATGACCCGGAGGTTACCGAGAAAACCATGAAAAATAACCGTCAGGCAATGATTGTCGCCATCATCAAGGAGCAAGTAATCGGTACTCAGGAAGAATTGGGCGAAGCCCTAAAAATCAAAGGCGTGCTAGTGACCCAAGCCACTTTGTCCAGGGACATCAAGGAATTAGGTTTAATTAAAATACCGACTCCCGAGGGCTATTATCGCTATTCATTGCCTCAAGACCGGACTCCCGGAGACATTCTTCGCCGGGCCCGGCGAATGTTCTCCGATGCCGTGATCGTAGTGGATTTTGCTGAGAATATAATTGTTGTCAAGACAACCGGTGGTAGCGCCCAAGGAGTGGCGGATGCGCTGGATGATCTGGATTGGCCGGAAGTGGTGGGGACCGTCGCCGGGGACGATACCATTTTAATGGTTATTCGGAGCAAGGAAGCGGTCTCCGGCATCTTAAAACGTTTTAACCAATTAAGGAGGTAGCGCCGTGCTTCAGGAGATTATCGTAAAAAATCTGGCCCTAATCGACGAGATTCATTTGGAATTTGACGCTGGTTTTAATGTGTTGACCGGGGAAACCGGCGCCGGAAAATCGATCATCATTGATGCTTTGGGCTTGGCCATGGGTGGCCGGTTCAGCTCGGAGATGATCCGGGCCGGAGCGGAAAGCGCTATTGTGGAAGCGGTTTTTCTAGTGGAAAACCGGTTGGATTTAAAACAATACCTGGAAGGAATCGGGGTCCAGCTTGGGATGGACAAAACCTTGATTATTCAAAGAGAGATCGGGGTTTCCAGTAAAAACCGTTGCCGGATTAACGGGCAGTTAGTCACGGTGTTAACCTTGGGTAAACTGGGGGAATTTTTACTAGATATCCACGGCCAACATGAACATCAATCATTGTTGTTTCCCGATAAGCAACTGGAACTGCTCGATGAATACTGCGGACCTTTTTGTATAAAAACCAAAGGGGAATTTAGCAAAGTATTCCGGGAATATCAAGACCTGGAGAAAGAGTATCACGATCTGCAACAGAGCGAGGTTGACCTAGCCCGTAAGATTGAATTGTTGGAATTTGAGAGCAAGGAGATCAATGACGCCAAATTAGTCATTGGCGAGGACGAAGACCTTCTAAAAGAAAGGGAAATCTTGGCCGCATCCGAGAAATTATACGGAGCAGCCTCAGCTTCATACCAAGCCTTGTATGAAAATTCCTCCGGCGGACATGCCGCCGTGGAACTTTTGGGTTCAGCCGAACGGAGTCTGGATCAAGTCTCCGGGATTGACCCCCGGTTGGAACAGATTCTTAATTCTTTGCGGGAGGCCGCTTGCCAGGTAGAAGAGGTCTCGCGGGAATTGCGCAGTTATCAAGGGGAGATTCAGTTTGATCCCGAGCGTTTGGCGACCATTGAGGAACGGCTCGAAGAGATCACCCGCTTAAAACGAAAATATGGGACGACCATCGCCGAGATCTTATTATATGCTGACAAATGCAGCCAGGAGTTGGCCGGAATCTCCAATCGGGAAGAGCGTTCTCAACAATTGGAGGAGAGCTTGGCCAAGCTCAAGACCCGTCTGGGAGAATTGGCAGAAACTTTGAACCGCCACCGGCAACTGGGGGCCCAGAAATTAGAACAGGCGATCATGGAACAACTGAGTGAACTGAATATGGAAAAGACTCAATTCAAGATCGGCCTTACTCAAATCGACAAATCCGATGGGATTCCCTTTAAAGGAAAGACTGTGGAGGTCTCGGTCAAAGGAGCGGATCGGGTTGAGTTTCAAGTGGCGCCGAATCTGGGAGAAGGACTGAAACCAATGGCCCGGATCGCTTCCGGCGGAGAATTGTCCCGGATTATGCTGGCTTTAAAGTCGATCCTGGCAGAGTTGGATCAGATCCCAACTATGGTCTTTGACGAGATTGATGTAGGGATTGGAGGACGGACCGCCCAGGCGGTGGCGGAGAAATTGCTCTTAATCGGACAATCCCGCCAAGTGATTTGCGTCACTCATCTGCCTCAGATTTCAAGCCTGGCCAAGCGCCACTTTTTCATCGAAAAGAAGGTGGCTGGTAATAGGACCCAGGTCGCGGTCAGAGTCCTTTCCATGAATGAAAGGGTGGAAGAACTCTCGCGTATGTTGGGGGGCGCTCAGGTGACCGATACTACCAGGCAGCACGCTCGTGAAATGTTGATGTTGGCCGAGCGGCTCCGTTTAAAAAAAGTAGGCCATATTCATCAGGAAAAGCTTATCTAATATAATCCGGATTAATCCCAGTTAACCAACTGGGATTGATTTTTGGCGAAGTGATTATGGTTTTAAATTCATGTTAACTATTGGGAAAAGCTTATTAGACAGGATTAACCGGGCGCACGAAGTTTCCCCGATTGGCTTAACTGATAAAGGGTTGACAACTTTTGTCGGCTTCATTATACTATACCCTATAGGGTATAGTAGAAATTAAATTAGTTAAATTCCGTTATAAGGTTTGAGATCTTATTATTTAAGGAGGGATATGATGAAAAGGAATATACGGTTAATTAGTATGTTTGTGGTTTTGGCATTAATTCTGGTTTCAGTCGTCATCGCAGCCGGCCCCGGTTCCAAAAAGGCGGCCCCCCAGATCGGCCGGATGGCCCCGGATTTCAGTTTGAAAAGCACCGAAGGCAGTACTCTTGATTTACAATCGGTAATCGGCAAAAACAAAGTGACTATTTTGAATTTCTGGGCGACCTGGTGTCCCCCTTGTCGGGCTGAAATTCCTGAATTTATAGAATTCGCTAAGAAGCATCAATCGGAGAAAGTGGCCTTGGTAGCAGTTAACCTTCAGGAAGATTCCAAAAAGGTAAAAGAATTTGCTAATAATGCCGGTATGAATTTCCCGATATTACTCGATTTAGACGGAAAGGTGGCCCAAACCTACCAAATATATGCCATCCCGACCACGTTCTTTATTGATGGTTCGGGAACCATCCGGGAAAAGGTCGAAGGTTCTCTTAGTCTTTCCCGCTTGGAATCAATCTATCTCAAGTTATCGAAAAATTGAATTCAAGTTGACAAGGAGTAACGGATGGAACCAATTATGATTTGGATAGCGTTTATTGGCGGCGCTCTTTCGTTTCTATCGCCTTGCATTCTTCCGGTGGCCCCTGGTTATTTGGCGATTATTTCCGGGATCTCTTTAGCTCACTTGCAAGCAGGGGAGTTTTCTAAGGAAAGGGTCGTTAAAGGGACTATAGCCTTCATACTCGGTTTTACTATTGTATTCGTCACTTTAGGGCTTGGGAGCTCTTTTTTAGGCCAATTATTACGGTCGAATCGAAATTGGTTAGCCCGGCTAAGCGGGTTGATAGTGATTATCCTGGGTTTGCACCAAGCCGGTTGGCTAAAAATTCCTCTTTTATACCGGGAACAGCGTTTGGTTAATAGCCCTACCTCCGGCGGGTCATTAGGCCCCTTCCTGGCAGGCATGGCTTTTGCCTTAGGATGGACACCCTGCGTCGGGCCGATTTTGGGATCGATTTTGGCGTTTGCCGGGAACCAGGGAAAACCAGGTCAGGCCGTATTATTACTGGGAGTATATTCTCTGGGGTTGGGAACGCCGTTTTTCTTATTGGCGCTTGGTTTTCGAAAAATAAGCGTAAGCTTAAACCGGATAAAACCCTATCTTAAATATCTTCAATGGGCTTCCGGGTTGTTATTAATCCTGATGGGAATTTTGTTGCTCACTGGAGGGCTGTCGGCTCTGAGCGGTTGGCTAATTCGGATTACCGGAGGTTGGAGCCTGGAAAACCTCCTATAGCCTTTGAAATAGCCGGTTTTTATTTTGGAGGAAAAATTGAGTCCCTTGCTTGTCAGTGTAATTATTTATTATTATAGAACCTTTCCTGGTAGCAGTTTTGTTCCATGTTTTAATAGGGTTTGAAGGAAAGGATGTTGTTGTTGTTCTTCGAAAGGCTAAGCCGTTATCGATTTTTAATATGTTTACTAATAATGGTGTTCATTGGCTTTTGCGCCACAAGCCAAACTCAAGCTCTTGCCGTAGAGCCCTCCCGGCCTAAAATCGGTTTGGCTCTTGGAGGGGGAGGAGCGTTGGGATTGGCCCATATCGGAGTCCTCAAATGGTTGGAGGATAATCGAATTCCCGTCGATTTTATCGCCGGTACTAGCATGGGTGGTTTGGTCGGCGGATGTTACGCTATGGGGATGACTCCGGATTCAATTGAATCTTTGATGAACCGAGTCTCTTGGGAGCGGGTCTTTAATCCGGTCCCGCCGTACGATGCCTTGAATTTCAGACGTAAAGAGGATCGGATGGAATACTCCATTGACACGGAGTTGGGCTTGAAGGACGGTGTAATTAATCTTCCTGACGGCCTTCCCGTTCATGAAATCGGATTGTTGTTAAGCAGGTTGACGTTTCCATATTCGATGATTAATAGTTTTGATGAATTGCCAATTCCATTTCGTTGCGTAGCGGTGGATATCAGGCATTCCGAGGTGGTCGTCATTGGCGATGGTTCTCTAACGGAAGCGATGAGAGCGACCATGGCAATCCCGGGGGTATTCACTCCGGTTGAATGGCGGGAACGATTATTGGTAGACGGGGGGATTTTGAACAATTTACCAGCTGATGTGGTAAAAGATATGGGAGCGGACTTCACCATTGCAGTGGATTTATTCAATGATGACCAAGAACGGGAGATTAAAGGGTTGGGTCAAATTTTGCTCAATACCATCGATACAATTACGATCGATAATACCCGGCGTTCGGCCAAGTTGGCCGACTTGGTGATCAATCCGAATTCCCAAGGACTAACTATGATTAGCTGGAAGGCAGCGGGAGAGTTTATCAAAAGAGGTTACCAAGCTGCCGCCGGACAAAGTGTTCGGCTTGAGCCCTATGCGTTAGATGAAGCTTCATGGGAAGCCTATCAACGGCAGAGGAGATCTAGATTATTAACTACGGCGCCAATAATGCGGGCCATTGAGATTACCGGGACTTCCAGCACAAACCGGGAGATCATCCGGGGTAAGTTGAGCAAACATTTAGCCCGCCCGATTGACCTTGAAGCGCTGGAGATGGATTTGAACGATCTCCTCGGGTCAGGGCTATATGAAGGTTTGCGTTATGGTTATGTGATCAGTGATACCCATGGCCCAACTCTGTTGATTACTGCGGGGGAAAAAAAGTACGGCCCTCCGTTCCTTAATTTCGGATTCTCGTTGAAGGTTGACGGAATGAAGGCGGACCATATGGATATTAAAGCCTTTTCCCGGATTAGCTCTTTCAATCTGGTTGGACCTGGTTCGGAACTCCGGACCGATATTGGTATTGGTACTGAGTTTCAATTTTCCTCGGAACTTTATAAACCATTTTTAGAGACCCACTGGTTTATCGCGCCGTCTTTGCGGATAAATCAAACCAATAGCAGCCTTTTTGACGGTGATACCAGGATAACTGAGTATGAGGTAATTGAAGGCGGAGTAGAGTTGGATGTGGGTTATAACTTCAATAAGAATAGTGAAGCCCGTTTGGGGTATTCTTTCACTAATCAAAATCCCCGTATTAAAATTGGACAAACTTTTCCCGAGGATTTTAAAGGGGACATCGAAGCAATTCGTTTTAAATGGACATACTCCGGGGCCGATGGGGGAATGTTGGATAGTAAAGGTCTCTTTAGTCGGATAATTCTCACTCATTACTACAATGGTCCGGAAATGGATTCTTTGAACCAAGGAGAAGCCCAAATCAGCTGGAGTAGCCCGATAGGGGAAGAGGACATGGTAATTGCTCTTTTGGAGGCGGGAACATCATTTAATCACACCTCTCCGGTATTACAACAATTTTGTTTAGGTGGGCCATTACGTTTAGGAACCTATTATACCGATCAATTGCGTGGCAGTAATTATTTATTGGCCAACGTCGGTTATCTCAAATTTTGGCGTAAGTTTCCAATGGTCGGCAAGGTTTATTTAGGAACTTGGCTGGAACATGGGGGAGTGTTCGAGGATTGGTCCAATCCGAAGCTGGAGACCGATCTGACCATGGGTTTACTTGGCCGGACAGTTTTTGGGCCGGTTTTCATCGGAGGCAGTTATGGCAATGGTGAAAATCCCTTCTTTAATATCGTCATTGGTAAGCTCTTTTAAGCTGAAAAGAATATAAGGCTCTTAAAGGATTGCAATTTAGAACGGATTAAGCTTATAATATAAGATAAAATAATCCCAATTTTCGCTGTGGGAGGTAAAACCATGGATATGATAGGTTCCATTAAAGAATCGGTGGAGACAACCGGCCTGAACCAGGAACCGGTTAATTTTATTCAGGAAATCATCAACGGGGACCGGCAAACCGGTAAACATGAGGGTCGGGTTCATACCCGTTTTCCTCCGGAACCAAACGGTTATTTACATATCGGACATGCCAAAGCGATCTGCCTCGATTTTGGGATAGCGGCTAAAAACGGAGGTTTATGTAATCTTCGGTTTGACGACACCAATCCCTCCAAAGAAGACACCGAGTATGTAGAGTCGATTCAAACAGACATCCGGTGGCTTGGGTTTGATTGGGGCGATCGTTTATATTATGCTTCGGACTATTATGAAAAATTTTATCAATATGCCGAAGAGTTGATTAACAATGGTAAAGCTTATGTTTGCGACCTTAACCCGGAAGAGGTCAGGGCGTACCGGGGGACTTTGACCGAACCGGGTAAAGAAAGCCCTTTTCGAAACCGTTCGGTGGCTGAGAACTTGGATTTATTCCGGCGGATGCGGGCCGGTGAATTTCCGGATGGGTCCCGTACCTTAAGGGCCAAAATCGATATGGCTTCTCCCAACATTAATTTACGAGACCCGGTAATTTACAGGATCTTAAGGGCCAGGCATCATCGTACGGGAGACAAATGGCGCATCTATCCGATGTATGATTACGCCCATCCAATCTCCGATGCTTTGGAGGGGATTACCCATTCTATCTGCACATTGGAATTCGAGGACCATCGGCCTCTTTACAATTGGTTCCTCGACAATATTACAATTCAAAACCATCCTCAGCAAATCGAATTTGCCAGGTTAAACCTTACCCATACCATGATGAGTAAGAGAAAACTGTTGGAACTGGTTAAAAACGGAATAGTCAGCGGTTGGGACGACCCCCGGATGCCGACTGTTTCCGGGATTAGAAGGCGAGGGTATACTCCTGAATCAGTCCGAACCTTCTGCGAGCGGATTGGGGTAGCTAAAAGCAATAGTTTGGTGGATATCGCTTTATTGGAACACTATATCCGGGAGGATCTGAATCAGAAGGCGGCCCGGGTAATGACGGTCCTGCGGCCCTTGAAAGTGATCATTGATAATTATCCTGAAGGCCAGGTCGAGGAGTTCGATGCGGAAATTAATCCGGAAAACTCAGGCTTAGGAACCCGTAAAGTGCCGTTTTCCAAGGTAATCTATATTGAACGGGACGATTTTGCGGAAAATCCTCCGAAAGGCTTTTTCCGGCTGGCGCCTGGGCGCGAGGTCCGTTTGAAACATGCTTACTATATTAAATGCGAGTCTGTAGTCAAGGATGAACGGACCGGAGAAGTGATTGAGCTTCATTGTACTTATGATCCGGCATCCCGCGGCGGTTGGACCAATGATGGACGCAAGGTTAAAGGGACCTCTCATTGGGTCTCCGCCGCGCATGCCCTTGACGTTGAAGTCCGGCTTTATGATTATCTTTTTCTTGAAGATGAACCTAATCCCGATTCACCAATTAATCCGGAGTCTTTGGTTGTATTAACCGGCTGCAAGGCTGAGCCTAGTTTGGCGACGGCGCTTCCCGGCGAACGTTTTCAGTTTTTAAGACAAGGGTACTTTTGTGCGGATCAGGACAGCGCTCCGGAAAAATTGGTTTTCAACCGGACGGTTGGGCTGAAGGATTCTTGGGCTGGGAAGAAGTGAAATTAGCAGATAGAATACTGAAGGCAGGAGACAGGCGGAAGTAAAGTTTTGGACATAAAAACCATTTAAGAATTATCTCCTTTTGGTCGATTTAATGGATAGGGCATTATGGTCGTTATTTAAAAGGTATCTTACGGGGTAGTTTGGAGATTTAAGGAGGAAACTCTAATGGATGCAGCTGATTATCGACTACAGGATGAACAGGTTGAAATGGAAGAATATGTTCAACAAATTACCTTCTTGGTGGATACGGAAGAATACGGAGTTGACGCCCTCCGGGTTCAAGAAATAATTCGCTATCTTAAGCCCGTCAAGGTTCCCAATGCTCCGGCTTCAATTCAAGGTGTGATCAACTTTCGCGGGGAAGTCATTCCCGTAGTGGACATAAGGAAAACCTTTGGGCTTAATCCGTTAGAGATTGATCAATATACGGTGATAGTAATTCTGGAAACAGAAGGTAAAATTTTTGGGATAGTAGTGGACCGCATCTTGGATATGGTCGATATTCCATTATCAAAAATAGATGACAGTTCTGTGGGGAGTTCCCAATTAAATCGCAAATATTTAAAAGCAATGGTTAAGTTCGATAGCAGACTAATTTTGATTCTGAATCTTGATAAAATAATAACCTTCGATATGGGGACCTTGGAATAGTTCAAAAAAATTAATACAAAACAATGAATATTACTAATAGAAGGAGTAGCTTAGCTGCTCTTTTTGTTTGATTATGATAAACAATTTCAAAGTTCCCCAAAAATATTGCGGCAGGGATGGGGTAATGATAAAATTTGTTCAGATAATACTCAATATTTGGAGGAAGGAACAGTGTTTTTAAGCGATCAGTGGAAAGATTACGAACTAATCGATACCGGCGATGGTGAGCGGCTGGAACGTTGGGGCCGATATATTTTAAGAAGGCCGGACCCGCAAGTCATTTGGCCGGCTACTTTGGGAAAAAAGGCCTGGAATGACGTACATGGACATTATAAACGCAGTTCAAACGGGGGAGGCAAATGGGACTTCTCAAAGGAGCTGCCTGAGAGGTGGGTCATCAATTATAGCGGGCTTAAATTTTACATTCGGCCCACCGGTTTTAAGCATACCGGACTTTTTCCGGAACAAGCCGTCAACTGGGATTGGCTTTCAAAACTAATTAAAACTGGGACCGGACCGGTCCGGGTATTGAATTTATTCGCTTATACCGGAGGCGCTACGATAGCGGCCGCTTCCGCCGGAGGAGAAGTATGTCATGTGGACGCCGCTAAAGGGATGGTGACTTGGGCTAAAGAAAATGCTGTCCTTTCCGGTATGGCGGAACGGCCAATTAGATGGCTGATCGATGACGCTCTCAAGTTTGTCAATCGTGAAAAGCGGCGCGGTCGGTTATATCGGGGAATCATTATGGATCCGCCATCTTTCGGCAGAGGACCCAATGGTGAGGTCTGGAAGATTGAAGATGAGTTATATGATTTAACAAAGGTTTGCGCCGAAGTACTGGCAGAGGATGCTTTGTTTTTCCTAATTAATTCATATACCACAGGTTTAGCTCCGGGAGTGCTCAGTAATATCCTGGCATTGACCGTAGGCCGCAAACATGGTGGGGCGATAACCTCAGCCGAAATCGGTCTGCCGGTGTCGGCTTCGAAATTGGCGCTTCCTTGTGGCGCTTCGGGACGTTGGGAGGCTATCTGAATTGGAATAAGCTTTTAAAGAACATATGTCGCAATAAACGCGGGTTTAAAAACTTATTTCTGAATTATAGGGAGTTAATTTTGAAGCTGAAAATTATTTTTGAAGATAATCACCTCTTGGTGGTGGAGAAACCGATTAATATGCCGACCCAAGGCGATAACACCGGAGATCTTGATCTGCTTACGTTTTTGAAAAAGGATCTTAAAGCCCGGTATGAAAAGCCGGGCAACGTTTACTTGGGTTTAGTGCATCGCCTGGATCGCCCGGTGGGAGGAGTAATGGTTTTTGCTAAGACTTCCAAAGCTGCTTCACGTTTATCAACCCAGATCCGGGAAGGGAATCTTGAAAAAAATTATCTGGCGGTCGCCCATGGACTGCTAAAAATTAAAAGCGGTCGGTTAAATAATTATCTGATCAAGGATTGCCGGCGAAACATTGTGACGGTAGCGCCTGATTCAACTTCCAATGCCAAAGAAGCTCGGCTCGATTATGAGGTAATCGGAGAAAAGGAAGGAATGAGTTTATTAGAAATCGCCCTAGGGACAGGCCGTTCACATCAGATTCGGGTACAGTTCGCCGCCATCGGCCATCCGCTTTATGGTGATCGGAAATATGGCGCCCAGGTCAACCGGGCCGGGGAACAATTGGCTTTATTCGCATTTAGGCTTCGTTTGCAACATCCGGTTTCCAAAGAATATTTGGAGTTCAAAGCGACTCCTTTCATGACTTACCCCTGGACAGTCTTTCCCAAACTATGGGATGTATATAATCCTAGAGGTTTAAGCCATTGACGATCAGGGTATACTAAGTCCAACAGTTCTTTTTAAGGAGGAAAAATAGTATGCCCAGAAAAAAATTGGAAGAAGTAGCTGAGGGAATCTTTATGGAACCGGTTCCGATTACTTTAGGCGAAGAGGTTAGAATTAAGTATAAAGGGTTACTGGCTGAAGCAAATGCCGGAAGAGTGTACATCCATGCCGGATATGGGACTGACTGGGAAAAACTAATCGATGTTCCGATGAAAAAGGGCCGGGATGGTAGTTGGTCGGTCTCCCTTAATGTGGACGAACCTTTGAACTTTAACTTTTGTTTTCGCGATGAAGCTCAAAACTGGGACAATAATTACGGCCGCAACTGGTCTTATCAGGTCCATACCGGAGATAGCGACGCCCATTAATAAGATTTTAAATAATCAGCGACTAATTCAAAAAGGAAAATTTTAGATTAAAGCGAACCTATAATTTAGATGGAACCATATTTTTAATAATCATGTTCATAGAATTGCTATTACCTTTTTAATGAACCATTAGATCAATGCTAGAAGCGGTGCTGCGGATCCAATTTATAGGGGGTGTTTTCAATAGATGAAAATACTCATCGTCGATGATTCACCCTTGATGCGAACAATTTTAACAGATTTCTTGAAAAAAGAAGGTTTTGAAGTTTACGAAGCCGGAACGACCCCGGAAGCTAATAAACTTTCGGCTAGTTTGCGCCCGGAAATAATTATCAAAGATCTATTCATGCCCGATAGCGATGTGGTAGATTCGATTCGCCATTTTATCAGAGACAACCACCGAGTAAAGATCATCATTTGCAGCACCGAAGGATCAAGGGAATACGTTTTAAATGCATTAAAAGCGGGCGCCTGCGACTTTATACTCAAACCCTTGGATGAAACTCAGCTAGCAAAGGTTATTAGTAAGGTAGCTTTTTTATAGTTGTAGCTATTCAAATCAAAATAACGACTAAATAATCTTTTACAACTTATGTTGGTTGCCTTGGCTATATTTACATAAAGGTTTGTTAAATTCAAAAACGAAACTACTCCGTAATACCAAATCCGATTCTAGGATAGCAAATTAAACGCATCCGACCGCAACTGGGATGAGATTTGGGATCAAAAATTACGGAGTGATTTTTTTGATAAAAAAAATTATGATAATCGGAATAGTGATGGGGATCTGTTTGATGGTCATCATTCCAAGCGACGCGACACCGGATGAGGTAATACTCGATGATCAAGTGGAATTGTCGATCCCGGGCACATTTGAACTGATTGACGCAGACCAGGATCGGAAAGGGGAATCGGTCAAATTCAAATTGGAGATCAAAGCCTATCGTGAAGGGAATTTTATCGTCACCGGCAATCTGGAGGGGAAGAAAAAAGGCGAGTGGCTGGGATTGGCTACCACAGTGATTCCTTTTAAATGGTCTCCCGATAATTCCGTTATTGAAATGACTTTTGCCACCGGAAAAATTCAAAAATATCAAATTTCAGGACCTTACCGGGTCAACATCAGTCTCAAAGATGGTAATTGGGTTTTACCGGAACAAGTGGCCGGTTTTTCACCCGAGTATTCCTGGAAGGATTTCGAAGACGCGCCTACCGCTGGGAACGGCGAAGTAAAAACCCTTTCGGAAGCGGAACGAGCGGCCCAGACCTGGGCGGAATATCACTCGGTGGAACTGGGGAAATTAATCGACATCGATTATAATTATGATAAATGGCAAGTCGATTATCAAGCGCCCCAGGGAGATTCAATTCTTCGGTTTTTAGTCGGTCCCCAAGGTATAGTGAAAATGATGAAGATCGCTAAAAGATAACAACCTTTCAATTGCGGTTTATAAGTACGGAGAAATTGTATTGCTCCGTACTTTTTGATCTCTTAATTCCCCAAGACCGCTTGACAGCGATTGGTCTAAAGTTTATAGTTGTTTAATACCAAGTTGTAATCTATTAACTGAAGCGTTAGGGGTGAAGATGATGGATCTTTTTTCATCCGGAGCGGAAGCCAATCTCCAAAAAGAAGCGCCGTTAGCAGCTAGAATGCGTCCTCGTAACTTGGATGAATTTGTCGGACAGGATGAGATTGTGGGGCCGGGACGGTTATTGCGGCGGGCGATTGAAGCGGATCGACTGCGATCGATGATCTTCTACGGGCCGCCCGGCACCGGGAAAACGACCTTAGCCCGGATTATCGCCAATACAACCAGCGCCTCTTTTGAGAGTCTCAATGCCGTGACCGCGGGAGTAGCCGATATCCGGAGGATCATATCCGAAGCCGGGGAACGGTTTCAATTCTATCAGCGTAAAACCATCTTATTCGTCGATGAGATTCATCGCTTCAATAAATCGCAGCAAGACGCATTACTTCCGGCGGTGGAGGATGGAACAGTATTGTTGATCGGCGCTACCACTGAAAATCCTCTCTATGAAGTGAATTCGCCCCTTGTCTCCAGAAGTATGATTTTTCGGTTCAATACTTTACACGGGGATGATTTGAAACGGATCGTGAACCAAGCTCTCCTAGACCGGGAGCGGGGTTTAGCCGATTACCAGGTGGAGATTGACGAAACCGCCCTGGATTTTTTGGTTAATAAGGCTGACGGAGACGCTCGAATCGTTTTGAATGCTCTTGAATTAGCGGTGCTAACCACTAAACCGGATCCTGATTCCGGTAAAATTCGCCTAACCTTAAAGATCTTCGCCGATTGCATTCAACAACGGCCGATTGTTTACGACCGCGACGGGCAAAAACATTATGATACCATTTCCGCTTTTATCAAGTCCATGCGGGGTTCAGATCCGGATGCGGCCGTCTATTATTTAGCCCGAATGCTAAGCGCAGGGGAGGACCCCAAATTTATCGCCCGGAGGATGATTATCCACGCGGCGGAAGATGTGGGCAATGCCGATCCCCGGGCATTATTGGTTGCGGTTGCCGCAGCGCAGGCTTTAGAGATGGTCGGCTTACCGGAAGCCCAGATTCCCATGGCGCAGGCGGCGATCTATATCGCTACCGCTCCCAAATCTAATGCTTGTTGTAGCTCGATCCATCAGGCCATGGCCGATGTTCAGGATCTTGAAAACCAAGGGGTTCCAGCGCATTTACGGGATTCTTCCCATCCGGGCGCCGCCCGGCTCGGGGACGGCGTTGGTTACCTTTACCCCCATGATTATCCGGAAGGCATTGTCAAACAAGACTATTTACCGGCTAACATTTTGAATAAAAGTTATTATCAACCGACCGGTCGCGGCTATGAACAAGAGATCCGTTCCTATTTAAAAAGGGCCAAGCAGACCGAGGATACCAAGGAATAAATAATATGCGATTACCACGAGTGATCATTGATATACCAAAGATTGTTCATAACTTTCAAAGCATTCAAAAACTCTGTCGATGTTGGGGGGTTGCCCTTACCGGAGTGGTGAAAGGGGTCGCTGGCGATTTTAAGATTGTGGAGGCTTTGGTTGCCGCCGGCCTGAAAGAATTGGGCGATTCCCGAATTGAAAATCTGGAACGTTATCGTGTTTTTCCAGGCATCAATCGGGTCTTATTGAGGCTCCCCGGTATCACTGGGTTAAAAAGGGTGGTCCGGTCCGCCGATACCAGCTTGAATGCGGAATTGGAAACAATCGGGGCCATCGATGGCATCGGCTTTCAGCACCGGGTTTTTTTAATGGTGGATCTGGGTGACCGGCGGGAAGGAATATTAGAAAAGGAAATACCTAAGATAGCTCGTTTTTGTCAAAGGTTAAAAAAGACAGACATTATTGGAGTGGGCGCTAATTTTTCCTGTTTTGCCGGGGTAAAACCCGGGCCGGAAAAACTGGCGTCCTTAGTCTCTATCGCCCGGGTTTTGAAAGAAGAATTTCATTTGCCGGTTCAGTATATTTCAGGAGGCAATTCCAGTAGTCTTCCCATGTTATACGCGGGCATGCTGGTTTCGGGAATCAACCATCTCCGGATCGGAGAAGGGATTTTGCTGGGACGGGAGACCTTAAACGGCCAACTGCTCCCTGGTTTATTTCCCGACGCTTTTCTAGTCGAGGCGGAAGTACTTCAATCCCAATGGAAACCGGCTCGGGCCGATGGAGAAATCGGGCGGGACGCTTTGGGACGCACACCGGAGATTCCGGAGACCGAGGATGGTTTTAGATTGTTGCTCAATCTAGGTCAACAGGATACCCCTTTATCTGGCTTAACACCTTTGGAACCGGGAATCCAAATCTTAGGCGGCAGCAGTGATTATCTGGTCCTGGCAAGCGATCGGAAGATCCGGGTTGGTTCCGTCCTTCGTTTTGCTCCTAATTACTGGGGACTTTTAGCGTTGATGACATCGCCATATGTGCAAAAATATTATATTAATTAGCGAAAGTCCTATTGATCAATTTTACTTCTTCGTCCAGTTCGGTGTATAAAAATATTTTACATAGTTAAATTATTTATTGACAGTAACGTATAGTTATGGTAGCATTTAATCAAAACCTAGTAATTTGGTAGGAATTAAAACCGGTTCTTAAATATACTTAATCAAGAAGGGATCGAATATGAAACGAATCTATCTCGACCATGCCGCTACCACTCGGGTGGACCCCAAAGTACTGGAAGCGATGATGCCGTACTTTGTAGAGTTTTTTGGTAATCCGTCCAGTATTCATTCGTTCGGGCGGGATACCCGGAAAGTGATCGAAGAGGCTAGAGGGACTGTTGCCCGGGAGATCGGAGCCGCTGAACCTAGGGAGATCATCTTTACCGGGAGTGGTTCGGAGAGCGATAACCTAGCGTTACGGGGAGTGGCCGCAGCTTACCGCAACCGGGGGAATCATATTATCACCTCAGCCATCGAACATCATGCGGTTTATGATACTTGTAAAGCCCTTGAAAAGCAGGGGTTTGAGGTGACCTTCGTTCCGGTGAACAACGCCGGGATTGTCAATCCTGATGATGTGCTCAATGCTCTCACCGACCGGACGGTTTTAGTCTCGATTATGCATGCCAATAACGAAGTCGGCGTCATTCAACCAATTGCCGCTATCGGCCGGTTATTAAAGGAACGCGATGTGATCTTCCATACCGACGCCGTTCAAACGGTAGGCGCTATTCCGGTAAATGCAGCCGAACTCTCGGTGGACCTTTTGTCCATGGCGGCCCATAAATTTTACGGCCCTAAAGGCGTTGGCGCTTTGTATGTCCGCAAAGGCGTAAAGTTTGAACCATTCATTTACGGCGGCGGCCAGGAAAGAAACCGCCGGGCAGGGACGGAGAATATTGCCGGCATCGTTGGTCTGGCTAAGGCTTTAAGTCTGGCCAACGCTGATTTGGAAGAGACTCAAAAACGAGTCACTGCCTTAAGGGACTATCTAATTGATAACGTTTTAAACCGCTTTGACCATGTTCGCTTAAACGGAGACCGAAACGCGCGGCTTCCCGGAAACGCTAATTTTAGTTTCGAGTATATTGAAGGGGAATCACTCCTGCTTAACTTGGATCTGAAAGGGATTGCCGCTTCCAGCGGTTCCGCCTGCACCTCCGGATCATTGGAGCCGTCTCATGTTTTATTGGCCATGGGAATTTGTCATGAAATCGCCCATGGTTCCCTCCGGTTGACTTTGGGCAAGTCCACCACTAAGGAGGAGATTGATTATTTACTAGAGGTTTTGCCGGAGATAGTCGCTAAGTTGAGAGCGATGTCTCCCCTTTATAACTCGGAGCGAAAGGAGTGCTCGACATGTACACTGAAAAAGTAATGGACCATTTTCAAAACCCGCGAAACGTAGGGGAGATTTTCGAGGCCGACGGTGTTGGAGAAGTGGGCAATGCGGTATGCGGCGATATTATGAAGATTTATTTAAAGATGGATGACGATCGGATCGCTGATGTCAAGTTTAAGACTTTCGGCTGTGGAGCGGCTATCGCTACCAGTAGTATGGTAACGGAGCTGGTTAAGGGAAAGACCATCGAAGAAGCGTTGCAGATCACAAACAAAGCGGTGGCGGAAGCTCTCGATGGTTTGCCTCCTCAAAAAATGCACTGTTCCAACTTGGCGGCTGATGCATTGCATAAAGCGATTGAGGATTACCAGGCTAAAAATGCTATTTGTTCCGCATAACTCCAGTATCTTCCATATCAATAAGTTTCGAGGTACTATTGGATGTCAAGAGTTATCGTAGCGATGAGCGGGGGAGTGGATAGTTCGGTAGCGGCGGCGCTCCTTCTCGAACAGGGTTATGAAGTGATCGGTGTAACCATGCAGCTTTGGTCGGCCGATCTCCCCTATGGGGAGGCGGCGGAAGATAGTTGCTGTTCGTTGGCTGCCGTAGAAGATGCCCGGGCGGTGGCTGATAAATTGGGGATTTCCTATTATGTCTTGAATTTACATGAATCGTTCCGGGAAAACGTGATTGATTATTTTGTCGACGAATACCTTCAAGGCCGGACACCAAACCCGTGCATCGTCTGTAATCAGAAACTTAAATTTAACCGGCTTCTCGATAAGGTGAGGGCTTTGGAAGGCCGGTATGTAGCTACCGGGCATTACATTAGAACGGATTTTGATTCCGACGCCGGACGCTGGTTATTACGGAAGGGAATTGATCTGACCAAAGACCAGAGTTATGTCCTATATGGGCTTACCCAGGATCAATTGGCGGCGAGCCTCTTTCCCCTCGGTGGTTATACCAAGGTGGAAATCAGAAAACTAGCGGACCGGTTTGGGTTGCCGGTAGCTTCCAAACAGGAAAGCCAGGAGATTTGTTTCATTCCCGATCAAAACTACCGGCGTTTTATCGAAGAATACCGGCCCGGATCGACTAAACCCGGAAAGATCGTTGATCACGAAGGGAATGTCTTAGGCGAGCATACCGGGATCACTAATTTCACTATCGGGCAGCGTAAAGGGTTGGGGATTGCCGCCGGGGTCCCTTTATTCGTAACCGATATTGATCCGGAGCGGAATCAGGTAGTAGTCGGTCCGGGGGACTCGGTTTTTGCCGCTAAACTCTCCGCCGTAAATCTCAATTGGATCCCTTTTGACCGGTTTGAACGGGAGTTGACGGCGGAAGCGAAGATCAGATATACCGCTAAGCCGGCGGCGGCCCGGATCAAACCCGACGGAGATCGGGCGGAGGTCATTTTCGACAAACCGCAACGGGCGGTGACTCCTGGTCAGGCAGTGGTTTTTTACCAGGGAGACCTGGTATTGGGCGGCGGGATTATTGAAAGAGTTATTGAATGAGGAATTAACTCTCTTTCCGGGGGAGATAATATCTTTGGAGTGATTTGTTAAGTCAGCAAGATCGGAAAGAGGTGAAATATTATGAATAGGATTTTACGAGGCTTGGTCGCCGGGAGTTTGGTGGGGGCGGCGGTTGGTTTGGCGATGTTGGCCGGCCGGAGAAGAGGGATGATAAGTGCCGCTTCGTCAAATAATGCCCGCGGCTCTATGAGAATGGTCCGGGACAATACGATACGGTTGACTTCGGCTCTGAAAGACGGGACTGAAGCTTTTTCCCGCCGGATGGCGAGGAGGATGTCATGAATAAATGGCTGTCTCGAAGAATAATTAATTTTCGAGGCAGCTTTTTTTATTGGATTTAATCCGGATTTGCCAGTGAGAGGTCCCAAAGGAAAGGAAAACCAAAGAATTAGTCTTAAAAGAGTTCGGATTAGTCTCGGAAGAGAAAGAATTAGTCTCGCAAAAGTTCCGATTAGTCTCCGGAGAATAAAAGTTAGTCTCAGGAGAGTTCGGATCAGTCTCCGGAGGATAAAAATCAGTCTCGAGAGGGTTCGGCTCAGTCTCCGAAGAATAAAAAGTAGTCTCGGGAGAGTTCCGATTAGTCTTCGGATCCTAAAATTAAGTCTCCCGATAGTAAAATATAGTATCCGCAGGGTTAAAAAGCTACTAATTTCATGCAAGATTGGAGATACTAGTTAACGAAATTTGAAATTCAACAAATAGACGGTGATCCATGCAGGTAAAAAAACTCATCTTTATATTAGTCGTTATTCCTCTGGCAGGGTACATACTTTACTTATCGCAAGCCATTATCAGTCCGTTCATTTTGGCTTTTTTTTTGGCCTACGCCATCAATCCCCTAGCCGAGTTCTTGCAAAAAAGAGGGGCCCGCCGTGAATATGCCATTTATACGGTTTACTTTGTTCTCCTTATGGTGATGGCGGTAATCCTCGGAATAATCTTACCGCGGTTGGTTGAAGACATGACCCAAGTGTTAAATCGCTTACCCCAGATCTATCAAGAATTCGAGACCTGGGGTGAGCGATTCAATCAATTCTATTGGAAACTGCCCATTAACTTGAAACCAGTCGTCGCCCAAGTGATCGAAAGGATGGAAATCTTACTGCGCAATTCCATAATCCAATTGGCGGAAGCCACCGTAAACCTGCTCTCCAGAGCGTTACTTTTCATCTTAGCGCCGGTTTTGGCTTATTATTTCAGCCGGGACTATCCCATGCTAAAGGAGCGAAGCTATCGTTGGCTGACGCAGAATTTAGGGTTTCATTGGACCCGCACCCTTTTAAAGATCGATATGGTGTTGAAGATCTATATTCGTAGACAATTGTTGGTAACCTTGATTGTAGGAATTTTGATCGGGATCGGTCTAAGCTTGCTTGGGTTTGAAACCGCATTTTTATTGGGTTTGATGGCCGGAGTACTTAACCTGATCCCTTATTTCGGCCCGGTATTGGGAGCGATACCGGCGGTATTGTTGGCGCTGTTACAGTCGCCCTGGAACGCCTTGTATGTGGTGATCTTATTTTTGATCGTCAATCAATTGGAAGTCTTGGTATTGGTGCCCCGGATTTTAGGCAACAGCTTACAAATTCACCCGATTACAGTTGTTTATCTAATTCTGGTTGGCAATAGAATTGGGGGATTAGTTGGAATGGTTTTCGCGGTTCCTTTGGGGGCAATTATTTTAATCTTACTTAAAAGTATTTATGAAATGGCTTTTGGGTTAGAGAATAAGGAACCAATTTCTGAAAAACTACAACTCAACGGCTCTGAGTTTGATTGACAAGTATTACCGGATTGGTTATGATATGAAATATACTTTGCAATATTGGAAGTTTTTTATATTAATTGCAGGTTATTTTGGAATAGGCGGTAAAGTCCGCTTTTTTAGTTTTGGCGGTTTCATCTATCTAAATTGAAATGAATTTTGATTATCCTTTTCCATCCTTAGACCGCGGATGGAAAAAGAGCAAAGCGCCGTATTTATATCAATTTATGGATCAAGGAAAATATGTTGCAATAATCCGGGCGGTCAGAAAACTTATTGCAACATATAATTGCGTTACATTTTATTTTAACATTGATGGTTGATAATACTTAATAGACATCGACGGTGTCATTTGATTAAAGTGAGGGTTTATGGTGCGGGTCCGTAAAATTCTAACCGGAATATTGTTAATCCTAGTATTAGCTTCGGGCGGTTCTTTGGTAGCCGAATCTAAAAAACAAGTGTTAATCATCGATATCCCTCGGCTAACTTTTGAAGATCTAAACAATACATCCCATCTCAAGGATTTTCTAAATAGTGGAGCCGTTGGTTTAATGACGGTTCCGGTTACTGATCCGGTAACACTTGAAAAAATTTATTTGGGATTTAATAGCGGGACCCAGCTAAGACCATTGCCGGAGGAGAGTTTATTACTATTAAATACCGCTGAGCTCTATAAGCAACTTCCGGCCGGTGAGCTATATCACTCGCTAACCGGTTACCAACCTCCTAAAAACGGCGGGATTCATCTCCGTCTCGCCAAGATAATCCAGCTCAACCCCGGTTCAATCAGTCAGAACATTGGTCGCTTGGGTTGGCGTCTCCATCGCCATTCTTTCCGGACAGCAGTTATTGGCAATTCCGACACCGATATTCCTAACCGGGGAGGCGCTCTTTTACTAATGGACGAAAAGGGCCAGGTTGATTTGGCGGCTTTGGGAAAGGAGACCTTAAAAATTGACCCGGATTTTCCCTTCGAAAAGATCACCGATGATGCGAAGATTCTCTCCTATTGGCAGGAGTTTAAAGAAGAAGCCGATGTAATTGTGATTACCCTGGGAGATTTGGAACGGTTGGAAAAATTCGGTTTATACCTGAGCGACCAACGCTGGAATTTTTACCGGCGTTCGGTAATGAATCGGTACGATCGGCTTTTTGAAAAATTACGGACGACAATTGATGTTAAATCTACCTTAACGCTAATTTTTACCGGGATCCCGCCGCAACGAAAAGCAAAAATTGGCGAAAAGGTAATGCCGGTGGCCCTTAATGGGCCGGGATTCAAGCCCGGAATCATTTATTCCCATAGCACTCGAAAAGCCGGGGTGGTTACCGAATACGACCTCCCGGCAACGATCCTGAAATTCCTGGGGATCGAGAAATTTGGGCGATTTACCGGAAAAAGTTTAGAGTCGGTCCCGGGAGATTGGCGGCAAGTGGCCCGTCTCCGTTCCGAGTTGATCCGGAATTACCAAATCAGATGGCCCTTGCTCACCGGATATGCCTACTTGTTAATGGGTTCTCTTTTAGCCGGAGTAGCCGCTTTAATCTTTAAACCGCGTCCCATTTATTTCAAGGCGCTGACTTATATCTATTTGTCATTACTGTTGATTCCAGCCGCATTTTTAATTGAGGGGGCGTTTAATCCGTTAAATTGGTTGTCGGTGATGGCCGGGACTATAGTGTTGGTCGCCATCTTATTGACTGCAGCGTTTTGGGCCGGGGGTAAAGATCCTTTTCGGATGCTCGCGTTAATCTCTCTTACAACAGTAATCCTAATCATAACCGACGGGCTTAACAACGGGTTTTTGGAAGCCGGATCTTTTTTGGGTTATTCTATAGTGGCAGGGGCTCGTTTCTATGGGATCGGCAATGAATATTTGGGATTTTTCTTAGGAGCATATACGGTCTTTCTGGCCCTTAGCTTTAAGACAACGGACAAGCGGCAAGGGAAATTGCTAACACTGGTAACTTGGCTGCTGGCTTTGGTGGTCTCCCATCCGAATTTTGGGGCTAATATCGGCGGCGGGAGTACGGTAATCCTCGGATTGGGAATTACCAACCTTCTGCTTTTGAAAAAACGAATCAACCTCAGCGAGGTCGCCGGGCTATTCATTTCCTTAATCGTCTTATTAACTTTAGTAGGCCTTTGGGACTATTGGATTAGTAAAAACAGTATCTCCCATTTTGGACAGTTGTTATTCCTAATAAAAGAGGAAGGTTTTCCGGTAATCAAAGAAATGATTAATAGAAAATGGGAGATGAACCGGAGACTTATTAATTATACACCTTGGTCCAAAGCTTTGTTAGGCCTTTTAATTTTAATTCCGTTGCTTTATTACAAACCGTCCCAAAAGATTATCGAGCTTTTAAAGAAATATCCGGAGCAGCTTAAAGGGTTTCTGGGTCTGGTTTTTACCGCCATTATCGCCTTGGTCTTGAACGATTCCGGAATTGTCGCCGCAGCGATGATGTTTATCTTTGGTGGTATTTTATTACTCCTGGTGTTGTTTGATGAACGGGACAAAAGGAGTGATTACAGTGTCGATGTCCAAGATCGGGATTGAAGAAGGCTTAACCATTGAAAGTCTGGTCAAGGAGTTGATTAATGCTCCGGGGGATCAGGTAATCTTAGAAGTTTCTAAAAATGCGACATTGTTAAATAACGAAATTAATTTAAGACTTTTAAAATTCTATGCGGAAGAAGAAGAAAAGGAGCTCTTCATTAATTCGGCTGATCATTATTTAAACGGTCTGGCCCATAAATTTGGCATCGCTACTTTAAAAGAGAATTACCCAATTTTCCCCAGGCGCAGGACTATACCGGAGCGGACTTATCAAAAGGCTGAGATAGAGATCGCCGCTTCTCCCGAAACCGGTGCGGATGCGGTGGGTCTAGGATGGATCCAATTGCATGGCGGATTACAATTTGCCATCATAATCTCATTATTTAGTTTAATTTTAGCTAGTTGGTGGATCTTCCAACCTCAGGCGGTGGTAATGGTCTATCCTAAGGAACAGACCCTTACTTTTTCCGCTAACGCCCAAATCGGTACTGCTTTTGATCCGCAAGAAATTTTGGCGGGCAAAGTTCCGGCGAAGATTATGGAAAAAGATAACCAGATCAGAGTCCAGACCGTAACCACAGGTTCGAAAGTGGTCGGCGTAACCCCGGCGGTAGGGCGGATTACTTTGATTAACAGCACCGGACAACCGGTGATCCTCCCCAAGGGCAGCGTCGCCTTTGGCAAAGCCGGAGTCCGGTTTTCAACCGACCAGGATGTAATTGTTCCCAAGAGACAGACTAAATATCGGGACGGAATCGCTATCGGCGAAGAGTACGGTCGGGCTGAAGTAAATATCACCGCTGAACAAAAAGGAACCGTTGGCAATCAACCGGCAAAATCAATTATCAGCCTAAGCGGGAAATATCAGCGTTTTTTAAAGGTTATTAATGCCTCCCCCACTAGGAATGGCTCTGATAAAAAAGTAGCCGTGGTTACTCTGGCTGATGTAAAAAAGGGCGAGGATGAAGCTAAACGGCAGATGCAATTGGTGGGAAACGACGAGATTGCCACTCTGGCTGGGAAAGAGTACCTTTGCTTGCCCGAACTGGTCCGGACGGAAATTATGAGAGTCAAGAATACGCCCGATATCGGAGGAGAAAGCGATCTGCTTCAAACAACTCTCGATTACCGAATGATTGCCCTGAGTCCGTTAATTGATGATCTATTAAAATATTTAACCCGTAAATTCGAGGAAAATATCCCCCAGGGTTTCCGAGCCAAAAATGAATTGATAGTATTGACCGGAGCGCAGCCAAGCCGGATTGAAGACGGTAAAGCCCAAATAAGATTGACCGGCCGGGGTTCGATCCGGGGGATATTGGAGCAAGGAAAAATTAAAAATTTAATCAAAGGGAAAACGAAGGAACAGGCTTCGAGTTTATTGACGCAGCAGAATGAAGTCTCCCGATATAAAATCGATCTAAAAAATAATTCGAATCAATTACCGTCGTATACTTTTCAGATTAAAGTAGTTTTTCCGGCGGGAGGCTAAAATCAGATCATCATGGAATTAAATAAGTTGGGATTTACCGGCCTATCTGTTTCAAAACTCTGTTTTGGGACCCTTACCGTTGGTCCGCACCAGAAAGACTTTCGACCGGAGGCGGCCGCGGATTTATTCTGTCATGCCTTTCAATTGGGAGTCAATTTTTTTGATACCGCTGAAATTTATGGCGTCTATCGCCATTTAGCCCAGGCGTTACGGAAATTCCCGGAAATGATTATTGCTTCGCGGTCTTATGCGGTAACCGCCTCCGAAATGCGGCGGAGTATTGAGAAAGCTCGTAAAGAGTTGAACCGTGATTATATCGACCTCTTCGGTTTGCATGAGGTGGAGAACGCCGCTGCGCTAAAAGGACATCGGGGAGCGCTTGATTACTTAACCAAGGCTAAAGCGGATGGAATTATCAAAGCGGTGATGATTTCCACCCATACCGTGGCCGGGGTAAGAGCGGGAGCCACTGAACCGGCGGTTGATGTGATTCATCCGCTGATTAACCGGGATGGATTTGGAATTCGGGATGGTTCAGCCGCCGAGATGGTGACAGCGATTAGGACTGCTCGCGAATTTGGGAAGGGTATCTATGGAATGAAGGCGCTCGCCGGCGGGCATTTAATTAATAATGCCCGGGCTGCTTTTGCTTTCATCAATAGCCTTAATTGCCTGGATGCTGTTGCCGTAGGTATGCAATCATTGGCAGAGGTCAAGTTGAACCTGGCATTATTAGCTGGTCTGCCGCCATTGCCGGATTTGGAGTCTCAAATCAGTCATGAACAACGCCAACTGCATGTTGCCGGTTGGTGCCAAGGCTGCGGCCGTTGTGTGACAAAATGTAGTTTTCAGGCGTTAACTTTGGTCAATGGCCAAGTCAGGGTTGACCGTGTAAAGTGCGTCCGTTGCGGATATTGTGCTCAAGCATGTCCGGAGTTTTGTTTAAAAATTTGTTAAGGGGTTTTTCATGCGGTGGATGGGATTAGATGTCGGCCAACGCCGAATCGGGATCGCCCTCAGCGATCCATTGGAATTTTTCGCCCAAGGCCATTCGGTCTTGGAACGCCATAACTCACTGGCACGTGATTTGGAGAGCTTAACAGAGATCATCAGCGCGGAAATGGTTGAAGGGATTGTGGTTGGCTTACCTAAAAACTTAAATGGAACCGAGGGTGTTATGGCCGAAAAAATCCGGGAGTTTGGAGGTAAATTGGAGCGAAAAACCGGATTGCCGTTAGTTTTTTGGGACGAACGGCTTTCCACTGTCGCGGCTGAAAAGGTCCTTTTAGAGGCGGATCTCTCAAGAAAAAAAAGAAAACAAAAGATCGACCAAGTAGCGGCGGTATTTATTCTCCAAAATTACCTCGATTTTCGGAAGCGGAAAAGAGACTGAATAAATTGGTTTTTCGAAAAGACACGGTGATAGTTATCTTTTTTTAGAGAATTAAGATTGATTGAACGGGTACAATAGCTTTGGAATAAACCCGGTTCAATTTGATTAATATGGATATGTAACGACATTAGTCTTTGATAGATAACGGTTTGCAAATTCAGCATTGCTTTGGCATTGTGCAAATCAGATAGTTTTAATAATGTAGTTGCGTATATTAAAAAAATGGAGGCGTTAAGATGGCGGAACAAGAAACAAACTGGATTACTTTAGTAGACGAGGATGGTCACGAACATCGTTTTAATCTCTTAAATGTATTGGAAGTTGATGGTTTGAAATATGCGGTCATGCTTCCCGAAGTCACTCCGGAAGAGGAAGAGGACGAAGAGGCGGTAATCTTTAGGATCGATACTGATGAAGCAGGAGAAGAAGTTTTGGTCGATATTGAGGATGATCAGGAATTCGCCAAGGTTTGTGAGGTTTTAGAGGATATGTACGAAGAGGATGAAGAGGAACCGGAAGAACAATAAGTTATTTGTCAGGGATTAAAATTTCTAGTATAATATTCTCCAGGAGGATGATCTATTGGTGCGTCAAAGAATAACCTCTTGGATGAAGAATGCTAATTTTACTTCTCTAATAAAGTTTAATTCAAATTGCCTTTTTTCGAAGGCGGTTTGGAAGAAGCTTTGGCAAGACCACCCTCGTTTCGGGGGTGGGATCCTCATTTTCTCCATTGTTGCGGCAATTTCAGTAGCGGCGTTTTTTTGGAACTTTTTTCCGTCTGATCCTGGTTCCGCTCAGTCACAGGTTTTTGAAGTGTCTTACGGTACTTCATTGCGTCAAGTTGGAGCGCAATTACAAGCCCGCGGTTTAATCAGAAGCAGTTTGGTTTTTGAACTCTATGTCCGGTTAAACCCTAAAAAGCGTATGGTTAAAGCGGGAAGATGTAAGTTGGGACCCGGGATGAACTTGTTTCAAATTGTCAAAGAATTGAGACGGGGCATACCGGGACAAATTAGAATTACTGTTCCTGAAGGATTAACCACTAAAGAAGTAGCGGACCTTTTCGCGAGAAAGGGACTGGCTAACCGAGACCGTTTCATGACGCTCTTAAAAGACGATCAATTTATCAGCGGCATTATGGGGGATGGTTGGAAAGCCGATCCGGAAGGACATCTTTTTCCGGACACGTATGATTTCAGTCTTAACGTTAAGGAAGAAGAGATTATAGTTAAGATGCTGAAACGCTTTGACGAAGTCTTTGATGCCGAAGTCGGCGAAGTCACCCCGATTCGCAAACGACAAATTCTGATTATTGCGTCAATTGTCGAAAAAGAGGCTAAGAGAGCGGATGAACGCCAGGTAATTGCGGGTATTTTTTATAACCGGTTACGGCGGGGATATCCTTTGCAATCATGCGCCACGGTCCTATATGCGTTGGGTAAACACAAGAAACGCCTTTATTATAAGGACCTGCAGGTTAATTCGCCTTATAACACTTATCTCTATAGCGGTTTGCCGCCGGGACCCATTGCCAACCCAGGATTAGCCTCGATTAGGGCGGCGGTTTCACCGGCCAAAGTCGATTATTTATACTTTGTGGCCAAGCCCGACGGGAGTCATATTTTTAGCAGCACTTACAAGCAGCATTTATTGGCTCAAAGAAAGGTTGAGCGTGGTAATTATTAGTTTGTTTATAAGTGAAACTAACTTGATTTAGTTTTTAAAAACCGGGACTTTGAAAGCGGAGTTCCGGTTTATAATACAAACGAGAAAAATGCGTAGCATGGGATTACTATTTAGCTTCATATTATCGGTTACCGGTATTATCATTATGAATCAGGAATTGAAAGTAGATCAAGAATAAGGAGGCAAGGATGCTCGAAAAATTATGCCCTAAGTTTCAAGCGGATTCTATTTTGGATCTTAATTTAGAAATGTTGGAAAAATCGGGGATTAAGGGTATCATTTTTGATTTGGACAATACCTTAGTAGAATGGAAGAAGGACACTCTAACTTCGGAAGTGATCGACTTAATCTCCCGATTGAAAGATAAAGGGTTCAAATTGTGTATTCTTTCAAATGCTCTCGAACATCGGGTGGAAGCTGTTGCCCAAACCTTAAAAATCCCCTATGTGTCCAGGGCTGTTAAACCCCGTAAATCACCTTTTCGGAAAGCTTTAGAGATTATGGACACCAAGCCCGGTGAAACGGCGATAGTTGGCGACCAGCTATTTACCGATATTTTGGGTGGTAATCGGATGAAACTTTATACGATTTGGACTCCCCCGCTTAGTTCCACCGAATTTTTGAGCACCAGGGCCGTTCGGAAAATCGAACGATTGGTAATCAAGGGATTTCAGAAGAAAGGGTTCTTAAAATGAGTGTTGACTATTGCCGGGGTTGCGGCTGTGTAATGCAAAGCTCAAACCCGAATCAGCCAGGTTATATTCCGGAGGCGGTCCGGGGCAAAAATCAAGTTTGTCAAAGATGCTACCAAATGACCCATTACGGAAAAACCGGAACCATACAGTTGAATCAGGATCAAATCAAAGCCAATATTCAAAAAGCCATCGGATTAAGCCGGTTATCTGTGATCGTGGTTGATTATTCGGACTTAACCGGCACCCTGCCGGCTTGGTCCGCTTGGGTATCGGATAAACCTTACTTAATAGTGGTCAATAAAATTGATTTGTTGCCGGAGAGGACTAAGCCAGCCGAACTTCTGGAATACCTTCATAATTATATAGCCGATAAATTTTCTAAAACGCCGATAGCCCTTATTTTAACCAGCGGGATCAAAGGAGACGGCGTAGGAGTATTATTGGACGAGATCAAGAAAGCGACTGCTCCCGGAGATCGGATCGGATTAATGGGTATGACCAATGTTGGCAAATCATCCCTAATCAAACAAATGTTGGCGGTTGAAAAATCTTCATTGGCGCCAACCATTTCTAAGTATCCCGGAACCACTCTCGGCTTGAGTAATTGGGGTATCCTCAAAGGCCGAAATACTTTGATCGACACTCCGGGGATGGCGGCGGAAGACCGGATGGGGGACTTGCTTTGTCCCGAATGCGCTAGCCGATTAGTTTCCGCCTCAAAAATAGGGCGTAAACTGTGGGGGATAAAACCCCGAAAAGGTATGATCATCGGCAATTATTTCGGTATAGCGCAAATGGGTGATTCCGAAGCGGTGTTACTTACCTTTGTAGCTCCTGAACTACCGATCCATCGGACCGATGGTTCCAAGATCGGTGATTTTTTAAAAAATGCCCCTGCATGGCTAGGTAAAATCTGCAAAAAGTGTTCTCAAAAATTAAGATGGAAGGAAGAGGATATAAGGCTGAACGCTAATAATGACTTGGGCGTTGCCGGGTTGGGTTGGTTTTCATTAAGGGGTGGGAATACTGAATTAAAAATATGGTATCCGGAGGGTCTTCGTTTGGAAATCAGGCCCGCTTTGGTTGGAAAGAAAAGATAATGATAAATAGTCTGAACAAAAAGGAGTTTGGCGGGGAAAGACGAAATACTAACAAATGAATTCTTTGTTGATCAAAGGCGACACTCAAGTTCTGGCCGTGTTCGGCGACCCCATCGGCCACAGTCTTTCGCCGGTGATGCATAACGCCGCCTTTCAAGCCTTGGGTCTAGACTGTTTTTACATACCTTGCCATGTTCGGCCGGAACAATTAAGAACGGCGGTAATGGGGATTCGCGCTTTGAATTTCAAGGGGGTTAATGTTACGATTCCCCATAAGCAAGTAATAGTAAGTGAGCTGGATGAAGTTTTCGGCGATAGTCTGCTAAGCGGATCAGTTAATACTATTATCAACCGAAAAGGAAAACTCTACGGCGCCAGCACCGACGGAATCGGTTTGGTAAGGTCCCTCCAGGAAGAAGGCGATTTCCAAGTAGGTGGCAAGAATATATTGATACTGGGGGCCGGAGGTTCGGCGGCTGCCATAATCTACCGTTTAATTGCAGAAGAAGTCGGTTCCATTACTCTTTTAAACCGCACTTTAAAAAATGCGACAACTCTAAGCCAAAAAGTGTTAAGTGATACCGGTTTCTCCCTAGATACGGGTGAGTTTAACCAATTAACCACTTTAGAATGGAACTCAATCGATTTGGTGATTAACGCCACCCCGGTTGGGCTGAAAGATCAAGGTTCATTAGTGCCGGAACAGTTATTGCGTCCGGAGTTATTCGTTTATGACTTAGTGTACCATGGGGGAACGAGCACCCCTTTTGTTGACCAAGCAGTCAAAGCGGGTTGTCGGGTTTTATCGGGGCTTTCCCTACTTTTGTATCAGGGCGCGGAAAGTTTTCGGTTATGGTTTGAAATGGACCCGCCGATAAAAGTTATGAGAGAGGTTTTGACAGCTTTTAAACAACCATAATTAACGGAGGTCAATGTTTTGAAATTGTTTTTGCGGCATCTTCTGGTTTTACTGCTAATAATAGGCGTCTGTCCGATTAGCCAAGCTGAAAATGGTGCTGTTTTAACCCAGGACCTGGAATATATCAACTCCGATTTAGAGGATGTAATCAGAGATTTGGCGGAGCTCGGCGGCTTTCGTGTCATTTTAGACCGTCAAGTCCGAGGTGAAGTTAGCTTAACCTTGATGCATGGCATAACTGCCAAGGAGGCCGTTGGAACGGTAGCCCGAGGTTATGGGTATAGCAGCCGTTGGCTTAATGCTTCGGCCTTAATGATCGGGACATCGGCTTTTATAAACGGAAATTTCGCAGCCCGTTCCACCCGGATTCACACTCTAAAAAATGCCGATCCGGTTTTAGTAGCTGAAAAACTACAAACCGTTATTCCTAGGGACCGGATTAGGATCAACCATGAAACGAAAGAATTGACGGTTACTGCAGACATTGCGGAACACCAAAACATTTCGGATTTGATTAACCGGCTTGATTATTCCAATTCCTCGATCAGCCTGGAAATACGAGTTGAAGAAATCGACGACATCTTATGGAAAACGCTGCGTTTGGAAACAGATTGGCGATCAACCGAATTAGGCGCTGTTATTCTCAATGTTGGGCAGCAAAGACTACTCCAGGGTAATGCCGATCATCTTTTGCTCGGCAAATCGGATTTGACTTGTTTTAATTATCAAGAGGCCAAATTATTACTGGGCGATTATCAAATTAAACCAGCGCAACCAAGCAATGGGCAGGTCAATCAAAAGCCCGTTATGGAGCTGGAAAGTGGGACGCAATTGATTCTTACTCCGTCTTTTCTTAACAGTGATCGGTTGCAACTGAAAATTAATACCTCTATTAAAACCATCGCCAATGATCAACAGACTATCTTACGGGGTATTCATTCAATCATTGGGATGAATCTTGGAGAGACTATTCTTATTAATGGCGTATTGCAAAGGAATGAATATCTTAATTTAAAACAAACAACCGGCTACCAATATCCAATTTTAGCAAACCTCTTTGAGAGAGGAACTCATTCGGATACCGGACAACCGGGCAGAATCATTCTTCTGATCACTCCCAAGCCGTTGAATGGGAATGGACGAGCGGAAGATGGGGGATGGGATGCTCCCGCTAATAATCAATCTAATACTGTTGAAGATGATTCGCAGGAGTTATCTCATCCATTTTTGGAAGAGATTAATTCCGATGAGACCAATCATGAAGCAACGATAGGTTCCCAAGAGGAGAAACCGGTGGTGATCTTTGATGCGGTAGTAGTACCGGAAAACCAGCCCGATAAGTCCAAACCCTCATCAAAAGGAGATGTTCGGGAAAAGGGCGATTTATTTGAGATCAACTATAGTGTAAAAAAAGGGGATACCCCGATTGGGATTTCAAGAAAATATGGGGTGGAACTCTCGACAATCTTGGTTAGGAACAATTTGACCAATGCAGATGTGATTAAGGTCGGTTCAGTTCTGGTAATTCCGGTCCCGGCTGACCGTGTCTATGTGGTAAAACCCAAAGAGACATTATGGAGAATTGCTAAAAGATATGGAATAGCGATTGAATTATTAATGGATCTGAATGGGATTGATGATCAGACTAAAGTAAACCAAGGGCAAGCTTTAATTCTCCCTACATCAAACGAAAATGTGGTTAACCCTCAATTTTGATTGGCGGTGATCATTGTGGATAGTACGAACTTCAAAAACTATATGGAAGATGTCGTAGTTGATGTTTACAAAGAATTTCAAAAAAATTATCCTCAGTATTGTAGTTGCCCGCGTTGCAGCGCTGACACACTAGTGTTGGCATTATCAAAATTAAAAGGGAGATATGCGGTCAGTCCCGAAGGTGAAATTTTTGCAAAATTGTCCCGGGAAGATCGGCAAGTAAGGGCGGACGCCTTAGTAACGATTATTGAAGCGGCCGAACTCGTCGCTAAACAGCCGAATCATATCAACTAGGCGATTATATCCGGTTTATTTTGTTAGTTCATCTTTATTTATTCCAATATAGCTTAAAGCCTAATGATTCTGAAATAATCATAGACGGTTGATCATTTTCATTAATCTTAAACCATTCGGGCTGTTTAATTGGTTTTACTAAAGGTTGATTAAGAGGTCGGTTAAGGTTTTTTTATTTTACTAGGAATGAACAAGGAGATTTCAGTTCGAAAGGAATTTTAAAATTCAACTTCAATTATGATCTGATTCTACTTTGGAAAGACTAAGGGTAAACATGGATTAAAAATCAGCTAATCTTTTCATAAGAACCTTGTTTGCCGGAAGAAAATTCGGTATAATAATTTTATTATTTAAGTGCGGCATTTGAATCTAAGTTTTTTTACGTGGGTCTACGGGAAACCCGGCGGAGAAATTCCCGTTTCATAGTTTTTAGATGCAAGCACAGCAGGGGGTGTTTTTTTTATTGGGTAAAAACGAACGGGTTTTGCTGATTCCTCTCGGCGGTATGGGGGAAATCGGTAAAAATATGCTGGCCATAGAGTATAATAAAGAGATAATCGTAATCGACGCCGGTTTAGCGTTTCCCGATGAGGATATGCTGGGGATCGATCTGGTTATCCCCGATATATCCTATTTGGTTGAAAACCGGGACAAAGTAAAAGCTATTTTCCTTACTCATGGACATGAAGACCATATCGGAGCATTACCGTATATCTTAAAACAGATTAAGACTCCAATTTTTGGAACTAGATTGACTTTGGGCTTGGCTAAAGGGAAATTTGAAGAACACAATATGGTGAAAGACGTTACCATGAATACTGTACATGCCGGTGACGAGATTAAAGTAGGCAATTTTTTAGTGGAATTAGTTCATGTCAATCACAGCATCGCCGATGTAGTAGCTTTGGCAGTGCATACACCGGTGGGGACCATCTTCCATACCGCTGATTTTAAGTTTGACCATACCCCGGTTGGAGGTAGAGTCACCGATTTTCGGAAACTAGCGGAATTGGGTGATAAAGGAGTACTGGCATTACTATCGGATAGCACCAATGTTGAGAAGGAAGGGTATACTCCATCCGAGCGTGAATTGGGCAAGACCTTTGAAGAACTGTTCGTTCAAGCCGAAGGCCGAATTATAGTGGCTACTTTTTCCTCAAACATTCACCGGATTCAGCAAATTGTCGATACTGCCTTCCAGCACAACCGGAAGGTTGTCTTTATTGGCCGGAGCATGGTCAATGTGGCTTCGATTGCCATGGATTTAGGATATTTGCAGGTTCCGGAAGGAATAATTATTGACTTGGATGAGATTGACCGTTATCCTGCCCATCAGATGGTGATCATCACTACCGGAAGCCAAGGGGAACCGATGTCTGCTTTGACGAGGATGGCTACTTCCGAACATAAGAAGGTGACTATTGTTCCCGGCGACACCGTAATCATTTCAGCTTCAGCGATTCCGGGCAATGAAAAGTTGGTCGCCCGGACGATCAACCATCTGTTTAAACAGGGCGCTCGGGTTATTTACGAGTCAGTCTCCGGGGTGCATGTTTCAGGCCATGCTAGTCAAGAAGAGCAAAAACTGATGATTAACTTGATTAAACCCAAATATTTCATACCCGTGCACGGCGAATACAGGCATCTAGTCCAACATGCCCGGCTGGCAGTGGATTTGGGAATTGATAGCGAGAATGTAATTATTGCTGAAAATGGGGATCTGATTGAGGTTTTCGGGGAAAAAATCCGAGTCGTCGGGAAAGTCGCTTCCGGAAAAGTATTCGTCGATGGTCTGGGTGTTGGCGATGTCGGGAATATAGTCCTGCGGGACCGGAAACAATTATCCCAAGACGGTATTCTAATCGTGGTTGTGACCATTGAAAAAGAGACCGGTAAAGTGGTGGCTGGGCCGGATATCGTCTCCCGAGGGTTTGTCTATGTAAGAGAGTCCGAAGCATTAATCGAAGAAGCTCGTGAAAAAGTTAGAAATGCTTTAGAGCGTTACACGGGATATTCGGACTGGGCTACAACTAAGAACCAAATTCGGGAAATTCTCGGAAAGCATTTGTATGAAAGAATGAAAAGGCGTCCTATGATTTTACCGATTATCATGGAAGTATAAGCTTAATTATCATCAAACGGGTTTTCAAGATTATTGAGTATTTGACGTAGCTCATCCTCCCATTTTAGTTGATGATAAGTAAGAATTTCTTTTCTAACCAGAGATGGAGTATTGCAGTTGGAACAAATTATGCCAATTAAGTTATGGTTGTGGTTTTTCACGTGATGAAGCGTATCTACTCCGCAGCAGGGACAGAGAAAGATATAATCGATGTCGATCCGGTCCACTTTTAGCACCTCATTTAGTAAACTGTAAATATTTCTCTGAGAGTCCGGGTTTCTGAAACACAGCAAGTTGTTTCAGAAACCCGGACTTTTTATTTTAAACCAGTCTTCATAGGCGAAATGTCAGGGATATAGGGAATAAAGTTGAAGGCTACCAGTTAAAACTAGTATCTCATGAAGGAACCGTTATAATGCTGGCAAGTAAAATGATAAATTTTAAAAAGTTACTGCTCTTTACTTTTAAAAGCAGGAATGACATTTACTGGCACGAATAATACTGGAGGAGGTGTCTTGAATGAAAAGTGAAGAATTAAAATACTGGTTATGGTGGAACCGGGTTCCGGGGGTGGGGCCAACTCGGTTTTATAAATTATTAGAGGTTTTTGGGAGCATGAAAGACGCTTGGTTAGCTGGGGAGTCCCGAATTGAGCCGCTCATAGGCGCTAAGGCGCTGGCCGGTTATAAAGAGACCCGTAGTGATTGGGACCCGGATTTGGAATTGAAAAAAACTGAACATTTCGGGTTTCAAATTCTTTGTTTCAATGATTCCGGATATCCATCCAATCTTAAACAGATCTCCGATCCGCCCCCGGTATTATACGGTTGGGGAAATTTTGAATATGGAGATGATATTGCGGTCGCAATAGTTGGAACCCGTAAGCCTACTCCGTTGGGAGCTTTTACCGCCAAGGATCTTGCTTCACAACTTTGTTATCAGGGATTGACTATTATCAGTGGGATGGCCAGGGGGATTGATTCTGAGGCGCATCGGGGCGCGCTGGAGGCTAATGGTAGGACCATCGCCGTTTTAGGTAGTGGTTTGGATATGCCTTATCCAGTGGAAAACGAACCCTTGATGGAAAAGATATCCAAACACGGAGCGGTGATCTCCGAATTTCCATTGGGGACTGAGCCTTACGCGAAAAATTTTCCAGCCCGGAACCGGATCATTAGTGGTTTAGGCTTGGGAGTGGTGGTCGTTGAGGCTGCCCAAGACAGTGGTTCATTGATTACTGCCGGATTTGCCTTGGAACAAGGCCGTGATGTTTTTGCTGTGCCAGGTAATATTGAAAACGACCGGAGTAAAGGACCACACAAATTAATTCGTCAAGGCGCGAAACTAATTGAAAACTATCAAGATATTCTCGCTGAATTAGCTATCCCCCAATTGTCCAAGGGTGAGATTCAAGCTGCTGACGTTGGAGGGTTAAGTGAGTTGGAAGGTAAAATCATAACCGTTATGAAGCGGGAACCGCTTCACATAGACCAAATAATAAGACTAGCCGGTCTAGCCCCGGCTCAAGTCAGCTCAACCCTTACTCAACTTGAACTCAGGGGCCTTGTTAAACGTTATCCAGGGCAGTTGTTTTTGAGGGTGAAATAGATTACTTTACATCTTCTTTGAAAATTATTATAATAATAAAATAAACCCATGGAAATGGTGGTAACTTTGGAAAGCTTTTTTTATAAAGGTAACGATTCATCCTGCCGAAGAATTTAATATCACCTATGATTAAGGGGATGAAAAAATGGAACGCGTGGTCGAGATAGTTAGTTACGTTATCCGACAATACTTTACTAAGTATGATGGAGAGTTAAGTTCTGATCAAAGGATAGTTTCCGACTTGTTTCGGTTGGGCTATACTCAGCAGGAGGTAGAAACGGCATTTGGGCTTATGTGTCTCATTCCGGCCTACCTTGAACCAAAAAGCGAAGACCATCCATATCTTCTAACTGGATACCGGGTTTTTAGTCCGGCTGAAAAAAGGAAGTTATCGCTCGGATGCCAAGGGGAGATCATTCGTTTAATGAATTGTTCCTTATTAACCGGGGAAGAATTGGAGAAGGTTATCGCCGAAGCTTTGCAGGCTGAATCCAATGAAGTCGGCATTAAAGAGCTGGAAACAATCCTGCATAAAGTGATCAATGATGAGGAACGATTATTGATGATCCTCCAGTATCCGTTGGATAGCGCGCCTAGTTTCTTTTTAAATTAAAGTATGTTTTTAAAATAGGGGTTAATAATAACCCTTTTTTTATGAAACGACGGATCCAATTTTTTTAGTTGAACCAGCTCGAATTTTTCGCTAAAATTATGATTTATTATCGTAATAAAAGCTATTTTATGCAGGGAATCATTTGGATGACGGAGGTATAAGTGTGGCCAAATCTTTGGTGATTGTGGAATCGCCCGCCAAGGCGAAAACCATTGAAAAATATTTGGGAAAGAAATTTACAGTCAAGGCCTCTATGGGGCATGTGGTTGATTTGCCAAAAAGTCAATATGGCGTTGATATTAATGATGGTTTCAAGCCGAAATATATTAAAATCAGGGGTAAAGCAAAATTAATCAATGATCTGAAGGATTCCGCGGTTAAAGCTGACGCTGTTTATCTTGCCACTGACCCTGATCGTGAGGGAGAGGCAATTTCGTGGCACCTTGCCAATGTCTTGAACCTTGGTTCCAAATACTTAAAAAGAATCGAATTTAATGAAATTACCAAGCGGGCAGTGGAAGATTCGTTAAAACACCCCCGTGATATCAATATGAATTTGGTCAACGCTCAACAGGCGCGTCGGATTTTGGATCGGATCGTTGGCTATGAGTTGAGTCCGTTATTGTGGAAAAAAGTCCGCCGTGGGTTGAGCGCCGGTCGGGTTCAGTCTGTAGCTTTAAGGTTGATCTGTGAAAGAGAGCAAGAGATCAGTGAGTTTGTAGTGAAAGAGTATTGGAGTATTATCGGGAATTTCGAAACTTCCGACCGTAAACAATTTCAAGCTAAGCTATTATCGATTGCCGGTAAAAAGGTGAATATCCTTAATGAGGAGCAAGCCAAAGAGATTGAAGCCAAGTTAAAAGTGGAAACATACCTAGTCGCCGAGGTGAAAAAGAAGGAAAGGCAGCGCGTTCCGGCGCCTCCGTTTAATACCAGCAGTTTGCAACAGGAAGCCGGTAGGAAACTAGGTTTTGGAGCTCGTAAAACAATGATGATCGCCCAACAATTGTATGAAGGCTTGGAATTGGGCGCTGCCGGTGTTGAAGGACTAATCACTTACATTCGTACCGATTCAGTGCGGGTTGCCACTGAAGCGCAGACCGAGGCGGGGCAGGTAATCGTTGAACGTTATGGCGCTAAATTTCTTCCGGAAACACCTCCGGTATATAAAACTAAGACCTCAGCCGCTCAGGAAGCCCATGAAGCCATTCGTCCCACTTCGATCTCGCGTCATCCGGATACGGTAAAAGCATTTTTGACTAGAGATCAATTTCGGTTATATCAATTGGTTTGGTTTCGTTTTATCGCTAGTCAAATGCGTCCGGCTATTTTTGATACTGTAGTGGCTGATATCAAAGGTGGAGTTAATTTGCTGCGCGCCAATGGTAACACCTTGAAGTTTCCAGGCTTTTTAGAGGTTTACCAGGAAGGCAGGGACGATGATGGTCAGGAGCAAGAAGAAAGACTGCCGGAGTTGACGAAAGGCGCTACTGTAGATTTGGGCAAATTTGACTTGAAGCAACATTTTACGCAGCCTCCGCCAAGGTATACCGAAGCCGCATTAATTAAAACCCTCGAAGAGAAAGGTATCGGCCGTCCCAGTACTTATGCTCCGACGATTGATACGATCGTCAAACGGAATTATATTTTAGTTGAAGATAAAAAATTGAAACCAACCGATCTCGGTAAAATAGTGGTCGAACTTTTGAAAGATAAATTTTCCAAGATCGTTGATTATGATTTCACAGCAGAATTGGAGGAATTACTTGATAAGGTTGAAGAAGGGGAAGTTGATTGGGTTAAAGTTTTAGAGCAATTTTATCAAACCTTTAATCAGGAAGTCCAAGCAGCCAAGGAAAGCTTGGAAAAAGTAGAAGTGCCTTTGGAAGAAAGCGATGTCCGCTGTGATAAGTGTGGTCGAATGATGGTTTACAAATACGGAAGATTCGGGAGGTTTTTAGCCTGTCCCGGTTATCCGGAATGCAAGAATACCAAGCCCATTCGTAAAGTTTGGAATGTTAAATGTCCTAAATGTGGGATCGGAGAAATAATTGAGCGAAAATCAAAGAAAGGCCGAGTGTTCTTTGGCTGTGAACGTTATCCGGAATGCGACTTTCTCAGTTGGGAGAGGCCTTATCAAACAGCCTGCCCTCAATGTGGCTCAATGATGGCGGTCAAAGGTGGAAAACTGGATAAAAAAGTGGTTTGTCTCAAAGAGGGTTGCGGTTATACTGAAAAACTTGACTAAATTTAAATTCAGATCAATTTTAGGTGAAGATTAATGAAAGTAACGGTAGTCGGCGCCGGCCTGGCCGGAACTGAGGCCGCTTGGCAGCTTGCGAAACGGGGTATTCCTGTAAAATTATATGAGATGAGGCCCTACAAGATGACCCCGGCCCATCATACCGAAGATTTTGGGGAGTTGGTTTGCAGTAATTCCTTGCGTGGCGCTGCTTTGGAAAATGCCGTCGGCCTTTTAAAAGAAGAGATGAGACGCTTGGACTCGTTAATTATAAAAACCGCCGATTCGACCCGGATTCCAGCAGGTGGAGCCTTAGCAGTCGACCGTTTTCGATTTTCAAAGGCGTTGACCGAAACCCTTACTCAACATCCTTTGGTCGAAATAATTCGGGAAGAAACAAGTGTGATACCGGAAGGACCGGGAATAATAGCCACCGGGCCATTGACATCAGCGTCTTTGGGAGATGCGTTGCAACGGTATACGGGCAAAAATTATTTCTATTTCTATGATGCGGCCGCTCCTATTGTTACCAGCGAATCATTGGACTTTGAAACTGTTTTTCGGGCTTCCCGCTATGATAAAGGAGACGGGGAATACCTGAATTGTCCATTTACTAAAGAGGAATACGAACTTTTTTGGAAAGGGCTGGTTGAGGCTGAAGTTGCTGAAAGTCATCTCCCGGAAGAAAGAGCTATTTTTTTCGAAGGGTGTATGCCGGTAGAAGTATTAGCTAAAAGAGGAATCGATACTCTCCGTTATGGTGCCATGAAACCAGTAGGAATTATTAACCCAAAAACTGGCAAACGCCCTTATGCTTTGGTCCAACTCCGGCCCGAGGACCGGGAAGGGCGTTTGTATAACTTGGTTGGTTTTCAAACCCATTTGAAATGGGGTGAACAAAAGCGTGTTTTTCAGTTGATACCGGGACTTCAAAATGCGGAGTTCGTTCGTTTGGGAGTTATGCATCGGAACACTTATATTAATGCGCCGGCCGTTTTAAAAGCGACTTTACAGACGAAAAGTAAAACCGATCTTTTTTTGGCAGGACAAATAACGGGGGTTGAAGGATATGTGGAGTCTGCCGGGACCGGCCTAATCGCCGGCATTAACTGCGCTCGCTTGTTTGTTGGGGAAGACCCGGTAATATTCCCGCCGGAAACAGCATTAGGAGCTTTAACAAACTATATTACCAATGCTGATCCTCAATATTTCCAACCAATGAATGTGAATTTTGGTTTGTTTTCGGAATTGACGGAAAAACCTAAAGGAAAGCAAGCGCGACATCTAAAAATGGCGGAGCGTTCATTACATATTATAAACGAATTAAATAAAAAGCTTTTAATAACCCCTTAATATTGTCATATAATAAAGGATATGTTATCATAAGATCGGATGGAGATAGATGCTTGAGAACTTGGTTGATGATTTTCTAACTTATTTAAAGGTAGGGAACCATTATTCTGCCCATACTCTTGAAAGTTACGGCCTTGATCTCCGACAGTTTCTCCAGTTTTTGGAGGAGGAGAGAATTAGCCGTCTGGAAGCGATCAATCATTTAACGTTTCGAAGATATCTGGCTCACTTAAAAGAAACCGCGTTGGCCAAATCTTCGATAGCTAGAAAGATTGCTTGTCTGAGATCCTTCTTTAAGTTTCTGTGTAAACAAGGGATTTTAAATGAAAATCCAATATTAGGAATTGCTTCTCCACGCCGTGAAAAACGTTTGCCTGAGTTCATGTATCCGGAGGAGATAAATGCTTTATTAAAAATGCCTGATTTATCTACCGAGTTGGGCGTTAGAGATCAGGCGATTTTAGAAATCCTTTATTCCAGCGGTTTACGTTTGCAAGAAGTTGTTACTTTAAAACTGGAAGACTTGGATTTATCCCGGGGTTACCTTCGGGTCATGGGGAAAGGGTCTAAGGAAAGAATGGCGCCCTTAGGCGGAGTGGCCCATCGAATCTTGCTTCGTTATTTAAAGGAAGTAAGGCCGAATTTGTTAAAAAATGCGCCTCCTAATTTAAAATTGCAGAATAACGTTTTTCTAAATTATCGAGGAACTGGACTGAGCGGGCGAAGTATTCAAAGATTAGTGGTCAAGTATTTAAAAAAACTGGTTTTATTAAAACGAAAAGTTACGCCCCATACCTTTCGTCATACTTTTGCCACCCACTTATTGGAAAACGGAGCGGATTTGCGGGTGGTTCAAGAACTGTTGGGGCATGTCGATATTTCCACAACTCAAATTTATACGCATGTAACCAAGGAAAGGATTCGTTCGATTTATCTAAAAAGCCATCCTCGGGCTTAATCTGAAAGTGATCTTAATTATAGTTGGGAGAGAAAAAGAATGTCATTGATCTCAAAAATTTATGAGTTGGAGAGTGTTTTAAAACAGGAAAAAGTCGAGCTCAATAAGGTAATTACCTTAATTTCAAATCTAATTGATTGTAATTGTTATCTGATCAGTCATCAGGGAGAGATTTTAACTTCGGCTCTGCCCAATAACAGTGACTGTACCAAAGAGTCGCCTAATAATACCGTTAGTTTAAAACCCGAATTGAAACAGCGGATTGGTTTTGTTTTTCAAACTTCGGCCAATATCCCAGTGGATAGCTGTATATTTCATGAAGATTATTGTGTTCGTCCCGGTTTATTTATGACCATCATTCCGGTGCGTAATCATCGAACAACATCGGGGCATTTAATATTGACCAATCCTCAACAATTAATCGAAGAGCAGTTGATCCTGGCCGAAGTCGCTTCGCTGGTTATCAGTATCTATTTTTATGAAACTAATGCCATTATTAACGAAGCTGAACAAGGGGAAGAAGCAAAGGCCAAGATGGTACTGGATTCTCTTTCCTTTTCCGAGCTAAAAGCGATCAGTAATGTACTAACGGAGTTAAATGGGACTGAAGGTTTCTTAGTTGCTAGTAAAATTGCCGATCGGATTGGGATCTCCCGCTCTGTAATTGTCAATGCCATGCGTAAATTGGAGAGCGCCGGAGTGGTAGAGTCTAGGTCATTAGGGATTAAAGGAACATATATTAAAGTTAACAACCGGCTTTTTTATGAGATGTTAAGAGATAGAAAGAAATAATTCAATTTAGAAGAACATACTTAAAAATAAAGAGGCGACCGATACGGTCGCCTCTTTGATTGTGAGAAGATTCAGTGTTTATTTGGTATTTTTAATCTTCTTAATCCAATCTTTATAAATCTTATATTCCGGCATCTCATAGAGGGGAGCCATGGCCGCCTGGAACTCGGCGATGTTGGCTTCTTTAACGATGCAGCCTTTAGCTTTGGCTTGTTCTAAGGCTTTAAATTCAAAAGCGTTCCATTCTTTAATCTGGTATTCGGTGGCTTCTTTCATGGCCCGTTTAATTGCGGCTTGATCGGCCTTGCTTAATGAGTTCCAGAATTTTTTACTGGCAACCAAGATTTCAGGTTGACGTTGATGTCCGTCTTGAATCAAATATTTGGCCACTTCATAGTGGTTGGCAGAGACCCAGCTCGGGTAGTTGTTTTCAGCGCCGTCGACCACTCCGGTTTGGAGAGCGCTGTAAACTTCGCCGTAAGCGATTGGGGTCGGGGTGGCGCCTAATAATTTAACCATGGATACCGGTACCGGACTTGGTTGGACTCTGATTTTTAAACCTTTAAGACTGGCAAGGTTATTAAGGGGCTTATTCGCGTAAAAATGACGGGAACCGGGTTCAAAGTAACCCAAACCAACTAAATTGGCTTTTTCACAGGCGTCTAAAAAATGTTGGCCGATAGGTCCGTTTAAAACTTTCCACATATGTTCTTGTGAGGTGAAGATAAACGGCATTGTGAAAACACCGATCTCCGGGTAAACGGTAACGACTGGGGCTGTGGAAACACGAGTGAACTCGATTACGCCGAGTTTGGTCTGTTCAACCACATCATTTTCAGTGCCTAACTGGCTGTTGAAATAGCATTGGATTTTATATTTGCCATTGGTGTATTTCTCAACCAACTCCGCGAATTTAGAATCTCCTTTAGCGGTAGGATAGTCGGCCGGATGGACTTCGGCTAGTTTCAATACTTTAGCGGCCGCCATCAGATTGGCGCTAGCGCAAGTGGCGACGACGATCAGTCCGATTAAAAGCAGTAAACCGATTCTGTTTTTCCGTTTCATTAGATACTTACCTCCTCGTTTTTAAAAAATTATAAAACGTTTTAGTAATTCCCGCCTCACCTCCTTGTATAATAAATTCAGTTAGTCTTATTATTTCATTAATAAATTCGGAAGCCACATGGCGATCTCAGGGACAAAGGTAATCAAGAAGAGAATAATCAACATGGGGATATAACAGATCAATAAAGACCTAAAGACTTCTTCCATCTTGGCTTTGCCTACGGCGCACCCTACGAAGAGAGCGTTACCAACCGGCGGGGTACAAAGGCCCATACCTAGGTTGAACATTAAAATGACTCCGAAATGGACCGGGTCGATTCCAATCTTCAACGCGATAGGCAGAAGAATCGGAGTGCATAGCACTATGGCCGGGGCCATATCCATGATCATACCGATAATTAGCAGGAGAATATTCATTAAAGTAAGGATTACATATTTGTTTTGAGAGATCGATAACATCCAGTCGGCCATAGCCCTTGGAACTTGAAGGACCGTCATCAGCCAGGCAAAGGCGTTGGAAGTCGCCAATAAAAGAAAGACCATGGACACGGTAATTACGGCATTTTTTAGCACCCGTCCCAGTTCTCTTAGTTTGAGATCCCGATAAACAAGGAAGGTCAAGATGAAGGCGTAGATAACAGCAACCGCCGAAGATTCGGAAGCGGTAAAGACTCCGCTGAGAATCCCGCCCATGATGACGATTATCACTCCGATGGAGAGGAAGGCTTCGACGATGATATTAAAGGCGTTGCGGAAACCTTTCCATTCTTCGCGGGGGAAGTTGTATTTGACAGCTAAGACATAACTAACAAACATTAAAGATAAACCTAACAAAATTCCGGGTAGCGCCCCGGCTAGGAATAATTTCCCGACTGAGGTTCCTCCCGTAGCCATCGAGTAAATAATCATATTGTGGCTGGGAGGAATCAATACTGCTTGGACGGCGGTACAGACCGTTAAGGCAATTGCAAAGTCTTTGCTATATCCTTTTTTTTGCATCGCCGGAATCATTATAGAACCTAAGCTGGAGACATCGGCTACGGCTGAACCGGAAATGCCGCCGAAGAACATACTGTCGATACAATTAATCATCGCCAGGCCGCCCCGGACTCGACCTACAAAGAGACTGGCCAGATTGATGATGCGTTCGGCGATACGGCCTTCGCTCATGATTTGGCCGGCCAAGATGAAGAAAGGAATAGCGATTAAGGAAATTGATTCCATTCCCGCCACCATCCGTTGCGCAATGATTAATAAAGGCAGTTTTAAATAGAGCGCGGTTGCAATTGAAGAGATACCAAGGGAAAAGGCGATTGGGGTCCTTAATATTATTAAGATGAAGAACGTTCCCAGAAGGATGCTGATGGCGATCGGATCATACATTATTATTACCTCCCGCAGTGAACTGGTTAACAATAAGTTCTGCTGAATAAAGAATCATCAATAAAGCGGATACGGGAACCGCTAAATAAACACAAAGCCCCCGGGAGAGTAAAGAAGCCGACAAAAACACATCAATGGTCCCTTGGACTAAAACAGAGCCTTCAATCAGTAAGAAAACAGAGAAAGCAATGATTAATAATCCAATAAAAATATTTAATGCTCTTTGCAATTTCGGCCCAAAGAGAGCCATTACGAATTCTACTCCGATATGGCTGCCTTTTCGAATTCCAATGGCCGCCCCGGTCAGTCCAAACCAGACCAAAAACACGAGGGCGATCTCTTCCGTCCAAGGAATGGTGGAATTGATCAGCTTGAAACGGATAACAACTTGCAGGAATATTAATAGGGTCATCGCAGCGAGCAAGATCGCGCCGATGGTTTCGGTAACGCGCTCCACCACATCAAGGACGGTTTTTAAATGATTTGCGATACCTGTCAGTGAATGGGGCTTGATAATCGAAGGGGTCTTGGGAACCAAGATCTTTTTAGAAGCCACAATTATTCCTCCTTATCTGGTTTTGTGATCGGGATTGGTTTCATCCAAGTTTTGTGGTAAAATATTAATTGTAAATTTTCGTTTACATTAATATTAATAAAACATTAACCAAAATCCAGCTGAATCCTTTTAAAAAAAATAATTATTAGAAAAAAACATAAAAAAACTAATCCTAAAAAATTAACAATAAGGGAGAAAAAGTTGCGCCAAAAATTATTAGTAGTTGTTTTTTTAATCTGTTTAATCTTTGTCCAACATGATATTGCCGCCCAACAGAGCGAGCTGATTTTGCGTTGCGCCGATGTACATTCTTTTGGTTATCCGACCATTGAGGGAGTTTTGTATATGGCCAAAATGATCAAAGTCAGGACTAATGGGCGTATCGAAATCGTTATCTATCCCGAAGGCAGTCTGGGATCGGAAGCATCGGTAGTAGAAATGTTGCAATTGGGCGCTTTGGATATGGGAAGAGTGAGTTTGTCCCAAGTGGCTGAAGTCAGCACGGAGCTAGGCGTTTTGATTTTACCCTTTATTTTCAGAAACGAGGCTCATAAATGGAAAGTCCTAGAGGGGGAGATCGGTTCCGGTTTATTAAAAAATCTCACAACATATGATTTAATTGGACTTTGTTTTCAAGAATCAGGCCACCGTAGTTTTTATAATTCGAAGCGCCCGATTTATCGGCCGGAGGATCTGCAGGGTTTAAAAATTCGGGTACAACCAAGTCGGATTATGTCTCGGTTGGTCGAATACTTTGGGGCTTCGCCAGTTCCCATTGATTATAATGAGGTCTATCCGGCGTTGGAGGCAGGGGTCATTGATGGAGCTGAGAACAATATTCCCAGCTATCTGACTTCTGGTCATTACAAGGTTGCCGGTTTTTTTTCTTATGATAAACATACCTCAATTCCGGAAGTTGTATTACTTTCAAAAAAAACTTGGTCAAAATTAACTGACCTGGATCGAAAAATTATAATGACCGCCGCTAAGGAATCGGTCTCTTATCAACGGGAGTTATGGTCAAAGTTTGAAATAATAAGCAGAAGAAAATTGGAACGCGCGGGTTGTAAATTCAATGAAGTTGATGAAGAGGCATTTCACGTGGGGTTAGAAAAATTTTATCATAAATACGCTAAGCAATACGAAAAAACCATCGATCAGATTCAAAAGGTGAAATAGTTATGGCTTCATTTAATGTAATAAATATAAGTTGGCCTACCTTGTTTGCCATAACTCAAATCATAATTGATCAAGTTTTTTTCTTGGAGCAGTTTTAAGTAGCGACGGGCCGATACGGTGGAAATACCGACCTCGTTGGCGATTTCATCAGAGGTAATTCCATTTTTTCTTGCTTTTAAGATCTCAATGATTTTATTCTCGGTTAGCAGGCTAAAGCCTTTTTGACTGTTTTCATCCATATTTTGAACTGGAGAAGCCAACCGGTCCAAATCGGCCTGGGAGACTTCGGACTGATTAATCATATCTAAAAAGCATTTGTAATTATGTAAAGCCTGAAGCAAGCGTTGTTTTAAAAAAGGTTTGATCAGATAGTCTCTGATACCGAGGTGAAAACACTCTTGAACTACAGGGACCTCTTTAACTGCGGTAATCATTATAAAATCCACTTTCTTATCAAAACTTCGGATTTTCTCAATTACCTTTACTCCGTTAAAATCCGGTAGACAGTTGTCCAGCAAGATTATTTCCGGTTTTAATTCCCTGGTTAGCGCGACTGCTTCGGCGCCGTTCTTAGCTGCGCCGACTACCTGGAAGTCGGAAGCTTCTTTAATAAACTCCTTGCTAATATCCACAACCATCGGATCGTCTTCGACGATCAACACCTTAATTTTAGCCAAGTGACTCACCTTCACTTTTCAAAGGAATTTTTACCAGAAAAACGGTCTGTTGATCACTGTGTAAACGGATGGTCCCTCTTAAATTGTCGATACATTGTTTTACTAGACTTAGCCCAATTCCTTTATTTTTTCCTTCCTTGGTGGTAAAACCACGATGAAAGATTTGTCTTTTGATGGCGAATGGTATGCCGGGACCATTGTCCTTGACGACGATCGTTAAAAAGTGACCTCTGGGGAAGATTTTGATATATACTTCCTTGAGAGGCTGTTCACTCCCGCGGAGCGCTTCAAAGGCATTTTCGATCAAATTACCGACAATGCAAACCAGTTCGTTATCGGGGATGGCGACTCCATGGGGGATATGACTGGAGCGGTCGATCTTAAATTTAATATTTAATTCCCTAGCCCGATTATATTTGCCAAGTAAAATTCCGGAGACCGCCGAGGTAGAAAAGGCGTTAGCCAGAAACGAGATTAAATCTTGGTGAGATTCGGTGGTTTCGTGTAAAAGCGCCAGAGCAGTTTCATATTTGCCTAGTTGAATAAGGCCGGAAATTGATTGGAGTTTATTTAAAAATTCATGAGTTTGAGAACGCAGGGCTTGAGTATAATTTTTAACCTCAACCAATTCTTCGGCTACTTTTTGAAACTCGGTAAGGTCCCGGAGGGTAATCACTGCGCCGAGAATGCCGTTTTTAGTGTTAATCGGCACGCAGTTATAGACAATAACGCTTTCTCCAATTACCTGTTGTTGATTGAAAATGGCCGTCCCGGTTTCGAGAACTTTTTTCGTATTAAGGGCTTTAAAAAAAGCCTCCGCCGGCTGGCCGGCCATTTCTAAATCAGTAGGGAGAATATGTTGGGCCTGTTTATTAATTAGAGTAATTGATCCTTCTTGATCGAGAGCGATAATTCCTTCAAAAGTAGATTGTAAAATGGTAGTGCTCTGATCGAGCAAGGATGCGATTTGATTCGGCTCCATCCCAAAGATTGATCTTTTGATGTTGCGCGCTAAAATGTTTGCCCCAAAAAAACCAAAAACTAAACCAAAACCGGTTAGGGCAAAAAGAAATAGTTTTTGGCGGAACAAACTTTCTAAAATCTCGGCCCGGCTGCGGGCAATCCCAACTATAGCATTGAAACCGGTATCGCTAGGAAAGGCGAAAAAGGTATAGTCAAAGTCTTGAATACCGAGTTTGTTGCCTGGTAAGAAAAGAGTTTGATCCGGATTGTGAACTAGAAACGATTTGATTTGGTCTGTTAAGGAAATCGGTTTATTATTATGGGTAAATACTTGTTGATCGTTGAAGAATATCAAATCGCTATTCAGGACGGAAGAAAAATAAGATATCAAATTAGCGTCAACCAAAGTTCCCAGATTTAAATAGCCGACCATTTGATCGGCATAGTTGATCGGGGTAGTGGTAATTAAATAGGTTGTAACACCCCGTTGCGATAGGTAGGATTCACTCTGTTCGGAACCGGGCTTGCGAAATGGAACCGTAGTCGAGATACTGTTATAGGCGCGGTGGTTATCGGCTAATAAAGTTCCATTAGGATCGATGATTTCAATTAAACTAAGATTATAATCGTCGGCGGTGAGTCTCAAGTAATAATGGAGTACGGCCTTTAACCGATCACGCGTGGTCAATCTGATAATATCCCGTTTGGTTTGAACATTAGAGCGGGTTATTTGTTCGTTGATGATGTTATCGATGGTTATTTTGAAACTTTGGTAAGTTACCTGGAGGGATTTTTCCACCTGACTTTCAAGTTCTTTTTGGAAAAAATGATTAGTGAAGATAAATACCGAGATCATCAGGATTATCAGGATTATTCCGAAATAGAGGTTGATCTTAGTAATTAAACGCATTTTTGCACCTTGACAGTTTTTAGTTGATTCGGCAAATAGGGACATTAAATAAAGTTATTTAATTTAAATACGAATCTATTAAAGATAAATTCTGCAAAAGGCCCCGAATTCCTGGCTGGATTTGAAAACATCGAAAAAGGAATTCGATCGAAAATGATCGCACAACCATTAAAATTGTTATATCTTTATAGATAAAGTGTTTCATTTTTTGAAAAAAAAACTTATAATAGATGTATAACATGTCCAAATAAGGGGGTATTGTTTTGTTCGGGAAGAAACAGGGATTGCACAGTTCGTTAAGGCTTACTGGTTTATTCTTAATGATGATGATTTTCATTTTTAGCGGGGAGACTTCATTGGCCATTGATTTTTTGGTGGATGACAACTTCAATTCTTTGCCGATCGGCTCCAAACCGTCAGGGTATGAGATTGAAGAGACTGCCGGCAGTGTTGAGATTGCCGAAACTCCGGAGCCCTATAATAGAAGTCTTTATTTATTCGATCCGGGGACTAGCAACATTAGGATTGTTAAACGGTTTAGACCGTTTAAAAAAAGATTTCGTAGTGATGGAGTCTTAATCTTAGAATTGTCTTTTATGCAACCCAGTTTGGGTAGTACCGCCAAAATAGTCCGGCTTACCGATGCGGAATGCTTGAAAGGACCGGAGCAGACTAATTCCGTGGTCCATTTGGAATCAAGATCGGGGGCGAAGATCGCCTATCGAACGCCGGACGGCAAATTTGTCAATATTGAAACCTATGAAAAGGATAAATGGTACAGATTTCGAATTGTAGCCGATGTAAATAACCAAGTCGTTAACATTTACATAAACGGTATTTTAAGAGCGGAAAAAATCCCATTTTTAAAACCGGTTCAGGAGATTGGCGCGTTTGATTCTTATACTCCCGGCAGTAGCGACAAAAGCCATTATCTAGATAATATCCAAGTTTATGAGGGTTCAAAAGCGGATATGGAGGATCCCGGAATCTTCGAAAGCATTGAAAGCACAACTACTCAAACGACTACTGCTTCGGTGAAAATTGCTTCAACCGAATCAGAGGTCATCGACGAATTGGAGTTGTTTGATTCCGAGAGATCCCGATATTGGTCGGTCCGCTCCAATATTCAAGTTAACGAGCAAATGTTCGGAGATCGCTCTTATCTAATCGCTTCTATGCCCGATAAGTATGCCGGTTATGATTGGATTAGAACCGGCTGCGATTCCAAGAGGTTTTACGGTAAAGTAATGGCTTCTTTTAAAGTGAAAGAAGATGCCGCTGTATATATTGCCCACGACGATCGAATCGTGGTCAAACCGGCTTGGATGGCGGATTGGAAAGATACCGGGGATGACCTGACCGATAACCAAACATCCCCCAAAGTGATTTATAGCATTTGGGAAAAGAGTTTTGCCGCAAATTCCGTTGTGACCTTGGGTGAAAACGGAGGCAACACCGGAGCTACTCAGTTTATAGTGATTGTCAAAGGGCAGAAAGGGCCGAAAGCCGCGGCTAAGCCTCTACCGGTCAGCGCTGCTCCGGTAACCTGGGGCGCTTGTCTGGGCCAGAAGCCGGAATGGTATTCCAGTAAGGAAGCGATCCGGATTGCCGATAACGTCCTTTTCTATCAACGGGATACCGGCGGTTGGTTTAAAAATATCGATATGGCCCAGGAATTAACTGAAAAGAGCCGGCAGGCGCTGATGGTTGAGAAGAAAAATCTCAATGATTCAACCATCGATAATAATGCGACTACCGACCAGATTCAATATCTGGCTAAAGTTTACAATGCTACCAAGATCGAGCGGTTTAAAGAGGGCTGTCTCAAGGGAATCGACTATTTATTAAAAGCCCAATACCCTAACGGCGGTTGGCCTCAATACTATCCGAAGGGTAATTTGGAATATCATATGCGGATTACCTATAATGACGAGGCTATGATCAGGGTAATGAATCTGTTGCGGGAGATAGCCGGGACGACCAATCCGGAATTCAAGTTCATCGATAAGGCGCGTAAATCCAAAGCGGACCAAGGGGTAGCCAAAGGAATCGATTGTATTCTCAAATCCCAAATCCGGGTTGACGGAAAACTTACCGCCTGGTGCGCTCAGCACGATCAAAAAACCCTTGCCCCGACTGAGGCCCGAAGTTACGAGCTGGTGTCCATCAGCGGTCAAGAAAGCGTAGGAATTATTCGGTTCTTAATGAGTATTGATAAACCCAGCCCCGAGATTATCGCGGCGGTCCAAGGGGCGGTTGCTTGGTTGGATTCGGTTAAAATTACCGGGATTAAGGTAATCGAAAAGCCTGATCCATCGTTACCGGAAGGGTTTGACCGGGTTGTAATCCAAGATCCGACTGCTCCTCCAACTTGGGCCCGGTTCTATGAAATCGGCGCCAATAAACCTTTCTTCTCCGGGCGGGACGGGATTAAAAAATACAATCTCGCCGAGATTGAACATGAACGGCGGGTTAATTATCAATGGTACACCAATACCCCAGCCTTGTTGTTGGCCAGACATTATTCGGAATGGCAAGTTAAATGGGCGCCGAATAATAATGTATTAAAGAAATAATGAAAAGGGTTTAAAAAGGAGAGATTTCTTATCTCTCCTTTTTGTTCATTCGCTTAATCCTTTAGATTTTAAATACTGGACATAATACCAGCTAATTCCAATTCCTGCTCACTGACTCTTTTTTTGGTACTAATCGCTTCTTCTAAGGGGAAAGTTTGAATGCGGTTGTTAACCATGCCCACCATTTTTTCGGTTTCGCCTTCCAAGAGAAGCTCAATTGCTCTATTTCCCAATAAAGTCGCGAGTTTGCGGTCGAAAAAGGTAGGCGTGCCGCCCCTTTGAAGATGGCCGAGGATTGTGATCCGAGTGTCACAGCCGGTTTTCTCCGCGATGTATTTACCCACCCGGAAACCGCTTGAATGCTCGGCGTTGACCGGGTCTTCAAAATACCCTTCGGCAACCAACACGATACTGTGGGCTTTGCCTAATTTGGTGTTAGCGATGATTTTGTCGGATACATCGTCAAGGTTAATCGGATTTTCCGGAATTAAAATAGCTTCGGCCCCGCCGGTAAGCCCAGCTCCGACCGCGATAAATCCGGAATTTTTCCCCATTACTTCAATAACATAAACCCGGTTATGGGAGGAAGCGGTGTCCCTAATTTTGTTAATCGCATCCAAAACCGTATTGACCGCGGTGTCAAAACCAATGGCGTAGTCGGTGCCGCCGATATCGTTATCGATGGTCCCTGGGATTCCAACCGTTAAAAAACCCATTTTATTGAGGACTTGGGCCCCGCGGAAGGAACCGTCGCCGCCAATGATCACCAGTCCATTCAAGCCTAACTTTTCCAGTTGGGCTTTGGCCTTGGCTTGTCCCTCCGAGGTTTTAAACTCGGGGCACCGGGCTGACTGGAGAATAGTCCCGCCCTTCTGAAGAATATCACTGACCGACCGGGAACTAAGGGAGACGATTTCTCCAGTTAATAAGCCGCTATATCCTCTTTTAATGCCGTGAACTTCACAGCCATGATAAAGGGCTTTCCGGACCACCGTTCTGATTGCCGCATTCATTCCGGGAGCATCCCCACCACTGGTTAAAATCCCAATTTTCATGGTCTTCTCCTCCGCTATAGACTTTTTGTATGTGATTGTATGTGATAAGTGATTAATTAAAACGAAAATGAACTTAATAAACTTTAGTCGTTTTGAAATCCATTAGGATGACGACTGTGCCAATTCCAAGCCGTGGCGATAATCTCTTCCAACTTTGAATATTCAGGTTTCCAACCCAGTTCCGCCTTAATACGGTCGGAAGAAGCGACCAGAATCGCCGGGTCTCCGGGACGGCGCGGGGCTTCGCTTACTTTAATCGGTTTGCCGGTAACCTTGCGGGCGGCTTCGATAACTTCCAGATTTGAATAACCATGCCCATTGCCGAGGTTATAAATATTGGATGATTTCCCTCCGGTTAACGCGGCTAAGGCCAGCAAATGGGCTTGAGAAAGGTCGGCCACATGGATGTAATCACGAACGCAAGTACCGTCGGCAGTGGGATAATCAGTCCCAAAAAGTTGAATGCTTTCTCGCGTTCCCAAGGCAGTCTGTAATACAATGGGGATTAAATGGCTTTCGGGATCGTGGTCCTCGCCGATTCCCGCTTCAGGATCGGCTCCGGCGGCGTTAAAATAACGCAACGATATATAACGAAGGCCATAGGCGCGGTCATAAGCTTCCAAAATGCCTTCCAAGGTCAGTTTGGAGAAACCATAAGGATTGGTCGGCTTTTTGGGATGGTCTTCAGTGATTGGCGTCCGTTCCGGTTCGCCGTAAACCGCCGCTGTCGAGGAAAGAACAAAATATTTGACGCCGCAAGCGCGCATGGCGTCTAAGAGAATTATTCCGTTGGCGATATTATTATGAAAATATTTTCCTGGATCTTGAACTGACTCCCCAACCAGGCTAAAAGCCGCCAAGTGAACTACAGCTTCAATTTTTTCAGTGGTCAAAATCTTTTTAAGAAGTTCCGCGTCGTTTAGATCGCCCTCCACCAAACGGCCGACTTTTACGGCAGCCCGATGTCCCTTGCTCAAGTTGTCGTAGACCACCGGTTGATGGCCATTGCGAGCCAGATCATAAGTGACTTGGCTTCCGATGTACCCGGCTCCGCCGGCAACTAATACTTTCATTGAATTACCTCCTGATAATCTCTGCTCCCGCTGCTGGAGCGCTGATATATAATTGCGGCGTGATCCCGGTCGCTGTTTGATAAAAAGCCGTTATTTTTCGGATGAAGTCTCCGATTATCCCATTAGGAACCAAATTTACAGTACAACCTCCAAAACCGCCTCCGGTGATTCTAGAGCCTAATACTCCGTTAAAGTCTCGGGCTAGCTGGACCAGAAGGTCGATTTCAGTACAGCTTACTTGGTAATCATCCCGTAATGAGTCGTGGGAGTCATTCATTAAAATCCCAAAAGTTTTTAAATCATTTTGTTTAAGCGCGTTTATGCTCTCCAAGACGCGCCGGTTTTCGGTAATCACATGACGGCACCGTTTGTAAACTATAGGATCGAGTCCGGTTTGGCAAGCGTCAAGTTGGGTAAGGTCTGCGTCCCGCAGGGTTTTTATATTGGGGAACCGTTGGGAGAGAACTTTTACTCCGGTTTCACATTCCTTACGCCGCTTATTATATTCCGAATCCACCAGAGAATGTTTAATCCCGCTATGGCAGATTACAATCCGGTATTCATCGAGTTTCAGAGGTACTTGCCGGTATTCCAAAGAACGGCAGTCCAGAAACAAAGCATGGTCCTTTTGGCCCATTACTGAGATGAATTGATCCATGATCCCACAATTCATTCCTACAAATTCATTCTCCGCCTGTTGACAGAGGCGGGCCAATTTCGGGCCATTCATGGAAAAACCTTTTAGCGCTTGGAGCGTAATCGCCACTCCAACTTCAAGGGCTGCCGAGGAACTCAAACCGGAGCCTTGGGGAATGTCGCCCGTAAAGAGCAGATCGACGCCGGAGAGTTCAATGCCACTCTCTAATAAAAGGGACAATACGCCTCGGGGATAATTGCTCCAACGGTCTTCAGCATCATAGCGAATGGGACCGTCCAAAGAAAACTCTACGGTTTTCCGGTAATCAAGGGAATGAATCCGGACCAGCCGGTCGCTGCGTTGGCGCGCAGCGGTTAAAATTTGGAAATCCAAAGCCATCGGGAAGACGAAGCCTTTGTTATAATCAGTATGTTCGCCAATTAGATTAACCCGGCCGGGAGCCCGGGCGATGACTTGGGGGTCTGTTGCGCCGAAGACATTATTAAAAGCGTTCACCATGGTTTGGACGTTATTTACTTGAGCCATCACCGGTCACCTCGATTCATTTTCCAGGACTAGAACTTCCTGAATGTTTTTGGGTCCAACCTGGCGAAGCTCCGCCGCTTTTTCTTCCGCTAAAGTATCGTTTATAAAACTACCCGCTCCCGACTCACAACCGGCTAAAAATTTAAGTTTGGTCGCGGTCCTAAGGGGTGGGTAAAATTCAAAATGGAAATGGTAATCCGGATAATCCTTTCCATCGGTAGGGGCTTGATGGATTACCATAATATATGGCAATGAAAGGTTAAATAAGAGATCGTATTTTAGCAACAAACCTTTTAGGGTCATGGCCAAGTCGTCCAGGTCGGCGGGGGAGAAGTCATTTAACGAAGCCAGATGTTTTTTGGGGGCCAGATAGACCTCATAAGGATAACGGGCGAAAAATGGGATAAAAGCTACGAATCTTTCGCTTTCAAAGACGATTCGCCTGCCATCACGGTACTCCTCTTCCAGAGTCGCGCAGAAAAGGCATTTTTCATTTTGCCGGTAATACTTAGCCGAGGCTTGAAGTTCGGTTTCGATTTTCGGGGGAATAAAAGGGAAGGCGTAAATTTGCCCATGGGGATGGTGCAAGGTCACTCCAACGGCTTCTCCTTTATTTTCAAAGACCAAGACATACTTGATATAATCGAGGGCGCCTAATTCTTGGTAGCGATCTTGCCAGACCCGGAGCAGATTGCGGATCCGGCTCAAGGGCATATTGGCTAAAGTCATGGTATGTTCCGAGGTATAGACAACAACCTCGCAAATACCTTGAGCTGACTTCACCGGAGAAACCTCAGTCGCCGCCACCGCCGGTTGGGGCGGTTCTTTACGAAGTGATGGAAATTTATTCTCAAAGACTACAATATCATAGTTGTCTTGAGGAACTTCGGTCGGGAATCCGCCGGGTTTGGTAGGGCATAATGGGCAATAATCCTTGGGTGGGAGAAAAGTCCGGTCTTGCCGGTGAGTAGCGGTAATTACCCATTCTTCTAAAAAAGGATGCCATCGTAATTCAGACATGGTTATCTTCCTCAGTATGATTTATTTAAATTTTTTCCCGTTCCGATCCGTTTTCAGGTTTGATGTCAGGTTCGAAACTATAGTAAATCAAGTACCTACCATCCGGCATGAGCGTTTTTTCTTTGGTGAAATCAGTTTTCGGAATGGTCATCGGGGCGAGCCTCTTTTCTTTAAAGATCTATACTAATACTACCTTTAACCCTTTTTTGCGTAAGGAAGCAATCTCTTTGGCGTCAGCTTGTTTATCGGTAATTAATAAATCGATCTGTTCCAGATCCGATATTTTCACCAAACCAATGTTCCCGATCTTGCTGGAATCAGCCAGGACAACCCGCCGGCCGGCTGCTTTTAGGAATATTGATTTGATTTCAGCTTCGGCGATATTAACGTTGGTGATCCCATGTTCGGCCTCGATGCCGCCCACTCCGATGAAGGCCAGATCGACCCGGATTTTCTCCAAGATTAAGGTGGCGTATGGATTGATCAAAGAATGCTGCTTGGCCCGGAGAGTGCCGCCGGTGACGATCGTTGTTATCTCCGGATTAGCTTCGAGAATGGTCGCGATATTGAGAGCGTTGGTAAAAATGGTCAAATTATTGTGGTCCAAAAGTTTTTTAGCCAATTCGGAAACCGTAGTCCCGACATCCAAGATTAAGGTGTCGCCGGGGGAGATCAGTTCCGCGGCGGCCTGAGCGATCCGTTCCTTTTGGTCTTTGAAAGAAGTCTCTTCAACTTGAAAGGGGCGCTCAAAACCGATTTTGGAAGGTAAAATCGCTCCCCCATGGGTCCGGCGGAGCAAACCTTCCCGTTCTAAGGCATCCAAATCCTGTCTGATAGTTACCTCGGAGACCTCCATTTGTTTGGCTAAGTCAGCTACCAGGCAGCGGCCTTGCTTATTTAGGGTATCAACAATGATTGAATGCCGTTCTTCAGGAAACATCAAGTTTATTCCTCCTCGAATAATTTTACGTTTATTTGTGTTTGCTGTCAAATACTTTTTTTTGATTTCTGTTTAATTCGAACGGCCGGTAACTATATTTTCACAACCACCCCAGGATTAACAGGGATTAACCTTTGAAGGCATTTCCCCAATTAATATAGGATTAGTTTTTTGTGACAGAATAACCCTATGGGTAAATCCGGTTTGCCCCGCTTCGGGGAGCTCGATTTTTTAAGAGGAATCGCCATAGTTTCAATGGTGATTTTTCATGGTTTTGAGGTTTTTGCATTATTGAAAAGGGGTCGTCCCTTGGAGGGCGGTATTTTTAATCTTTGGCAACAAGGAACGGCCATGCTTTTTTTGGCCCTTTTTGGGCTCGCCGCTTATTTGAATTATGCGCGCAACCATCGGGGGAAAAGGGCGGTCTTTCAAAGCCGGCTCCTTAAGGGGGCGCAGCTGTTTGGGTGGGGGATGATGATTACCATCACAACTTACCTTTTTTTAAAAGAAGGATTTGTGAGCTTCGGGATTTTGCACCTGATGGGGGTGAGTTCGGTATTGATCTACCCTTTGCTGGCGTTTGGATACCGGAACCTGATGCTAGGAGCCGCCATTATTCCAGCGGGATATTATTTGAGCAGGTTCCGCTTTAACTTTGCCTGGCTGGCCTGGTTGGGTTTGGTACCGGCCGGTTTTAATAGTGTTGACTATTTCCCAATTGCGCCGTGGTTGGGATATATTTTAATCGGTATCTTTTTGGGTAATTATTTTTATCCGGGAGGGGAGCCAAGATTAAATTGGATCAAGTTTTCGAATAATCCAATTGTAAAAACATTTTCGTTTTTAGGGCGACATTCACTACTAATTTACCTGGTTCATCAGCCGTTATTAATAGCTGCAATCGGCGCGTTGATTGCTTGAACCCGGAAAAGGATCTATTGAACTATATGTTAAAACCTTTTTTCGACCGATTTTGTAGCTTATCAAAACAGTTCTTCTATGATAGAATAAATAAAATTAAGAAAGCCTTTTTTGTGGCTGGGCCGGTAAGGCACAGCTGAAAATGATATTAACGAGAATAAACTAAAAAATTTATTTCGACTATAAAAGCTATTTTTAAACTTTTGCTAAAAATTTACGGAGGGTGATTTGGCTTGCTAAACGAAAGATTTTTAGAAGAAGCGCTAACCTTTGACGATGTTTTGTTAGTTCCGGCAAAGTCTGAGGTTTTACCAAGCGAGGTAAATGCCGGCACTAAATTGACGAAGAAGATTAGTTTATATATCCCTTTAATCAGCGCCGCCATGGATACGGTCACTGAAGCCAGGCTGGCAATCGCCCTAGCCAGGGAAGGCGGGTTGGGAGTAATTCATAAGAACATGTCGGTTCAGCAACAAGCTTTGGAAGTGGACAAGGTAAAACGTTCGGAACACGGAGTAATTACTGATCCGATTTCTTTAGGCCCTGAAAACTCTATCAATGAAGCCTTGGAAATAATGGAACGTTACCGGATCTCCGGCGTGCCGATTACTGCTAATGGTAAGTTAGTCGGCATCTTAACCAACCGGGACCTTCGTTTTGAAACTAATTTCGAGCAACCAATCAAGAATGTGATGACCAAAGAAAACTTGATTACCGCTTCAGTTGGGACCACAGTAGAGCAGGCGAAAGCCATTTTACAAAAACACCGGGTCGAAAAATTGCCCTTAGTAGATAAAGATTTCAACTTAAAAGGCCTGATCACCATCAAGGACATTCAAAAAGCGGTCCAATACCCTAACTCGACCAAGGATGAACGGGGACGGCTCCGGGTAGCGGCGGCGGTGGGAACCAGCGGAACCTTGGAACGGGCCGGGGCCTTAATCGAAGCCGGAGTGGACCTAATCGCCGTTGATTCGGCTCACGGTCATAGTAAAAATGTGCTAACGGTGGTGCGGGAATTAAAGAAGAACTTCCCCAATACTGAGTTGATGGCCGGCAACGTAGCCACGGCCGAGGCGACTACCGACTTGATCGAGGCCGGCGCGGATGTGGTTAAAGTGGGAATTGGGCCGGGATCGATCTGCACTACCCGGGTGATAGCCGGGATCGGTGTACCGCAAGTCACGGCGGTTTATAACTGCTCCCAGGCAGCCCGGAGATACGGCGTTCCCATCGTCAGCGACGGCGGGATCAAATACTCGGGGGATATTTGCAAAGCGATTGCCGCCGGCGCCGATGTGATAATGATCGGCAGTTTGTTTGCGGGGACCGAGGAAAGCCCCGGGGATATGGAAATTTATCAAGGGAGAAGTTATAAGGTATACCGGGGGATGGGTTCGGTCTCCGCCATGAAACAAGGGAGCAAAGACCGGTATTTCCAGGAGGACCAAAAAAAGCTGGTCCCGGAAGGGATCGAAGGCCGGGTGGCCTTTAAAGGTTCATTGTCGGAGACAGCTTTTCAGTTGGTCGGCGGGCTCCGGGCCGGAATGGGTTATTGCGGCTGCCGGACCATTGAGGAGATGAAGACCAAGACCAAATTCGTGCGGATTACCGCCGCCGGTTTACGGGAAAGCCATCCCCACGATATTCAAATCACCAAGGAAGCCCCGAACTATTCGGTGGATTGATCAAAGATATTAAATTCTCATCCCTTTGAGTTAATTACTTGAAGGGATGTTTTTTTAAAAAGAGGAAAAACAATTTCCAACCAGAATAAATAATTTTAGATATTTTAAAAAACTTTCAGAGGTGTAAACGTTGACCTTAGCTAATTGGATTACCTCCAGCCGGTTTGTTCTGGCGCCTTTAATTTTTCACCAATTGACCAGAGGTACCTCTCAAGGGGTTGTTTGGGCGTTAATCTTGCTTTTAATCGCCGGTTTGACGGATGTGGCCGACGGCTGGGCGGCCCGTTCCCGTAATGAAGTGAGCGAGTTGGGGAAGGTTCTTGATCCATTAGCTGATAAACTGGTGACCGGCGGTATGTTGTTGGCGTTGACCGTTAAATGGGGATTGCCCGTTTGGATGGTCGTGGTTTATCTGGTTAAAGAGTTGATTCAGGTTGGGGCGGGAGCATTTTTGGTAAAAGAGATGAAACAGGTCATTCCGGCCAATCGGTGCGGGAAAAACGCGACCGTAGCCTTTTTCCTGGGGTTTGGATCATTTTTTATTCATAAAGTCGTCGGGCAAGTGGTGATCGGTTTAGCGATCCTGATGTCGATTTATGCTTTATATACGTATTATCTTGCTTATTTAAAACTGAAAGAAACCAAGTAAGGGTACAATTTCTAACTTCGCTCTTCCCTTTCACTCTTCGAACTTCAATTCCGCCTCTCAGCGGCTCCAGACCGTTCGCACCTGATGAGGGGGTTTCGGGCTACTTTTGAAATTTCCGAGTATATCATTGTATATCATTTTTCATATGGATGGAAGATGGGACCCGCCAGGTTCATTTTGAAGATTTTTAACATAAGATGATCTAGGTATTTTTATCAAGGATGGGCTACAATGCTGTCACTTAAAAAGTATCTAGACCGGCTGCCAATACCCAAAACCCTTTCGCCTAAATATAAGAATCAAAAAGAAACCTATTATGAGGTCCGGATGATTCAAACTTATCAGTCGCTCCATGGTGAGTTGCCGGATACGCTCATCTGGGGTTATGAAGGTACCTGGCCGGGTCCGGTGATTAATGTCCGGCGCAATGAAAAAGTTTTGATTAAATGGGAAAACCACTTGCCAAAGAAGCATTTTCTCCCGGTTGATAAAACCTTGCACGGGGAGATGGATGTTCCGGAGGTAAGGTCAGTCGTCCATGTGCATGGCGCTCGGGTCCGGCCGGAAAGCGACGGTTATCCGGAAGCGTGGTTTACGGATAACTTCAACCGGACCGGTCCTTACTTCAACCGGCAGGTTTATTGGTACCCCAATCGTCAGCCGGCCGCCACCCTCTGGTACCATGATCACGCGATGGGAATCACCCGGTTAAATGTGTATGCCGGTTTGGCCGGGTTTTATCTGATCCGGGACAGCCTGGAGAAAAAATTAAATCTGCCCCGAGGCGATTATGAGATCCCGTTGCTGATTCAAGACCGTTCCTTTAACCCCGACGGTTCGTTATTCTACCCTAGTCAACCGCAACCGCCGGTACCGGGGATTGATCCGTGCATCACCCCCGGGGTTGACGGCGAAATGATTCTGGTCAACGGAAAGGTCTGGCCCTATCTGGAAGTGGAACCGCGCAAGTACCGGCTTAGGTTTTTGAACGGTTCCAACCATCGCTTTTATCGGATGCGATGCGACCCGGAGCTTCCTTTATACCAGATCGGTACTGATGGAGGGTTTTTAACCGCCCCCGTCAGGCTCGCCGAATTAACCCTGGCCCCGGCGGAACGGGCCGATGTGATAGCGGACTTTTCTAATTATCAAGGGAAGCATCTGATACTCCGGAATAATGCGCCGACGCCTTTTCCGGCCGGTACTCCCGTGGATCCGGAAACTACCGGTCAGGTGATGGAGTTCAGGGTAGTATTGCCCCTAAAGGGTAAAGACGGCAGTTGTCTCCCGGACCAGCTTTGCCCGGTCGTTCCGATTCCGGAAAGACTGGCTAAAGTCCGGCGGGACCTCAGTATGGTCGTCCGGCGCGATCAATACGGACGTCTCGTTTTTTTGTTAAACGGAAAGGCATGGCATGATCCGGTGACGGAAGAGCCCAGGCGGGGCGCGGTCGAAATCTGGAATCTCATCAATCCCGGTTTTGTGGCCCATCCCATCCACTTGCATCAGGTCCAGTTTCAACTGCTGAATCGACAGCCGTTTGACGCGGGTCATTTTAACCGGACCCAGGAGATTGTTTTCACCGGTCCGCCGGCGGCGCCCGTTCCCGCCGAACAAGGCTGGAAGGATACGGTCCGGAATGCTCCGGCGGAAGTCACCCGGATCATCGTCCGTTTCGGGCCCTATACCGGACGTTACGTCTGGCATTGCCATCTTTTGGAGCATGAGGACTATGATATGATGCGGCCGTTGAATGTTTTGCCTTTTGCCGCTAAGGGATGAGTCGGATTGATGGTTGGAAAAGATCGAAACTGGTTATAAAGACGTTAATCTAATTTTTGTAGGGTAGGGAACACGGATATGATTTTCGTGTTTTTTTGTTTAACAAGAGGGAAAAGTAGGAAAGGATAGAATTTTACCATTAATAGCTTCTCCTTCCTGAATGAGGGTCCGACGGTTTATCAGAGATTTGCGGAGATTGTGGCGTCCGGGAGGTTATCACCAAGCAAAATGATAATACTAAAGGCGCGGTGCTGGTTTTTCAACTTTGGCGGTCAGCGGAGGAGAAATGATTTGTTTCGGTCAGGCCAATATTTTGCTATGCCATGGAAGGAAGATACAGAATTTTATTTTGACAAGTTTAGCTTTGGAGGTGGTAACGGTGAGTTTTAAAGTTAGGGAAACCAGTCCTTGCGCGGCGTCCAAAGAAACTTTCACCTACGCTGACTATGAAAAATGGCCCGAGGACCAGCGCTGGGAGATAATTGACGGGGTTCCTTACGATATGTCCCCCGCGCCTTCCCGGAAACACCAGGAAATATTGGGTGAGTTATATTTACAGTTCGCCAACTATTTGAAGAATAAGCCCTGCAAGGTGTATTTGGCTCCATTTGATGTCCGGCTGCCTCAAGGGGATGAACCGGGAGAAATGGTTCGCACCGTGGTTCAGCCGGATTTGACTGTAGTTTGTGATCATTCCAAGCTGGATGAACGAGGTTGTCTAGGCGTTCCCGACTTGGTGATTGAGATCTTATCCCCCCATTCTGCAACGAAAGATTTGAAGATTAAGTTAGATCTATATGAAAGGGTTGGTGTTAAAGAGTATTGGCTGATCCAACCTTTGGACCGGACGATCATGGTTTTTACCCTTCAACAAGATGGCAAATACGCCAAACCGGCGGTTTACGACCGGCGCGATACGGTGAGTGTCGGAATTTTTGAAGGGGATTTGCGGGTGGAGGCGGTTGAGATCTTTGGGGAAGAGGAGATCTAAAATTATAAAGAGAAAAGGGTAAAGTGAAAAAAGGCGCGGCGAATAACCGGACGCCTATGTTAATACTGGAGAAGACTTTACTATTTTGACTCATAATCTTCTTTACGGAATATTGTTCCTATTCCTATAATAGCTTCTCCTTCCTGAATGAGGGTTCGGCAGCTTATCAGAGATTTGCCAGGTTGTGGCGACCGGGAGGTTATCACCATGCAAAATGATAATATCAAAGACGCAGTGGGCGATTTGCAACGGAAACTGGATGCTTTTAAGGCCAAAATCCGGTATCAACAATTGCTGTCCCAATCGCTGGCGGTGGAGTTTGAGTCTTTAACCTCCGAGTTCGAGTCTTTGAAACAGAAATTTGATGCTTCATCTGAGAAAATTGGGTCTACATCGGAGAATTTTGATGCTACATTAAACCATGTTGAGTCTTTATCAGAGAAAATTGGTGCTTTATCGTCCGAATTTGAGTCTACATTGGAGAAAACTGGTGCTTCATCATACAAAACTGAGTCTACATCGCCCAATTTTGAGTCTACATCGGAGCAAATTGAGGCTTCATCGTCGATCCGGGAATTGGCTTCGCTGATTTGGCGGTCGGCGGAGGAGAAAAAGGTTTATTTCGGTCAGCCCAGTATTCCAAACCGGTTGGCTCAGATTCTGCTGGCCCTGGGAGAGAAGAAAAAGCTTTCCGTCGCGGAGATGCGGCGGATTACCGGCGCATCCCGGAATACGGTGACGCGTGATCTTAAAATCCTCAAGCTCCTGGGATGGCTTGAATTCCACGGGAGCCGCAAAAACGGGTATTTTACGCTGACG
>JAEWZY010000073.1 GCA_023394955.1 Bacillota bacterium
CCGTTCATTTCAGCCGGAATTCCCAATCTTCTAACCGCTGCCAAGATAACGCCGGTTTGTTTTGGTAAATTATAGTGCTCACGACCCATTAAAAAAGTAAAATTCAAGTTTCCCAAATCATGATATACCGTTCCGCCTCCGGAAAGCCTTCGAGCCAGATACCCCCCGTCTTTTTCCAGCATTCCCGCCCGGCACTCTTTCCACGGATTTTGGTTTTTACCGATAACAATAGTATCACAATTTTGCCATAAGTAGAGTATGGACTGATTTTCTTTTACCGTATCCAGCAAAAGCTCTTCAACTGCCAAATTGTACCACGGATTATGAGAATTGCTTTGAAAAATATGTGTTTCGCTAGTCATCAAGTAACTCCCCTTATTCGTTATTATCAAAATTTCACGAATATTTTCAAAACGAGTTAAATTAGTGAACTTTAACAAAGTACATTAAGAAACCCTTTGACTCTCCGGAATAAAAAACCCCATGACTCACGGGGCTTAGATTAATGATAAATCAACATTATTATGCCGAAAAAGCAATTCTTTTGCAAGAATATCTTTATATTCCCCAACGGCTAATCCGCAATTGTTCATTGGGAGTAAAATTGGTCGCGGCTACATGCCCTTTGAGCGGCATGATTTTCTCGTGAATCGCATCAATGAACCATCCCGGCTGTGGGAAAAAATGTTCTTCCAACTCATGAGCCGGAGTAATCCAATTTTTCGCTCCGATAACTACCGGAGGCGCATCCAGATAATCAAAGGCAAGTTCGCTAACGGTTTGAGCCATGTCTTTCAACTGCGAACCTCTTTCACAGGCATCACTGGCCAAAATGATTCTTCCGGTCTTTTTAACCGATTCCAACACCTTCTCGTAGTTAAAGGGGACTAAAGAGCGGGCATCGATCACTTCTACCGTTAAACCGTATTTCTCCTCGAGGATCTTGGCGGCGTCCAAAGCCCGGTAGAGGGTCGCGCCAACGGTTAGGAAGGTAATGTCTTTCCCCGCTTGTTTAATATCGGGTTCACCGATGGGAATCTCATAATATCCTTCCGGAACGCCGTTTTCATGAAACATTTCGCCGATATCGTAAAGGCGTTGGCTCTCAAAGAAGACGACCGGGTCCGTTCCTGCCAGGGCGCTGTCCATCAAGCCTTTCGCATCATAAGGGGTGACCGGGAAGACAACTTTTAAGCCCGGAACATGAGCACACAGCGAAGTCCAGTCCTGGGAATGCTGAGCCCCGTACTTGGAACCCACCGACACCCTTAGTACCACCGGCATTTTAATCAAACCGGCGCTCATTGCTTGCCATTTGGAAAGCTGGTTAAATACTTCATCGCCGGCCCGGCCCAGGAAGTCGCAATACATCAACTCGGCGATGACTCTGCCGCCGCTCATGCCGTAACCTACCGCCGCAGCCACGATGGCCGCTTCCGAGATCGGAGTATTGAAGAACCGGTGGTAAGGGAGGGCTTCAGTTAAACCGCGGTAGACCGCAAAGGCTCCGCCCCAGTCCCGGTTGTCCTCGCCGTAAGCAATCAGGGTCGGATCCTGATAAAATTTATCGATCACGGCTTCGAAAATGCCGTCGCGTAATTGGTAGAGCTTATTCTTGGCGACCGGCTTCCCGTTTTCAAAAGCATAACGCGCTTTCTTACTAATCTGCTGCACCCGGGGATTTTCCGCTTTAGGCAGCAGCACATCGCATTCCCGGTCCTCCAGCTTCTCCAGCTTGCTATTGGAGAAGATCAAAGCTTCAATGGCCTTAGGTTGCCGCACCAGATTCATCCGGGGCGAAATGTTTTCGTCCACGGCCAACTTACATATTTTAGTAATTAGCTCTTTCGCATCATTTAAGATGGTGTCGAATTCTTCATTGGCGGCAACTTTGGCTTTGATCAGTTTAGCTTTGTATTCATTTAGCGAATCATGCCCCATCCAGGCTTCAATCTCTTCTTTACTCCGGTAGCTTGAGGAATCGGAGGGAGAATGCCCGGCGAAACGGTAAGTTACCGTATCCAAGAGTACCGGCCCCTTATTTTCGACGATTAACTGTTTCTTGCGACGGATGGCATCAATGACCGCTAGCGGGTTATAACCGTCAATCCGTTCGGAATGCATTTGTTCCGGATTAACCCCCGCGCCGAACCGGGCCAGCATACCGTAGCCCATGGTCTCGCCGGCGGTTTGACCGCCCATGCCGTATTGATTATTGAAGAAATTGAAAATAATCGGCAGACCGCCCTGGAAGCCTTCTTCCCATAAGTATTTAAACTGATCCATGGTGGCCATATTCATCGCTTCCCATACCGGGCCGCAGCCCAACGAACCGTCGCCGACATTGGAAATGACGATTCCCTTTTTCCGGTTAACCTTTTTGAAGAGGGCGGCTCCCATGGCGATACCGGCCGAGCCGCCTACAATCGCGTTATTGGGATAAATCCCAAAGGGTGTAAAGAAGGCATGCATCGAACCGCCCAAACCTTTTTGGAACCCGGTTTCCCGCGCAAAAATTTCCGCTAATGCTCCATAAACCAAAAAGTCGATCGCCAGTTCTTTTACGCTGTTTGCCTTTTGTTTACCGTTTTCAACGACTCTTAAGATAGCTCCATCCCAAAACTGTTCCATAATCGAGAGCAGAGCGGCCTCCGGAAGCTTTTCAATGGCCGCTAATCCCTTGGCCAAAATTTCGCCATGACTGCGATGGGAGCCGAAGATATAATCATCGACATCCAGCAAATAGGCCTGGCCAACGGCGGAAGCTTCTTGGCCGGTGGAGAGATGGGCCGGACCGGGATTATTATACTGGATCCCGTTATATTCATTGGTGGTCTTGATGGAATAGAGCATCGTTTCAAACTCCCTGATAATCCCCATATCCCTGAATATTCTCATCAAGTCGGCCTTTGAAAAATTTTCCTGCTCATCGCCGATCGTCTTATTATATTGATTGACCGGGATATCCGTAAACTTAATCTTGGCGCTTTTCCTGATCTCTTTCGGATCAACGTAAAGTTGCTTTGACATTGCCTCGTCCCCTTTTCTCTCTTAAAATTCAAATATCGCTTCCCGGATTATTTCAGAAACCGTCGGATGCGGGAAGACCAATTCTTTTAAGTCATCGACCCGCATCTCTGTTTCAATCATCAGGGCAGCGCCATAGATGATTTCCGATGCATAGTTACCGATCAGATGAACGCCGATAATTTTACGGTATTTCTGGTCGACTAAAACCTTACAAATCCCGTCGCCTGCTTCATTTTCAGCCAGATATCGCCCGCTGTACCGCATCGAAAGTTTAGCCATTTCGTATTCAATCCCTTTTTGGCTGGCCGATGCTTCGGTTTCACCGACTGCTCCCACTTCCGGATTAGTATAGATGACCGACGGAATCGCCTGATAACGCATGTAATCTTTTTTGCCTAAAATATTATTAATACACACTTCCGCTTCACGGTAAGCGGTATGAGCGAGCATTGAAACGCCGTTCACATCCCCAGCTGCGTATACGCCAGCGACGTTGGTTTTGCCCCGTTCATCCGTCTTGATGCGCCCGCTTTCCGTTTCAACCCCGATCCGTTCCAGACCCAGTTCTACGGTGGCCGGTCTTCTCCCGATACTTAGCAGTACTTTATCCGCTTTAACCGTCGCCGTTTCTTCGCCGGACTGATAAACAACGGCTCCATCCTTGATCTCGGTAACTCTGACGTTCAGTTTAAATGCGACGCCCTTTTTTTCATAATTTTTCAGGAGAATCGCGGCGATTTCCCGGTCAGTAGCTCCGCCAATGTGATCAAGCATCTCAACTACCGTGACCTTACTGCCGGCCGAGTTATAATAGGAGGCCATTTCCAACCCGATGACACCGCCCCCGACGATCACCAGGGAACCGGGGACTTCCTTAAGATCCAGGATCTCCCGGTTGGTTAGGGCAAAGCCTTTTTCAATGCTTGCTGTAACTCCCGGCAGCGAAGGGATAACCGGTATTGAACCGGTGGCAATCAATAGCTGTTTCCCGGAATAAACCTTTTCGTCCACTTTAATTTCAAATCCGTTCGCGTTTTTGCCTGAAACTGCGGCCACGCCTTCCACCAGCTCGACCTTATTCTTTCTCAGTTTACCTTTAACTCCGGCAACCAAAGTGTTTACCACTTTATTTTTCCGTTGGATAACGGTTTCATGATTTAAGGCCACATTCTCCGCAGTCACGCCATACTTTTGTCCCTGCTTGGCATGATCGCAGATCTTGGCTGAATAAAGTAAAGCTTTGGACGGGATACAGCCTTCATTCAGACAAACACCGCCGACAAACCGCTTTTCGATCAATAACACACTGAGCCCTTCATGACCGGCTCTTTCTGCGGCTAAATACCCGGCCGGGCCGCCGCCGATAATGATTAAATCGTATAGCAATCCGTTCACCTCGCCAACATTATACTGAAATTCTCAAGGTTGCTTTTAAGTTCTTGCAGGAACCTGGCTGCCGGAGCACCGTCAATCGCCCGGTGGTCAAAGGTCAGGGATAGTCCCATGGCCGGATAAAATTGATAATCGCCCTCGACCTCCTTAACCCGCTGCATAATATTATTTACACCTAGAATCCCGGTTTGCGGCGGGTTCAATACCGGCGTGAAGCTCTCGATGTCGAGAGTTCCCAGGTTGGTAACGGTAAAGCTGCCGCCTTTCAAAAGATCGGGGTTAACCGTACCGGACTGACAGTCTTTTACCAGTTTTTTAACTTCATTAGAAATTTCATTTAACGATTTTTGATCGGCGTTAAACAGCGTCGGGACCATTAAGCCTCTTTCGGTATCCACTGCTACACCCAGGTTAACGTTTTTAAAATATAACATTTTGTCATCCAGAAAATGCGCGTTGAGCGCCTGGTGGTTAAGTAAGGTGCGCGATACGGCGTAAATGATAATATCGTTAATGGTGATATTCGCAAGTCCCAAATCTTCCGGGGCGGACTTTAGTCTTTTCCGGAATTCCAAAATATCGGAAACATCAAATGAAGCATTTAAACTGAGTTGCGCTGCAACTGAAAGCGAATGGTGCATCGTTTTGGCAATAACTTTACGGATATTAGAAAGTTTAACTTCCTCATAAAGGGGCCCGGCGGAAGCTGCCGCGGGAACATTAGGAGTTACCGGCTGAGCGGCATCAATTGGTGACGGTTTCAAATCGGAAGTGGTGATTCTACCGCCGAGTCCGGTTCCGACAGGAATATTTCCCGCTACTCCCTTGGATTGTTCGGCTATTGCCGGGGCAGTAAAGGCAACGCCGGCTTCTTTAAGGGCGATGATATCTTGTTCAATAATTCTTCCATAAGGCCCGGAGGGGGTGGCATAACGGTAGTCAATCCCGCTCTTTTCCGCCAGGACTCGGGCCCGCGGCGAAAGCTTCACCCTGGTATCGGGGGTTGCGCCTGTATAGCTTTGAATTACCGGAGCATTCTGATCCGGATACGTCTGACTTGGCATTTCGGTTTGCCCATTCGCTATTTTCCTGGCGGCAGGTTTCTCCGGTGTGATATCTGAGTTATTCGGACTGAATCCGACAGCGCTTTCTCCGGCATTTCCAATGACGCATACCGTAGTGAGACAAGGCACATCATCGCCTGCTTCGAAAAAAATCTCCAGCATAACTCCACTAACCTTGGATTCTTCTTCAAAACTGGCCTTATCGGTCTCGTACGAAAAGAGGATATCTCCGACGGCGACCCGGTCGCCTTGTTGTTTATGCCATTTGGCGATGATACAACTTTCAACCGATTGCCCCTGCCGGGGCATAATAACTGGGGTTGCCATGTTGCCCTCCTTGTATGTTAATGAATTTTGGACAGAATTCAGTAGTCAGTAGGATTTTTACAGATTTCCGAAGCCAAAAACCTTTTTAAGTCTTATGCCGCTCCCCGAGTTTCATCAATCTCTTTGTTTATTAAACAAGACCCCAAAACTTTTCTTGCACTATTAACTATTGAATACTAACTACTGGCTACTGTCTTCTATTTCGTTGAAGCAACCTTATAATCACAAAAAATTATTCACATACAATCTAGATTGGTTTGGCATTTGCTAGTAAATATTGCTCCGCCGCGGTTGACCATAGACCATTGCTCTGCTCGACTATTTCAGCTAAACGGCCCAACAATGGATTAACTTTGCCTTTTTCTGCTAAATCGGTAAGCGCAGTCAGTTCCAGATCAATATTGGTATAAATCAGCTTCTTTCCGCCTGGAAGCTTCGGCAAATTAAGGGTTGTATCGACCACACTGTTTAACCCGCCGATGTGAGTAATCATCGCAGCCGGATTAATTAATCCTTTAGCCATCATCGCGAGTGATTCAAGCATATCGTCAGTATTGCCGCCACTGGTGCCTACCACATGGGTGGCATTGTAATGGACATTATAAAAATTAAGTTCAGCCGCAAAAGCCGGATTGCTTGGTCCGGCGAAGAAATTAAGGCATCCGTCGCGGCCCAGGATTCGATCGCCCATTTCCACCAAAGACTTGACCGGCGCGTAAACCATCACGTCATCATAGCCCTTGCCCCCGGTTAAGCTCACTAAATATTGAACGCCGTGTTCCGGTTCGGAAGTATTGACGTAGATTAATTCAACCCCGTTCCGGCGGGCCTCAGCCGTCGTATAAATGGAAGCCGCCCGGCCGAGCCGCGCTGCATCGATATCGGTGACCACCAATAATCGGGGTTTCCGGTCACAGTGAATGGCATAATCGATGGCTCCCAGCCCCATTGGCCCCACTCCCGCCAGGATAGCCAAAGTCCCGCCTTGGACAATCCCCATCTGATGCCGATAACTGCCTTGGGTGGTGTGATAGCTGGCATGAAAAGCCCCGGCAATACAGGACATCGGCTCCGCCAAAGAACCATAAAAATAAGCCTCGCCATTATAGGGCAATAAACATCCCAGTTCCAAGACGACACTGGGGATAACGATATAGGTAGCGCTCCCGCCAAGGTAACGGAAGGAATAGCCCGGAGCGGCGTAAGGATCGTCTTTTTGGTTCAAAGCGGGTTGAATCGAGAATTTATCCCCCGGGCGGAACTGTTCCCGCCACTTTGAGCCTACGGTGACGATTTCACCGCAAAATTCATGGCCGATGATGACCGGATCGGTAGCAATATCCAGGGGCACCCTTTTGTGCTCGTTGCCCTGAATCGCGGCTTTATAAGATGACATGCAGATACTGTCGGAAATGATATGGGCCAGTATTTCATCATCTTTGATTTCCGGAAGTTCAAATTCTTCCAGCCGCAAATCATTCTTCCCATATAACCGTACCGCTTTGGTCTTCACCGAGTCCACCTACCATCAAATTAATATGAAACCAACCTTCGTCGACTCAAACTCAATTTAATATTAACACATTCAAAAATCAAAATCAACATAATACAACATTTTTAATCAAATATAGACACAAACCAACATTAATTGTATAATATATGTTGCAGTAAAGATCTTTATCCAAAAAACTCATGACAACCTATTGGTTTTTGATCTTTAAAACTTTGCGCCCCGGTGCGCGATATGCGATATGCTTGTGACTTTAACTTTTATAACATAATATTTTTAGAGGGGGTAATTCAATGTTGCAACGTTTGAACGGGCAAGTAGCGATTGTCACCGGAGGGGGTCAAGGGCTAGGTGAGGCATTGGCTAAAAGGCTTGACCAGGAAGGCTGTAAAGTCATCGTCGCTGATCTCAATCTGGAAAATGCTCAAAAAGTCGCGGCCGGATTGAAAGATGCGCTCGCCATCAAAGTAGATGTCACCGATGAAGCCCAAGTAAACGCCATGGTCGAAGCTACGATCGCCAAATATGGCAAACTTGATTTATTAATCTCCAACGCAGCCATTCTTATCGCCAAACCGGTGACCGAATTCCCGGCGGAACAATGGCGGAAAATGATCGAGGTGAACCTGATCGGTTATTTCCTATCAGCGAAAGCCGCCGCCAGAGTCATGATCCCCAACCGGCGCGGTAATATTATTCAGATCAATAGCAAGTCCGGGAAAAAAGGTTCTTACAAAAATTCGGCTTATGCCGCAGCCAAATTCGGCGGCATCGGTTTTACCCAAAGTCTGGCTTTGGAGCTTGCCGAATACGGAATCCGGGTGAACGCTATTTGCCCCGGGAACCTTCTTAATTCTCCCCTTTGGAATGACGGCCCCAACAGTCTTTTTAAACAATATGCGGCTAACCAGGGCATTACCGAAGCGGAAGTACGTCAGAAATATTTAAACCAAGTTCCGCTAAAAAGAAGTTGCGAATATGAGGATATCGGCAATGTCATGGTATTCTTAGCCTCCGATGAGTCCAGCTATCTGACCGGGCAAGCCATCAATGTCACCGGCGGCCAGGAGATGAGATAGCACTGTCCCGCTTGTAGGGTGACGCGTACGATTGAAAGCAGGAGTAAGAGCATGATATATTTTGGGATTTTTGGGAGGACTCAATGAAGATTGAAATAACCAAACTGATCGAAACTTTGAACCATCATGATCTTCAGGTCAGACTGGATAGTTTGCAGCAATTGATCTTAAAAATTGAAACGGGTGAAATTGAAAAACCGCCGCGAGGCCGTGATGTAAACAATCACATTCATACCACCTACTCATTTTCGCCCTATTCCCCCACTAAAGCCGTTTGGATGGCCAATCAAGCCGGACTGGCAACCGCCGGAATAATGGACCATGACTCAATTAACGGCGCCGCAGAGTTCATTCGGGCCGGAAAAATCGCCGGAATCGCAACCACCATCGGAATTGAGTGCCGGGTCGATTTTTCCAGGACTCCTTTAAACGGACGCAGGATTAATAATCCGGACCAAGCTTCCATAGCTTATATCGCATTGCACGGTATTCCCCATACGCAAACCGCTAAAGTCCGGGAATTTTTTAAACCTTATACCCATTATCGTAATCTCCGCAATCAAGCGATGGTTGTTAAAATCAATGAACTGATCGCCCCCGCCGGAATCGCGCTCGATTTTGCAAAAGAGGTCGTTCCGGTTTCAAATTTTGAAGCGGGAGGCAGCATTACCGAACGTCATCTCTTATACGCCCTTTCTTTAAAATTAATCGCTATTTACGGCAAAGGCACGGCTTTAGTCCGATTTCTGAAGGAAAAATTAGCGTTAACCTTCAATTCCAAACTTGAAAATTATTTAATCGATCCGGATAATCCTTTTTATGCCTATGATTTACTAGGACTGCTCAAAAGCGAGCTGGTCGCTAAATTTTACATTGACGCCACCCTTGAGTGTCCGGATGTGACGAAAGTCATTTCCTTTGCCAAAGAGAGCGGAGCCATAGCGGCTTACGCCTACCTGGGGGATATTGCCGATTCGGTGACCGGTGACAAAAAAAACCAGAAGTTTGAAGACGGTTATCTGGACCAATTATTTGAAGTCTTAAAAGAATTGGAGTTTAACGCGGTAACCTATATGCCTTCCCGGAATAGTACGGCCCAATTAAACAGGGTCCGGGACCTTTGCGAGCGTTACTCTTTCTTCCAGGTTAGCGGCGAAGACATTAACTCTCCCCGCCAGTCTTTTATCTGCGAAGCATTGAGAAACGAAGCCTTTCAAAACCTGTTGGAAGCCACCTGGGCGCTGATCGGCCACGAAATAGAGGCCACCAAAGATCTTAACCGGGGAATGTTTTCGGCCGCCACCATTAAAAGCTATCCTGATCTAAAACAGCGCATTCAAGTTTTTCAAAAAATAGGCCGACAACTGATAACGAGTTGCATTTAATATTAGTGCGACTTTTACGTGGAACGCAGCTTCGATGCGGAGGGAACGCAATCTATAGTTGCACTTTGAATGCAACTTGATATGATATAATGAATTTTTGAATTTTATAAAAAAGGAGACTTGACCGTGTTTGGCGTTGAACGCAGGCAAAAAATAATGACCTTGTTATTTGACAAGCGCAGCATTCTGGTCCAAGACACAGCCGCCCTGTTTGAAGTGACTGAGGAAACAATCCGCCGCGATCTCAAGGTCCTTGAAAAACAGGGTCTTTTAACCCGCACCCATGGCGGGGCGGTCCTGCTGGATAATACCCAAAGCGAAGCTCCCCTTGAAATCCGGGAAGGAATCAACATCAAGGGCAAAAACCTAATCGGCCGTGAAGCAGCCAAATTGATTAATGACGGAGATACTATTTTATTGGACGCCAGCACTTCATCTCTCTATGTTGCCAAACATCTCAAAGCCAAGCAAGGGCTCACGGTGATTACTAATGCCGAGCGAATAGTCTTGGAGCTCGCCCTCTGCGATGAGATAACCATCATCTGCACCGGCGGCATCCTGCGGAGTAAAAGTCTCTCTTATACCGGCCGGGTCGCTGAGAAAGCAATCGGAAACTACCATGCTGACAAGGTCTTCTTCTCTTGTAAGGGGTTTTCTCCCAAACGGGGCATGACCGACTCCAATGAAGCGGAATCCGATATCCGGAAGTTAATGATCCGCTCTTCCGAAAAGTCGGTGTTTCTTTGCGACAATACCAAGTTTGATAAAGTCGGTTACGTCAATACCGCCCGGTTGGATGAGATCGATTACTTTTATACCGATACTCCGATTCCCGCTGAATGGCAGTGCGAATTTGACGATCATCAAGTTCAACTGGTTACCGTTATTGAATAGATAAAATTCAACTATATATGTTGCAATAAGTTTTTTGACCGCCAAAATTATGGCAACATATTTTCCTTGATCCATAAATTGAAATAAATACAGTACTTTGCTCTTTTCCATCCATGCTTTAAGGATGGAAAAGCAGTAACAAAATTTATTTCAATTTATATATTCTTTATTTGCCGAGTTCTTTGACTAAACTTTTGCGGTAAGCTTCGCTTTCCCAATTTCTAATGAAAGCAACTTCTTTTTCGGACATCGTCTTTAACGGGAGTCCGCTTCGCTTAATACCTTCGACCACATACAAGTAAGCCAGCAGGGTCTCTTCAATGGTCTGAGCTTCCGCGTAGTTGGTTTTATAAATAATCTCCCCGCTCTCCGGATTGATATTTAACTTCTTGTCCATGCTGTTGATAGCCACATTCCCATTGAGATAAACCAGTTGATCGGGATATAAAACGACTTTATCGAAAAAATCGGCGCTAATTCGGTTGTTTTTGAAAAAGGCGATTAGATACCCGGTTTTACTGATTATGGTGTTTTCGTCAACCACGGCTAATTCAATTACCGGAAACTCCGCTTTAATTTCCAGGTACTCCTTGATGGCCTCGTTCACCTCCCGGTGAAGTTCAACGCAAGCTTGGCTCTGATCCGCGGTTACGATCAAGCCGTGATTTTCCATAAAGAGCACTTCCGGAAATTTGCCCCGCCGTTTGACGGTGTCTTTAATTATCTCATTTATTCTCAAGGTCAGACAAAAGCCGGGGTTGATATAAGGAACCCAAGCGGTGATATACGGCTTATCCGCAAAGATTTTTTCAACCAGCGCCTGACCGGTATGAGTGCAACAAAGGATATTGGCATATACCGGATGAGTATGGATGACGAACTTTTTCAGTAAGGAATGAAATCCGGCTTCCACCGATGGTCTTAGTTTCTTTAATCCTTCCAGCTCCACAATATTAGCTCTGACAAATTCGGCGCTTTCCTTCTCGTAATCCCGCTCCTGGCTCAAGTCGATATTTTCGTAATAATTCACGATATTTTGATAATTAACAACCACATATCCTTCTCCGGGGTTGATTTGCTTTAACTTAAACCCGGAAGCCTTGACGGCCATCAATTCCTCATTCAGCTTGGCCGAGGTATTGCCGCCGCCTCCCTGGGTATATTCCACCGGAACTCCGACCGCCTGTGAGATATGTTCCAGTTCCTTCAATACCTTATCATCCATGGTATTACTCCTTCTCTTTTCATCTCTTTAGCAATACATTTGCTTCATAGATCTTAACTTCATTTAACCAAGCGGCGCCCACCGGCGCCTTCAGATCGTAACAGAACTTATCCCAAACCGCGCCGAAGGGAAGGGTCTTGAATTCTTCCAATAGGGCGAGGCGGTTGCCGTAATTCCCGGAATTTTCTTCCGCTCGAATCCGGTCGGTCGGTTCGAGCAGCGCGAACAAGATTGATTTTAAGGCGGCCCTGGTTCCCGTTACCCAGGCGGTAATCCGGTTGATGCTGCCGTCAAAGAAATCCAACCCATAGTATACCCGTTCAAAAGCATTGGCCCGTTTGACCTCCTGGGCCAGGGCAATCAAGTCGTCATTCAGAATCACCACATGATCGCTGTCCCAGCGCACCGGCCGGCTAACGTGTAATAACAGATCATCCGCATAAAGTAAAGTGGCTGAAATCTTATCCGCGACGCTTTCGCCGAGGTGAAAATGGCCCATATCAAAACAGATGGTCAGATTGTTCTTTAGTCCATAACCCATTACAAATTCATGAGACCCAACCGTATATGATTCGACTCCGATCCCGAATAATTTGCTTTCCAAAGCATCCACCAAATATTGCCGATCGTATTTTACCGCTAAAACCTCATCCAAGGATTGTTTCATCAATTGGCGGTGTCCCAAACGATCAACCGGCAGATCCTTCATCCCGTCCGGTACCCAGATATTCATAATACAGGGCGTTCCCAATTCTTTCCCGATCAAAGCCGCGATTTCCCGGCAAGCTTTCAAATGGCGGATCCAATATTGCCGGATGGTTTCATTTTTGCTGCTGATGGTGAAACCCGAGGCCGCCATCGGATGCCCGAAACAGGTGGGATTAAAGTCAATGCCTACTCCGAGCTTTTTAGCCCAAGCAATCCATTTTTGGAAATGCCCGATGTTAATTTGATCCCGCTCGACAATTGCTCCGTCAGTCTCGGCATAAATTGCATGCAGATTGATCCGGTGTTTACCCGGGATTAAGCTTAACGCTCGCTCATAATCCGCCCGGAGCTCTTCGCCATTTCGGGCTCTCCCGTGATAATTGCCGGTGCTTAAGATCCCGCCGCCGGCGCCGCCGGCAGTCACTTCAAACCCGTTAACATCATCGCCTTGCCAGCAATGAAGCGAGATTTGACGCTGTTTCATCCTTTCCAAAACAGCATCGGTATCGATCCCGAAGGCGGCATAAGCCTTTTTCGCATAAGCATACCCTTCATTCACTTTTGTTTCAACCGCTAAGTCCATTTCGCTCCTCCTCAATTTTATTAGAACCTACTAATTTTTGAAATCGCTCATAGGCCAAGTCCCAGCCGGTATTGGCGGACGGCAGATATTCGACGGTGGGGAACGAGTTCCTAATCAGGCTCCGGGCATCGGAAAGCGACTTGACTTCTCCTAAGGCCAGCAACTGGGAGATGAGGTTTCCGATGGCCGTCGCTTCAACCGGTCCCGTAATCACCGGCCGGGCAATGGCATTTGCGGTAAACTGGGATAACATCCCATTTTTGCAACCGCCGCCGACAATATGTAAAACCGGAATCGGATACCCGGCGATTTCTTCCAAGCCTTCCAGAGCCATCCGGTATTTCAAAGCCAGACTCTCCATGATACAGCGCACCATCTCCGGTTTGGTTTCAGGAACCTTTTGCCCGGTCCGGCGGCAAAATTCCCGTACTTTTTCGGGCATATTCCCCGGAGGTAAGAAAGTCCGGTCATCCGGGTCAATAATTGCTAAAAATGGTTCCGAATTAGCCGCTCCGGCTTCCAGTTGATCAAAACTCAAGATTTCTCCGGATTTATCCCAGGTTCGCTTGCATTCCTGATAGATCCAGAGCCCCATAATATTCGCTAAAAGCCTTATTCTCCGGTTAAACCCGCCTTCATTGGTGTAATTTAGTTGGAAAGTGGTATCGTTGATAACCGGGACCGGGGATTCGATGCCCAAGAGCGACCAGGTACCGCTGCTTAGATACGCGTATTTGCCTTCAACGGCCGGAACCGCAATCACCGCACTGGCCGTATCGTGTTCGGCAACGGCAATGACGGGGACCGCTCCGACTCCCAGTTCCTCGGCGAGGCTTACGGTCAATTTCCCGCCAATGGTTCCGGCATCCACGATTTCGGTTAAAATATTGACGGGTATCGCTAATTTTTGCAATAATTCCCCGGCCCAGCGACGGGTTCCCGGATTAAGCATCTGCGAAGTACTGGCGATGGTGTATTCACAGTTCTTTTCACCGGTTAAAAAATATCGCAATAAATCGGGAGTAAACAACATGGTAGCCGCTTTTTCCAGCAGCGACGAACCTTCCGCTTTCAGGGCCAATAACTGATACAGGGAGTTAAAGACTTGAAACTGGATCCCGGTATATTCATAGATTGCTCTTTTGGGCACGATCCGGCAGGCTGCCTCAATCATCCCCTGAGTATGGGTATCCCGGTAATGATAAGGGTTGCCCAGCAACTTTCCGGAAGCATCAAGGAGCCCGAAGTCGACGCCCCAGGTATCAATACCAATCGCGGCAATATCCTTGTGTCCACCGGATGAACACTTCAGGATGCCCTGTTTCAGCTCATGGAACAATCGTAAAATGTCCCAATATAAGCTATCGCCCAGCATCACCGGTTCATTGGGAAAACGGTGTAATTCCTCAATGATCAGCCTGGCGCCGTCGAACTTTCCCAAAATCGCCCGGCCGCTGCTGGCGCCATAGTCAAAAGCCAGTAAATTAAGCATTTTACCACCTCGCTAAAAAAACATTTTAAATAAGCTGACTTTATTTTAATAAATTTTATTTCTAAAATCATGGGGAGATATTATTTTTTATTTAGGAGATTTTACGATTTATTCAAATAAGGTTAAGTGATGAATAGCTACCAGATCTTAAAAGGGGGGGAATCCACTAATTCGAATGGTTAATATATAATAATCGCTCAGATGGGCGATTATAATCCAATGTACGGCATAATAGGCCTATTTCTCCCAAGTTCATTTCAATTGCCGGTAAACCGCGAATGCCCGGCTCTCTCTAGAAGGTCTGAAACAGTTAGAAAACGGTATCCTCTACGCGTTAACTCAGGAAGAACGATCTCCAGCGTTTTGACGGTTGTATCACGATAACCTCCTAGATCATGAAATAAAACGATACTCCCGGGTTTTACCTTCTTCAAGATCTTTTTAGCGATAGCTCCTGGTCTCAGTCCGCTCCAATCTTTACTGTCAATACTCCATAAAATAACTATGTATTCTAAACTCCAGGCTACCCCGACTATACTCTCATTATAATAACCGCTGGTGGGACGATATAGCCTAATTGGTTTCCCGGTAATGCCCTCTATTACCCGATGGGAATGTTCCAAATCCTCTTTGATCTCCGGCATTGGCATTTGAAATACTTCTCTGTGGCGGTACATATGGTTACCAATTTCATGGCCTTCGTTTATCTGCCGTTTAACTAGGTCCGGCAACTTTTCGGCTTGTTCCCCGATGATAAAAAAAGTAGCTTTGGCATTGTACTTTTTTAAAATGTCCAATATTTGGCCGGTAAATGAAGGACTGGGACCGTCGTCAAAGGTAACGGCGATCATCTTTTCCTTGGTATCCGCTTCTTTGATAACATTAGCTCGCCAAATCGGAATAGCGCTATTCGTATTGCGAACCGCATCCAAATGAGGAGTCACTCTATGAAGCACAACCGCCACCATGAGAAGCAGCAGTGAATATACGGTTCTCTTAGGAATAATATATAGCTTCATCCAATTATCTCCCCGGTAATACTTTAATTTTACTGTTTAAATCTATTTTGGCTTTTATGAGGATATGATTGGAATTACCCACTGGCTAAAGAGTATTTTTCCCTCTTGTAGTCCCAAAATAGTTTGTTAAAATGATAATGATAAAGAAAGATGCAACAATTTAAGACTATTAACTCATTCTGTTGAACTTGGGCAAATTGGGGAGGCAAAATGCAAACACTAAACAATGCCGTCATGTATTTTCTCAGCTTCAAATCATATGTGGCCCTGCCGGTTATTATCTTTATCCTGGCGTTGATCTTCAGGATCAAATTCCAAACCGCCGTTAAATCCGCTCTCAGCATTGGCATCGGTTTTATCGGCATCTTTATGGTATTTGATTACTTTGTCAAAATAATCACTCCGGTGATCCAGGCTCTGATTCACAGGACCGGATTGCATTTTAACGTATTGGATGTCGGTTGGCCGCCACTGGCCGCCATCACCTGGTCTTTCAAACTGGTCCCTTTATTATTAGTCCTATTTATGACTATCAATATAATCATGCTCGTTCTAAAACTCACCAAAGCCGTGGATATCGACATCTGGAATTATTGGCACGTGCTTTTAATTGCCGTCATGGTCAATCATCTTACTCAAAGCGCTCTGATGACAATTATCATCTCTTCCGTAATTTTTATCCTAGTTTTAAAACTGGCCGAATGGAGCGCGCCGATGGTGAACAAGTTCTCCGGTATGGATGGGATTTGCATCCCCCATCTGGCGAGTCTTTCTTATTTGCCCTTAGCGCTGTTGGGAAATGCACTGATTGACAAGATTCCTTTTATCAATAAAATCGAGGCCAATCCGGAGAAAATCAGGCAAAAATTAGGGCTATTCGGGGAACCGATGATGCTTGGACTTGTAATGGGAGGCGTTTTAGGTATTGGTGGAGGTTATGAGCTGAAGCAAATCTTCGATCTGGCCTTCTGTTTTGCGGCGGTGATTTATATTCTGCCTATTATGTGCGGGATCCTGGGTTCCGCTCTGATTCCAATATCGGACGGTATGAAAAGTTTTATCGCCAAACACTTCCCCAACCTGGGCGAGACCTATATCGGCCTGGATGTGGCGGTAGTCTTCGGCGCCCCCTCGGTAATCGTAACAACCCTGTTACTCATTCCGGTCGCCCTGATCCTGGCTTTTATCCTTCCGGGAATTAATTTCATACCCTTGGGCGATCTCTCCAATATAATGGTTATTGTCGCCTTCGTTTGTATCGTTACTAAAGGGAATATCGTCCGTTCTTTCCTAATCGGCATTCCCATTATAACCGGCTTACTATATATGGCCTCCAATTTAGCTGATTTTTATACCAAAATGGCGGCTTCGGCAAATTATCAAATAACCGGTTATCACGGCGTCTTTACCAGCTTTTTAGATGGGGGTAATCTATTCCGCGGCTGGATTATCAAAGCCCTTTCCGGGAATTTAATCGCGCTTCTGTTAATTCCGGTTGTTATCGGCTTGATTTATTATACCAGGAGAAAAGCCCAATAATTCGGCCTTCTCCGGCGGCAATCCCGGCTTCCGTAAGTTAGCGGCGCCCATGTTCTTTATCCGCTAGAATCAATTATGTCCAATGATTTTAAAGCGTTCCCTTCAAAGTCAAATAAAGTCATATTGGCCCATTCGTTGCCTTCTCCATATTTCCACCCGGCTCCTTCAACCGTGATCAAACACGGTTCCCAATAAAAGAAACCGGCTCCTTTTGCTTGGGGTACATTTTTTACTATTCCCATGAGATCCCTGAGAAATTTCGTTTGTCCCTCTACATTGACCGGATAACCGTCAAGTCCTTTGGAGGCCTTATTTGGGGTAATACTATTAGCGGCTGTAGTCCACGGATAAGCGGTCTCCACTATAATTAAATCCTGATCATAATTTAAGGCCAGTTTGTTTAAGTTATCGCTTAGGTCCTCCAAAGTCCCGTGCCATTCCGGATAATATGATTGGCCGATAATCTCAAAATCCACTCCAAAAGATAATAAGTTGTCAAAAAAATAACGGTTGTACTTGTAATCACCCCCTTTATCAATATGGATCATCCGCTGTATTGGCTTTTCCCGATCATCCCGGCTATCGGATAAACCGGCCAGTCCGCTTTTTAAAAGAGTAATAAACCGGCCCCACTGTTCTTCGGTAGCTTGTATCCCATCCAAACGCCCGTCTTCCCATAAAAAACCATTGGAAATCTCATTCCCGATTTGCACCATTTCCGGTAAGGTCCCTTGCTTTTTTAAATCAGTGATGACATTATTGGTATAATCGTAAACTGCCTGCTGCAAATGATCAAAATCCAGGTTGGACCATTCTCGGGGTTTGGACTGTCTTTGGGGATCAGCCCAAAAATCACTGTAATGAAAATCGATTAAAAGACCCATCCCGGCCTTTTTTACTCTGTTTGCCATTTGCAGCACATGCTCTTTATTATTGTATCCGGCCGGATCGCTCTCCGGAAGCCCGGGATTATTCCATACCTTAAGCCGGATATAATTAAACCCATGGTTTTTTAAAATGTCGAGACAATTCTGTTCTCTGCTTTGATCGTAAAATTTCCCGCCGAAGTCTTCTATCTGTTGCAGGGTAGAGATATCGGCTCCTTTAATAAAAGTGTTTTCGCTCATCTGCTCCATAAACATCCTTAATTTTATTAAGATTATATATATCAAGTATTAATCGAAATCACTTATTCGTACGGCCAGGTTTTTATAACGAAATTTAGCCATCTCGTTTAACTTCAATACTTCTTCTTCACTGCCTGTGAAGGGGCAGCGTAAACAGTAGTACTCCTCCTTATCCCTGTCGTAAAACATATCCACATCAATCTCCCTGATATAACAAGCGGGGCATCGATAGTTCAATCTGCCTTTGCGACCTTGAGACATGTTACCATCTCCTCGTTTACTTTTAGGTTTTTGGTCAAACCAAGCGTATACATGGGTGAAAAAGCGTATCCTTCCCGGATATAACCGTCCATGATGTCATTTACCGGAAAAACTGAAAGTTTCGTATTCACCTGGGGTATAATCGCCTCAACCCGGTTAACAGATCTCATTTTTTCTTCGCGGCATTTGTATTCATATACCAGTCCCTTCGATCCATCTCTACCAAGGCATTGCAGAGTTATTCCGCTCAGATCCTCGGGATACTCAGTCGTTCCGTAACAAGCGGTGATGTATTCATTAAGATGAACTGTGGCCCCGGGTTTGCTGGTTTCGATAATCCTTCTGAAAATCGTAATCTCCCCGCTATCCTCCTTGAAAACGAAACTGGATACCAGCTTAATGTTTAAATCGCTAAATTCAATTTCCACCGGTTCCAGCGTTAGTACCCGGTTCTTGCCGTCTTTGGAGTATTTTGCCTTGGTACGGCACAGGCAAAGATCGACTTCTTCCCCTTCATAACTTACTTTACAACTCTTGATAGAGCCTTCACCCGCATAATGAGTAAAGTAACCCGCCCGGTAAAACGCCTGAATTAGAAAAGGATATGAACAATCCCAAATGTTTTTGGTTCCGATTCCGACCGGACGGACCAGTTTGGCGGCATAAGGTCTCAAATCGACTAAAGCCCCTCCCTGATTCAGATCCACACAGGTCCGCATATAAGGATCAAGGTACCAGAAGATCTGTTTTTGGGAGCCGTAAAGAATATCTTTCCACAGAGCGCAGCTAGGTTCGGTGTGAGTTTTATGCTCACGATACCAATCCGCGAACTCTGCCATGCCCATATCCTCAACCAGTCCCTTTTGCTTTAATTCACCATAGTAAGCCATGCAATCGCGATAACTTTTTTCCAGTAACGAGTATGGGGCTTCCCAGCGGCCTTGTTTACTCATCCAGCCGGGCCCAACGAAAACCATATTATAGGCAAACCCATTATTGTATTTATCCAAGGCCCGGTACTGATCGATCAGATTGAATAAGTACGGATATTCTCCATCTTTATAGACCATTCCCCGTAGCACATTCTGAGGATGAGTCCCATAGAACGACCCCGGCCCGTCAAAGACCGCCAACAGGTCCCTTGAAAGATGCGGAATCGCTACAATGCCCGAGTCATCCTCAGGCCCCGCTGCCGGACAATGGCTGTTATATTTCGAAGGAATCCAGGGACACCAGGGACCGCCGTCGTTTAAAGTATACCAGGAGTTGTTCGCATTCCAATACGCCTTTGGCCCTTCTTCCCAGCACGTGGCCACCGCGCATTTTACTGTCGGATATTTTTCCTTAATATAGTTAATCAAGTCGGCATCCATATAATAAGAGCCGGTGGAAGCCGGGTAAAAACCGAAAACTTGCCGAAACCTCTCGAAAACATCCTGAACGATCGCTTTTTTAGTTTCAAGTGGAAAATGCCAGATACAAAAATCCTTGGTCTTGTATTTTTCCCGGAATTCATTACATGGTAGTCCCAGAAGAGTAGTCCCGATTTCATCACCGTATTTCCGGTGGTCCTCTTTGGCCAAGAAAACAGCTTCCTCATTGAAAAGGCTGGCATAGGTCATTTGGATGGTGGTTTTCAGCCCGTTTTCGTGGGCCAATCGTTGCTGGGTTTTGAAGATATCTAACGATGCGGCAATCACGTTTTCCCGGGTAATGTCTTCTTTCCTGCCTTGGGCCGCTTCTTTCTCAAGATATTCCGGAACCATCTCCGGCCGGTGAATAATATTTAAAATGAATTTACCCATGGTATCCTCCTGATTTTACCAGAAATCCATAACGTTCACCCTTTAATCGCGCCTGCGCTCAACCCTTTAATAAACGACTTGGAACCCATCATGAAGATAATCAATATCGGTAAGACCGCAAAGGCCAACCCGGCGCCCTGGGCCCCGAAATTAACCGTATAAGTGCTGCGCAACGCTTGAATACCCAAGGGAATGGTAAACAGTTCCTTCTTATAAATTGATACCGATGGTAATAAAAAGTTGTTCCAAGACCAAAGAAAGATTAAAGTACCGAGAGTGCTTACTGCCGGTTTGATAAATGGCAGAACGATTCTGATAAAGATCCCGAACTCATTGCAGCCGTCGATTCGCGCGCTTTCGAGGATCTCATCCGGTACGGTTTGGGAGATGTATTGGGTCATGAAGAAAACTCCGAAAGCGCTGGAACACCATATCAGAATCAATGGGATTAAGGTGTTGGTCAGACCCATGGTTCTCATTTCAATCACATACCCAATCAAGCCAACCTGTCCGGGGATCATCATGGTTGCCAAAATAAAATAGAAAATAAAGTTTCTTAATTTAAACCTGTACTTGGCCAAGGCAAATCCGGTCAACGCGCTGATAAACACCGAAACTATTACGGAAACTGTGGAAACAATCAGGCTGTTCAGATAACAAAAATGAAATTTATTATTGAAGATTGTCTTCATATTCTCCAATAAATAATTGCCCGGAGTGAGTAGTAATCCGGAAAAAATTTCCGCCGTGGAATGGGTGGCCATCATAATTACGACGTAAAACGGAAGTATCGAAAATAAGGTAAAGATAATCAGGGGTAACATTAAAAAAAATTTTTTCATTCCCGTTCCTCCTTCTGGTTGAAAACTTTAAAGCTCAGGATGGAGAAAGCCAAAATAAATAAGAACAGCCCATACGAGATGGCAGCGCTTAAACCAAATTTTGATGTGCTTTGAAAGGCGGTGTCATAAAAGAACCAAACCGTTGTCAAACAAGCCCGTTCCGGGCCGCCCACCACTTGAGTGCCGTTGCTGGCTAAGCCGCCGCTGAATAACAAAAACGGTTCGTCAAATAATTGAAATCCCCCAATAATACTGGTAACCACCAAAAAAAGGGTGATTGGCTTTAAAAAAGGGAGCGTTATATATAAAAACGCCTGACGTTTGGACGCTCCGTCCACTAGCGCCGCCTCGTTCAATTCAGCCGGAATACCGGTTAATCCGGTTAGATAGATCATAAAATAATACCCGAGATTTCTCCAAAAAATCATCAGGATAACCACAAAACGGGCCAAATTTCCTAAACCAAGCCAGTTAATGCCCTCCGGAATAATATGCGCCGCCGTCAATAAGCGGTTTACTAACCCGCTGGACCAGTCGAACAAGATTGAAAAAATGATCCCGATCGCGACCGGGGTAGTAATGTAGGGTAATAGATTCAATGTCTGAAACATTCTTTTAAAACGCGGTATATTGAACAACACTACGGCTAATAACATTCCGATCAGGATGATTAACGGGATATACCCAATCATGAAAATGACTGTGTTTAAGAGTGACTTATAAAAATACGGATTGTTGGTGAATAAGTTAATATAATTTGCAAGCCCGACGAACTTCCGTTCATTTAAGAACAAACTATCCCAATTGGTCAAGCTAACGAAGAAGGTATAGGCTAACGGAAACAAATTGAAAGTGAAAAAAATCAGGAAAAAAGGAGTGACAAATAAATATGGCCAACAATGACGTTTAAACTTATTGAGCATTGTCTGTAGATTGCGTTCTCCCGTTGAATCTTCGAAATGATTATTCATTCCAGTCCCAACTTTCATTTATTGTTATTTTTCTACCTTTTCTTCCCCTGTAAACTGGTGCGCCGGTCTCTCTATCCGCGCCTGGCGCCTGCGGGCGAATGAATAAAAGGATTATAGATCAACCATTATTGTAAACCGAGCCAAAATGTAATAGAAACAAAATATGTCGCAATAAGTATTTGAGACACTTGAGCATAATTGCGACATATTTTCCTTCAATTTATTGAAAACGCTTTTTATCTCACTTTAAGTTCGGGGGCCCTGTTCTTTATTTCCTGGATCAATTTTTTCATGGCTTCATCTACACCCATATTGGAGTCATTATTTAAACTAGTAACGATCAAGTCCACGGAATCTTTGATGATATTGTCATATTTGCTCATCGGACGTATTTTAACCGCGGGGGCCACCTCATCAATCCAATATTTACCGATATCCTGGCCGCCAAACCATTCGTTTTTAATCGAAGCAAACTCCGGATCTTCATAAGCCGCTTTATATGAGGTAAGGAAACCGACTTCCCGGGCGGCTTTGGCGCCTTCAACACTTAAGGTGGCGAACTTAACGAATTCCCAGGCCGCCAATTTATGTTTACACTGTTTCGAGATACCCAAAGTAGTTCCACCCCAACTGAAGTTACCACCCGGAGCTCTCATCAGGCCCCAGTTCCCTTTGCCCTTGGGATCATTAGGTTGAATGACATATTGCGGCGTCCAGATAGCGCACCCGGCAAAGATATATTTATCCTGACCGAAAGAAGCATACCAAGCCGGTGTCCAAGCTACCAGCTTATCAAGGATCTTGGCATCCCTGAATTGTACTACCCTCTGTAATAACGGTTCGAAGATCTTGGTAGCATTCACGTTATTACCGCCAGTCACCCAAGGAGTAGGGTTTTGGTCCCGGGCAATTTGATAAATATCGCCGATTCCTTGCATCATATATACTTTTCCGCCACTTTTAGCAACTACTTCTTTACCTTTTACGACAAAGTCATCCCAAGCCGGCAACATTTTGGACAATTGAACCGGATCGTCGGTCCCAAGGTATTTCTTGGCCAAATCACGTTTGTAGGCCATAGCTGCCGGGTTAATCCCCTGCTCGACGCCGCAGATATCGCCTTTGGAATTTTTCATAATTGGAAGCAAGTATTCGAAAACATCTTTCGAGTTCATGTTATACGGAGATTTATTCAAAGGCTCCCAGATATCCAACTCAAAGGTCCTACCCCGGGAATCGATGATCGCCCAAGGAATATCCGGTATGGGGACCCCTGCCGCCAAGCTGGTTTGTAGTTTTTGTAAATAATCGCCATTGGCTACCGGGGTAAATTCAAATTTGATCTTCGGATAGATCTTGTTAAAAGCCGCCGTAACATGGTTCCAATAATTTTCGTCCCATCCCCAGGTGGTTAAGGTGCAACTATAATCTTTAGACAATTCTTTGCCCGCTCCGCTCACTAGTGAGAAACTACCCAATAACGCAACGAGTAACAGCAACCATAAGCCTACTTTTACATGTTTCCGTTTCATTTTTTCCTCCTTTTTTGGCGTTTGACTTTTGTAACTAAATTGTAACAGCTTTGTTTCCAAAATAAAGTATAACGATCCGATAATTTTGTATAAATTTCGATAATCACGAAACTATATAAGTTGAAAAAAGTTTTGTTACCACGTTTCGCATCCCAAATTCCGGATGCGAAACATAAATCAATGAATTTTTTCAACTTATGGATCAAGGAAAATATGTTGCAATCATCCGGGCGGTCAAAAAACTTATTGCAACATATATATTTATACATTCTTGCCTTATACCAAGTTGCATTCAATAGTAGCGCAACTTTTGCATGGAACGCAGCTTCGCTGCGGAGAGAATGCACTTTATAGTTGCGCTTTGAATGCAAGTTAGTATTATCCCTCACGACTCTTACTAAAGAAGCAAAAAGGGTCAACTTCCTAGCATTTGAAGTCAACCCTTCAAGTCATGTTTTGTTCTCCCGCTGAATCGGGAGAGTTACCGTAATTGTAGTTCCTGATCTGACAACGCTTTGAATCGTTACACCATAGTCATCGCCATACATATACCGAATCCTGTCTTGAATATTAACTATGCCTATGGAGCGCAATTTGGATTCAGGTTGATAAATCTGGCCACCCTGCAATAGCTGGACCACCATTTCCGGTTTCATCCCCACTCCATCATCTCTAACTTCAATGATAAGAGCATTTTGGGCGGTGAAAACCGAGACCCAAATATTTCCCTTTTCACCTTCTTTGGGACAAATTCCGTGAAACAAAGCATTTTCAACCAAGGGTTGGATTAAAGTTTTTGGAATTAAACAACCCAGCAAAGCCGGATCGGTCTTCCAGATCAAGTTGAAACGATCCCGATATCGATATTGCTGGATCTGAACATAATGATTAACAATCTCGATCTCTTGTTGTATCGAAGTTAGCAGCCCTTCTCCGGCCACTTTGATGCCATCTTGTAAAATCCGAATGAACGAGTCCACAAGGTTAACAATATCGTATTGTTTCCGCTTTCGGGCTAAATAGATAATTGTATTGAGGATGTTATAAATAAAATGCGGATTAATCTGAGATAGTAAGACATCAAATTCCAACTTCCGTTTGGATTTCTCATACTCCACCGACTCGGCGATATGCTGCTTTAAATCAACCACCATCCGGTTGAATGAGTCGGCCATAGTTTCCAGTTCATCGCCACTTCTGATCTTCAGCGCTACATTTAGATCTCCGGAGGCCACTTGTTTCATAGCCTGGGTGATTTCCGTTACCGGTTTGGTGAACTTTAGGATCAACGGAAGCACCACCAGAATAATCAGGGCCAAACTGATAAAAGTAGTACAAAGAAAGAAGTAGCGAATAAATCTGATCCGATGAAACAATCTTTGGTTAGAGGTGAAGGAAATTAATTTCCAACCATTATCCAAGGTATTATTGACAATGAGATACCCTTTGGCGTTTTCGATCACTTTTGAACTTTCAGTTTCTAGTGCGGTAAAATATGGCTGAACTTCCTGGTAAGACAAGCCGCTTGATATCGGGTTCCGGTCGTAAATCACTTCGCCTTCCTGATTGACCCAGTAAAAAGCGTCATAATCCACACTGTTTATGACCATGTTTTTTTCAAAATGGTGCAAGGCGATATTCAACAATAGTTGCCCTTTAACTTGATCCGGTTGGTCGATATTTCGGAATTGGACGATAAAGCTGATAACTCTTTCCGTAGATGTACCCCGGGTCACATTGGAGATAAGGTGCGGTGTTGAAAAGTAAAACTGTTCTTTCTTTTGGAGATAATTTTGGTACCAGGGTTCACTGAGTTTGCTTTGAAAATAATCATGGGGAGTGGTGCGAAGGTCAGTATACCAAACAGAACCGTCGCTAGTTACCACGGTGGCGCTATGAATAAAATTTCTAAGCATAATCTGGTTCGCTAAAAAGTTCAGTTCTTTACGAGCTTGGGCCAGCCGTTCATAATAACTCTGATATTGAGTCCGGTTGACGAATGTCTGCATTTCTTCGTTGATAATGATACTGGTGCCCATTTTCTTCAGATCATCGATCTGGTAATTAAGATGTTGGGCTGTTTGGTTCAGTTTGGTCAAGTCGTCTCTAATAGCCCGCTCTTTGAAGATCTTCTGGAAATAATAATTGGCAATGGTTCCGCTTAGAAAAAGGGAACCGGTTACCACTATACTGGTTGCAATTAATATTTTGGACTTAATTCCGAGCTTCACGCCGACCCTCTCCTTCCTTATACCCTAAAGGATAGGTCCCGGTAACCTTTTGAAAAACTCGGCTAAAGTATTGGCTGGTTTTATAACCAACCATCTCCGCTACCTCATAGATTTTATAATCCCCTTTTTCCAACAAAGTCTTAGCAATCTTGATCCGGTACTCGGTAAGATATTCGAGGACGGTCCGGTTAGTTTCTTTCTTAAATAGCTGACTTAAGTAGACGCCGCTAATTCCTAATGCAGCGGCTATGTTTTCGACGGTCAAATCCTTCGCGTAATGTTGGTGAATATATTCCATCGCTTGCTGCACTTTTCTTGAGCATTTCAAGTTGCCGGCCTTAATTTGATGAAAGCTATCGTAGAAAAACTCCTTAAGCCAGCTTAAAATCTCCGAAGCATAGTACAAGAATTTAGTAGGCAATTTTCCTTCTTGGTAAAGCTGCTGTAATGATTCTAATCCATGCTCCCGACGATAACGTTCTAAGGAATCGAATAATTGACGGCTTGCAATTTTAAATTCCTCCGGATTTCTAGTTGCTAAAATTGGTTGAAATACCTTATCAATCATCTCACCGACCTCAAAATCCGAATCATGAATGTCATTGGCCAAATTTTGAAATATTGCGTGTGTTGCCGGAAGCCCTAATCCGGGTTGAGCCGGAAGGTCTTCATAATGTAAAATTGTTTTTCTTCCGAAAAACACCAAATAATCGAGGGATCTAATCGCTCTTTGAAGGTATTGGGAAATATCTTCGATTACCGCGCATCCTCGGGCGATGATGATTGAAAAACTCTCCGCTTCTCCCCCATCTAATTCCTTGCCAATATTTAAAGACAGATGGTATAGTCGTTCCCGCTCTTCCCGCCGGCTGTTGGTCTTCCTCAACCCGACGAAAATTACCATTATCCCGTCACAATCATATCCTTCCACCCATTGGACTCCTTCGGGGCGCTCGACTGTTTTTAAATTCAGTTTCAACTCCCATAAGGGGTGGCAGGGACCGCGAAATTCTTCCAAATAAGGCCGGTCCGGTTGGATGAGCAACAATCCCAAACGGTCTGTATTTTGGCGCACCAATGCGATGCCGGTAAAATTACTCAAATCATTGATGTTTTCCCCATTAAATAGTTTCCGGACCAACTGATGTCTAAGGATATAATTTTTATGAAATTCTTGCTCCAAATCAGCCCGCGCTTTAAAAAGCTCCTTTACCAGATTTTCTTCATTAATATCATGTTTTAATAAATAATTTGAGACACCGATTGCAACTGCTTGTTTGGCATATTCAAATTCTTTATAAGCGGTTAACAAGATAATCCTGACTGGATTTTGATACTCCAATACTCTCCTGCTGAATTCCAAGCCATCCATTACCGGCATCCGGATATCGGCCAAAATTATCTGGGGTAAATGTTTTTCATACAATTCCAATGCTTTATGGCCGTTAGTAGCGATGGCTATAATCTTAAAACCATACTCTTCCCAAGAGATAAGCTGTTGTAAATCTTCGATCGCCAAGATCTCATCATCCACAATCATTACACCGATTGGTTCTTTCAAGATCATCAGCTCCCTCAAGGAGGATTTCTTGTTAAATTTTAACAATACATATAACTCTTTAATTGAATTTGTTTCTCCATTTTGTCCTTTTTCCCTTTTACCAAGTTGCATTCAAAGTGCAACTATATACCGTAACCTAGCTCTTTTCCTTTTGGAGAAGTTTATCAATATAGGCGATTAATAATCCATATCCAATAGAAGTGCCAGAGTTAATAATGCAAGCAAGCATTTGCGGTTTATTGAATCCTTTCACATCAAAAATCCACATAAATGACCTAATAAAAAACCAGACCGCCGCGCCGAAGAAGGCTCCTTTGATTAAATAATGATGCGATTTGATTTTACTAATAATATTGACCAGAATAACACCTATAGCCATACTAAAAGCTACTTCGACTATAATAGCCAGAATAATTTCAACCGTCGTACGAGGTACTTTACCCAAGGCAATCATTCCTGAGTAATCCCAATATGTTGGGAAAATATTCCATAAAAGATGCGAACAACTATCGAAGGAATGTCTTTGATTAATCCCGCGATAATTCCGGCGATTATCCCTCTCAGGAACTTATCTTCACTTAAGGGAATCTTTTTCATTACTAATCCTTTCATTCAGTATCGATACCCCAATCGATTAATCCTCAACACCGAACTTTCGATTTAAAAATAAAAATGTCCAGGACATTCCAATCGACCAGATCGAGGCGGTAATTAAGCTATATAATGCTGTATTGGTATCAACTGGGTAAATATGCTTTAATTCACACATGGTTATGATAGCGTATATGATAAACCAGGTAAACGTTCCGTAAAGCCAGCCCTTAAAAAAATATTCCTACTGGTTACAACTTTTATTAGCATGGAAAAGACTATGCCCAATACACCCATAAAAATTATTACCACCACTTCAGCAAGTAAAACTTCCGCCCACCATTGAGTTTATGATTAAATGTCAAGACCGCCGCAAAATCCAGAAAACGCAGTTTAGTTAAATGAAACTTGAACAAAGTACCCGTAAAAATTATTTGAAGCGGCCATCCCGCGACACCTGCTATAAAGCCTTGAGTTAAGCGATCTTTCAAAAAATCTGTTCTCATTCTTCCTCCACATTATAAAGTCTTCTATTACTTCCCTTATTATGGCCGTTCTTTACTAAACTAATTAAGTCATAATGCCGGCCGCCCCATAAAACTATGCTAAAACTATATAAATCTGTAAAAGGAATTCCAGAGGACTGGCGTCGCTCCATTGCCGCTACGCTATTTTACGGCAGCATCCCCGCTGTCAATGAATTCCCATCTTCTTTGTCAAATTCCACTTTACAGTTGAGACATTCAATATCTGTGTCTTCTAATTCCAAGGCTTTGATAATCTCTTCCTTAACCTAGTGAAAACCCTAAAAATAACAAAAGCAGCCCCCTTTAAAATAGGACTGCGCTTGAAAGTCTTTGCTCCTCGCAAGTATGCAGTTAGCCAGGACGGGCAAAAACAGCCTTAAATGTCCCGACACCTTTGATATTAATCTGTTTAGCGTGATTCGTCAAGTCAAATTGCAAAACAGGACTTAGGTCCTAGGGGAATATTAAATAAAGTGTCGAACTGTTTATTTCGTTTGCTTCAATGCTCCCCTTGACTCTGGATTAATCTTAATTATTTCACCTTCAATATTATCAAGCCTGCTATTGATCTTAGTAAGCATTGGTTTAACAAAATTCATATCCTCGGTTAACTCTTTAACTGCGGGCTTTATGATGTTCATGTCTTCAACCAACCCTTTAACAGTAGGCTTAATGATATCCATATCCTCAACTAATCCATCGACCTTTTGCTCCACACGCTCCATTCTGTTACGCAAATCTTCTTGCCCTTCACCGAAAGTTCGAAACTGCGCGGCTAAGTCTTCAAGCAGTACAGCAACTTTATTATCGTCCATCAAGAGCACTCCTTTGGGTTACTTTACTCTTTTAATTTCCACTTGGACTTCCTGGTCAAGCTCTTTGACCATCTGGATTAATTGTTGATGTTCCTGATGATTATTGGCCTCCATCCGATCCATCCGGGTTTCCATTTTATCCATTCGGTTATTTAAGGTATCAAAACCATTGTCAACCTTATCATTTAACAATTGCAATCCTTCGCCGAAAGTCCGGAACTGTGACCGTAAATCCTCTAATAACACCGCTACCTTGTTATCATCCAAAGCTATTACCTCCTTCAGCTATCTATGATAATTTCTATATCCGGGTAATTAATCCTTCCGGATTCCTCTTTTCCTATTGAAGTTTCTGAAGTTCCTTCCAGTTCAGGGTATTTCCTCCTTGGAGCCATCAGCATGTCGCCACCACAGGCATTTTTGAAGGAAATTAGCTACTAGAATATAACAAAAAACCCAGCTAAATCATCATGTTTAGCCGGGAATTACTATTAAATGGTAGTCCCAACGAGATTCGAACTCGTGTCTCCGCCGTGAGAGGGCGGTGTCCTAGGCCTCTAGACGATAGGACCAAATAATAAAATTTAAAATAAAACCTGGCTGGGGGAGAAGGACTCGAACCCTCGCCGACGGGGCCAGAACCCGGCGTCCTACCACTAGACGATCCCCCAACGCGCATATTATATTATACAGTCCCGCTAGACCCGGCGTCAAGCAAAAAATATTAGTAAGTTCAGGAGGTTTTGCCTTGGCGTAGAAATTTAATGATGCATTAACCTTTTTTCATTCCAAGCCTTTTTATTTCATTCACTAAGTCTTCGTATCCACCGTTATTAATGATCTTTTCGCACCTAAAATCGGGACTTTCAAACAACAGATTAATACGACGGGCATATTCCAATGTCACGCTGCTGCTCCGCCTTAAAATCCGCTGCTCAATAATGTTAATATCCGCATCCACCCAGATGAATTCGGCGAAGGGGAACGCCTTCATCAACTCCCAACGGTGTTTGTTTTTGAATAGCCCTTGGACCATGGCCACTCTCTGGCTGGCGCTTAATAATTCCCGCGTCTTTCCTATCATGACTCCTAAATACCTATCGCGCATCGCGTCGCTAAAAATTACGCCATTAGCGATGGCTTCCCGCATTTCGGCGGTTAAATCCCGATCCGCGTCATAGATATGAAAATGGAACTCTTGAGCGAATATTTCAGCCGTATAATTTTTCCCGGCCCCGGTTTTTCCAAAAAAAACAACCAAGCGTTTTTCCATTAAATCTACTCTATCCTTCCCAACCACACTCCTCGCAGTCGCGCCTTTCTAAGATTTTATTAGCGTCATCGACCAATACAATCTGCGGGAGATGTCGCTTGACATCTTCCGCATCAATTTGGCAATAGGCCATGATAATCACTTGATCCCCGACACAGACCAACCTGGCGGCGGCCCCGTTCAGACAGATTATCCCGCTGTCGCGCTTTCCGGCAATACAATAGGTTTCAAGACGTTGACCGTTATTGATATTCACAACTTGTACTTGCTCGTACTCAATGATCCCGGCGGCTTCCATCAGATTTCGATCAATCGTAATACTGCCGACATAGTTGAGATTGGCCTCGCTAACCACAGCCCGATGAATCTTTGACTTTAACATATTTAAGAGCATCAGGAACCTACCTTAAAAGAAAAATTATCAATCAACCGGGTAGCGCCGATAAAAACAGCCACGGCGACCAGCACCGGCTTATCGATTCGAGTGATCGGTTTTAATAGTGATGAATCTACCACTTCGATATAGTCGATTGCGGCAAGCGGTTCGGTCTGGATTTTTTCGGAAATTATCCCTTTGATTGTACTTGCATCAGTCGCACCGTTATTTAAGGCTTTACGGGCCAACTCAAGACTTTCGGGAATCACCCGGGCCGCTCTGCGTTCTTCTTTCGATAAATAAGAATTTCTGGAGCTTAAAGCCAAACCATCCCGGTCCCTTACTGTGGGACACGGTACAATTTGGATGCCATAACTTAAATCTTTGGTCATCCGGTCAATGATCGCCAGCTGTTGCCCATCTTTCTCCCCGAAATACGCCCGATCCGGCATTACAATATTGAATAATTTAGCAACAATGGTGCACACGCCCTGAAAATGGCCCGGGCGTTTCGCGCCGCACAAATCTTCATCCAGGTCTGTAATATCCACAAAGGCAAAATTTGGGGACGGGTACATTTCAGTGACGGACGGCGCAAAAAGCAGATCTACACCCGCTCTTTCACAGCTTTCCCGATCTCCCGCCAAATTCTTGGGGTATTTTTCAAAGTCTTCATTGGGGCCAAATTGGGTCGGATTCACGAAAATACTCACTACCACCTTATCATTTTCGCGCCTTGCCCTATTAACCAATGAACTATGACCATCATGCAAATAACCCATGGTTGGTACAAAACCAATGGATAGCTCTTGTTTTTTCCATGATTGCGTCAATGCTCTTACCTTTAAAATAGAATCAGCAGTAATCATCCTTTTTCACCTTCATTCCGATTCAATATGATTTAAGCAGCTCAATACTAAATCTGGCTTTCAAAATGAATGCTCTTCCCCGGGAAAAGTGGAGTTTCTTACTTGTGTAACATATTCGTTGATACCCTCTCTGATAACTTTCCCGGCATCCGCGAATACCTTGGCATGTTTCGGCCTGACATCCGAATAGATTCCCAGCATGTCGTGATAAACAAGAATCTGGCCGTCACAACCCGCTCCCGCTCCGATACCGATAGTAGGAACCGATACCGCCGTTGTGATCCTGGCGGCAAGTTCAGCCGGAATACATTCCAAAACAATCGCAAAAGCCCCCGCGTCTTCCAGCCTTTGGGCATCCTCAACCAATTGGGCGGCCTGATCCGGATTTCCGCCTTGAACCTTAAATCCGCCGAATACATTGACTGACTGCGGTGTTAAACCGAGATGTCCCATCACCGGTATTTGGGCATTGACTATTGCCCGCGCCTGCCGCAGGACCCGGGCTCCCCCCTCAAGCTTTACCGCTTGAGCCTTGGCTTCCTGAACCAATCTGCCGGCATTACGCACCGCTTCAATGGTTGATGTCTGGTAGGACATAAAAGGCATATCTCCGATTACCAACGCATTTTCCACACCCCGGGATACGGCTTTGGTATGGTAAATCATATCCTCAATAGTTACCGCTAAGGTATCCTTGTACCCTAAACAAACCATCCCCAAAGAATCCCCTACTAAAATCCCGTCAACATCGGAGGAATCCACTAGCTTAGCGGAAGAATAATCATATGCCGTCAGTAAAGCCAATTTGGCTCCCGCTTTTTTGGCCTTTAAAAAAGTAGTAACGCTCTTTTGAATCTCAATCACTCCCCCTGTTTTAGCACTGTCCGGATAATGTCGTAAGCCAGCTCTTGCTTGGGTTTCTTTTCCAGACCGCACGTTTTATCGGGCGCAATCAGCCACACTTTCCCGTCGTTCGCCGCAAAATTGGAAAGATCATTAGCGATTATCAGATCCAAATTCTTCTTTTCCAGCTTGGACCGGGCATTGACAAACAAATTATCGCTTTCGGCAGCGAAGCCGATTAGCACCTGCTTTTGTTTGAGACGGCCGAGTTCCGCCAAAATATCGCTGTTTTCTTCAAATTCAATGGAGATCGCCGCGCCGGTCTTTTTAATTTTTGAGGAATGACACTCCTTCGGCTTATAGTCGGATACCGCAGCCGCCGCAAAGACATAATCGGCATCTTCAAACCCTTGAATAACCGCTTCGCGCATTTGGGCGACAGTATCCACCCTGATGATTTTGACCCCATCAACATCCAGGACCGAATTAGCTAAAACGAGTGTAACCTCAGCGCCCATATCCCGGCACGCCTTGGCGAGGCTCACTCCCATCAGACCGGAAGAGTTATTGGAAATAAAACGGATCGGATCGATATATTCCCTGGTTGCCCCGGCGCTAATCAAAACCTTGCGGTTATCCAAAAGTTTTTCGCAGAAAAACCCTTCCACCGTCTCCAGTATGGCAGGGACATTTTTAAGGCGTCCTTTAGCAGTGGCTCCGCAGGCCAACCTACCTTCATCCGGTTCGATAAAGCTGCAGCCATGACGCTGAAGTTTTTTAATATTTTCAAGGTTAACCGGGTTATGATACATATTGACATTCATGGCCGGCGCAAACATTACCTTTTTCCAGTTAGCAGCCGCCAGAACCGTGCTCAAAAGGTCATCGCTGATTCCGGCAGCCGCTTTGGCGATAATGTTGTAACTGGCCGGCGCAATCAAAATAAGTTCCGCTTCGGTTGCCAATGAAATATGGGTAACCCGAGTATGGTCTTCATCTTCGAACATCTTTACATAAACTTTGTTCTTAGTGAGTGTTTCCAAAGTCAGCGGGGTAATGAACTTTACCGCGTGCGCAGTCATAACCACCCGGACATCATACCCCGCTTGCGCCAACCCGCTGGCAATCTCGGCGCCTTTATAGGCGGCAATCGAACCGGTTATTCCGAGCAAAATTTTTGGCTTCATTATTATTTGCTCCTTTATTTATCAATAAAAAAAGCCAACCCCAAGACAGGTAGGCCTTAATAACAACCTATTTCCGTCTTAGTCATAACCGATCCAAGCGGATTTTGCTAGAAAATTGTTCTCGCCTTGTATTAGTACCGTTCTCGAAGGATACGGCCTAAAGGAATTATTGGGAAAAATTTTAACACATCGGCTTAAAAATGACAAGCGAAAATTGCAGTGCAATTTATATTCGAGGAGGGCCTGTTTTATTTAAGAGCTCCTATCGCAGCCTTAATCCTCTTAACCACCCGCTCTTTTCCCAAGGCTTGCAGCATTTCATACATTCCGGGAGTGGCGGTTTTGCCGGAGACGGCCACCCTGAGGGGCATAAAGACATCACCCATCTTTAATTCGAGTTTTTCCGGAAGCGGATGCAACGCGGCTTCCAGTTGGGCGAGGCCAAACTCGGCCGGAATAGTCTCAATCGTTTCCAATAATGCGTTCAATACCCGGAGTGTCGTCAAGGCGTCCTGTTTCTTGAGGATCAATAATTCCCGGTCCGGGATCGGAATATCCTCCCGCAGGAAAAAGTCGGTCCAGCCGTTAATGTCGGTTAACAATTTCAACCGCTCCTGGACCAGTGGTATTAGCTGCACCAGGTATTCGAAACGTTCCGCGGGGCAAGGATCGTGTAATAAGCCCGCCTTCTGCAAAAAAGGCAAGCAGCGCCCGGCCAAGTCACGCGGCTCCAAACTGCGGATATAAACTCCGTTGTACCAGTTGAGTTTATCGAGGGCAAAGCGGACCGGCGAAGCATTGACCCGATCCAGGCTAAACATTTTAATCGCTTCGGCTTTGGAGATTACTTCTTGATCATTCCCGGGATTCCAGCCTAACAACAAGAGAAAATTGAATAAGGCTTCCGGCAAATAGCCTGACTCGCGGTATTCTTTGACGCTGGTCGCGCCGTGCCTTTTGCTCAGCTTCCCTTTACCGTCCGGAGACAAAAAGATCGAGAGATGGACAAATTGGGGATGTTCCCAACCTAACGCCTGATATAACAGAACATGAACCGCCGTGCTGGGCAGCCATTCGTCGCCCCGCAAAACGTGAGTCACCTTCATCAAGTGGTCATCAATCACGTTGGCAAAATGATAAGTGGGATAACCGTCGGATTTGATCAGGACCAAATCTTCCAGCACGTTGTTTTCAAATTCCAACTCGCCCCGCAGCAGATCTTTGACAACGGTTTTCCCGGCGAGGGGCGTTTTGAAGCGAATCACCCGCTTCATTCCTTCCGGCGCTTCGGGGGAACCGTCGCGGCAGTGACGGTCATATCCCACCTGTTCTTTGGAACCTTCCTGAGCTTGCCGGACTTGCTGCAACCGCTCCGGAGTACAATAGCAATAGTATGCTCTCCCTGAGTCAAGCAATTGTTGGGCAAACCGTTGATAGATCTCCAAACGTTCCGATTGAAAATACGGACCGTATTCGCCGCCAACCTCCGGACCTTCATCCCATTGCAGACCCAGCCAGCGAAGGCTCTCTTTAATGTCTTCCAGCGAACCGGGGACAAACCGGTTGCGATCCGTATCCTCGATCCTAAGTAAAAATTGGCCCTGGTTACCCTGGGCTAAAAGCCAATCATAGATGGCGGTCCGGGCGCCTCCGATATGCAGATATCCGGTGGGACTCGGAGCAAATCTGGTCCGGGGCTGATTTGGATTCATCGAAACTCACTCCTGTATAATTACTGGCACTAAAGGTAGTAGCTATCAAACTTGCACGTTATATCATAACACAATCGATTGGAATCAACAAGTAACGTAAGATAACGTATTCTAAAAAAGTTGCTGCTTCTTAAAACACGGCATAATCCCCTTCTTGTTTTTTTAATAAAGTATGATAAGTGAACTTTACATATTTTCTATAATGATGCCTGCCATCCTCCATCGATATAAATTGCATGGCCATTAACATAGTTGGATGCTTCCGAAGCAAGATAAATAGCTGTTCCAACCAGTTCATCAGGAATACCCCACCTTCCTAACGGTACATTCTGTTTTACCCAAGCATCGAATTGCGGATCCTCGCTTAGCTTCTTTGTCAAATTAGTAATAAAATATCCGGGACCTATGGCGTTCGTTTGAATATTGTATTTCCCCCACTCGGTAGCCATGGATTTAGTAAGCATATTTAAACCACCTTTCGATGCACAATAGTTAGCAATTCCAAACCGAGCCTTTTCAGCATTCAGTGAAGTAATATTAATGATTTTTCCTCTTTTGCGTTTGATCATTTGTTTAACTACGGCCTGCGAGATCATAAAGACCGAACTAAGGTTTACTTCTATAACAATTTTCCAATCCTCCATGGAAAGTTCCTCAAGTGGAGCACGCCTATGTATTCCAGCATTATTTATAAGCACATCGATTAAACCTATTTTTCTTTCAATTTGATCGATACTCTCTACAACTACTTTTTGTTCAGTCACATCAAAGGGGTATCCTACCGCTTTCCCTCCAGTTCGGCAAATCTCATCAACTACTAAACTTACCTTTTCTGGGATTCGTCCATTAATGATTACTAATGCCCCAGCTTCGGCAAATCCTTTAGCAAGGCTATAACCAATCCCTTGGCTTGAACCAGTAATTAAGACAACTTTATCTTTAACAGTGAATAAGTTATTCATGTTTTCTATCCCTTCCCTTTCGTATTAAAAAATGGGAGTTTTTTTGACATGTCGAATAAAAAAAGACCCGTCGTGAAAATAACGGGCCTAACTCACGACGGATTTTATGAAATATCATTTGTTTTCGGGAACCCATTTGGTTAAAAAACGGGAGAAATATACAAATATGGCATCGAGCATCGCGGCAATTATTGTAATCCAAAGAATAGCTGCTATAATGGATTTAGCTGCTAAAACAGGGATTAGAAAAGCAAATACCCGTCCAACACCGCTTTGCGAACCCATTAATTCCGCCACAACTTCAATGCCCCAGCTAGACGCCATAACCACTCGAATCCCTCCGATAAGTTCCGGAAAAATTGCTGGTAGAACTACAGTTTTAAAAACCAACCCCCTACTAGCACCTAAAGTTAAAGCAAACTGTTTTTGAGTTAGCAACACATTATTAATCGCTTCTACAGTAAAAACCACAACTCTCATAAAACAAAAGAACACAACTACCAAAAACTGAGTAAAAGCACCTGGGCCAAACCATAGCAGCAAAAAGGGAACAGCTACCAAAGGTGGTATAGCCCTAATTGTCTCTAAAGGAGGTTCGATAAAATCTCGTAACTTTTCACTCCATCCTAAAACCAATCCTGCAACTATTCCCAAAAAGGATCCCACCATGACTCCGCTAGCCCAACGCTGAATAGTATAGATTAAGTGTGGGAATAAACCTTTACTCCCTCCGCCTTGAGAACTAATAAGCGTCGAACTGAATAAACCACCGAATAATTCTCCTATTACAGCCGAAGGTGATGGGAGCCGACTGGGCGGTAAGATATGAGAAATGATTTCCCAACAAACGAAAATTAGTACCACTCCAAAGCTTTTGATTAATATTTCTTTCAAACTCAATTTAACCGGCGTAATACTTTTGCCCATTGTTACCGTTCCTTCCACAAAAACAGTTTTTCGAACGACTGAATATTAAAGACTTTTCTTCGCCGCTTCGGCAAACCTTACCGCATCCAGGTAATTATATGCCTTATAGTAATACTCGGCTTTAGTCAAGAGATCTTTGGTTGTGTGTGAGAACTTTTTTGCCGACTTGACTTCAGCCATTACGTTCTCAGCCTTTTTCTTAAGTTCTTTCATTTCATAATATAGTTGCGGGGCGACGGTAACTGAGTTTTCAGTAATCTCGCCTTGTTTATAGACTCCTTTTTCAACCCAAGCTCTGATTTTAGAACCTAATTCATTCTTATAATAAAACGGATCATTAGGATTCTCATACCAGGGCGCTTGTTTTTCAAACGTCACAAATGGGTTTAGGGAATCGTAGAGAAACTTTAAACCTTTCTCCGTCATGTTTTGACCGGAAACGCTATTAAGATAAGGTAGATGAAGTTTTATTGCGTCTTTTTGATTCTTATCCATAAAATCAATGATCCGATAAAACACACTGCACAATCTGAGGACAGTATCGTGATTGTTTTTCAAAAATTGGTCAGTAGTGCACAAACCGGCGACCAATACTCCCTGGAGTTCATCAGATTCAGGAGATGCTTTGGCCATAGTCGCCATATCCTCAGCGGTAAAAATAGGCTTATATCCCTTGGTCTCCAGCTGCATTCGGGACGGAGCGCCTGTAGTAGCAAAATCTGCTCTTCCTGTAAGCATCATCGCAGTAATCTTAGAATCTTCCAGCACCATACTCTTGACATCATCGAGAGATAATCCGGCTTTCTTCAAAGATTGTTCAACGAAGGCTATATTCGCAGGGATTTGTGCATAGGCATAGACCTTCCCCTTAAGCTGAGCCATTGTCTTATCCAATGCTTTCTCCGGATCTTTCTCTTCTTTTAGGAATTCCTTGTAGCTTTTATATCCCATATCGCTTCTAGCCACAATTGCAAATCCTAAGAAAGTATTGCTTCCAAAGAAAAATTTCAGATTAGGAGCATCTTTTAAAACCGGCAAAAGACTTCCCGCATGCCCTGTCATTATATCAACCGTTCCCGCAATCATTACCGCGGTACGTTGTTCGGAAGGAATCACTTTTCCGTATGGTTTAGGGTCTATGATTATTCCAGCCTCTTCAAACCAACCCTGTTTCATCCCAATAATCGCCCAGGTCTGATCGCCAAAAGGCGCCATTCCTATCCTTACTTCAACTTTGGGTATTTTGGGTATTTCCTGTTTTCCAGCTCCATCGACCATTATTAACCCTGATAGAAAGGAAATTGCCATGATTACCATTGTTAAAACCAAATAGAACCTTCTTTTGTTCTTAAACATTGACCTGCCTCCCTTTTGTTTGATAAAACAATATCAAGTAAGACAATAATTATTGGCATTCCCCCTTATTTATTTATTAAGCCGGAGAAGACTCAGGCAACCACTTAGTAAAAGTTCGTAAGACTTTTACGACTAAAATATTTAATATAGTCGAATAAAGCCCAAATAAAATTGCAATCACAACCATTCTTCCCGTCATAAAAAACATCTCTGATAAAATCAGCAATTTCCCCAACCCGACTTCAACCGCTAAATATTCCGCTCCTAGAGTTGTTGCCCAAGCAGTGCCAAGGGCAACCCGAATACTTCCTGTAATTCCAGGAACAATTGCCGGAATAATCACTGTTTTATAAATTTGGCCACGAGTCGCCCCTAAAGTAGAGGCGAACTGGGAATACTCCGGTGGGACGTTGCGGATCGCTTCAAGTGCGTTAACGATCAAGATTACAAAAATTGAAAAAGTGATATAAATTACATTCCCGATCTCCCTGCCCCCAAACCAGAGCAAAAACAAAGGAATTAATGCCAGTGTAGGAATAGCGCGAGTCAGACTAATCGGCCAATCAAACAACCATCTACAGGTTTTACTCCAACCCATTACTAAAGCAGTGCCTACTCCTAAAAAAACTCCTAAAGCCATTCCGACAAGCACCCTTAAAATCGTAATCATAGAATGCTTCCCAAGCACTAAGAATGCCAAACCATAAGATGACTGCTCCGCAACCCCATCATGTCCCCAAAATGCGGCAAAACCGGGAAGGTCTATCAAAAATACATCCCATGGACTTGGTAAAATGATATTCGCATGAGTTAACATAGCCCTGGCAACTAACGATACCAAACACCAGACAGCCAGTATAGTCGGAATTCCCAAATACCGGATAAGCGATTTATGCTTTTTGTCCAAATTTATACGGAAAAATTTTGCCATTTAATTTCTCCTTAAATATGATTTATCAATTCATTTTCAACAATCTTAATATGTTTTCTCCTAAAATTAATCGCCGTTGTGTTTCATCGGTAATTAGTTTTTCAACTTTTTGGCGTTCATAATCAAAGTAGGCTACCGGTGTGTCCGTCCCCCAGATTACCCGTTCCGCCCCAATCACATTTACAAAATTTCGAACATCATCCGCATACATGATTGAGGTTTCAACCCAAATATTTTTGTTACGACTAGCCACGCGCAGTCCTTGTTCACGCGCCCAAAGAAAACCTCCATGGGCCATTATAAGGTTCACTTCTGGAAAAGTGCGAGCCATCTCCTCAAATTGATAAGGATTGTTAAAAACTTCGTCACAGCCATGGCAAATAATTGGAATTCCTAATTTCAATGCTTTTTTGAAGATTGGGTCAGTAAGCTTATGGTTATCAAGGGGATATCCATTGCGAAGCGGATGAAGTTTAATCCCTTTAGCCCCATACAACTCAACATATTTTTCAACTGTCTCCGCCGCGTTTTTTTCCCAGGCATTAACACCAACAAATCCAATCAACCTATCGGGATATTTTTTAACCGATTTTCCTACATAATCATTATCCCAATCAATAGGGAACGGAAAAACGACACACTTATCCACGCCCTCGTTATCCATTCGTTCAATTAAACTTTCAGGACTCTGACGGATATCCACCCGCGAACCCAAATGATTATGCGCATCTACTATCATTCCAAATCCTCCTAAGATTTTAATCCAAGCAACATGGCTGGGCTTCTTTCAATTATGATCTCAGTTCCGTCGAACTTAAACCGCAATTAAGCATCGTAGCAAAACAGCTGACATCAAAGATCGATCATTGCTAAGGCCTCAATTTCTACCAACAATTCTTTGCGAACCAATGCCTTTATTTCAACGGCGGTCGCAGCAGGGGTTGAATTTTTAAAGTATTCGCGCCTTACTTCGAGGACATCTCCGATCTGTCCAATATCAGTCAAAAAAATAGTTACTTTAAAAACATTGTCAAGACTAGCCCCTACTTCCTTCAGTATTGTACTCATGTTTTCTAAAACTTGTCTTGTCTGGGCCTTTATGTCTCCAACTCCTACCACTTCACCATGGATGTTGGTGGCAATCTGTCCGGCAACCGCTATTAAACGCCCTGGACCTACTATTGCCCCATGTGCGGCTGGTTTAGGAAGCTTAGCTACTTTTTCCGGATTAACAAACTTCAATTCCATTATTTTTCCTCCTTGTTAATTAGTTTGCGTAAAAATAATTCCAAAGCTGCTTCTTAATATTCTGAAACTCTGTAGAAGAGCGAATTTCATCGTTTCTTGGTCGTTCAAACGGAACATTATAAATCTTTGCCAATGCTCCTTTAGTAAACACCAATACTCTATCAGCCATAAAAAGCGCTTCTTCAATATCGTGCGTGATAAAAACGGTTGTTTTCCTCTTCTTTTGCCAAATATTTAGCAATTCTTTTTGCAATGTCACTTTTGTTACATAGTCTAAAGCACCAAACGGCTCATCCATCAACAATACTTCTGGATTGTTAGCCAATACCATTGCAATAGCAACCTTTTTCTTCATTCCCCCGGAGAGTTCTTTGGGATAAAAATTCGCATAATTCTGTAATCCAACCATTTCTAACTGACGCATTGCGGTTTCGCGCCGCTCTTCTTTAGGTACTTTCTGTAATTCTAAACCATATTCAACATTTTCGACCACCTTCCGCCAAGGGAAAATAGCATCTTGCTGAAAAACGACTCCCCTGTCTCTTCCAGGCCCGGTCACTTTTTCTCCATCAACTAAAATCTCGCCATCAGTTGGTTCCAGTAATCCGGCAACAGTGGAAAGAAAGGTCGTTTTCCCACAACCTGAAGGGCCAATTACCGATACAAATTCTCCCTCGTATATCTGGGTTTCCACCCCCTTTAACGCAGTATATGTTTGATTACCTTCAGTCTGATAGAATTTGCATAAATTCTTAACTGTAATTTTAACTGGCTTCATTTCAATTCTCCTTGTTCTTGTATTAGCTTAGCATCTTTTATTCTAATAATGGTCGCATCCATATGCTTAATCATACTGTTTCTAGCTTCAATACTATCGCCTCTAGCTATAGCATCATAAATTCTTTGATGTTCAGCCAGAACGGCGTCAAGTTTCTCTTCCGTATCCACCACCAATCGTAAAGTATGTCGTAACGAAGACATCAAGACAGCAAATGTATCGATTATATGCATCATGACTACGTTTTTACTTGCCTTAACGATGGTAAGATGAAATTCATTATCTCCTTGATTCCAGAGTTTTTCACGGTGTAGGCCGCGCGCTTGTTCCATGCCACGTATAGCTTGCTCCATTTTTTTTAATTCACTTTTGGTTGCATTTTCGGCAGCTAAGGCAGCGCTGTCGGCTTCAAGATTTTTCCGGATATTAATAAAGTCATATACATTTTTCATTTCATTTTCCATTAGGGCAATTAAAGGATTCTTGAGTAACGTATCCGTTAACGGCAAAACAAAGATCCCTTGTGGTTTCCTAGTCTCAACAAATCCAGAGCCCTTCAATTCATTGATGGCGTCTCTGATCGTGGAGCGACCTACCCCGAATAATTTGGCCAGTTCGATCTCGGGTGGCAACTTATCGCCAGGTTTAACCTCGCCGGACAATATAAGTTCCCGAATACGCTTAGCCACTTCGTCAGATAGTTTTATGGATTGAACTTTCTCTATCAAATCTTCAAACATGAATCCACCTTCTTATTTTAAATATCTGATTATATCAATGTCAGACATTGATATAATCAGACTATTCTACGCGTGTTTTGATTCTCCTTTTTAATAATAAAAAAATAAAAATTTATTTCCGTCAAAAGAAAGGCGCTACACGTAAACGACTTATATTATCAAATATTTTCACATTTTTTCAGCTAAACAAATTTATTTTTCACCAAACAGATCAAATGACTATATATGGCTGTCTTGGAGTGATGTTAGTACTTTGATCTACTCTGTGATCAACACAAATTATTACGCACCTATGAAAATGCTATTGCCTCTTTATGGCACCATCTAGTTGCAACCACTAGTAAACAGGTTAATAGCCATCGCTCATACTGATACAAATAAAAATAAGGTCGTTAGAGAACAACCTTATTACAATAATTATTAGTTTTCTGCCCTTGTTGCCTTTTCCCAACGCTTTCTTCTCTTTGGGCTCGAAATTCAGTGCAGAATTCCGCTTGGCATCCCCGTTTCACGGCATCAGTTCCTATTTGGCTCCATTGGTCAACCTTTATTTGTTTTGTTGTTTAACCGCAATAAACTTCCTGCCTTTTAATTTTTAAGATTGTTAAATATTCTCTTTATTTTTCTCTTGGGACGGCCGGCCTAAAACCAAATCACTGTACTGACATTTTCTTGCATGACTACCATCAATCTTCAACTAGACATTGAAGCAAAACCAATTTATGATTAATCTTGAGGTGATGTCCAATGCTTTGTCCGCTCTGTAGCCAACACAAACTGTTGCGCGCCGAGGGAAAATGGTATTGCCCCCACTGTTTTCACGTTTATTACCGTTTACCGCTTTATGGCGCGGTATAAAATGAACGACCGGATCCACCGATCGTATTTTTGTCTTTTAGCTTCTATCTTCTTTCACATTCAGAATTTACCCACTTTTGAAAGGTTTTCTCCCAATCTCCGGTTGCGACTCCATACTCGGATATGATAGCTGTCACATATTTGGCCGGGGTAACATCGAAGGCCGGGTTAAAAACCTTAACTCCAGCCGGGGCCACCGTTACCCCACCAAAGGAAGTCACTTCCTCCGGAGCCCGCTCTTCAATGGGGATCTCCGCTCCGCTCTTTAAGCTTAGATCGATGGTTGAAAGCGGAGCAGCCACGTAAAAGGGGATATTATGTTCCTTGGCGAGAATCGCCACTCCGTAAGTTCCGATTTTATTGGCCACATCGCCGTTAGCTGTAATCCGGTCCGCCCCGACGATCACCGCTTGAATTTTACCCATCCGCATTACGGTCCCAGCCATATTGTCAGTGATCAAGGTAACCGGAATCTCTTCCCGCATCAGCTCCCAGACTGTCAAACGCGCTCCTTGAAGCAACGGCCTGGTCTCATCGGCAAAAACATTAATCCGCTTCCCCTGTTCTACCGCCACTCGAATCGCGGCCAAAGCTGTTCCGTAAGCGCCCGTGGCCAAGGCCCCGGCATTGCAATGGGTCAAAACACTCATCTCGTCCTTTAACAAGCTCGCGCCGAATTCGCCGATTTTCCGGTTAATTCGTTCATCAGCGGCTACAATCGCTATCGCTTCCCTTTCCAAGGCGGCGATCAAATCCTTCGGGGAACTGTTTTTCAGCGACTCTAAAATTTTGCGTTGCCGGTTTAACGCCCAAAAAAGATTAACTGCAGTAGGCCGGGTACCAGCTAACTCGGTGACGATTTTTTCGATTTGGCTTGTTAAATCTGCCGAGCCCTGATATTCCAAAGCTCCCAACACCACACCGAAGGCGGCCGCGATTCCTATGGCCGGCGCTCCTCTAACGCGCAGCTTCTTGATGGCTTCGGCCACCACCCGGTAATCGGAAGTCGTTAGATACTTGATCTCCCCCGGCAATAGGGTTTGGTCGATGAAAGTTACCTTCCCGTCTTTATACTCCAATGTTCTCCAAGCCATTACTTATCTTCCTCAGCCCTTTGTCCGCATTTACAATAATAATTATCATTGATGGTCATTGTTAGGCATTCGGTTATTAATTCCCTGAGTTTCTCCTGATTATTTTTCATTACCGTCACTACTTCCTGATGAGACAAGGGATGCTTGCTTAGTCCCGCAGCCCAATTGGTAATTGTACTGATCCCGGCGTAGCATATTCCTAATTCTCGGGCCAGGACCACCTCCGGCACTCCGGTCATTCCGACCACATCACCACCTAATTTCCGAAACATTCTGATCTCGGCCGCAGTTTCATAACGAGGCCCTTCGGCGCAAACATAGCAACCTCTTTGCCGAATCTGAATCTTACAAGTCAAAGCGGCTTTTTTAATCCTTTCCCGAAGTTCGGGACAGTAGGCTTCAGTCATATCAACATGGGCCCGGAAAGCGTCCTCTTTTTCAAAAAAAGTGAACGGACGCTGTTTAGTAAAGTCTAGGAACTGATCAATCACAGTCATGGTCCCCGGCGGGTATTTCCGGTTCAGACTTCCCACGGCGCTGGTAGCGATGATCCGCTTCACCCCAATTTCTTTTAAAGCCCAAATATTCGCGCGGTAGTTAAGCTGATGGGGTAATAGGGAGTGCTCCTTGCCGTGCCTTGGTATAAAAGCGACTTCCACTCCATTGGCTTTTCCGATTAAAGGATGCACCGCTCCATATGGAGTGTCAACTTGAATTTCTTTCTGATCGGTAAAGATCCCGGGTTGATAAAAACCGGAACCCCCGATAATCGCCAGTTCAGCCATGGTCCTTCCTCCCGAATTTCGCTATTTTTTCCCTGAGCTGTTGCTCGATTTTTTCCGGCAAGCGCACCAGCGGCGGAAAGTCCGCCTCAACATGTCTTCCTTGTTGTTCCATAATCCGATCATTATCTGGCGTTTTTGGCAAATAAGGCTCCATTTCCAACAGATCGTGGAGCATTACCAGAGCCCCTTCCTTATCGGGAATCCGGCCTTTCGCGGTGGAATCCGGGTCTAGTTGCGGATTGGGGGGCAATGGCGAACCGACACAAGAGGGACAACCATTTTCGCAGGAACAGCCGGTGATTAACTCTTGAGCCGCATTAAACAATTCCTCGACCCGCTCAAAGGAGCGGAGGGCAAAACCGAGACCGCCCGGATATTTATCATAAACGAACAAAGCCGGGGACCCGAGGTTGGCCAAGTCTACTACGGAACCGATATCCCCCGAATCGCACATTACTAGAAAGGGTAATACTTCCGCCAAAACATTGGCGATCCCCAGCAAACTCTCTACCGGATCCCGTCCGAACTCTTTCACCAAATGCAAGGTTGATGGAGGCGGGACCACCCAGCAAGCGCTGGTCTCCATCGTTTGCGGGTCCAGGCTAATCTTCCCGAACCCGATACTATCCCTAGACCCGAATTTAATCTTCCGGAACAGGTATGGTTTGATCATCACTTCTACCCCACCGAAACCGGTCTCAGCCTTCCGCCATTTAGACTCCAACTCCTTAGCGGTGGTCCGGATCTGGACTTCGGTAATGGATTGGGTAAAGTAATCTACTTCAAGTTTTTGGACATAAGAGATCTTTTGCGGCACATTCATCTCCTTAACAAAGTAAGTCTCACCGTCGTGAAGATAGATGGCCTCGGTAAAAATCTGCTGGTAAGCGCTGGCCTCATCCAGCGTCCCGATTACCTTTCCGGGAGTGGTTAAGGTGTCGACAATACTAAAAGTACTGTCGGATATATTTCTTAAACTAACTTCGGTGGAAGGAAAACCGGCGCTCCGCCAGTAAAATCGGTCCGCGGTCCGTTGCAACTGGCCCCCTTCCAGCAATAATTCCAACAAGGCCGGAGCGTAATCGCCGAATTGGCGGCAATCTTCGGCTACGATCGGGGCCTCAAAAGCGGCGCACCGTAAATGCCCCATTAAAATATGGGGATTATTAGGATCAATTACCGCCGCCTCCGGGTTCTGACCGAAGAAATACCCCGGATGCTTAGCTAAATATTGATCAATCGGATTTTGATGCGGGATATAGATCACCAGGGAATCTTCCCCCGCCCGCCCGACCCGGCCCGCCTGTTGCCAGCTGGAAGCGATGGTGCCGGGATAGCCTACGATCAAACAAGCCTCCAATTGACCGATATCGATCCCCAGCTCTAAAGCATTGGTACTGGTCACCCCCAGCAACTCGCCTTCGAACAATTGCCGTTCGATCTCCCGGCGTTCCTCCGGCAGGTATCCGCCGCGGTATGCCCGGATCTTCTTTGCCAGACCGGGACTTTGTTTTTGGAGTTGGTCCTGGACATAACGGTACATCAATTCGGTTACCACCCGGGTTTTGGTAAAGGCGATGGTCGGGATCCGGTTCCGGATTAATTCCGTCATTAAATAGGCCGCTTCGGAGTTGGCGCTCTTCCGTTCGGTCCTGGTCTGATCCAGGTAAGGCGGGTTCCAGAAGACAAAATACTTTTTCCCCCGCGGGGCTCCGTCTTGATCGATTAAACGCATGGGCAAGCCTACCAAAGCCTCGGCATGGGCTTGGGGATTGTTGATCGTCGCCGAGGTGGCGATGAATACCGGAGAACCGCCATAATGGGTGCAAATCCGGCGCAACCGCCGGAGCACGTTGGCGACGTTGGAACCGAAAACTCCGCGATAGGTATGGAGTTCATCGAGGACTACATATTTCAAATTGCCGAAAAACTGGGACCAGCCCGGATGTTTGGGCATAATGCCCTGATGGAGCATATCAGGGTTGGTCAAAATCAAATTTCCGGAATCGCGTAACTTTTTACGAAGATTGACCGGTGTGTCCCCGTCATAGGTACCCATCAACGGCGACTCGCTTTCCCCTTCAAAGAGCCGGAGCAAGTTTTTCAATTGGTCCTGGGCTAGCGCTTTGGTGGGGTATAAAAAGAGGGCCCGGGAACGACGGTCCTTGAAGAAGCTTTCCAACACCGGCAGATTGTAACATAACGATTTGCCGCTGGCGGTGCCGCTGACGATTACCGTATGCTCCCCGTTCCGGAGGGCGTTAATTGCCCCGGCTTGGTGGGAATAAAGTTTTTGAATGCCTTTCTTCTGAAGCAAACGGTCGATTTCGGGAACCAGCGACGGGCTAACTTCCCCAAAGACCGGTTCCCGTCCCGGCAGTTCCTGAATGAAAGCGATTTGGTCCTGGTAATACTGGTTATTCCTAATTTCGTTTAAAAAACGTTGGACGTCCATCAAAATACCTCTCTCCACTGTTAAAAATCAATTCGACAATGGAAAGAGGCTTCCTCTTTTTCGGATAATATAAGAATTAAGTCAATGGGCTTCCTTTTGCCGTTACCTTTGACATATCGAATTTATGTTTATTCCGATTCCTTCATCGGCGGGAAAGTAACGCTTTTATCCTGTTGAACTATATCCAAAACCATGCAGTCGGTAAGCAAATCGTGGACTGCTTGTTTTTTGTCGTTAAAAGCCAGAAATATAAAACCAATCCCTAAAGTGGATATTGAGAGAAAATGCGCCAAGTACCTCTTTGTTGATTGCAATAAAGTTAGCGCTTCACCCTCCAAATCGGTAACCTCCAGTTTCAACGCAAACTTCCCGATAGTTCCATGTAGCGTAGAACTCTCCAAGCCAGCATAATAGGCCCAGCCGATTATAATGCACAGCCCGATTCCGATTCCCTTGGCGAAATAAATCAACAAAAGGCACGGGATCATTAAGATTATTGCATCAATCATCATTGCCGCCATTCTGAGCGGAAAATCAGCTTGTTTAAACTGGGATAAGCGAATAAAGTTTCGTTCACGGTAATTGCCAAAATTGTCCTTGGTTGGCACAGTCGCGGCTTCTTTGTTTTTACAATAGGGACAACTTTTAAAATCCGATTGATAGCTTTTGCCGCATTTATCACAATACATATCTAAACCTCCGCCTCTGCAAATCCATTAATCCTACTCGCGATTCAAGCCATTATTATTAGAAATTTCTATATATTTCCTCTTTCCCCTGCCTAAGACCGCTAAAAAATTGAAGATTGCATAATCTCGACAAAAGAGTAATAATAAAATAAGTTTGCAAGTTAAGTTTGTCTATAGAATACCGAAGGAGCTTCCATGTTTCTCCCTACTACCCGCCAAGAATTAGACAGTCTCGGTTGGAACAAGCTTGATGTAATTATAATATCCGGCGACACCTATATTGACAGCCCTTATATCGGGGCGGCGGTCATTGGTAAGGTTTTGCAAAGCGCCGGTTACCGGGTGGGGATCATTGCCCAGCCCGATACGGAAAGCGGCGCCGATATCACCCGCCTCGGCGAGCCCCGTTTGTTTTGGGGGATAACTTCCGGAAACGTCGACTCAATGGTGGCCAATTATACCGCCTCCAAAAAGAAACGGCGCCAAGACGACTTTACCCCCGGAGGCGTCAATCAGCGCCGCCCGGACCGTTCCCTAATCGTCTATACCAATCTGGTCCGGCGTTATTTTAAAAAGACCAAACCCATAATCCTGGGCGGGATTGAAGCCAGTCTCCGCCGGGTCGCCCACTATGATTATTGGGACAACGACCTCCGCCGTTCCGTTTTATTTGACGCCAAGGCTGATCTAATAGTTTATGGTATGGGAGAACGAACCGTCTTAGAACTCGCCCGGAAACTGGCTGAGGGCGCCCCGGTCCATTCGGTTCGCGGCACTTGTCATATCGCCGCCGAACCCCCATCCGGTTACCTGCGGCTGCCTTCCTATGATGATGTTAAAACCGATCCGGATCAGCTCCTCAGGATGTTTCACCTGTTCTACAATAACAGCGACCCTTTGACAGCCAAAGGTTTAATCCAGCTTCACAACGAACGTTACCTAATCCAAAACCCGCCCGCTTTATACCTTACCGAAGACGAACTCTCCGCCGTCCACGACCTTGAGTACGAACGGGATGTCCATCCCTTCTATAAGAAAAGTGGTGAAGTCCGGGCCTTGGATACGATCCGTTTCTCTATCAATACCCATCGCGGCTGTTATGGAGAGTGCAACTTTTGTTCAATTGCGGTCCATCAAGGACGTACCATCCGAAGCAGGAACGAGGCGTCGATTTTGACCGAAGCCCGCGCCTTAACCAAGCTGCCCGATTTCAAAGGTTATATCTTGGATCTGGGCGGCCCTACCGCCAATATGTATGGGATCGAATGTCAAAGCAAGCAAACCAAGGGAAGTTGTTCCGGTAAGCGCTGCCTTCATCCTGCTGTTTGCCAAAACTTGATGGTAAGCCATGCCGGACAGATTGAATTATTGAAAAAGATCCGTAAAATTCCGGGGATTAAGAAGGTGTTTGTAGCCTCGGGGATCCGTTACGACCTTATTTTGAACGACCGAAAATACGGCCTGGTTTACCTTGATGAAATCGTGAAACACCACATTTCCGGCCAAATGAAGATCGCTCCGGAACATACCGAGGATAAAGTCTTAAAGCTGATGGGCAAACCCGGCCGGGAAAAGCTTAGGGATTTCAAGGGTTTATTCGATAAATTGAATCGAAAAGCGGGCAAAAAGCAGTTTCTCACCTACTACCTGATCGCCGCCCATCCGGGCTGCGACGCGCAGGACATGCTGAAATTGAAGGAATTCGCTTCCAAGGAACTTCAACTCCGCCCGGAACAAGTACAGATCTTCACTCCGCTGCCGTCAACTTATTCAGCCTTGATGTACTATACCGGCAAAAATCCGTTCACCGGGGAAAAACTTTTTGTAGAGAAGGATTTGCGCCGGAAGGAAGAGCAAAAAAGGTTGGTGATTGAAAACAATAAAAAAACCGGCAGCCGTTCTCAAGTTCGAAGAAAAAAGAACACCGGCAAAGGTAGTAAAAAATCTAACTCTTAAATTTATATGGGCATTAATAAAATAAAGTTAGCTCCTGGGAAAGGAGCTAACTTATTTTTAGGGGCTATCCTTGGGTCCCCTCTACCGGGGGAACATCTTTTTCAATTGAATTACCGCGTTTGAAACCGGGACTGCCAGTTTTCTCCGGAGGCTTTTGTTGGTAAATAAACTACCGATACTTCTCAATTTTTCAAAAGAGATAATCGGCTCAACCGAAGCTTCTATTGAAGCGGCGACTTGCCCGCAACCGCCGAACCTTTCCATTTTCTTTAATACCAATTCCGAAAGACCGTTCACGTTCGGACAACTGTAATATTCGGAGTCCGGGATATCAATCCGATATTTCTCTTCCACCCTTGCCAAAAGGCTGACACCGGATAAGCTATCCCCGCCAAGATCTTTGATGAAGTGAGCAGTATCGCTTATCTTATCTTCATGTAGATCAAGAACCTCGCTAAAGACTCTCTTAAGATCCGCTTTAATCATTTGGTACTCATTGGCATGGATTTCGGTCTCAATATTGTTTTTAGCGCCATTCTTCGTACTATGGATAATTTCATATCCGGGATTTCTAAGGGCCAGTTCCACCAGGTCAATCTTCTTGGTTTCAATCAGCTTTCGTAATTGTTTCCGTTTAACCTTAATCCCGTTTACAGTAGGCAGGGGCTCCGTTGTCAAGTAGACTTTATTGATTTTTTTCATAATCGGCAGAGTATAATTAATGGTATTGATCCCATTGCGGAGTTTGTTGTAAACTTCCCAATTCATATCAATTTTCTCGATACTAATCACTAAGGTAATATATTCATAGTTGACGTCTTTTTTAGTCCCCAGCACACAGAGGTGGCTTTGGACCGGCAACCCTTCAAAATAGCCCTCTAATTCATCCGGGTAGATGTTTTCCCCGGATTCGTTAATGATGATCTCCTTGATCCTTCCCTCGATCCAGAAACTATCCTTGGCGCATCTCCCGATATCCTCGGAATTGAGCCACCCATCGCCGTCAATGTCGGCTGGGCAATACACTCCCTCGATCATCCTGCCGCTATGTATCCCTTTCCCTCTAATATAAAGGGGGCCTACGCTATTTTCGCCGTTGATCTGGTACTCAATATATTTTAAGGGTTTCCCGATTGATCCGGTAATTCTTTTATTCAGGGCCTTACTGCTTTCGCAGGAGGTTATGCCAACTTCAGTCATGCCATAGCCGCATACCGTATAGTATCCGAGGGCATTCATCATCTTCAAGGTTTTCGATGAGGTATAGCTTCCCCCGCAGATTATCGCCTTAATCTGGTCCCCCATTAGCTGCGCCAACATGCCCTTGAACATTTTGGCGGCGGCCTTCAATCCCAACTCCGGATTGATCCCTTGCAATAACAGGCTTAGCTCCCTCATGACGTAGACCGCGAATCGTTCCCGCTTGGATCTCCGGTTAAGCTTTTTTTGAATTGATTTAACCAAATTGTTGGGGAGTATCGGCACAGTGAGAATGTGGGTAACCCCATGATTGCGGCATGCTTCCAAGAGGGTCTCCGGAGCCCGGGCCTTAGGATACACAAAAGCGGCGCCATAAAAACTAAACCAGATATAGGTCCCCATAAACCCGAATATATGATGGAAAGGTAAAAAGGCCAATATTTTATCGGTCTTTAACGGCCGGATCCTGTCGTTCTCAGTAATCAGCGGCCAGGTATTAAAGATTTGATAACAGACGGCTTCGCCGATATAATAATATACTTTGCTGGTGGAAGTTGTGCCGGAAGTGCATAAGGCATATTCATCACTCCAGCGGGGAATGAATCCGGCCGGTTCCTCGGCTTCAAAATCAAACGCCGAAGTCAGCAGCATTTTAGCTCCGGCTTGCCCCATCAGATGAGCGGTCCCTTCATCCCCCTGCCCGGCATCTAACAACAAAGGTTTATAGCCGGACATCAGGATCGACCAAAATAGCACCGGCCATAACGGAGAATTCGGCATCTTTAAGCCGATAAACGAATCCTTTTCAATATGGGCGCAGATCCGCGAAAGCTTGGCGGCGGCTTTAAGAATTTGATGGTGGTAATCTTGATAAGTCCATTTAACTACTTGCCCGTTTTCGATAAATTCAGAAGCGACGCTGTCGTTATTCATAATAATTTGATAGACGCTTGCAAAATTCTTGGGTAACTTTTCGAGGAGATCTAAATTTTTTTCATATTCTTTCATATCAAGACCCCTAAAAATTAAATTAATTCCGGCTTTCTCAAATATTGGCCAGAATTTCTTGTAATGCTTACGGCAATAGGCTATTTAGCTTATTTTCTAAAACAAAACATCCTTTTCTATTATAACCCAACTTTGAAACTATGAAAAGCATAAACAATCCACGAAATCAAAACCTAAACTCTACAATGCTCCCATAGGGTAAGACACAAAATCGGATTAGTGTTTATCGAAAGCCGGTATTGAGAGTCGTTAGTGATAGGGGAATTCCCCTATTTCGCCAATTCATCCAATCCCGATTTCATTTCTTTCGGACAGGAATCCAAACTTCACTATAAGCATAATCTTTTTTATCCTCATCCATCTTAGTAAAAGAAAAAGTAGGGGCGTTGATTACTTCATAGTTGGATGAAGGAAGCCATTCCGAATATGTTTTTGCCATCGTGTCTTGTAGCGCGGACGGAAATGGCCCTTCATTGGGGAATATTGCCCAAGTATAAGCTTCCACCGGCACTTTTTCCAACAAAGCGCTCACTTGATTCTCAGTCGTTAAAACACCTATTAGATGCGTTAAATAGCCTTCTTCTTTTAAGAAATTAGCGTCGGCCTCATAAGAAGCATTAACAATTTCATAGGGTTCAATATTTTGAAGAGAATGCATCTCTTCTTTTTGTTCCTCCGTTATGCTCTCCGCAAGCTTTACAATCTCGTTATTAACGCCTTCAAATTGCATAGGGACACGTTTACTTACACCGACTAAATTAAAGGCCGGTTTGTCTTCAATTTTAAATTCCATAGCGCTTCCTCCCTTGAAGGTTATTATGAATGAAAGTTTGGGAAAGGATTTACTGATGCCTTTCTTTATTACATCTGATGGTAAAAACCCACTCCATTTTTTAAACGCTCGGGTAAAGCCGTCCATTGACTGATAACCGTATTTTAAAGCGACATCCGTTACTTTTTCCCCATGTAATAAATCCATACTGGCTTCCGACAGTTTTCTGTGTTTGATATATTCACTAAGGGTTAACCCGGAAAGATAAAAAAATATCTTTCTAAAGTGATAGTCGGAAACGCCGGCGTATTCGGAAATTATTTCAAGAGATAGATCGTCGGTTAAATGATCTTCAATATAGTCAATGACCTGATTTAATTCCTTTAACATTGTCTCCCTCTCTTTCATTAAACATCATACCAAAGCTACTTGAACGGCGCTCGACTTTGATAACCCCAAAAATATCGAATCGTTATGAAATCCACCTAGAGAAATTTTCAAGGCAGCCACTTACCCAAATGATTTATAATCAGTCGCCCGGAAATTCAGGGAACCACTTCTCCGATTAACACAATCCATGGATAAATCAAAAGATCCTTCCGATTTCGAAACACCTATAAACGCTCCGAATTATCTTCAGGATCTCCGTTTTAATGATTTAAATATTCCCTTTTGCTCATGCCCCACAGCGCGCTTCCAGTTGCCGGTATCCCCCTAGGAAACGTTCCATCCGGCTCAACGCGTCCTCCAGTTGGCCGACTGCCGGGAGGAAAACGATCCGGAAATGGTCCGGTTCCGGCCAGTTAAACCCGGTCCCCTGAACCAGCAGCACTTTCTCGGCGATCAACAAATCTTGGATAAAACGTTGGTCGTCCCGGATATTAAAGCGCTTGACATCCACTTTGGGGAAAAGGTATAAAGCCCCTTTCGGTTTGACACAGGATAATCCGGGAATCCGGTTGACTTTGTTCCAAGCGTACTCCCGTTGCCCATAAAGACGTCCTCCCGGTTTGGTCAGCTCCTTGATGCTTTCAAAATTATTCAAAGCGACCTCGATGGCGTATTGGGCCGGGACATTGCTGCATAACCGCATCGACGAAAGCATGTTCAACCCCTCAATATAGCCTCGGGCCATTTCCTTATTGCCGCTGATCACCATCCATCCGGCCCGGTACCCTGCGATCCGGTGGGACTTGGACAGTCCGTTGAAGGTGATAAAGAAAGTTTCATCGGATAAAGAGGCCAGTGAAGTATGTTTCAATCCGTCATAAAGGATATTGTCGTAAATTTCGTCGGCGAAAATGATTAACTGATTGGCCACGGCCAAATCAATGATCTTCCGGAGGACTGCTTCCGGATAAACCGCTCCGGTTGGGTTATTCGGATTGATAATTACGATCCCCTTGGTTTTCGAGGTGATCTTCTTTTCCATGTCTTCCAGATCAGGATTCCAATCGGAGGCCTCGTCACACCGGTAATGGACGGCCTTGCCTCCCCCAAGATTCACGGCTGCCGTCCATAAGGGGTAATCCGGGGCGGGAATCAAGATCTCATCCCCGCTATTTAATAAGCCTTGCATCACCATTACGATCAATTCACTGACTCCGTTACCGATATAAACGTCGTCGAGTCCGACTCCACGAATGCCTTTTTTAGCGGCATAATCCATAACCGCTTGCCGGGCCGGCAAAATTCCTCTCGAATCGGAATAACCGTGGGCGTTGGCTAGATTATTATTGATCTGGTTAATGACATCCGCCGGGGCCCCAAACCCAAAAGGCGCCGGATTACCGATGTTCAACTTCAGAATCCCCTCGCCGGCCGCTTCCATCCTTTGAGCCTCATCCATCACCGGTCCGCGAATATCGTAACAGACATTCTCTAATTTGGACGATTTTTTAAAATGACGCATTCGAACATTCCTCCGTCTCTTATCCCAATCGTATATATTAAAGCTCACCCATGCTGACTCCTGACTCCTGACTCCTGACTCCTGACTCCTGATAAAGCTTAGCACAACCTTACCCAAATGTCATTAGTTCGATTTATCCCATTTCTTTGACTACTGCGCCGATGATTTTGATCCCTTTCTCAAGTTCATCCGGTTTGACCCTGGAGATTCCCAGCCGGAAAGTATTGGCTCCTCCGTAGTCGGTGAAGAAAATATCCCCCGGCATAAACAAAACCCTCCTTTGATAACATCCCGCCAGAACCTCCCGAGCGTTTAACCGGTCCAGCTCGATAAAGATATGAAGCCCGCCTTCACCCCAGACTTTTTTACAAGGAATATACTCTTTGACAAGCTTGATAGCTGTCTCATGCAGCTGTTTATAAACTTTCCTGGCTTTCTTTAAATACTTTTCAAATTGACCGCTTTGAAGGTATTCATACAATAAGGCTTGATCCAGGAAAGAGGTGTGAATGTTCAAACTCCGCTTAACGCTTTCTAAGTAAGATATTAGTTCCCGATCCGCCATAATCCAGCCGATACGAAGCCCCGGAAAGAGCACTTTTGAAAAACTACCCAGGTAAATCAGGTTGTTTCCCTTCCCGGAAAGGGCCAATAACGGGGCCACATGAGTTCCGGAATAACGCAGCTCCTCGTTGAAGCCGTCTTCGATCAGGGGTATCCGGCGTTCGGCAAAGATCTTTAGGATATTAAGGCGTTTATCCAACGGCATCACTAAACCGGTGGGATTATGATATGAAGGAATCAGAAAACCGGCTTTAATAACCTTATCCGTCAATCGTTCTTCCAAAACATCGAGGTCTAGGCCATCTTCTTTCATTGGGATTCCGACTAACTCCAGGCCAAAGAGGTTCATGATTTTGATGGCCGTATTATGGGTCGGATTCTCACAGACGATCCGGTCGCCGGGTTCAGTCAAGGCCCTTAACACCAGGTTGAACCCTTCAGTAAAACCATTGGTAATCAACAGTTCCTTCCCCGAAAGATCCACCCCTTTATTCTTCATGTATTGGGCCAAATACTCGAGGAGCGGCTTATAACCGCGGGCATATCCGTAGTTTAGCAGTTTCGAGCCTTCTAAGGCAAAACGGTTTAAAAAAGCTCTTTTAAATTCATTCACATCAAACAGGTTCTCATCCGGGGCAATGCTTTTGAAGGAGATCATCCCTCTTTCCCAGCGTAACTCCTTTTTCTCAATATCCAAGAAGCTGGCCTTTTTGGCAAAGTCACCGATCAACTCCGGCCAGTCCAACTGAACGCCGTCCCCGTCCTTTTTCACCTCAATCCGGGCCACATATGCTCCTTGGCCTCGGACTGTATCGATAAAACCATCATCCTCCAGGTACTGGTAGGCTAAGATAATGGTGTTCCGGCTCACCTTCAGGATGGAACTCAGGTCCCGGGTGGAAGGAAGCCTGACTCCGGTTTGGAGAATACCTTTTAAGATTAAATCTTTCAAATAATCCTTAATTTGAAGATATGCCGGCCGGTTGCCGTCAATTACTAAATCATTGAACATCACTATTACCTCTCATGTCTATTTTGACATAAATCGCTCATATAAAAAAGAGCCACTGAAGGCCTCTTTTCAAATAATCGTGGTTTAAGGATCTATGAACCTCATTTAACCCACCTACCTTTTGATTATTATCCGGTTACGGACTGGAAATTGCCCGTCGAATACTATTGGGACCCCCTGCCCCCAGATGGATTTTTGCGTGGCCTGGATTGTCAAATGGGGCCTAATGCTTAAGCCGGAATTGCCGACCGCGGCGATGGGTTGTCCCGCTTCGACCCAGTCTCCCGGCTTCACCGTGATACTATGCTGCTGCAGGTGGGAAAGGGTAATCAAGGTTTTTTCAAAGCTCTTGATCACCACCCGGTTGCCGGTGATATTTAGCCAGTCTTTCTCAGGAGGATTAAAATCCGGCAAATCGTCAACCACCTCAACCACCTGGCCGACACAAGGACTATAGACGGTCTCTCCGAAAATCGCATAACTTTTATAATCCCGGGGCAGAAAACTTCGGGCGGCCATACCCAGACGGTTCAATTTTTCGATATCCACCCCGTACTGGACTGCCGAGGCCAATTTCTTCCGGTTAAAATAGGCGTTAGCCCGATAATTATTTACAATAATACTGCTCCCACCGTTAATTACATAATAAGCCCCGTTTTTCAACGGAAACGAGAGTTCAATCGGGCCTCCCGGATGAATCCGGCCGCTTACCGCTACTGCTAGCAAAAAGGCAAAGACCGCGCCGGCCGAACCAAAGCCAACGGTCAACACCCATTCAAACCAGTTTTTCGAATCCCAAAAAGCTTCATCCCTAACCCAAACATAAGAAAAACCCGTTGCCAGCAGATAGAGAACGACCATCAAATAACGAAAATATACCGAGATCACGCTCCACCTGCCGACCAGATAAAACAAGGCCAAATAACACCCGATCGCCAAAACTTTAAGACACCAGTTGAATTTGGTCTTACTTCTGAAAATCATCAACCAGGCAATCAGGGACCAAGGGAGGACCAGGTGAGTCCCGATAATTAAGAGCCAATTTTCACTAAGCGCCATTCTGCTTAGGAAGAATAATTTTCCCAGCAAAGCCACAGCCCTTCACTCCTCTAGTAAATTAAGGTCGGTAATGTGATAAGTCAGATAATGGATGCGTTGATGACTATTATCTTAATATTCGGTAATAAGCTTAAAATGCTTTATTTAATTAACGCCGCAATGTTTACCCAATTATTCCACATGATCCCACTGGTGACCTTTGACTTGATTGATTCCGAGCAATAGGTAGAAAAGTTAATAAGTAGCGACCGCAAAAAACCTAATTACCCTAACCTCAGCTAAATTTAAAAGCTGCCCCTGGAAACTTCAGGAGCAGCCTCAAAGCTGTTTAATAATTGAAATCATGCTCAGGATCAACTTTTATTGCTAAATCTGGTGTTACGGGCGATATCAACCATTACAATGACCGCTTCGGAAAGGAAATAAGCGACCAGCAAAGTTACAAACCCCATGGTAGCGCCAGTTAAGATAAACTTCACACCGCCGATAAATGTTAATTCTTGAATAGCCGGAACTAAAGGAGAAATAAACCCCAACAAGTCACTTCCGGCGTCTCCGCCGGTCATCCAGATGTATAATCCTCCGGCAACCGCCATAACCGCGAGAAAAGAAGCGTACATCTCGCCGATCAACTTTAAGCAGAGCGAGACGATGGGGATCACCGTGTATTCGGATTCCGGCAGGCGCTCAATATTATGGGCCCGAATCAGCATCACATGAACGACCATATAAACAGCGACGACCATTAACAACTGAAAGATAATCCCGCCAATGATCCCGTTAACCGGAAGGCTAAATACGAATTTCCATTTTACGATCCATCCCACCAAACTGGTAAAAGCGATCGAGATAGCTAGAACCCGGAGTGCGATGGCTACTAATTTTCTTAAAATTTTCCCTTCGGAAATAAACTGTAACACCGTTTTCATAAAGAAATATCTATCCATGACACGCCCTCCTATCTTTTTTCAGCTCCATGTTATCTTATTGATATTGCAAAAATCTTAGCACTACTATTAAATCTGAAGACTACTCCTTTTTAATTTTACCGGTTGATGGGTAATAAAATTGATTCATTTCTCCAGTTTGGAACGGATTAATTCAGCCCTGTCGTCGACTGCCCTTGACTCATCGATCCGGCCCAAATCGCTATAGATGATCGCCATTCGTTCCAATATTGGGATTAATTCAGGATGTTCAAACCCGTTATTGGTTTCAATCACCAGAACCAGCCAACGGTAAAGGGATTCAGCGTTTTCATAGTCCCCTTCATAAAAATAAATATCGCCCAATTCCAGGAGGAACGGCTTTAAACCAGGAGCGACAGGACCTTGATTGTTTCTTAGATTATCAATTCCTTGGCGGTATAATTTTTTAGCTTCTTTACTCTTTTGTTGTAATTTTTGAACCTGGGCCAGATTTAACAGAGTTGAGATTAATTCCGGCCCATTCTTAGGCGTCAACTTGAGTTTGATCTTTAAGATCCTACGATATACTATTTCCGCTACTAAATACAATTTTTGTTCCAGGTAGAATGAGGCCATGTTTTCTAAGATTGTTAAAGTTTCCGGCGACTTCTCCCCGTAGGCCTTGATCCTGATCCCCAAGGCCTTTTGATATAAAAGCTCAGCTTCGTTATATTTCTCCATCAAGTTTAAGAGATAAGCCAAGTTATTCTGGGTGACCGCTACTTGGGGATCTTCCGGCCCCAGAGCTTCCTCTTGAATTGACAGCGCTTTACGGTAACTATTTTCCGCCGCTTCATGTTTTCCCATAATCAAGTAAAGTCCGGCCAGATTATTTAAAGCGCCGCCTAAATCAGGATGTTTAGGGCCATACGCTTTTTCCTGCCCCTCTATGACTTTAAGATAAAATTCCATTGCCGAATCGTATTCTCCTGTTTGTTGCAGGTATAAGGCCAAGTTTGTCAAGGAATTGATAACCAAAGGATGGTTTATGCCTAAGGCTCGTTCACGTATCGCACCTGCCTTTTTATAAAAAGACTCGGCTGGTTCCGTTTGGCCCTGTTTAACCCGGAGATCGGCGATACTCCAAAGGCAATCGGCCACTCCCGTATGATCCGGACCATAGATTTTTTCTCTCAAAGCCAGCGTATCCTGAAAATACGTTTCTGCTAAATCATATTTGGCCTGGCTATAATATAATTTTCCCAAATCGTACCATACATTTGCTAATAATGGATGATCGGGCCCGAAAATTTTAAGGTAAATGTTGGCAGCGCGTTTGTAAACCGGTTCCGCCTTATTGAAATCCCCTCGCAATTGATGAACATCAGCTATATTGGTTAGGGTTAAGGCTACATCTTGACCCTCCAGCCCGAATCTTCTTTCGGCAGTCGCTAAAGTCCGTTGGAGAACCCGGTTGGCCCCTTGATGGTCTCCTTGCCGTTTCGAAATCTCAGCTAAACCTATTGAAAACTCGATGGTCCAATGAATGTTTTGATCCGTGTTTCCTTTGACAATCTTCAATAAATCTTCAAAAATCTTTTTAGCCTCGGGAAAGCGGCCCCGCTCCAGATAAAACCAGGCGATCTGATTTTGCAGTATAATTTTTTGAGGATGTTCTTGACTGAGTATTTCATTATAAATATCGAGGGCTTCTTGGTAAAACTCTTCCGCTTCACTGTATTTGCCTTGAATATTATATAACGCGGCTAGTCCGGAAAGACTCAGTCCAACAGCAGGGTGCTTCGGCCCAAAGATCCTTTGCCGCACCTCTAAAGCATCTTTAAATAGGTCCTCAGCGGAACGATATCTCCCTAAGATGCTGTAAATCTCGGCCAAATCAAATAAGGAAACCGCTAATTTGGGGTCATCCGGGCCAAATTCATCAATCGCCATTTTTAAAGCCTTCTCACCGGCTACCGAAGCTTCTTCATATTTTCCTTCAAGGTATAGCCGGGCCGCCTGGGCATTTAAAACGGTCCAAGCCGCAGTATCGGCCATAACTGTTTTTCCGAATGTGGCAAGCATTAATACTATTATCAGAAATCTCAGCCGAATCTTCATAATACCTCTCCATAATGTATCCATATTGCGGCAAGGCGCCGGTATAGCGCTAACCTTTTAATCATATTGTTTCAAATTACATAAAACATATTAAATCTTCTGTCTTATTATTATATAAAACAATAAAAAAAATAGCCAGTCGGTGTTATTGGCTATTATTAATTTACTTCACTTCTGACTCCTATATTCTTCCTCCCGATATTCATATTCCATTAGGATATCTTCGCATAAATTTTCTTGATCCGTTTCTCCACCGCTTCAGCTTCTTTAACCCGACCCTGTTTCTCATATAAGGCGGCTAATTGCTTTAAAAGTTCAGCCAATTCCGGATGAAACTCGCCATATGCCGCTTCCGCCTCGGTAATCGCTTTTTGGAGAACCGACTCGGCTGCTATATAATTTCCCCGGGCGCTATTTAGCAATGATTCGGTTTCCAATAGTTCAACGGTTAATAAGGCATTTTCCCCGGATAACTTCTCGATTAAAGCGGAGACTTCTTCCCAATGAGATTGGGCGTTTGGATAGTCGCCTTGTCGGATTAGAATTTTAGCCCTTAAAAGCAATGAAGCAATTTTTTCCCCGTTCCCGGAATCGCCATTCGCAGTAGTAATAGCATGGGCCTGTTTGCAAAAAAATTCGGCTTCGCTTAGCCGGTTTGCTTTTAAATTAGTTCTAGTAAGCTGATTTAAAGCATCGACCGTTCTTCGATCTTTGGCCCCATATCTTTGTTCCCGGATTTTAGATAACCGATACGCATAAAGCCCGGCTTGTTGATGGTTACGATTAAAATTAAGCAGCTCCGCCATTTCCCGGATTGGTTCTTCCAAAAGTATACTATCCACCCCTAAAGAACCCTCTAAAACTGATAATCCTTCTATGTGTAATTCTTCAGCTTTAATATACTTGAGTCCGCTTTTTCTACATGCGGCTAAGGCAACCAAAGTTCTACCCAGGTCGGGGTGGAACATGCTTCGCTTTTCAAAATACTTAAGGGCTTTCTTATAAAGCCCTTGGGCTTTTTTAGGATCGCCTTGTAAACGAAGGATTTCACCTTGATAGTACAGTAATTTCCCTGTATCCAACCTTTTTTTCTTATATGTTTTTATGTAGAGCATATCAGCCCGTTGTAATAAAGCGGAAGCTTCCGCATAATTCTCTTCTGCAATGTGAAGTGACGCCAACAATAGTAAAGCCTTGCCCGTTGACAAACTATCCGGACCCGCCGTCTTTTCAAGAATATCTAGCGCCTTCGTCCCGAAAGATTCGGCTGCTTCATATTGAAGCTGGCCCTTATTAATCCCCGCCAAAACCAACATTCCGTTACCGATCTCTACATTATCCGGGCCGTTGGTTTTTTCATAAATTGACAACGCCCGCTCCGCATAGTCCTTAGCTAACTGGTATTCGCCTCGTTCCGTCATAATCTCCGCTAGCCCGTAATAACAAGCCGCCACTTGAGGGTGTTCCCGGCCCAATAACTTCTCTCTGATTTTGAGCGTTCCATAATAATAGGATTCGCTATTATTGAAGTTGCCCAGCATTCGGTAGATTTCAGCCAAGTTAAACATGGCGTCGGCTGTTTTCAAGTGGTCCGGACCGTAAAGTTTTTCAGCGGCAGTTAATGCTTTTCCCCCGCTAGCTAAAGCTTCTTTATATTTCTCCGCCCCAAAATAACTTTTTGAATTTAAAAGCAATGCATCCCAATGAATTTCGGTGGCATTGACCGGGATTAAAACCGATAACCCGACAATTATCATAAAAATAAATTTCAATAGGGGTTGCAAATTATGATTTCCCCTTTCCGGAAAATCAGTTTTCCTTAACTCATTAAGGTTTCGGTAATATCTTTCTTTTTCTATAGTCAATCTAGGCGTATTAAAAGTATAATTAATTTATCTCACCAATCTTTTTCCCGCTTGAAAAGCTCTTTTCAAAAACAGCTCCGGATTCTTATTATTACTATAGCGCGGGGATTCATTTGTAATTTCGAGAGCGACCGGTCCGGCATATCCAGTTGCAATAATTTTTTCCGTTACGACCCGCCAATTTATAGTCCCTTCGCCGGGCATCCAGTGTTGATCATCGGTCCCGTCATTATCATGGAGATGTAATGCCATCAGCTTTGAGCCGTATTGGGATAAAAAGTCCGTACCTTTAGTATAACAATTTTCATGACCGGAATCATAACAAAAGCCCAAACGATCGGAGTTTATGTTTGAAAAAACAAGCGCTAGAGCCTCCAATTGACTGAGATTTTCCATCGCCAAATTGATGCTTTTGCTTTCCGCGATTTCTACCAACCGTTTAATCCGCTCAAGGCCGATCCGACCGATTGGAGGCGGATCGGCTCCATAGGTGAGATGAACGACTGCCGTAGGAATTTCGAACTTTTGGCAATCATTGAGGCAATCGCGTAATATCTTTTCAAAGGCTTCCCCCTCGATATTGTCTTCCCATAAACAGTTATTAAGAGGGATCGGAGTATGGATGTTTTCAATAAAAAGTCCATTTCGCCTGACCATTTCGGGATGAAGGTATTTATCTCCGTCAATATCGGAAAAATCATCGCTCCACCATAGTAATACCCCATTAAATCCGGCCGCTTTAATCAGTTTAAAACGTTCCTCCATGGGAATGGAAAACCCAAACCACGAAAAAATAGTTATCTTATCCAATTCAGTTTCACCTGTTTATCTTAAATTAGACGGTAGACTCCTTAAATACCATGGATAAATCAACCGTCAGATCCGGAAATAAACCCACCTTCACCTGATCAACGGCGGTATAAATACCGGGGCGCCCATAGCGGCCTGCCGCTTCTAATTGATAGACTTGGACCGTTTTATTGCTCGGATCGACTAGCCAGTACTCTTTGACACCCACCCGTTCATAAAGGTCCAACTTGATCTTCATGTCCTTACCGGCGGTTCCGGGGGAAAGGACTTCGACAGCCAGATCGGGAGCTCCCTTGCAACCACGTTCGTCAAGTTTCTCCCGGTCACAGACCACCACCAGATCCGGCTGTACCACCGTGTCAATCTGTTCATCGTTTTCATCCCCCTTGGGAAGACGGACATCAAATGGGGCAATATAGATCTCGCAAGTCTCTCCCGTCAAATAGACGGCTATCTGTTTATGGAGTTCTCCCAGGATTTTTTGATGGATGCGGGACGGCGCAGGACTCATGTTGTAGGGAACCCCATCGATCAGCTCCCATCTTTCTTCATCCGGCCATTTGGCATAATCGCCGTAAGTATAAACGTCTTTGGTAGCGGCTTCGGGTTTTGACTCGCTAATCCTTGATTTCACGGTTTACACCTCGTTTCCTTTTAAAAATAATTAATATATCTAACCCTTGGATTCATTTAGAAATCGCTTTTTAAAATAAAGTAAGTGTATAGAAAACATTTCCATACACTTAATTATAACGGATTATGATTTATAATTCTATTATAATATCCTTCGCGAGTTTTAGTCGAACAACCCCGTGCTCAAATACCTCTCTCCGGTATCGGGCAAGATCACTACCAGCATCTTCCCTTTATTGTCAGGCCTGGCCGCTGCCTGCAAGGCGGCGTGCAAAGCGGCTCCCGAAGATATTCCAACCAGGATCCCTTCTTCGCAGGCCAATTTACGCGCGGCGTTAAAAGCTTCTGCGGTGGTGACCTTGATGATCTCATCGATAATCCTGGTGTTAAGAGTATCCGGTACGAAGCCGGCCCCGAGCCCTTGAATCTTATGAGGTCCGGGTTGGCCTCCGGAAAGCACCGGCGAATCGGCCGGTTCCACCGCGATGGCCTTAAGTCCGTTCTTTTTAGCTTTAAGCGTCTCCGCCACTCCGGTGATGGTCCCGCCGGTCCCGACTCCGGCTACAACCAAATCCACTTTGCCTTCGGTGTCGTTCCAGATTTCCAAAGCGGTAGTTTGACGATGGATGTCGGGATTGGCAGGGTTTTTAAACTGTTGGGGTATGAACGAGTCTTTAATCTCAGCCGCTAACTCCTCAGCTTTCCGAATGGCCCCAGCCATTCCTTGGCTTCCGGGAGTAAGCACCAACTCGGCGCCATAAGCTGCCAAAAGTTTACGCCGTTCCGCACTCATTGTTTCCGGCATGGTCAGGATTAGCCGGTAACCTCTGGCCGCCGCGACACTGGCAAGACCGATACCGGTATTGCCGCTGGTCGGCTCAATAATTACCGAACCCGGCCTGAGTTCGCCAGAATTTTCAGCTGCCTGAATCATTGCCAGCCCAATCCGATCTTTGACACTACCCCCGGGGTTAAATAATTCCAGTTTCAACAGGACCTCGGCCTGAAGGCCGGCGCCGGTATTATTCAAACGAACCAGGGGAGTTTTGCCGATTAATTCGGTGATACTATTATATATTTTCAAAATCATCGCTCCATTTTTAGTTAATTAAAAATTACTATTCCTACCGAATTACTTGGGTATATTCTATCCATTTTATTCCCTTTTGTCAATTACAAGTTTATAAATGAATATTTTTTCCTCTCGCTATAATCGGTTTTGAAGCAGACTATACCTTGCAAGACAAAACTCTTTATGGTAAAGTGATGACAAAACCAATCAATTTAGTATGATTAGGAGTGACTTGGTTGCGCATCTCTACCCGAGGACGGTATGGGCTAAGGGCCTTAGTGGATATGGCTTTAAAGAATCCGACTGAGGTAACCACTCTCCGGAGTATTGCCGAGCATCAAAATATATCCGAATCTTACCTTGAACAAGTTTTTACCAGCTTACGCAAAGCCGGACTGGTAATCGCGATTCGCGGCGCTCAAGGGGGTTATAAACTAGCGCGTCCGGCCGATCGGATTACCGTAGCCGAGATCTTAAAATGCTTGGAAGGACCGCTAGCTCCGGTCCATTGCGTTGGGCTGGACAACCTTCAACAATGTGATCGGGAGGATTCCTGCATCACCCGCCCTTTCTGGGAGGATCTCAATAAGGTAATCCATGATTTTTTGAAAAACACCTCCCTTCAAGATTTAGTTTATCGGGCAAATAAATCCGGTAAATCATGACTGTTTATTTAATACGGCGTTATTGGGCCGGCCCGGAACCGCCTCTTAAATTTTATTAATCACCTTCAAGAGTGTTTCCTAAAGATTGGGGGAATGAAAGGATAAATTCAGTCCCAATTCCGACTTCGCTTTTAACCGTAATCGCCCCCTGATGGGCTTCGACTAGAGTTTTAACGATAGTCAACCCGATTCCCGTTCCTCCGGTCGACCGGCTCCGGGATTTATCCGCCCGGTAAAAACGTTCGAAGATCAAAGGAAGATCTTCCTCGGCAATGCCGCAGCCATTATCGTTAACTTTAATTTCCACCCCATTAACTCCCTTCAAAACATGAATTTCTATTTTTCCTCCGGCAGGAGTGAATTTTAAACCGTTGGCGATCAAATTAATCATGATTTGGCTGATTTTATCCCGGTCGGCGCAGATTAAGGCTTTTTCACCGTAAAAATTAATCGCGACCCCCTTTCGGACAAACTCGCTTTCAAAATTGATAATCAATTGCCGGATTAAAGCGGTTAGCTCAAACTCCCTCCGGTCTAAAACTAAGTTTTCACTCTCATACCTGGTAAGCCTGCCCAGGTCCGCGACCATTCGGTTTAACCGCATTACTTCGTTATGGCAAACCTTCAACCGTTCCGGCTCCGCTTGCCAAACCCCGTCCAGGATCGCCTCGATATGACTTTGCAGTGTAGCTAGCGGGGTACGCAGCTCGTGGGCAACATCTGAGGTTAACTGTTTCCGGAGCTGTTCCTGTTTTTCGAGAGTTGCGGCTAAATCATTGATCGCCCCGATCAACTGGTTCAGTTCCCTAATTGAGGATTTTTCCCGGCTTTTAGTCTGGTAAGAGCCTTTGGCGATCATTTGCGCGGTTTCGATTACCCTAGCGATCGGCGCGCTTAACCGTTTGGCCATTACGGCCGCTACCCCGAAAGCGGACACAAGGGCTAAGGCCATTACTCCCAATAAAATCTGGTTCAATGTATTGATAAACGCTAGGTCGGCATCGTCAAAATAAAACGGCCCGTAATAACCGATTTGAACTGCTCCTATTTTTTGAGCATCGCGCATTACTGGGTATTGTGTTTCCATATAACCGCCTTTCCAATTGGGATAACGGCTCAGCATATTCTTAGCCATATGGGAGATCATTTGCTCACACATCCCGCTATTATGGGCTGTAGCATCCCAAACAATCCGTCCCGACTGATCACTAACTTTAAGGATTAATCCCTGTTCTAAAGCATTTATTCCGAGGTCGGCAATATCCCGGGTATGCCATTCTCCCCGGTCATCAACTTGCTGACTGATGGAAGCGGCCACCTGCTGATTGCGGCGTTCCTGGTTTTCCATTACATAATTCCGAAACTGTTTTTCCAAAAACACATTAGCCAGCAGGCTAATCAGGACGACACAGATCAAGATCAATAAAATATATGAAGACGCTAATTTTGCCTTTAAACTTACCACCATCTCATTCACCGCCAAACCGGTAACCGACCCCATGAACAGTCAAAATATACTGTGGGCGTTTGGGATCGGTTTCGATTTTTTGCCGTAAATTTTTAATATGAACGTCAATTGTCCGGTCAAAACCGTCATAATCATCCCCCAGTGCTAAGATGACCAGTTCGTCACGGGTAAAAGCCTTGCGCGGATATTTAAGCATGGCTAATAAAATCTGATATTCGTTGGGAGTCAGGTTGACCTTTACTCCGTTTTTCTTTACTTCATGGCCGTAAAGATCGATTTCCAAATCGCCTTGATTATATGAAAGCCGTTCGGCCAGTGGTATGGCTTCTTGAGTAGTTCTGCGAAGTAAGGCCTCGACTCTGGCTACCAACTGTCTAGGGCTAAAGGGTTTAGTTACATAGTCGTCCGCCCCTAAACCCAGCCCCTTCAAAATATCTTCTTCTTCAACCTTGGCCGTCAACATAATAATCGGGACCCGGGAGCGTCTTCGAAGCCTCCGGCAGACCTCCTCCCCAGAAATATCGGGCAACATCAGATCTAAAATAACCAAAACCGGGTTTACCTTTTCAAACAAATCCAAAGCTTCATTGCTGGTAAAAGCTCCCATCACTTCGTAGCCGCTCTTTTCCAAATATGACTTAACCACTGCAACGATATTCGGTTCATCATCAACTACTAAAATTTTTTTATCGATAACCGGCAATGGCTCTCCTCCTTTATGAAGACAACGGCTTTTGATGCTATATAAATTGAAGAAAATATGTCGCTTCAATGAAGCGTTCGGAGTATTTAATGCAACATATGAATCAAGGAAAATATGTCGCAATAATCTACGTTTATCCAAGAAATTTATTGCGACATATATACTTAAAAAATAACAAGTAACCCCTCAACGGGGTTACTTATCTTCAGATTATTTAACTTCATACCCCTGATCTTCAATGACTTCCTTGATCTGGTCCAATTCCAATTGTTCCTGATTATAATCGACCGACACCGTCTTGGCTTTTAAGTCAACTGCTACCTTGTCAACCCCCTTAAGCTCGCCTATAGCTTTGTTAATACTGTTCACACAATGCTGGCAGGACATACCTTCAACCTTTAAAACCGTTGTTACTTTGGCCATTTTAATCTCCCCCTATCGTTAATCTTGTTCATGGTGATTGTTTGAAATCCGTGTTAATCTATGTAAACACCGCCTAAAACAAGGTTTTTATTGACAGGATTAATAGATTTACGGGATTTTATTTGAACCGCTTTAAACTCAAGGAATTAGTCACCACCGAGACCGAGCTGAAGGCCATCGCCGCCCCGGCGATTACCGGGTTTAACATTCCTATAGCGGCGAAAGGAATCCCAATAGTGTTATAGATAAATGCCCAGAAAAGATTCTGTTTAATCTTTCTCATCGTCTTCCTGGAGAGCCGAATCGCAGTGACAATCGATCTAAGATCCCCCCGCATCAAGGTTATATCCGCCGCTTCCATGGCGATATCCGTCCCGGTGCCAATGGCCATCCCAATATCGGCGGTGGCTAAAGCCGGAGCGTCGTTGATCCCGTCGCCGACCATGGCGACTACTTTCCCTTGGCCTCTTAGTTTTTCAACTTCTTCAGCTTTGTTTTCCGGCAGGACCTCCGCCAGAACATTATTAATGCCAACTTGGGAGGCGATAGCCCGAGCGGTTCTCCGATTATCTCCGGTAATCATAAAGACTTCGATTCCCAGCCCGGTTAATTGCCGGATCGCTTCCGCCGAGGTATCTTTGATTACGTCCGCAACGGCGATTAAAGCAACCAGTTTATTCTCCAATGCCATTAACATCGCTGTCTTACCTTGGTCCTCCAACTCTCCCAAACGGGATTCATACTCCTTAGGATCAAGGCCTTGTTCAGCTATTAACTTCCTAGTCCCAACCAAGACTTCTTCCCCTTCAACCAGAGCTGATACACCCCGGCCGGGGATAGCCGTAAACTTTTCAGGATCGGGAACCTCTCCCAACTCTTGTTTAGCCGTTTCAAAGATCGCCACCCCTAACGGATGTTCCGACTTTTTCTCCGTTATGGCGGCCAAGCGGAGTAATTCGGTACGATCCAATCCGGCCAGAGGAATGATATCGGTCACTTCCGGCTGGCCTTTGGTAATCGTACCCGTCTTGTCAAGGACTACGGTATCGATCTTGTAAGCGGTCTCTAGATGCTCGCCGCCTTTGATTAAGATTCCTTGTTCCGCTCCTTTGCCGGTTCCAACCATGATCGCAGTCGGGGTAGCCAATCCCAGGGCGCAAGGGCAGGCGATGACTAATACCGAAACTGCGCTGATAATTCCTTTGGTCAGATTATAGCCCCCCAAATACCAGATGACAAAGGTAAGCGCCGCCACTCCCAGCACAATCGGGACGAAAACCCCGGATACCCGGTCGGCGATTTTCTGGATCGGGGCTTTGGAGCCTTGGGCCTCCTCCACCATTTTGATTATTTGGGATAAGACCGTTTCTTTCCCGATCTTGGTCGTTTTAAATTTAAAAGTACCGAACTTATTGATGGTGGCGCCAATAACCTGGTCCCCGATTTCCTTTTCCACCGGCAGGCTCTCGCCGGTAAGCATTGACTCGTCCACCGCGGAACCACCCTCGATAATCTCACCATCCACCGGAATCTTCTCGCCAGGCCGGACTACAATCACCTCGCCGATCTCAACCTCTTCAATCGGGATATCCATTTCAACCCCGTCCCGGATTACCCTGGCGGTTTTGGCCTGAAGGCCCATGAGCTTTTTAATGGCTTCCGAAGTTTTTCCTTTGGCCACCGCTTCGAGATACTTGCCAAGCAAAATTAAGGTGATGATTACCGCCGCCGCTTCAAAATATAAATCCTTCATCATCATTCCCGGCATTAACTCTTGAAAAAAGGAATTATAGAGACTATAGAAATAAGCCGCTGATGTTCCCATGGCTACCAGCACATCCATGTTGGGACTCTTGGCCCGGAGCGCGTAATAAGAATTCCGGTAAAACCGAAACCCGATGATAAATTGGACAGGTGTGGCCAACGCCAATTGGAACCGCCAATCATGTAAAAAAGCGATATCGATCCCGATCATGCTTAACAACATCGCTAGGATCAACGGCGAACTGAGAATCGCGGCAAAGGTCATCTCCCTCTTTAATCTTCTGATTTCCCGCTCCCGTTCCGCCTTTTCCCGGTCCTGATCCACCATCTCAACCGGTTTAGCTCCGTATCCCAAGTTTTCAACTACCTTGATTAAGTCGGAGACTTTTAATCTGGCGGAATTGTATTCAACCGTCGCCTTATTAGTGGCTAAGTTTACTGTAGCTTTTATAACGCCTTCAGCTTTATTTAGTTTTCGTTCAACCTTAGTGGAACAAGCAGCGCATGTCATACCGGAGATGTCCAACTCCACCCTGGTTTGGTCTGAGGTTTCTTCCTTAAGGATTGCATAGCCCAATCCCTTCACGGTCTCTTCCAATTGCTCCTTCCCGAGCAACCGGTCGTCAAATTCCACCGTTGCCTTTTCTGTGGCAAAATTAACGTTCGCCCCCTTAACCCCGGGCAGTTTGCTCAACTTTTTCTCTATCTTCAAAGCACAAGCCGCACAAGACATTCCCTCGATTTTTAAAGATTCCTTTTTCGCCATATCATTCATCCCCCAACCTTAATAATAGAGCTTGCTAAACCCTATCTACTCCACCCCAAATTCACCCTCTTGGCAACCATTTATCACTACCTGCAACAGCCACCTCCGCCGTATACCGGTTCCGGGGCCTCATTTAATTCTTCAACGGCAACTTTACTTAGATCCGGGACCACCTTAATGTAACTACTTATCATCCCCATCCAACAGGTATAAGTTATCTTTCCCTCACGATCGGGGGTAAATTCGAGGATATTCTCTCCCGGCTTCAGTTTTCTGGTTATTCCCAGGCTGGGTACGGTTAAGGGGTTATTGCAACCATTCAAGTCCCCAGCCTGCGCCTGAATGATCCAACGCGCCGGTTTTCCCTTTTGGACCAGGATCGGATAATACCGGCCTGATTCAAGCCGCGAAGTTACTACTTGAACTTCACCCTCGATTTTAGCCACCGATCCCGTATTGCCGGAAAATGGGGTGGCCATGGAGATTCCGGATAAACTCAAGCCACGGGAAACCATGGTCAATCCCAAGACAATTACTAAAACCGCGCTGAACTTGAGCATTCGCTGATTAAACTTACTGCTTAGAAAGGAACTGATTGCGCCGACCCCAAACATCAGAGGCGCCGTTCCCAAACTAAAGAAAAACATGGAGGCTGCTCCGGTAAAGGGGCTGCCGGTTCCTAGGGCATAAATTTGTATGGTCTGCAACGGGCCACAAGGCATCAATCCGTTGAGGAGCCCAATATAAAAGGGACCGAGTTTACTGCGGTTATTATTTATCTTTTCCCCTAGAACTTTGGGGGTACTAATATTAAATTTGCGCAACCAAGGCAATAGATCCAGCATTCTGGCTCCGATGATTACCATTAACAGCCCAGCCCCGATAGAGACAATTCCTTTAGCGGCGCCGGAAAAGGTTACCACCGACCCCAAAGCCCCTGCGATACCGCCAACCACAGTGTACGAAACCACCCGCCCAGTATTATACAATAAGCTAGGTTTTAGTCCGTCTAGTTTGAAAGCCTTTATCTCCGCCGTTTGATTGACGCATTGCGAAAGATTTATTCCACCGCACATCGCGATACAATGTAAAGAAGTTAGCAAACCTACTGCAAAAAGCATCCCGTAGCCTAATGATTGGTCCACTTGAGGAATGAAATTAAAACCAATGGTCGATTTGATAATAAAATAAATCGCAAAGATTACGATACCGATTCCCAAAAACTGATTGACCCTGAAACCCTTCGACTCATCTTTTTGATTTAAATCAATTTCGTAACCGAGCTTTTGGATGACGCCCGCCAATTGATCCGGAGTTACTTTTCCCGGATCGTATTCAACCGTCGCCGAGGATTCGGCTAAAGAAACCTCGGCCTGCTTCACTCCATTAACTTTACTTAAGGCGTTTCCAATTTTCAATTCACAGCTAGCACACGACATTCCTATGATTCTAAGTACTAGCACTAATTTTGGGCTTTCCGTTTGAACCATTGCGGCCTCCCCCGGATCTTTTCTTTGCGACAAAATGATAACCTTTTTATGTGAAGATCATATGAAGAAAAAAGCATCATCAAAATTTATTTCAATTTATATTATCCCAAAATCCAGAAAAGGGGTGTTGCTATTAAACGATGGTCTTCAAAGATTAACGTTTTCTGCTTATAATGCGGAATGCGGAACCGGACCGGCATGGCACCATAAGGTAACTAACTGGTTTTCCCTCCCCGCGATTAAATGGTGATCTTCTCCCGGTTCGATAATGAGTATCTCCCCCGCCTGAACCGGATGGCGAAGCTTATCAATTTCAATGAAACCCTCTCCCTCCAGAATCACAAACGCCTCACAATCCTCATGCACATGATAATCCCTGCCATCCAGTCCATCATTGCTATGGCTCCGCCGACCGGGTTCCATGAAAGACAATCCTCCCCGGTATAGAAACTGACCGGGTAATACATTTTTTAAAATATGCCCTTGATTAACTTTAGGCAATTCCGATAAATGTAACCGTTTCATTTTATTTGCTCCTTATTTGCCAGTTAAGCTATTTGTTTCAATCCAATATCCTAAATATTCAGTTTCGATGCCTGTTCCTTAAATCCTTTAGCGCATATCACTAAAAACAAAAATCCGGTAAAATGCGACCGGATTTTTAAATGAACACCTTTATTATACTTCGTTTTATAGAGAACTAGGAACAATTCAATTTAAGTAACCTTGAAACCTTAATTATGCTCCAGCAAACAACCGTTACCCATTAAATACGTTCATGTGCCAAGTCCACGGTTACAGCGTAACCCCGGATTTCCAGATCGCGATGTCCCGATAGCCGTTGGCCTCATTCTTAGTCAGTTTTTCTTTACTGGCCACTTGTAAAATGTAAGCGAACATTTCATCCGTCAATTCCGGCATCATTTTCCCTTCCAGCAGCATTCCGGCGTTAAAATCGATCCAATTCGCCTTTTTAGTAGCCAATTGCGAATTGGTCGCCACCTTTATCGTCGGTACCGGCGCTCCCATCGGATTCCCCCTACCGGTTGTGAACAGGATCAGATGCGCACCGGCAGCGGTCATCGCCGTACAGGAAACTATATCGTTTCCCGGTCCTTCCAACAGAGTCAAACCATTAATACGGATCTGTTCTCCATACCTCAGAACATCAACTACCGCACTGGTTCCTCCTTTTTGGATGCAACCAAGGGACTTCTCCTCCAAAGTAGTAATCCCGCCGTCTTTATTCCCGGGAGACGGGTTCTCATAAACCTCTTGGCCATTGCGAAGGAAATAATCTTTGAAATTATTGATCAGATCCACTACCCGATCAAAGGTTCCCCGGCCCTTAGCCCGGTTCATTAGGATGAGCTCCGCTCCGAACATCTCCGGCACTTCCGTCAGGATGACGCTCCCGCCGCAACTGACCAATTTGTCGGCGACCGAACCCACCAAAGGATTGGCGGTTATCCCGGAAAACCCGTCGGAACCGCCGCATTTCATCCCGATTTTCAATTCCGAAACCGGAACCAGCTCCCGTTTAAATCGCGAGGCATATTGGGCCAGCTCCGCCAGGAACTTCATCCCGGCCGCTAATTCATCCTCCACGTCCTGCAAAACCAAGAACTTCACCCGTTCCGGGTTGAAATCCCCCAATAGCTTTTGAAAATCGTTCATCCGGTTGTTCTCACAACCAAGGCCAACCACTAAAACCCCGCCGGCGTTGGGATGGGCCACTAAGCCGGCCAACAGTTTTCTAGTGTTCTCATGATCCTCGCCTAATTGGGAACACCCGTAGGGATGAGAAAAAGCATGGATCTCGTCAATTTCACCGGCCTCAATTTTAGTTTTAAACTGAGCGCGGGCCAGTTCCGCCAAGCGCTCGCTCTGTTTATTGACACAACCGACGGTATTAATGATCCATATATCATTGCGAATGCCAACTTCGCCGTTCTCACGCCGATAGCCTTGAAAATTGAGTCCCTTGCCTTCCAAACCCGGTTTTACCGCCGCCACAGCAGGTTGATATTTATATTCCAGCTTTCCTTTTAAACCGGTGACCAGATTATGGCTGTGAACCCATTGGCCCGGTTGGATCGGAGTTTTAGCCGTTCCAAGGGAATACCCGTATTTGATGATCTGGGCTCCTAAACCGATCTCCCGCAGGGCTATCTTATGGCCGAAGGGGATCTCGTCAATCACCCGGATTTTCAACCCATTGACATCTATCTCCGACCCCTTGGTCAAACCAGTTAACGCCACCGCCACATTATCTTCAGGTTTGATCTGCAATACCGTATTAACTGTAATCACCGTCTTTCTTTAAAATAAGGGCAATTCAACGAATTGCCCCTACCATTATTAATAAATGTTCTTAATTAATTATCAATTATTACGATACTTTCTCCAAACCGGGGAGCATTCCTTCCCGTAAAATCAATTTCAAGTCCCGCGCCACTCCGGGGACGAGTTCGGGGTATTCCTCCAACTCTTCCGGGCAGAACTTAGCTAAAATATCGGTAGTGACTTGGACCAAGCTAAGTTCGCCCTTTTGATACCTGGTCCACATTTCCTTGAAAAACTCCAGAGTATCCTGATCATCCTGGATAAAGTACTCTTGACCGACCCGATTTCCCACTAACCGGTTATTCCGAATTTCAGTCCCATGATAAAAGGCGATTAAAGCCGCTAATGAAAATGTCAACCGTTTTGGCAGATGTCCGGTTTTAGCCACGTATTGCTTCAAAGACGGAAGCACCCGGGCTTGAAACTTGGAGGTTGAATTCAACGAAATATCAAACCATTTATGATCGATGAACGGGTTGTTAAACCGTTCTAAAACATCCTTAGCAAAACCTTGAAGCTCGCTGGCATCCAGATCCAGAGTGGGGATAATCTCTTCGAAAACCACATCATGCATAAATTTACCGACTTTGCCATCGTGGACCGCGTCGCGCACCAATTCGATATTGGAGAGATAGGCCACAGCCACCGCCGAAGTATGGATCCCGTTAAGAATCCGTACTTTTCTGGTCCGATAGGGAGTCATATCCTCAACCCATTTAACGTTCAGTCCGGCCTGGGCAAATGGCAGCTTCTCTTGTAATTGGGGATCTCCTTCAATGACCCAAAGATGAAAAACTTCACCGGTGTTCAGATTTTGGTCCGTATATCCTAATTCTCGTTGCAACTTATTAGCTTCTTTAAAAGGATAGCCCGTGACAATCCGATCCACTAAAGTGTTTAAAAAGTGATTGGAGGTATTGAGCCAATCAATAAAACCTTCCGGCAAACCCCATTCCGCCGCCAGCAGTAACACAATCCGTTTCAAGTTGTCTCCGTTCCTGTCAATTAGCTCACAGGGCAACAAGATCATTCCCTTATCGGGAGCGCCTTGAAAATACTGATAACGCCGGTAAAGATAGGCGGTAATTTTAGCCGGGAACGACGTCGGAGGATTATCGAATAGTTCGTCGTTTGGGTTATAACAAATACCGGCCTCAGTGGTATTGGAAACTATGTATTCTATCTCAGGGTTTTCAGCGCATTTTAAAACTTCATCCCATTCGGTATATGCATTTAAACCCCGGCTGATTACCGGAATTATCTCACGTTGATCAATGATCTGTCCATTTTGGGTCCCGCGTAAAATTTGGGTGTAAAGCCCATCTTGCTGATTCAGATTAACTACCCGGCCTTGGGCGATCGGCTGGACTGCGACTATTCTTCCCTTAAAAAGGGATTTTTTATTAGCCTGATGCACCATCCAATCGACAAAAGCCCTTAAAAAATTTCCTTCACCGAATTGAATGATCCTTTCGGGATAATTAAAAACCTCTGGTTTGTAGTTGGCTAATTCAGTGCCTAATAGTTTCTCTTCCAAGAGCTTTCTGTTTAACATTAGCGATTCCGCGGCATCCATTCGAATCGGTCCCTCCTTATATCTTTATAGTTTAATATTTATTATTATTCAGTAATGAAAACTGAGACAATTTTCCTATCCCTATAGCTATTTTATACCCAAACAGCAGTTAGGAGATTGAACTAATGTTAAAAGCTTGATTACAAATAGTTTAACGAAACCCGATACCCAAAAATATTCCCATCGCTTGCAACGATGGGAATATTTTTGGGTTAGCGTCGATTTTGGCAGTTGTTAAAATGTTAAAATTTATAATTGCCACCCGTGAAGATATTTTCTGGTATTGAACAACATCTCCTCAAACAACTTCCAAGCGTCTTCAGGTGTAATCGTTACTAATGGTTCGTTAATAAAAGCCCTGAACGCCATCGCTTTGTCCTTAGCCAAAGCCGCCTTGAGGATTGTTTCCTGATTCATGACATTTCTAATTAACAAATGCTGCACTTCGGGAGTAAGCTTACCAGCCAATACCGGCTGGATTCGATCCCTGGTAAACAAGGCATTGGTCTCGACAACTACATTCAAAGGCATTTCCGGCATTTGTCCCAGATTAGGCAGGTTGACGTTGGTTATCAAATCTCCCAAGCCTAACAAAGCTTTCATTTGACGGACCCCTTCCTCACCGGAAGGGTCCAAATCCACCTCTTGCTCCCCGCTGATCATCCGTTTTCTTTTTGATTCCCGTTCTTCTTGACGCCCGATCCTTTCCTCAACCGTTGTCAACCGGAATTTCCAGCTTTCAACCGTCTCCGGATCCTTTAAGTACCAGGCGCCGGGCAAAAACTCCGCTAAATGCCGGTCCCCGGCGGCAGCGATCAAACCGTATCTCTTAAATAGGTCGAATTTGACCCGTTGCGCCGAACTAAATACATCATTACGCCAGTTTTTTTCGTCCTCGCCTTCGATCCCGCTTTCGTAATTCTCTTCGACATACTCGCGGTAGATCGGAAACAGGTCCATTCCATGGTACGAAGCTGAATCAAACCAAGTAAAATGATTGATTCCCAAGACATTGACACGGATCTCATCCCTGGATACTCCCTTGATTCCCAGCTTAGCCCCGAGCATCTTGATTAATACATCCTGGGTATTGAAGACCTCGTGGCAGCAACCGAAAGCCTTAATCTCCGGAAAGACCTGGTAGAGAGTTCTGGTGCAAAGGGACATCGGATTGGTATAATTGATTACCCAGGCCTCGGGGGCATACTCCTTGATTTTCAAGGCTAATTCCTGATAAATCGGGATGGTTCTCAAGGCGCGGACTAGGCCGCCCGGCCCCACCGTGTCCCCTACCGATTGATAAATACCGTATTGTTCCGGAAGATGGACATCTGAGTCCATCTCTTTAAAGGTGCCGGGTTGAATGGAGACAACGATAAAATCAGCCCCGTCGATGGCTTCCTCTAGGGTCCGGACCGCTCGATAATCCCATTTCCCTTTAGCTTCGGGTCTGGAGGAGATTTTATTTCCGATAATTGCATTATCATAGGCTGCCTCAAAATCAATATCATATAAATCAACTTTTCCAGCTAAATCCGGTTCCGAGGCCAGATCAGCCATGAGTTTCCAAGCCCAGCCCCGGGAACCTCCTCCAATATAGGTGATTTTAATATTTTCCGCCCGTTTGCCCAGATATTTCAATTTAACTTCCTCCTTGCATAACTGAACTATTTGATAATTAAATTGTACCGCAAAAAAATTTGAATGGCTGTACGCTTTTTGCCGCTTTTACTACTAATTCAACATATTTTGCTTGATGTTTGGTTTAAATTTAGATAACATGTACTTAATCCATAACGTTGCAGCGTTAGGCGTAACGAATTAAATCGCGATCATGGAGGGTGCGATGTCACAACCTTTCGGTTTTAAATGGGAAAGTGAATTATTCCTAGCCGAACACCATCTTCGTTCCGGCGCTTTTAATATGCCTTCCAACCATTATCACGACGCCTATGAGATTTATTACTTGGTTTCCGGGGAAAGGCGCTATTTTATCAAGGACCAGACTTATCATATCATCACCGGCGACTTGGTATTGATCAACCCCAATGAACTGCATAAGACCAATGAAGCCGGTTCTCCTTTCCACGAACGAATCATGTTGAACTTCAAAAAAGAATTCCTGAAAGGTTGGAACGAATCCGATACTTATCTATCGGTTTTTAACCATGGGGTTAGCGTAATTAGACTTGACCCCCTGCAACAAGGCCGTATCCGCGAACTGCTTCTAAAGGTTATTAACGAATGTAATAACCAGCTTGAAGGGTTTATGGATTGTTCCAAAGCGCTATTGACAGAGCTGCTCATCGAAATATTCCGTTATCTGCAACAAACGCCCAGGTTTATTCGGGATAAGACCAATGAGACTTCGGAAAAAATCTTTGAAGTAGTTCGTTATCTAAACGACCATTATCGGGAAGATCTGACCCTTAAAACAATTAAAGAGCGCTTTTTTATTAGCCCTTATCATTTCAGCCGCGCCTTTAAAAGAATTACCGGCTTTAATTTTATCGAATATTTAAATAGCGTCCGAACCAGAGAAGCTCAAAAACTCCTTAAAGAAACCAAGCTTTCCGTTACCAAGATCTCGGAAAAAGTAGGTTTTGAAAATTTGACCCATTTCGGCCGGGTTTTTAAAAAGATCGCCGGGGTTTCACCGTCCAATTATCGAAAAAGCCATATGTCACCGCTATTTATTAATTAATTGTCTTTTTGGTCAAACAACCAGTTTACTTTCAGGATTAAGGCTAGTTTCAACTTCAACTGTAAATTCTACTTTTTTGCATCTAATATTTGTGATAGAATATAAAAGGCCAATATAATTTAGGCGATACGGGCCTAAAGTATCTACCGAGCAACCGTAAATTGTTCGACTATTGGAGTATATGGGACTGCATTAAGGGTGATGCGGAAAAATATTCTCTATCAGTTTACGGCGATTGGGTATATATCAATCGCCTTTTTATATTGTTAAAATGTCGTTACTTAGGAGCAGGTCGCTCTTAAATAAATCAATGGAGGGATTTCTAGATGGACAAGTTTTTCAAACTGCAAGAAAACGGCACTAAGGTATCAACTGAGATTCTAGCTGGTTTAACAACTTTTTTTGCTATGTCCTACATTATCTTTGTTAACCCTGCCATGCTTTCACAGACAGGTATGCCACAAAGCGCCGTGTTTCTTGCCACCATTATCGCGTCTGCAATCGGCACTTTGGTAATGGGCCTTTTTGCAAACGTGCCCTATGCCCAAGCCCCCGGAATGGGACTAAACGCTTTCTTTACTTACACCGTATGTTTTGCGCTGGGCTTCAGCTGGCAGCAGGCGTTAGCCATGGTTTTCATTTGCGGTCTCGTCAATATTATCATTACCGTAACCAAAATTCGGAAGTCCATTATTAAATCAATCCCAGTTAGCCTTCAAAACGCTATTGGCGGCGGGATCGGAATCTTTATCGCTTACATCGGAATCAAAAGCGCCGGCCTGCTTAATTTCACCTCCGACCCAGGTAAAAACATTATTTTAGAAAGTGGTACCGTTATCGCCGACGCTAGCGCGGTACCAGCCCTGGTAACCTTAAACAACCCTGTCGTCCTTCTCGGCTTAATTGGCCTGGTTCTGACCATTGCCTTACTGGTATTCAAAGTAAGGGGAGCTATTTTAATCGGTATTATCGCTACTACCATCATCGGTATTCCAATGGGAATTGTTAATGTTTCCGCCATCGGAACAACAACTGGTGTTGCTGCAGCCTTTAAAGAACTGGGCACTACCTTTGGAGCGGCTTTGGGCAACCAAGGATTGCTTTCCTTGTTTACAGACACTGCTAAAATTCCTTTGGTTTTAATGACCATCTTCGCCTTCAGTTTATCCGATACCTTTGATACGATCGGCACTTTCATCGGCACCGGACGCAAAAGCGGTATTTTCAGCGCCGAAGACGAAAAAGCCATGCAAACTAGCGCCGGCTTCAAATCCAAAATGGATCGGGCTCTGTTTGCGGACGCCATCGCCACATCTATTGGAGCTTTATTCGGCACTTCCAACACCACCACCTACGTTGAGAGCGCAGCAGGTATCGGCGCTGGAGGACGCACCGGTTTAACCAGCCTTACCACAGCGTTACTCTTCATCGCTTGCATTTTCCTGGCCCCTGTCGCCGGTATCGTTCCCGCCGCAGCAACATCGCCGGCCCTGATCGTAGTCGGCATCATGATGATGTCGGCTTTTAAAGAAATTAAATGGGACGATCTGGACGAAGCAACCCCCGCTTTCTTTGCGGGAGTATTTATGGCTTTCTGTTACAGCATTTCCTATGGGATCGCCGCCGGCTTTATCTTCTACTGCCTGGTGAAGCTTTGTAAAGGCCAGTTTAAAGAGGTTCATCCCATTTTATTAATCTCTACTTTGCTCTTTATCTTGAACTTCATCATTATGGCTATCATCTAAGTTTAAGAGATTTCACCAGTAACTTGGAGGTCAAAGCTCCGAGGTCATGGAGTTGAACACTCCAACATCAACTGCAAGAATCCCTGAAACTATGTGGTTACAGGGATTCTCTTTAATTTATCAAAAAATACTTTTCGTTCTTTCAAATCCAGCAGTTTTAAAAAAATCGAACTATCTTACCGCGCCGCATTTTGTCCCGCAACAAACCCGGATGACCAAGCCCATTGAAGGTTGAAACCGCCGCATTGCCCGTCAATATCCATGATTTCGCCTGCAAAAAATAGGCTTTTGACTATTTTCGATTCCATGGAATCGGGGTTGATCTCCCCGGTATCAACTCCGCCGGCAGTTACCTGAGCGCTGGGCCAGCTTTTGGACCCCCTAACCTTAAATCGCCAATCGGTTAGGAGCTTCAATATTTTTTCTCGGTCCGTGGCGGCAAGGTTCGTAACTGGGCATTTTAAATCCCTAATTCCCGCTTCCTTTAGCAAAACCGGGATCAGTCTCTTATTTATCAGGCCAACCATGCTGAATTCGACAGTCTTATTCAGGCTGTTTCTAAATCTTTCAGCCATCAACCTCTCCAGATCAACTTGGGAGATCATGTCCATAATAGTTATCTTAAGGATAACCTCTTCATTTCCATGTAAAAGTTCCCCCGCTTTACGGCTGATTTGAAAGATTGGCGGGCCGGAGACCCCATAGTCGCCAAAGAGAATATCTCCCCTGTCTTGGGCCACTGATTTACCGTTTTTGAGGATCGCGGCGGTCCCAACGAACTTGACACCCTGGATTTGTTTGAAAAATTCCCCTTCCAGCTTTAACTGGACCAATGCGGGGAAGATATCCGTGATGGTGTGTCCCAACTGCTTGGCCAGTTCAAATCCGTTACCATCCGAACCGCTGGAGGGCATCGCTTTTCCTCCGGCGGTTATGACTACACTCTCTCCGTGAAAAGTTGATCCGTCTTCCGTTTCAATCTCAAATTTATCGTTCTTTTTGAGGATCTTTTTGACAAAAGCATCGCAGACAATATTAACGCCAATCTCCTTTAGCTCGTACATTAACACGTCCAAAATACTCGAAGCTTGTCCGGACATGGGAAAGACCTTTCCCAAATCCTCGACTTTAGGCGCTATCCCGATTTTTTCGAAGAACGCGATGGTCTCCCTCACTCCAAATTGCGCTAGAACGCCGGCGGCAAATTGGGGATTGCCACCGTGATAACAAGTGATGTTGGTGTTGATATTAGTAAAATTGCAGCGCCCATTGCCGGTAGCCAATATTTTCTTCCCAATCCTGGGGTTACGCTCCAAAATGGTAACCGTCCCGCCCTGCCTGGCCGCGGAGATAGCGGCCATCAGCCCGGCCGCCCCGCCCCCGATTATATAAACACGCTTATCTTGATTCATAAAGCTCCCTCTAATGTTTTGCCGCGCTTTCTTTGGCCGGCCTAATCACTTTGCAAAGCTGTTACCTTGAGGTCTTTCCTTTCATGAATGGCAGTCGTTTGACCAATTATCCTTAGCGCCACTCCATCCTCCGGCTCGATAAGCGCTACCTCTCTTGCCATCATTTAATCTCTGCTCTGATTTAAACTAATGCTATTAATTTTACCTTAATTCATAAATCTCTGCAATGAAATTGGGTTCATTGATTCGGTATCCGGCTGCCAGTCATAATCACTGATTAGCGCGTATTGTGGGCGCTAGGTTTAAAAAGATGCTAAAAACCGGTTTTCGCTTTAACTTTTCTGAAGGCATGGTATTTATCCTCTCGGAAAGGATAAAATACCTTTGGCTTTCATTTTGTCTTTTATTTTAGGAGGTTGGCGTTGCAATCCTCTGAGCAAATAACAAGCGATATACCAAAAAATTCTCTGAAATTCAGCGCAGCGGTCCGGACTGAATTAGGTAATCCTTACGATCTGCAAATTGAGACCCTGTTAAACGGGAAAGTGACTCTGATCTATCTACATTCGATAATTAATAAAAATGAGCTTCAGGATCATTTGTTAACAGCGCTGCATCACTCGGCGCTGGTGGAGCAAAGCCTCACCATCATCTCCTGGAATGATCTTTTGCCCTATATCTCGGAAAGAGGCCGTAGGGAAAGAAAGCGGATGTCGGAGATCTTTCAGGATTTGTTATCCGGACGGGTCCTGATCCATTTGACCGGCAGCGTGATAATTTATTCCTTTAACGCTCAAGCTTCGGCTAAACGTCAACCAACCGACGCCAATACCGAAAGAGCCATCCGCGCTCCCCGGATCACTTTCATCGAGAACCTGGATGAGAATTTATCGATTCTCCGGGCGGGAATCAAAGACTTGGCTCTACGAGTGGAGCATTTCGTCGTCGGCCGCCGGACCCAAACCGATGTCGTCCTGGTTTATCTGGCGGACGTCACTGATCCGGAGATTGTCCGGGAAGCGCGCCGCCGTCTAAAAGCCATCGACATTGACGGGATCATCGATAGCGGTTATATCGACCAGTTAATCACCGATAACCGCCGGTCGCTTTTTCCGCTAATTCAGGACACGGAGCGCCCGGATAAAGTAAAAGCGGCGATTCTGGAGGGAAGAGTCGCCTTACTAGTCAATGGCAGCACCAAAGCGCTTTTAATCCCGACAACGGTTAATGAATTATATCAAAGTCCCGATGATTACCTTCATAATATTGGGATCGGTTCTTTCTTACGCTTCTTCCGCATCCTGGGGAACAACATCGCCGTTGCCTTACCCGGCCTATATATTGCAGTGACTGGCGTCAACCATTCCATGCTACCGGTGCAATTTACGCTGAGTGTGGCCGGAAGCAGGATGAATGTCGCAGCGCCGTTAGTGGTGGAGATTGTATTAATGGATATCATTGTAGAAGTATTTCGCGAGGCCAGTTTACGGCTTCCATCCCCAGTCAGCCAAACCTTGGGCGTAACGACCGGCATAGTTCTCGGCACTGCGGCGGTCCAGGCCGGGATCGTCTCCAACGCCACTCTGGTGGTGGTGATGATTACGGCCATCGCTTCTTTCTCGGGCCCCAATTTCAGCATCGGGTTCACCTGGCGGATTTTAAGGTTCAGTTTGATTTTTATCGCCACCTTATTTGGTTTATATGGTTTAACCATTGGCGGGTTAATTATTTTAGGCAACGCGGCGATGCAAACTTCCTTCGGAATCCCCTTTTTATCCCCCTGGGCCCCGGTAAGATTCAAATCGTTAATGGACACCATTATCCGCCGACCACTCTGGATGGAAAAACGCCTTCAAATCTATCAACCGGTCGATCGGAAAAGATTTTACGACCCCGACGAAGCCCCGACCGCGAAGGAACCGAATGAACATGAAAAATAAGGCCAAGCAAAAGATCACTTTATCCACTGGAAATATGTTTGCGATTTTAATAGTCACCTTATTAGGGAGCAACTTTTTGGATCTGTCGTCCTGTTTAGCGAAATATTCTGGTCCGAGCGGATATTGGTCGTTGGGCGTCGCAGCCTTGATCATGCTTTTAGTAATCGGTTTGGCGCAGTTAATCGGAGGACGCTTTCCCGGCCAAAATCTTTGGGGGATCGCTCCGGGCGTTATTGGCAAACCCCTAGCGCATATCGGCAATCTTCTCTTTTTAAGCTCTTTTCTGATCTGGTGCTGTTTAGCCATTCGCGACGGGGTCGACCTAATTTTGACTTATTTATTGAATCGGACTCCGTTCTGGGCGGCGCTGCTGCTGTTCCTGAGCGGAGTGGCCTATATCGCTTTAAACGGCTTAGCGACAGTCAGCCGGTTTATCGCCTTTTTACTGGTCCCGGTTTACATTTTACGCATTATCATGGGCTTTTTCATTTTACAAAAGATCGAAGTATCGCATTTATTACCTTTATTTTCGGAGACTCCGGGAGAATATCTCCGGGGTGGTTTGGTCATTACCGTATTCTTTTTGCCGCTGACGACGATCTTTTTGATGATAAACCGTTTAAAAAAGCCCATCAAAGCGGGCCTCATTTCCCTCAGCGCTCTGGGAGGGGTGTTTCCCGTCTTCTTACTTGGTATCCTCGGCACAATCGGTACTTTCGGAGCCAAATATACCCAATCTTTTAACTGGCCGGAGATCTCCGCCGTCCATCATGTAAATATTCCATTTATGGTCATTGAACAATTGGGATTGTTATTTGTCATTGTCTGGATTACCACTTTCTTTGCCACCCAAATATATTATTTCTATGTTATCGCCGACGGCTTAAAACAGCAATTCCCGGCGCTTAATTATCAATGGACCATCATCATCTTATCAATATCCGCAGGGATTATCGGAATGGTCTATCCCAGCTCGATCGTAGCCCATCAACTATTCAGCCGAATCCGCCCCTGGTTAATCATCCCGGTGACGGCTTACCCCGGGCTGCTTTATTTAATGGCGCTCCTGCGGAAAAAGCGAGGTTAACCTATTGAAACACTATTTGGTCATCGCTTTAGTCGTCACCGCGTTTATCTTTCTCCCGGGTTGCTGGGACTTTCATTCGGTGGATCAACTATCCTTTGTCACCACGGCGGGAATCGATCAAGGACCCGAAAATAGGATCAACTTATCCGTTCAAGTGCCGATCCCTCAAAATGTATTACCTCCCGTGGTCGAGGGGGGCAAAACCGAAAAAATGTTTTATTCAATCAATACCTCCGCCAAAACCGTGAATGAGGCTTTTGATCTGTTGGAGACCAGAACCGACAGAAGCTTGATGATTAGTTTAAATAAATCAATTATCATCGGAGAAGCCGCCGCTCGTGAAGGGGTTCAACCGCTGTTGGACTTTTTTACCCGCATGCCGCAATCGCCTCTGCAAGCATTAATTTTTATTACCGACCAAATCCGGGCGGAAGAGGTTTTAAAATTGACGCCGGCGCCCAGCATTTTACCGGGGATGTTCCTTTCCAGCGCCGGCCAGTCCGTTACCAAATTTGATGAGACCTTCTTCATCCCGCTCTGGCATTTTCATCAGAAATTAATTCATGAATCCAAGGACGCCTACGCTCCTTTAATCAAGATCGATCAGCCCCATCAAGTCTATGATATTTCCGGTTTGGCAGTCTTTAACGGTGACCGGATGGCCGGTAAACTGAGTATTGAAGAAACCGAAGCTTTCGGATTGGTTACAGGGCTTTCCAAAGCTGCTCTCACTGTTTTTAGTTCATCGCAAAATACTATTACTTTACGTACCCTTCAAGCCAAAACAAAGATCAAAGTTAAACTACGCCAAGGTATACCCCACTTTAAGATAAATACTGCCGTCAACGGCTCCATCAATGAGCTGGAAAAACAGGAACCAATCTATCCAAATATCGAGCGCTATCAGAAATCGATCGCTGCAGAGTTACAGCACAAAATCGAAGCGCTAATCAAAAAGCTCCAATCCTGTAACTCGGATGTAGTCAATTTCGGAGAAGCATTCCGGGTCCAACATCAATCGGTCTGGAAAAAGACGGCTTGGAAGAAGGTTTATCCGACGGTTCCTTTTTCAGTACAGGTGAAAGTGAAGATCCTCAGCGACGGAAGATTCCGTTGACTAATATCCCGCACCTTAAAATCCTTTCTCCCCGCGCGGGCGGCGACTATTTATGGGTAACGTATAGGGTTTTCTCAATTCCTCTTCCCATCAGCGCCGCGCTATAAATCAGTTCTTCCCGTTTCGCTCTCTAGTAGCCTAAAGTAAACCCGCAGCGGATAAAAGAAGAGTTGAGCGTTCTCGAGATAATAGCCTTCCAGGCAATGGGTGGCTTCCATTTATAAAAAAGTGAAAGGTTTTTGAGGTTGAAATTCAGGCATAAATCGAAGCATTGGAATGTTTTGTTTTACCCTTTACTCTTTTCTCTTTTCAATTTTTATATCTCAAACCTCAATCTTCCCCACTCCCTGCCCGAGCAGCGCCGTCCAATAGCCAACGGCGATCCCCCGCATCAGCGCCTGGGTGTAGATGATCTCATCCTGCCGGTTCATCTGCTTGATCCATTCCGAGTCGTATTCCCAGAGCAGTTTTTGATCTTCGGTGTTGAGCTTCTCCTTGATCTGTTTCAGCAGTTCGCCGGGGCGCTCGCCCAGTTGGTTGTATTCCGGATCGTAGAAAAGGATCGTGTCGTGGATGTGCATGATGTGTTCGAAGATCATGGCCTGAATGCCTTGGTGGGAGTCGGATAACATGGTTAAGACCTCCTTAATTAATGCTTTCAAAACGGGAATTAGGTTTTAAATCCGGTATTTAAAATCAGTTTGGACTTGAAGTAATATGCGTTCAAAAAAATTTTACATCACTTTTTGCATAATTAGTTAATTATTTTATATAAATAATTATTTAAATAATACAACATAATAACTAATATGTCAAGCAACTACTTGCTTATCTTGTTTGTCTTTATATTTATTTTGATTTATAATTTGTTCATTGGAGGTTTGAAATGATCAAGTGTAACTTATCAAAATTAATGGGTATTCATAAAATGTCAATCCAGGATGTTCATGAAAAAACCGGACTGAACCGGGCAACCATATCCAACCTTTATCACGAAAAGGTAAACCGGATTGATTTTGAGACGATGGAGAAATTGTGTAAGTTGTTTAATTGTCAGGTAGGACCGGGGGAGTTGTTTGAGTATATAGCGGACGATAAAGATAAATAAAAAAAGCTCCAATCTCGGGTTTTAGATGAAGCTGTTTATTACTTCGATGATTAATTGTATGAAAATAAAATCTATTTAACTGGGATAGAACGTTATTAAGGTTATTTTAAATTAGATATTAAACAAGTTAATACTTAACCATCCAAAACAATAAATCTGAATCAGTGAAGCCAATTGATGGACGAAGCAGCCCCGCCGTTTGGTAATGAAGACTCGGTCTTAATAGATGTAGCACCATTTCGAGAGGATGAAGACTCAAAGTTGCCTGATGTAGCATCAAAATTGGGCAATGTAGACTCAAAATCGGATGATGTAGACCCAAATTTGAACGATGAAGCATCAAGATTCTCTGATATAGACTCAATACGATTTAATGTAGCACCAAAGTTCGATGATGTAGACTCAATTTCCAATGATGAAGCATCAAACAACTGCTTCAAAGACTCAAATTCGGGGGTAAAGACTCAAACTCAACCGCAAGCGATTGGCCAGCAATTGTTGGTGCTGGATTTTGGCCTCGAAAGAATCCAGTTTCCGTTGAAAACCCCGCACTGCGTCTTTGCTATTACCGTTTTGCATGGTCACAACCTCCCGGCCGCCAAAACCTGGCACCCCGGCTTCATCTCCCACATATGGCTGATAAGCTTTTGATTGTGATTTTAACGTTCTTTGAGGTCAAAGAATTACCGGATTACCCCGGCAAGGAAGCCGGGGCGGGGCGATCTATTTTTGTCCGGTGTGTCAGCAGCCACTGGTGAAAGCGTATCCAGCCGTCCCGCGCCGGCTAGACCACTAAGGAGGGAACGTCATGCATTACAAAGATATCAGGGGATTCTCTCCGCCCAAAACGGCATCAACCCTTACCGGGAAGGTACCTTTAAGGTATAATTATAAGGGAGGCCTGCCGCCTCCCTTTCTTTATCCCTCGATAGGTTCCGCTCCCGGCCCCCGCCGTTAAACCACCAAATCTATCTGCTGCACGATCCCGGGCGTACCGTCTTCCCGCAAGAAAATCCCGGCGGTTTGGGCCTGTCCCAACAGCTCGTTTTGGTTGTTCTTCAGCCCAAATTCGGCGGCGACATTTCCCAGGTAGATAGCGCCCACTCCCTTTTGTCCCAAGGCAAATAGCACATCTTTACCATTCCGATCCTTGGTCCAAATCCGGAGCCGGTCGAAAACAGCGTCATTCTCATCGATCCAACCGTTCTGATCCAGATCGTACTCGGCCAACTCTGCAAAACCGTTTCCGGTTTCCGGTCCGAACAGCTCGGATCCGTCATTTATTTTGCCGTCATTGTTTAAATCGATTGCTAAGAAACCGCTGCCGGGATTGGTGAAGGACATTTGGTCAAGGGCGCCGTCACAGTCCAAGTCAAAACTGTATTTTGTATCGGTGAGACCCGATGGAGCCCCTTCATAATTAATGACCAGCGGGTCACAAAGTTGCGCGTCTCCTGCCCTAATTTGAATATTGCTTTGTTGATAAAACTCCCGGCTCATCTTAAGGTTGATTTGGAAGTCAATCACCCGTCCGTCAGCGGTCCGGACTACTCCTTTAGTGTTAAAAGAAAGTTTTTCCGACTCCCGGTATGTTTCCTGGTAATCGTAGGCGAACCCCCATCCAAGTCGCACTTGCGCCTTAGAAGCTGCCTGATTATTCACCGGTATCGATAATACCAGTTGTTGTTGCTGGTCTATCTTTATTTTTCGGGGTATATTGAATCGAAACTTTCTACCGAAGATGGCGCTTAACATCTTTTCCAATACATTAAGTTTGAAGCTTTCTTCATCGGTCAATTCCAACTCCAATGATTCCCCCATGCTTAAGCCGCGGACCAGTCCGCTATTCGTTTGTTTTAAACCTTCCTTAGCTTGGTCGGAGATTTGTAATTGATCAATTATCCCCTCTCGACTCTGCTCTTTGTTGCCGCTATTGGCCGACTGGTCCTGCCAATAACGGATCGATTCTTGTTTGTAATACTCCTGAATCAAAGTGCGCCGGCTGTTCATTTCAATGGTTGAACCGGCAATTTTCATTAAAATCGCCCCTTCCCTGAGTAATACTTACATCCGTGTATACTTTAATTATCGGTCCTGGAAAAATATTATTTAATCTGAAAAGGCTCCATTTTCAACCGAAAATAGGCGGCTGATTTCTTTATCGAAAATAAACCCATCTTTCATTCAAATCCTTCCCAAATTTTGCCCTCCCGGATAGTTGACAACAATCCGAATTCGAAAATAACCACTGGATATATGCAAAAGGCGCGAGGTATGAAGCATGATTGAGCTAGTAACGCTCCTTTAGCCTAATGTTATATAATGAGTCCCAGATGTTGCAGGTAAGTTTAAAATTATGAAGTGTCCGGAACGTTGATACGTAACGCGCAACGAACAAACCGACACAGATGACTAACCTAAGATAAATATCTATTTAAAGCAGGATTTATAAAATAAGAGTCAAATTCATTTTAACAACAATCCATTGGAGGTTTAGCATGAGTTATCTTGCTTCATTTGGACTTACTCTGTTTTTTCTAGGAGTTTTGTTTTTATTAAAAAGCAGAAAAAACATCAAATTCTTATGGGCCGGAATCCCAGTATTAATACTTGGCGCTTTTCTAGTCTTCAATCTGATCACTAAAGATATTGATACAAACCTAATCGGAGTGGAAATCATAAAAGACGAACCTCAAAAATTCATCGTTGAACTCCACTATTTTCCAACCAAAGCCGAAGCGCTCACCTTCTATGATGAAAAAGAAGTTGAAAAATTTTTGCTATTGGCTAAGTATGAAGGAAAAGCGGAAGATTTCTTTAAAATGATCAAGATTGAACCAACGCCGGCCGGTGGAAAACGCATCGCTTTTCTCGAAAATACTGAGAAAAAAGAATCCGCCCAAATTGCTTTCCAGGATTTTTGTATGACCCACAAATTGTTTATAGAATATAACTCCTATCAACCAAAAAAGAAATAGTTCAACTTCATCTGGCAAAACAGGTATAAATACTCAATTGACTAAAACTAGGCCGAGTAATTTTATGAATTGGCGCCGCCCTCTTTCTTGCTTTTTCCCGCTATTAGAAGAAAGTGAGAATGAGGATTAGAACTATAATAATATTACTTGCAATAACTGTATTTTGTAATTGTTTAACTTTAATCAAACGCTGTCAATTTCTTCAGTTCATCACAGATGATCATCTTTTCCTTACCCTTCATCCAGGTAATCAACTTCACCGGTTTTCCCCACAGCTCTACTAAATATTTGAGAGTCTCGCTCGTATTGCCCAACTCAAGCTCACGTCCGTCATGTTCATGTTCCAAGATTAAACTCCCATCCCGGGGCGACATCTCTTTGACCTTAATCACCGGAATCGAACTCATGCCGATGTTTTGGCATAAAGTGTCCCGAATCGGTTCCCAACCGTCTTCGTCCGCCACTTCACTGATAATTCCTTCCTCGTCGTTTTGAAAGTATTCAAACAAGCGCAACTCCCGGCAAAGTTCCCTGGTAAGATAACGCTTGATCAGAGAACGGTCCGATTCAATCTCCCGGGCTTCGAAGATTTTCTCCGGCCCAAATCTGGCTTCCAAATCATTCAACATTACAAACCCCAAGTGGTAGGGGTTGAGCCCTCCGGGATGGGGCCGGATCACTTGGTGGTGGCGTTTTAAAAATTCCAGATGCAAATCTTGAGGCAGATTTAATTTTTGGAGAATCCGGTAATGCCACAAACTGGCCCAGCCCTCGTTCATTATTTTCGTCTCGATCTGCGGCAGAAAATATTCGCTCTCCGCCCGGACAATCCGGATGATCTCTTTCTCCCATTCGTCCAGCCGACTGTATTCAATGATAAATCCCAGGATATCTTCTTCCGGTTCTAGGGGAATCCGGTTTAAATCGGGCGGAACCGTCGCCTCTGCCGTCCGCCCGAAAAGATCGGTCTGATTTTTCCTTTGATACTCCTCAATTAGCCGCTTTTTCTCTTCCTCACGGGTTAGCTTTTTAGCGCCGATGGTCCGGTTTAGTTGATAACGAAGGGCATGGGCCGCGTCCAGCACCCTTTCCACCTTAACATATCCGATGCTGGGGTCCTGTATATAATTCCTGATTCGTTCGGCGTGGTTCTTAAAACTATCAAGCGCCATTTCCGGCCGGGTCGATTTAAAAAGCCGGTTATTCTTGAAAAAGTCGTTATGCCCGTAAACATGGGCGATGGTCAGGATTTGTAAGAGCAAGGTATTATCCCGCATCAAATAGGCCAGGCAAGGATTGGAATTGATCACCATCTCATAAGGGAGCCCGGTTAAATTATAACGGTAAAAAGTATGGAGCCTGTCGAAAGCTTTACCGAAGCTCCAGTGTGGGTAATGGCTGGGCATTCCGGTATAAGCTTCATAGCCTAACATCTCTTCATAAGAACAGATCTCAAATTCTTGAGAATAAAAATCAAGGCCCATCTCACCCGCACAGGCCTCGATCCGTTCATTCCATTGTTCCAACTCAACAATGCTAAACTCGCTCATATCTTTTCCTCCTGGGCCAGCATATTCCGGAGCGCCGGCCAGATATCTTCCCGAGAATTGATGGTGACCAGGGCAAAGTTGGAGGCTTTAATTGAATTCTGAAACAGCCGCCGGATAGTGCTGGTTCCGGTCATGATTTCGCCGTATCCGAACAAATTGCAACTTTGGCATAGTTTTTCCGCCAGCTCCAAAGTTTTAGCGTTATCTTCGTCCCAGTTATCTCCATCACTGCAATGGAAAGTATAAATATTCCAAAGTGAAGGAGGATATTGAATCTCGATGATTTGCAAGGCTTTTTCATAACCGCTGCTGATATAAGTCCCGCCCGATTCGCCTTTATGGAAAAACTCATCCTCGTTGACTATCGCCGCCTCAGTGGTATGGGCGATGAAAACCAGTTCTACGTTAAGATACTTTAAACGGATAAACTGATCCAATAAAAAGTAAAAGCTCCGGGCCAGATATTTTTTGGTCTGGTCCATGGATCCGGAAGTGTCCATGATACAGATTACCACCGCATTGGATTCCGGGGTCCGTTCTTCCCGAATCCGGCGGTAACGCAAATCCTCTTCTCGGAAGGGAAACCTTTCTTTCTCCTCTTTTTCCGGAGCTTCGGTTGGAACCATCTCCGGTTCGTTCCGCTTGGCGCCTTGGCGGCGTTTAATCTTCTCCATTACCGCTTTCTTCTTGGCGAGGCGGGGCGGAGGTCCTTTATGAAGGTAGCCGCTGGGTTTTTGTTTAGAAATGGTCTCCAACTCCGCGATACGTTTCCGTTCCATAAACGGGAGATCCAGATCTTCAAAAAGATAATTAATCAATTCCTCCAGGGTGATTTCAGTTTCATAAATGTCTTCGCCGGGATCATTCCCCGCGCCCTGGTTTCCCAGCCCCTTTCCGTTTTGATTTTTCCGCCCGACTACATCGCCCCGCTGTTCATCTCCGGTACCCGTGCTGACGCCGGGCTTATCTTTTCCATAGACAAACTGATACTCTTTAAGGCTGCGAATGGGAATTTTAATTTTTTTATTTCCGCTTTGCCCGATAATACTCTCTTCAGCAATAATCTGCCCAATATTTTTTTTAATCGATTGTTCCACCAGTTGCCGGTGGCGGCGGCGATCTTCAGCCGCCCGCCCCGAGTCCCCCGTTGATTTCCGAAAAACCGCCATCAAATACCTCCTTGAGCACCTATGGGCAAATAATTATTCACCCCTACAAAATGAATTGACAATCTTCAGTCTTTCCACAAATTATTGGCGGCATATTTTAAAATCACGTTACAGCAATGGGCGCAATAGCCGTTCCGCTCCATCTCCGCAACCATCGCGTTGTATTTCTCATTCTGGTCTTTATCCCTCACCTTGGACTGGGTGATCACCCGCGACAGTTCCCGGACCGAAGCGGTCAACTTCTTCTCAATAGCCGCTTTTAACGGTTCGTAACTATTATAATCCAGTTTGCCTCCGCTCCGCAGAACATAAAACATATAGGCGGTCACTTCCTGCCTAAAACCCTTGGCCGCAGTCCCGGAGATCCCGATCTGCTCTTCGATGGATTGGAGAAACTTCTCATCCGGCTCCAACTCCTCGCCGGTATTCTTATCCTTAATTTTAGCCCGGTTGGCATAGGCCTCGGCATGGTCCAAATAGTTGTCGAAAAGATCCTGGGCTTGTTCATGATAGCCATGGATAAAGGCCTTGGTGACTTCCGACTCTAAAATCTTATGGTACTCTTTGCGTAAAATATCTTGGAGAAAACTCAAGTACCGCTTGCGTTCATCCTCGGCAATGGAAAGTTCTTTCACCTGCTTGAGCATGGTTTCCAAAACCGAAAGCGGATTGATGCAATTATTCTCCGACTCAGACAGGGTAATATCCAGCGCTTTCATGATGAAACGGGTGGAGATACCGGACATTCCCTCACGGTTGGCTTCTTCCCGGAGCTCGGTGATGTCCACCTTTTTAGCGCTGCCTTGTTCCACGATTTCCTCACCATTGTAAATCTTTAACTTGGTGAAGGAATCGACCTTGGATGAAGGAGCGAGCCGGGTCAAGATGGCGAACATGGAAGCGATCTCCACTGTATGCGGTGCGATATGGGCCTTGAAATTACTCTGCCGGAGCAGCTTTTGATAGATCTTGATTTCCTCGCTTAATTCCAAACAATAGGGGACTTCGATCTTGACGATCCGGTCTAAGATTGCCTCATTGGTATGGTCCGATTTGAATTTATTCCACTCCGCCTCATTGGAATGGGCTAGAATTACTCCGTCAAAGTAAATCATCGCGCCTTTTCCCGGCGAGGGAATGGATTTCTCCTGAGTAGCGGTGATCATGGCATGCAGGTATTCGATTTCATTCTTGAAGACTTCGATGAATTCGACCAGTCCCCGGTTTCCCACATTAAAAGCTCCGTTTAATGATAAAACTCTGGGGTCGTCTTCGGGGAAGAGATCCATCTTGGAGATATCTACGGAACCGATGAGGACCGAGGTGTCTTGGTTGTTGGGGTCAACCGGCGGGACAACGCCAATCCCTTTTCGGGAACGGATCGAAAACTCGGTCGTTTCCACAGGCATCCGTTCATATTCGCCGTTGTACTCGTTTTTAAGCCGGTAGCGGCAGACCGGGCAGAGATCGCCTTCAATCTGGGCCTTCAGCAGCTCCGCCAACTCTTTCCGGAGGTGCTTAGGGATTAAATGCAACGGTTCCTCCCGCATCGGACATCCTTTAATCACATAAACCGGGGCCGCCGTTTCCAGCGCTTTCTTCAAGCGCTCCATTAAAGATGATTTACCGGCGCCTACCGGGCCGACCAAATACAACACCTGCCGCGCTTCCTCCCCTTGCATGGCGGCGGCGTGGAAATAGCGGACGATCTTCATGATGGTCCGGTCGATTCCATAAAAATCGTCGCTAAAAAAACGGTACTTTTTAATGATGTCGTTACCGTAAATCCGGCGCAACCTGGGATTTTCCTCGGCCTTAATCAACTCAACCCCTGGTTTGGTCAACAAATCGTAAAGACGCTCATGGGCCAAACGGGCCACTCCCGGATTTTCCTTGACGATCTCCAGATAATCCAGGAGAGTGCCTTCAAAATGCTGTCTTTTTCTTGCGGAACGGTCTTGCGCGATCAATTCGGCAATCGAATTCCCTTCCATTTTTATCCCTCCCCAAGGTCTTGGTTGGTCGTGCAAGTTACAGAATTGTAACCTTTAAATTAGTTGGTCAAGACCCTTTTACCTGCCGGAAAAGTGCCTTTCCAGTGTTTTACTCACCTCTTTACATTATATGAATCTGATCAAACCAGATTGACCTAATAACGATTCCGGCACAAGACCAAGCTGCATTTATTTGAATAAGGGATACCAAAACGATAAAGGAGTTCACCAAATATAGTAGAAAATAATTATAAATTCCCGAGAGAAGCTTTGAACAAGCAGCCATGAACGAACATCTGCTCCTACTTTAGTCCAGCCCCGACCCGATCATTTCGGAAAGATGGTCTAATGTACGCGCGCTAAAGTAGGGTAAACTTTACTAAAATTTCAGGGGGGAGATCTTTATGGCAAAATCTTTGGAAGGGATGACCAACGAAGAGCTTTGGAAGCTGTTTCCGATAATTATTGCTGAATCCAACCCGGTTTGGAAGGATAATTATTTAACAGAAAAAACGGCTATCGTAGCCAAGATCGGAATCAATAACATATCCCGAATAAGCCACATCGGTAGCACATCGGCGCCTAATCTTCCGGCGAAACCGACCATCGATATTCTCCTTGAAATAAAAGATGATACCAATCTCGCTCAACTAATCACTACCATAAGAGAAACAGGCTATTTATACAGTCCCCAACCTAATAACCCGCCTCCCCATATGATGTTTATGAAAGGATACACTCCGGAAGGCTTTAAAGGTCAGGCTTATCACCTTCACATAAGATATAGCGGCGATTGGGACGAACTCTATTTTCGGGATTATTTAATCTCTTATCCCGATGTGGCTAAAGAATATGGAAAGCTGAAGTTAAAACTAAACGAGAACTATGAATTCGATCGCGACGGATACACAGCAGCTAAAACCGATTTTATCAAAATGATAACCAAATTAGCTAGAGAAGGGATGCCAAACAAGTACAAGCCAATATAGATTTCTAATGTCTCTTGAAAAGGGTCGAAATAATGAAAAAATTTATTTATACGCTTCCTTCAAACAAGTCCGGCGTCGCTTTAGCTCAATAGTCCCTACCGCCGGAATAGCAAATTTTAAAGCCCAAGGCCATTTAGCCTCGGGCTATTTCGTTTCAAACTTTTGCTTTCAATACATTCAGTTGCTACTGTTAACTGTATATGGCGCGCCCGGAGGGGCTCGAACCCCCGGCCTACAGATTCGAAGTCTGCCACTCTATCCAACTGAGCTACGGGCGCATATTATTTCTGTATTATACCATACTTTCATCTCCAACTCAACCGCTATAAATCTGCCTTTATCCCTATTACCTAATCGTAAATCATCTAATACAATATCATAGAAATCCAACCGAGGAGGAAAACCAATGGAGTACATGGATCAAATGCAAATGTACCAAAGGCCGGCCGGCATGGACCAGTCGATGATGTACTGTAACTCAACCCAGATGATGATGGAGATGCATCAAACTATTATGGGCATGAACCGGATGTGCATGGAGATGCACCAAATGATGCGTGAAATGCGCCATAATCATAGGAAAGACGACCATAAAGGGTGTTGACATCAATAAATATGATAAACCGCTTGTTGAAAGCGGTTTATCTATTACTGAAACACCCCGTTTCAACAATTTTTGCCTTTACTACAATTTCAAACCCTGCTTTCGGATATATTTGCTTCCATTGATCCGGGCGCTAACCCCGTAAAACCTTCAGTCCAGTTTCGGCAAACACTCCCTCTTTGCTACTGCTTCACTAATACACGCCGATTCGTTTTGTTCAATGACTAACTTGATTACTTCTTTTTGCTCATTGATTCAACTCCGGAAGTGGTGGAAAATCGCATTTCTCAACCCCCGTAGTTCCGCGGCCTTTGTCGAATTGTCTATTTCATGATATAATCAATATACAGATAAGGAAAACCGAGGCCGTCGTTGGAAGGATGGGTCGGACCGGCTTTGATATTTTTAAAAGGGGCAAGTTTAGTTGTTCTATCTAAAGCTTGGAAAATAAAACTTAAGGAGCTCAAAGTTATGCCAAATAGCACCAAGGAACAAAATCTTCATGATAAAATTCAAATAATTCAGGCGCTTAATTACAAAAAACAAGGTTATACCGATATCAAGGTTAATAATAAGAAATCCCGCTCAGGCCGACCCGAAAAGGTCGGTAATTATACGCCTGATCTTTCAGCGACTATCAATGACCACACTACGGTTTGTTTGATCGAAACGAATGAATCAATCAGAGACATTCAAACTATCACCAAATGGAAGGAATTCGATCGCAGCGGTTTGAATTTCCATTTAATAATACCTTATAGTGATTTCAATTTGGCAAAAGAAATCGCGAAAAGTAATGGGATAACCATCGACAAATACTGGTACAGTAATAATTACTAATATATATATTGCAATAATTTTTTGATCGCCGGATTATTGCAACATATTTCCCTTGATTCTTAATATGTATCAAAAAGCTGAAGAACAAATACGTTTTGAAAACTTTCATCTGCCGTTCAGTGGTCAACTGGACCCTAAAAACCGTTGGGTCGTGTTGGCCCAATTCATACCATGGGATATCCTTGAGGCCAAATATGCGGCAAGATTCTGCAGCCGGAGGATGGGAACTCCGGCCAAACCTGTCCGTATGGCATTAGGCGCTTTAATTATCAAAGAACGTTATGACCGGTCAATGTTTGGACCGTAGAATTGCTACTATTACTTCTCTTCGTAAAGAATTATCTTCTTGGACTGTAAATGCTTTTCCCAAAACTTTTTTCTAAATATCAGCCATCTATAATCCTGTCTGCAATCAATGATATAGTCAACATACACCGTTTGATCCTTAATCTGATATAAAATCAGGTACCACTTTTCGACGAACATCTTATGATATTTGTTGGGCGGGATAAATTCGGCCTCCAAAAACGGAAAACGCTCCGGCATTTGATGGAGGGAGCGAATAGCATCCATTAACTCATTTTTTACTTTGCGGGCGGCAGAAGGGTTTTTTTGCGCCATAAACCGGACATGATCCGCCAACATCAGGCGGGAACGATCAGAAATAATGAGCTTATATTGAAATATCTTTTCCATGCGCCATTCCGTCAATAATGCCCTCCAGGTATTTGTCCAGTTCTTCCGGTGTACATCCTATACGGCCTGCCAAACGATCTTCCTCAACGGCCAACAGTTCTTCTCTCAACTTCAACATTTTTTCGCGGCGAGTAAATGCCTCTATATCCATAACCACCAGATCACCCTCCCCGTTTTTTGTTAGATATACAGGTTCTCCGGTGGATTTGCATAAAGCCGCAATTTCGTTATAATTCTGCCGAATGTTTGCAGACGGTTTAATTTGCATGGTATCAACTCCCCATAGTAACATTCTAACCATATTATACCCCTTACATGCTATGAAATCAATCGCTGAAAAAACTCTTTCCATTAATCCAACATATTCTTGAATTGTTCTACTATATTTCGCCCACCTTTTTATCGGCCGGAATTTTTTAATATATATAAAAAAACCGCCCAATCGCGCCACTGCCAGCTGTATCTATTTTCGAAATCATAAAATTTCCTGTTAAAACTAATGGAATAACATCGAAAAAAATATAATTGGAGATTCCCAAAAGATACCCAATTTTTTACCCTAATTTATAAACTCCTATGAAATCCCTCGGCAAAAGCACCTAAGTAAAAGAATTCTTGAATCCTTTTTTCCAAAGATCTTATAGCTAATCTTTAACTCATACCATCAAGAAACAACTCTTAACTTTATTTTATTTCTTTCACTCTTGTTAGATACTTTTTGTACCGCATTCTCAGTTTAAAAACGCCGTTTTTAGGGCCAAAAATTTGGAAGAGGATGTAGATATAGAGGGGGTCAGTATTCCAAAGAAATTTCTCGATTATCTTTGAGCAGATATGTGTAATTAGTTGCAATATAATTCAATATTTTGGCTGCGATAACTTTATGCCCGGCTTGATTGGGATGAATACCATCTACACAGATAAACTTATTGAAATCGGGATACTGTAAAAACGCTCCCCTAATATCGATCCAACGGGTTTTGGTGGACTCGGCGACGCGAATAATCGTTGAACTATAGCGTTCTTGCCACCAATAAATCTTGGTAACGCTCCCGAGCCACTTTAAAATATTAACTTCAGCCAATGGGTTGTTTTTACTGACCCATTTTAAATAACGATCAGCATTCAACGGTGGTAGGGTAATTAGGACCGGTATAATCTGATTCAATTTTAAAAATTCGACCGTTTCAGTTAATTTCTTTTCAAACTGAATAAAATCAGTCTTCGGTTCATGAAAAGCTTCGGGATGATCCGCTATCTCGTCCCAGTTATAATCGCAATCATTCCCGCCGTATTCAATCAGGACAATGTCGGGGTTGTTTTTTGAAATATCATTCTTTAGCCTGCCGAACCCTTTGATTAAGGTATTTCCGAATTTGGCGGTATTATGCACTATCCCGTTAAGTTTATTTTGGAGCAGTGACACATAATTATCAGCTAAAACTATATATTTGTTTTTTATCTCATCAAAAATGACTCCTTTAGAGATCGAGTCTCCGGAAACCAGATACTTAGAAATATTATTATTAAAATCTTCACTCATGTTTTCCTGCCCCAAATAGTTAATTCTATTAAATACAGTATAGAAATGCTATCCCTAAAAGTCAATATTCATACCATAAAGTTAACTCAAAGATAATCACCGGTCGCGAATTAGAATAGCAGCGACATGGATTTGTCGAAAGCTTAATCCATCATGGCAAGCTTTTTATATTGCTTCGTAAGTTAGTAAGTATTCAACACTATTTCTGATTAGATGACCCTGCTTATATTTAAGCTTTCTCCTCTCACTATCAACATTTGGACCTTCAAACATTCTGTAATCGTAAGCGTCAAATCTTCCACACATAGAAATTAGACATTTCTCATGAGATAATATTCTCCAAATAAGAAATCATCCAATCAAAACCATCGAATACCGGTTATCCGAAGCGGAACAAGTCTGTACATGCTGCGGTGGACCGTTGCATGAAATGAGCAAACAAGAACGGGTGGAAGTAGAATATGCGCCTCC
>JAEWZY010000048.1 GCA_023394955.1 Bacillota bacterium
CTTAATCCGGTCCCATTGACTCAATCTAAATTTTCCCCTTCCGACTCCTATTATTTTTTAACATCCCTGGACCGGGAGGATCTGCCCTTATCGGGCCAATCACCGGATTGGGCTGATCAAGTCCAGACCATCCGGAAGGATTTCCCCATTCTCCAACGAAAAGTCAACGGGCGTCCTTTGATCTGGTTCGATAATGCCGCCACCACTCAAAAGCCCCGAGCGGTCATCGAGGCTTTAGCGAAGTTTTACCAAGAGTCCAACTCCAATGTCCATCGGGGCGCCCATTCCTTGGCTGCCGAAGCCACCAATGCCTATGAAACCGCCCGGGAAAAGGTCCAACGTTTCCTGGGCGCTTCCTCAGCCGCGGAAATCATCTTTCTCCGTGGAACCACCGAGGCCATTAATTTGGTAGCCCAAACTTATGGCCGGGCGGTAGTGGGCCAAGGGGATCGAATCCTCCTCTCCGCCATGGAGCATCATTCCAATATTGTGCCGTGGCAAATGTTGCAGGAGGCCACCGGCGCAATCATCCAAGTGATCCCCATTACCGAAGCAGGCGAAATCGACTTGGGTGAATATGAAAAGCTCTTAACAGACCGGCCGAGGCTGGTAGCCATCACCCAGGTCTCCAATGTCCTAGGGACGATCAACCCCATCCGGGAGATGGTGGAAATGGCCCATCATTACGGGGCTTGCGTATTAGTGGACGGCGCTCAGGCTGTGGCCCACCTGCCGGTGGATGTCAGGGAGTTGGACGTGGATTTTTATGCTTTTTCCGGTCATAAAATCTATGGGCCTACGGGAGTTGGGGTTCTTTATGGGAAAAAAGATTTACTTGAAGAAATGCCTCCTTGGCAAGGCGGGGGTAGTATGATCGAACGGGTTACCTTTGAGGAGACTACTTATAAGAGGCTCCCTCATAAGTTTGAGGCTGGGACCGGAAACATCGCCGATGCGGTCGGTTTAGGCGCGGCCCTTGACTACCTCGGAAAAATCGGCCGTTCTACGATTGAAGGTTACGAGAAGGAAATAACGGAATATGCCATGAGTCAATTAGCCAGAATTCGGGGAGCGCGTCTGTTCGGAACCTCCCGGTTCAAGACCGGCGTGATCTCCTTTTTGGTGGACGGGATTTCACCGGAAGATCTGGCCGCAACCTTCGACCGGCAAGGAATCGCGACCCGTGTCGGCCACCATTGCGCCCAACCGCTGATGGAGCGTTACGGTATCCCGGGTACCATCCGGGCCTCTTTGGGAATTTATAATACTAAGGAAGAGATTGATATCTTAGTTGAAACAATTAGAAGGGCCTTGCGGGGTCTTTATTAGCCCTAATTGACATTCAGCTTCATAATGATATACTAAAAATTGAAACTCTCCGGCCGAACCGGATTAATCAAGAAATAGCATGGTCAAGGAGGAGAATCATGTCCGGAAAATCCGACACCCATCCCACCATGGAAGCGGCCCTGATTAAGGGATACCGCCGAATGTCCACCGCCCAAAGATTGAAAATGGCTTTAGAAATGTCCGAGACCGTCCGGATCTTGGCTAAAGCTGGAATCTTAAGACGCCATCCCGGTATCTCTAATATGGAATTGCGCAAACGGCTGGGAGCATTATTGTTGGGGCGGGAATTATCCATTAAAGTAAATGGCTGGGATCCGGAAAAGGAAGGGTATTGATGGAAGGTCCTTTTAAGGTCACCTTTAAAGTAATTAAAGCTTTGGAAGAATGCGGCATTAATTATTTAATCGGTGGTTCCCTAGGAAGTTCAATTCATGGAATACCTCGCGCAACTTTAGATGCCGACTTGGTTACCGATATTCAAGATATCCATGTTGATCAATTAGTGGCAAAACTTCAAGACGAGTTCATGATCGACAAGGACATGATTGAAGATGCTATTAAGAGGCGTAGCTGTTTCAATATCATTCATTTGGATACTATGTTTAAAGTCGATATCTTCATTCTAAAGAACAATTCATTTGACAACAACGTATTTACTAGACGCAAACCCGAACTAATATTAGAACCAGCTCTGTTTGTCAATGTCGCTTCCCCGGAAGATATTATTTTAAATAAGCTGTTATGGTATCAAGACGGCGGTGGAGTTTCAGAACGCCAATGGGAAGACGCCAAAGGGATTATAAAGGTGCAAGGAGAAAACTTGGATTTTCAGTATCTGGATTACTGGGCGGAAACACTGGGGATTAACAAGTTGTTTTCCCGTTTGAAAGAAGAAATTTGAATTGTCTTGATTGATTCTGATCCTCCATTATGGCAGGATTTTTTTTTTGATTATGGAATAACCTTTATATTATGAAAGGAGTATTCTTTTGGCCTCAAAGACAATTACCGTATCCCAACTGACTTATGCCTTAAAACGATTAATCGAGGAAAACTTCTTGCTCGAAGGGGTCTGGGTTCAGGGTGAGATCTCCAACTTTACCGCCCACTCTTCCGGGCATTTATATTTTACCCTGAAAGACGCCGGCGCTTGTATTAAGTGCGTGATGTTCAAGTCCCAAGCCTGGACTCTTAAGTTTAAACCAGCCGATGGTCAAGAGGTAGCCATCAGGGGCAGAATCGGCGTTTACGAAAAAAGCGGCCAATATCAGCTTTATGTCGAGGAAATGAGCCCGTCTGGATTGGGCGGTTTATACCAGGCTTTCGTCAAATTAAAAGAAAAGCTGGAAGGGGAAGGACTGTTTGATCCGGACCGGAAACGAAAATTGCCGACATTGCCTCAACAGATTGGGGTGATAACTTCCCCGACCGGAGCGGCGATCCAGGACATCATCAAAATATTACGCCGCCGTCGTCCCAATCTGGACATCCTGATCTTTCCCGCCCAGGTCCAAGGGGCGGAGGCTCCGGCCAGTTTAATCAAGGCCTTGAATGACGCGGCCCGGTTTCAATACTTGGACTTGGTCATCATTGGACGGGGCGGCGGTTCCCTTGAGGAGTTATGGGCTTTTAACGATGAAGGGCTGGCCCGGATGATCGCCGGTTTTCCGAAGCCGATCATTTCAGCGGTTGGGCATGAAACTGATTTTACCATCGCCGATTTTGTCGCCGACTTGAGGGCCCCGACTCCTTCGGGAGCGGCCGAGTTGGCGGTCCCCGATCAACAAAGCTTGACTAATCAAGTTAAACAATATCAAAACCGTTTATATCAGGCGGTCAATCGTAAGCTTCAAAATGAACGCCGGGTTTTAGGGAAAATAATTCAGAACCGGGTACTGGCTTTTCCAAAACAGTCATTGGATATCCGCCGTCAGGAAGTGGATCTCTTAAACGAGAAGTTGATCCGGCAAATCAAACAAAGCATGGTTATACGGAAAGAACAATTTTTAAAAGTATTGGGACAATTGGATACACTCAGCCCATTAGCGACATTACAAAGAGGTTATTCAATCGTCCAAAAACCGGACGGCGCCTTTGTCAAAGATACAACCCAGGTTGAACCGGGCGACCAAGTGAAACTGACCTTAGCTTCAGGAAAATTAAATTGTGAAGTATTATCTAAATTGAAATAAATTTTGATTATGCTTTCCGTTTTAAACTATGGATGAAAAAGAGTAGAGTATTTATTTTAATTATGAATCAAAGAAAATATGTCGCAATAATTCGGGGCGGTCAAAAAAATTATTGCGACATATATATCTAAGGAGAGTCCAGGATGAAAGTTGACAAAGAAGGAAAAGTGAATCAAAGAAGTTTTGAGGAAGCCATCGCCAGACTGGAAGAGATCGTCCAGCGGTTGGAGACGGGGAATATTGCCCTAGATGAAAGTTTAAATTTGTTTGAAGAAGGAATCGGGTTGGCTAAATATTGTTCGGGGCGGCTGGATGCTGCCGAAGGCAGGCTCCAGATATTGATGGGTTTTGAGAACGGCCAGCCGAAACTGGGGGATTTTAAACAGGATGAGGGGGATTAGCTTGGGAGTTAACCGAGAAGAATTTATTCAGGCATTAAAAGAGCGCGAGGCCAAAGTCGTTGAAATTTTAAATCGGGAAGAATATAAACGAAGTTTTAACCCGGAAGAGTTACGGGCGGCGGTTTATTCTTATCTAAACCGTCCGGCCAAACGGTTGCGCCCCGGTATTCTCCTTTTTTCTTGCGGAGCGGTAGGAGGAGACGAAAGGCGGGCCCTTTCGGCCGCCGCCGCTGTGGAAGTGTATCATACATGGACCTTGGTTCATGATGATATCATCGATAATGACGCCAAAAGGCGCGGTTTCCCTACAGTCCACGAAGAGTTTCGGACCCGGGCCTTGAAAAAAGGTTATTCTGAACGTGAGGCCGTTGATTATGGCCGGAATATAGCAATCTTGACCGGAGATCTCCAACATGCTTGGTCATTGCAGTTACTTCAAGACTCAATTAATCGAGGGGTAAAAAAAGAGGTCGTTCTGGATTTGGTCGCCAGGTTAGCCGGTTTATCCAAGGCTCTTCTCGAAGGGGAGGCTTTGGACGTTCTTTTTGCGAAACGAGAGATCAAGGACCTTACCGAAAGGGATGTCTTAAAGATGTTGGAGTTAAAAACCGGCATACTTTATGAGTTCGCCGGCATTGCCGGAGCTTCGATCGGATTGGATCAGACTGTCGCTGAAAACGAGATGATTAAAGCGATTGGTTCTTTTGCCCGTAAATGCGGGATCGCTTTTCAACTTCAGGATGATATCTTAGGGATCATCGGCGATGAAAAGCGTTTGGGTAAACCGGTCGGCTCCGATGTCCGGGAAGGGAAACGAACGGTCATCCTCTTACATACCTTTCAAAAAGCCGGTAATAAAGAACGGGAATATCTCTTAAACAAGCTAGGAGATCCATCCATTTCGAATGGGGAAGTTGAAACCGTAAAACAGATCCTGCTAAAAAATAACGGAATTGAGTACGCTAAGAGTTTGGCCGAGCAAATTATTAACCAGGCAATTGAGGAACTCTCCCCATTGCCGGACTCCCAATATAAACAGTCATTGCTGGCTTGGGCCGATTATGTGGCCGATCGGGAAATGTAAAAATAATTTGACAGTTAGTATTAAACCGTGTATTATTTTATTTTAGATCTACCTAGAAAAATACGTCGCTATTTTCATTGATTTACTTGGTCAATTGGAAATTGACGTGGACGACTATCTAATAATGGATCGGGTTTTGTAATTATCAAAATTAAAATCAGCATACAATAAAATAATGTGTGTATTATTTTAAAAGGAATTATGAGATCGCCTAATTTGGGATAGGGGTAAAAAGGTGCATAATATCTTTAAAGAACTACCGCAGAATGAAATTCTGACTACTTCATTTGTTGCTTGGTTTTTGGCCCAGTTCATTAAAGGAGTTTTTTATTTTGTCAAAGAGAAACGGGTCAATTTCCGCCGTTTCGTTGGCGCGGGAGGTATGCCCAGTTCTCATTCGGCTTTAGTGGCCTCCCTGGCGACGGCGGTTGGTTTACGGATGGGGTGGGACCAGGCGATAACCGCAATCACATTGATTTTTGCCGTGATTGTCATGTACGATGCGGCTGGGGTTAGACATGCCGCCAGCCGTCAGGCAATTACCTTAAATAAAATAATTGATGAATTATTTGAAGAAGGCGAGTTTCATCAGGATCGGTTGAAAGAACTCCTAGGCCATACTCCGGTTGAAGTGATCGCGGGTGCGGCATTAGGCATAGTGATGGCGTTTCTTTTAGCGAAGTAGCTATTTATTTAGGTTTATATGGGTTAGGAGCCAGTAGTCAGTATGTTTTGCTGATGCTTTGGACTCTAAAAACCGATCAGTTATAGTTTGTTCCCAATCTTAATCCCAGATATTTGTTTTCAGTAGGCTTCGAAGCTTAACTGGTATTACTGGCTCCTTAACTCCTGACTACTGTATCTGGAAAAAGCTTTTTGGGCAGAACCATAAAATATATGTTATAATAATTTTATCAATGAGGAGATGGTGTAGTATCCTAGTCAGGGCCGCCATCTTTGAAGACGGGCCTAAAAATCCGTTGCGGGCACATCGATGAAGTCCCTGGTGCTGGCCGCCGACGCCCAGTCGGGAGTTGGTGCTGGGGGTTAAGGGGATGGGGCGATCTACAATGGCATGTAGGCGTTGACCCCACCACCGTGGAGGCCCAAGTGCGTGGGAATCCCGCGTCAGCGAGCGTGAACTACGGCTTGGGGGTAAACCTGCAAATGGTACGGTATTTAATACTTAGTATCGGTGCAGCGTAGCCTGCCTTGAGCGGTTTGGGAGGAAATGGGTATCAAGTCACCAGCCTCTGCAGGGTGAAGTGACTCTCTGCCATTTGAAACCTAAGTTCGCAAAAGAGGCTAGATGATGGAGGGCTTTGTGGAGGAAAACTCCTAGGCTACTCAAAGTTTGAGTTCCATTGGGGATTGCAGTGTGGACTAAGTGGTAATCCAGTCCTGTTTTTGGCGACAAAACGGAGCAACCTTAAAGGGAAACCACCTTGGCGGTGACGCTAAGGAGGTTGTTGGGAAAACCTACTGGACCTAAGCCATAATTTTTACTCAATGGATACCATCTCCTCATTACATAAATGTGATGATTTTATTCTATCGACTTACGAGAATAATTTTTAAGAATGTTCGTTAATTCCGGAAGGTAATTATTTATTATTTGGTTTAAACCGACCTTAGGGGTCGTTTTTTTGAATGCTGAAAATATTGACCGGGACATCTGAAACAATACATTTTCTAAAAATTGAAGGTAAAAATATAAAAAAGGTGATTATTTGGTTGATAATCTATTCCGGGCCCTTAAAATCGGTCTTTTATCTTTTACAATCTCTCTGATTATCTCCATCTTATCCGGGTCTTCATTAGGATTCTGGCTCTCGTTAACAGTACTGCTGTTAGTCATATTGACCGGGATAATTTTCGATCTGATCGGAACAGCCGTTACGGCTGCTACTGAGGCGCCGTTCCATGCTATGGCTGCCGATAAAGTGATAGGTTCCAAGCAAGCAATCAATTTGATCAGATATGCTGACCGGGTAGCTAATTTCTGCAATGACGTGGTGGGGGATATCGCCGGGACCCTTAGTGGAGCGCTAGTTGCGGGGATAATATTTGATTTCGCTAATTTCTTTAAAGTATTAAATCACGACTTACTGGGTTCCATCGGGGTAGCCTCAATTGCGGCATTGACCGTTGGCGGCAAGGCCTTTGGCAAGTCATACGCCATTAAAAACGCCAATGAAATTATCTTTATGGTTGGAAAATTAATTTCTTTATTCAAAACCGATCCTTTTCAAATTAAAAAAGCCAAGCCGAAAGGGAAGGGAAATACACGAAAGGCAAAACGAAAATAATGAGCGATTTGTTAAGCGCGATTAATCAACCTTCCGATTTGAAGCAGTTAAGCGACGAACAGTTAGTCCGGTTGGCGGCGGAGATCCGTGATTTTTTGCTTAAAACAGTAGCCCAAACCGGAGGACACCTGGCCTCCAATTTAGGCGTCGTCGAGCTAACCTTGGCATTGCATTCAGTGTTTCAAAGCCCGGTTGATCAGATTATTTGGGATGTCGGCCATCAGTCGTATATCCATAAAATTATCACCGGGAGGTTTTCCCGGTTTGAAACCCTGCGACAATACAAAGGCCTGAGCGGTTTTCCAAAATCGGAAGAGAGTGTTCATGACCCTTTCGCTACCGGACATAGTTCCACTTCCATTTCGGCAGCGATCGGCCTGGCTAAAGCCAGAGATTTGTTGGGTGAAAACAATAAAATAATAGCGGTTATCGGTGACGGGTCGCTTACCGGGGGCATGGCTTTTGAGGCTTTAAACCATCTGGGGCACCTCCAAACCGATCTAATCATCGTGCTTAACGATAATGAGATGTCGATCTCTAAAAACGTCGGCGCTTTATCCCGTTACTTAACCAGGCTTCGACTAAACCCACGTTTACGTAGGCTTAAGACTGATGTTCAGGATTTATTGAATAAGATACCCAGGTTGGGGCCGGTTACTGTCCGTACCCTTGAAAAACTGGAGGACAGCATCAGTTATCTGGTGATTCCGGGGATGTTCTTTGAAGAATTAGGAATTAATTATTTGGGCCCCATTGACGGACATAATATCAACGATCTGAAGTTACATTTGAAACAAGCGGCGATCCATAAAGGTCCGGTCTTGGTCCACGTATTGACCACTAAAGGAAAAGGGTATGAACTGGCGGAAAAAAACCCCCAGCGTTTTCACGGCACCGGCCCCTTCGAACTTGGCAACGGCCAAAAAATCGGCGACTCCATGAGCATGAGCTTCACTGAGGTTTTTTCAAAGAGCCTTATGGAAATGGCCCGGAAGGACTCGAAAATCCTGGCGATTACCGCAGCGATGGCGGACGGGACCGGGCTGATCGATTTTGCTAGAGAGTTTCCGGAACGTTTTTTTGATGTCGGTATTGCCGAAGAACATGCGGTGACCTTAGCGGCAGGCTTAGCTAAAAAAGGCTTCCGACCGGTGGTGGCGGTCTATTCTACTTTTCTGCAGCGGGCTTACGATCAAATTATTCATGACGTTTGTTTACAAAAATTACCGGTCGTCTTCATGTTGGACCGGGCCGGTTTGGTAGGCCCGGACGGGCCGACGCACCACGGCGCTTTTGATCTTTCCTACTTAAGACATATTCCCAATTTGACGCTGATGGCGCCTAAAGACGGCAATGAATTGCAAGACATGATCTTTACGGCATTACGGATTAACGGCCCGGTGGCCATCAGATACCCAAAACGGGACGGCTTAAAACTGATTATGGAAGGCGCCCCCAAAGAACTTTCTTATGGCCGGGGCGAGATCGTTCAATCTGGACAAGCTGTGGCCTTAATCGCGGTGGGCTCGATGGTAGAAACCGCGCTTCGCGCCGGGCGGCGTCTCCAAAAAAACGGAATCAATTGTACCGTGGTTAACGCTAGGTTTGTTAAACCCCTGGACAAAGAGCTGTTGCTACAATTAGCCGCCAGCCATCAAAATATAATTACAATTGAAGAGAATGTGATTGCCGGGGGTTTTGGAGCTGCGGTGGCGGAGTTTTTGGCCGCTAAGGGTCTGCGAGGGGTAAACTTAAAAATCTTAGGGTTGCCCGATCGGTTCATTACTCACGGCTCTACCGAGGTATTATTGGAAAATTGCGGTTTGGATACGGAAGGAGTTTGTCGGGCAGTCCGAGAATTAAATCTGCCGATAGTAGGAATTAGGGTGAAAGGATAATCGATGGAACAACGTAGTTACCGTTATTTAGATCTAATCTCAGGTTTTTTTGTGGCAGTTTTACTGATCAGTAACATCGTTTCCGTGAAGGCGATCCGTTTGGCCCTTCCTTTGACTGGGCTTGCCTTCACATTCGATGGGGGGACTTTACTGTTTCCCCTTAGTTACATATTTGCGGATATTCTCACTGAAGTTTACGGTTATGAACGGTCACGCCGGGTGATTTGGGCGGGGTTTGCCGGCCTGGTTTTAATGGCTGTGGTCATTTGGGTGGTTGGAGTGGTCCCGGCCGATCCGGGCTGGTCTTTACAGGGTTCCTACCAAGCTTTGTTAATGACCGCGCCCCGGATCGCGCTGGCAAGTATCATCGCCTATTTTATAGGCGAATTCAGCAACAGTTACATATTGTCCCGCTTAAAAATCTATACTAAAGGCAAATATCTTTGGGTCAGGACCATTGGTTCCACTTTGGTCGGCCAGTTGATCGACTCTTTTTTATTTGTCTGGATAGCATTCGGAGGCGTCTGGGAAAATTCGTTGGTCATACGGGTCTTAATCTCAAACTATCTCTTTAAAACCGGGTATGAGATCTTGGCGACCCCCTTAACCTATGCTGTCACTAATTGGCTTAAACGAAGAGAAAATGAGGACCATTACGATCATAACGCTAATTATAATCCGTTTATTTTAAAATAGACGAAATTTTCCAACAGGAACAGGCCGGCTAATAGTGAATATCCTCAAAAGTGTGAGGGGGAAAAAGAATAAAGTTTTATCACGATACGCAAGATACTAAAAAATGGCTGAGGAGGGATTGTTGTGATAAGAATTCGTGTTCTTACCTTTTTAACCGTAATTGGGTTATTATTGACCTCAGGGGGGGCTGCTTTAGGTTATGGAGTATTTGGCGCAACCGACTTAATGAGCACTCCTTCCACCGCAACCCTTGGCCCTAATAGCGCCGGGTTCGCTTTGAACTTTATAGAAGGAGATGTTACCTGTTTTAACCTGGATTATGGTTTGATCCCCGATCTGGAAATCGGTTTGTCGGTAATGGATTTTGATTATGAGGGATCTGGCTGGAAATATGATGAAACCTATATTACCTTGCGCGGGAAATTCAGGTTGCTGCGGGAAACCGCATCCGCTCCGGCATTAGCCGTTGGGATCCAGGACATCGGGGAAGAAGATCTGGATGTCTCGCCTTATTTAGTAATCTCTAAAAACCTGGGACCGGATTTGGATGTTGAGGGTTATCTGGGAGTTGGAGGCGGAGAAATCGACGGCATCTTTGGGGGCTTAAGCAAAACCTTTAACATTAGCCCTGCCCAAAGAGGCAATAATAATTTGTCCAAAATCCAACTGATTTTGGAATTTGACTCCGACAACCTGAACTTAGCTAGTAGGTTTCATATCGGTCCCCGTACTAAAATCAACTTTGGATTTTACGATATGGAAGACTGGGTGATGGGAATAACCTATAGTACCGGGAGATAGGTTTCCCTCAATTTATAGTAGGGCGTTACATTTGGATGGAATTGATTGTAATTAAAATAAATAACCTTTTAGGTTATTTATTTTTTGATGATAGTGTTTGAAGTGTTTCGATAAAGATTATGCTGTTAATTCCGATATTTATTTTAGGGACTTTTCATTTTATAATATAAAGTTTCAAGGTGAATGCCGATTACCATTCATTATGAGCGGTTTGATAATGAGGAGGTTTTTTTATGCCTGCAGATAAGGGTGAGGTTACCACTTCAAAAGCTGATGAGGACATTTTACGCGCGTATCGATTGGGAGTTAATTCATTCATTACCAAGCCGATTAATTTTCAAAGTTTACTGGAGACAGTAGAAATTATATCGCGCTATTGGTTTAATATTGTGGAATTACCAAGCCGATCATCGGGGGTCCAGCAATGATAGAATATAAAATCAAATTATTAATCATTGACGATGATGAAGATGATTACTTTCTAATTCGAGATTTACTATCCGATATTAGAGAAGTCAAGTATGAAACAAGTTGGGCCAGTTCATATCGGTTGGCGCTCCAGGCCTTGGAATCAAATAAATTCGACGCTTGTTTGCTCGATTACCGTCTGGGGGAACATACCGGATTAGATCTGCTCCAGGAGATTATGGACCGGGGATTTCGGATTCCCACCATCTTACTTACCGGACAAGGAGATCATGCCATTGATATTGAAGCGATGAATGTCGGAGCTTCCGATTACTTGGTAAAAGGCGAGGTGGGACCGGTAATTTTAGAACGATCCATTCGTTATGCGATGGAAAGGAAAAGAATGGAGGATGAGCTTTTCGACGAAAAAGAAAGGGCTCTAGTCACCTTGGCATCAATTGGAGATTCGGTAATTACAACCGATAACAATTTCCGAATCATATATATGAATCAAGAGGCCGAAACGATCACGGCTTGGAAGAACGAAGAAGTCCAGGGTTTGCTTCTTCCCCAAATATTAACGGTATTCAATGAAATAACCCGTGAATCCCTGGGTAACCCGGTAGAAAAAGTATTACGCGAAGGTGAAAAAATAAACTTTTCAAGTAAGGCCCTTCTGGTTAACCGTGAGGGCGGCGAATATGCCATCGAGGCCACTGCTTCACCGATTAGAAACCGGGAAGAAAAAATCACCGGGATTGTAATTGTTTTAAGAGATGTTACCCGAACTAGGGAACTCACTAAAAAAATTTCATATCAGGCTAGCCACGATTCTTTAACGGGATTGGTCAATCGGGGAAAGTTTGAGGAACAATTACAACAGGTAATAGAAAGCGCCAAATATCAAAATTTGTCGCATGTGTTGTTTTTCATGGATTTGGATCGCTTTAAAATAGTTAATGATACTTGTGGGCATTTTGCCGGAGATCAGTTATTAAAACAGATCTCAAATTTACTTGAAAAAAACTTGAGGCACTCCGATGTTGTTGCGCGCATAGGGGGAGATGAATTCGCAGTTATCTTGGAGAATTGTCCGCTTTTAAAAGCCCGAGAAATTGCCAATAAAATTTGTCGGACGATTCAAAATTACCGGTTTGCCTGGCGGGAAAATCAATTTACGATCGGTATTAGTATCGGTGTTGTTGAGATTGACGCCGGCAGCGTCAGCGCTGACCGGGTGTTAAACGATGCTGATGAGGCTTGTTACATGGCTAAGGAGAACGGAGGAAATAAAGTCCACGTATATCAAAAGAATGGAGAAATAGCCAAACATAGCGGTGAAGTTCGATGGGTGCTTGATATTAACCGGGCTTTTGAAGATAATCGTTTCCGCCTTTTTTATCAGCCAATTGTACCGCTCACTGGCGATAATAATGTCAATCATTATGAGATATTAATCCGAATGCTGGATCGAAAGGGAAATTTGATTTATCCGGGTAGTTTTTTGCCTGCCGCCCAAAGGTATAAGTTGATGCCATCCATTGACCGCTGGGTGATTAATACTTATTTCTCATTTTATGTCGTAAATTATCAAAAGAGATCTAATAAACCAGTTTTTTGCAATATTAATCTTTCAGGATTGTTCCTCAATGAAGAATTCGCTTTGGAGTATATTGAGGACCAATTTAGACAATACCAAGTTCCACCGGAAACGATTTGTTTTGAAATAACCGAAACCTTAGCGATTGCTAATTTTGACAAAGTAATCAAATTCATTCAAAAGTTAAGGAATATCGGCTGCCGTTTCGCTTTGGATGACTTTGGAAATGGATTGGCGACTTTTAGTTATTTGAAGAATCTACCCGTTGACTATGTGAAAATCGACGGTTCATTTGTAAAGCACATGGTGGACAACATGGTTGATTCGGCAGTGGTGGAATCTATTAACCAGATTGCGCATTTGATGAATATCAAAACCATTGCCGAGTTTGTAGAGAGTGAAGTTGTTTTTATGAAGTTAAAAGAGATCGGGGTCGATTTCGCCCAAGGATATTGGATTGCCAAGCCGGCCGCTTTGGAGGGGATTGAGCCCCGGGATGCAAAGCTGAGCTTCGGAAAGTGAATAGGATTAGATATTAAAAGCCTAATTAATGGTTGACAGATCCGATTTACAGTTATCAAGTCGACCTGATATAATTAAGTTACCCTAATTTAACTGGAAAAGAGTAATTCGTGATGAAAAAGTTTTTTGTGTTTTGCTTAGTCTGTTTAGCCTCTTTTTTTATGGCGACAACAACCTTAGCCGAACCTGATTTAAGAATTTCCTTCCAAGAATGGGATTCGGCCGGTTCTTTTGATTATACACTTTATTATCCGTATTCTTCCCAAGTGATTTCTAAAGTTAGGCTACCTCAGAACCAACGGATGACTATTTTAAAGGCTGAGTATACTCTGGATGAGGAAAAGAGTTTTATCAGGCTTCAACTTGGCAAGACAGGCGCAGCGATTAAGGGAAGGGGTTCCGACTCCGATTGGAGGAACACGGGTTCCGATACCTTAACAGACTATGGCGAGTTGGACGCTTACGGCAGACAAAGCAATATTTCGATTCATTTCGAGACGGTACTGATTAAAAATCAGGTCCACCAAGCCAATCTACTTTTGGGTTGGGTGCAACAGGAAACCGTCAATGAACTTAAAAACATTGTTTATCATCTTGACGCCGGGGAAGATGTTGGCGACCAATCCCAACCGGATAACGGGAGCCGACTTGACGGCGTATTCCGCGGATTGCTAGTTGGTATCAATGATGAATTGTTCATAGCTCCGGATTTGATCCTTACTACCGGATTAAACGTGTTAATTTTAAATGCCAAAGCATACGGTCATTGGGCCAATCATGATCCGGCCTGGAATTGGGAGAATGAAGGCAGGGCAGTAGGTTATGGAGCGAATATCGGGATGAAATATGGCTTCAATAGCAATATCCAAGCAGAGCTGTGTTACTATTATAACCATGTAAAAGCCATCGAATGTAGTGAAATCCTTAACGGGTCATTATTAGCGCAATTGGTCGATTTAGAATATGAGCAGAAAGGATGGCGGGCCGGTTTGGTTATCCTGTTCTGACTATGAGGCGAGAGATAGAGGAGTGCTGTGAAAAGGCTAGTTATAACGCAGAAAATACAGTTGAAATTCACCGCTAAAATTATGATTTGTTTTTCTCCGTCAGATGCTACTATTTTAGCCCACTGCTCCGGCAATGTTTATCCCCAAAGCAATCCCGGAAATGACCTGGTTTGATAATCCAAGGCTTTCGTATTAAAAATAGATGTCAATCAATGATTAGTGCTTGACAAAATATGAGCGTGAAGGTAATATAAAACTAATGAACGATTTATTAACATATTCACGAGGAGAAAATTATGTCCGATGACCGTAAAACAGAGATCTTACAAGCCTTTATGAAACTAGTGAGCCGGTTCGGGCTTGATAAAACCACGATGCAGGACATTGCCAAGGAGGCCGGAGTCAGCGTCGGGGTGATCTATAAAGACTATGCCAACAAGGAAGACCTAATTGATGCTTATGCCGACTGGGTCGTTAAAAAAATCATCAACGATTATCAAACGCTTATCGATAAAACTCTTTCTCCCGAAGAACAGCTACATGATTTAATGGTTGGTTCAATCAAACTTATATGTGACAGTACAGGTAGTAGCCTTGGGATTCATCAAATTTTAGCGGATGAAAATTCCTTGAAATATATACGGAAGAATTTTTCTCGAAAAGATGAAATTAATAAATGTTTTAAGGGCTTAATTAGCGATGTTATGCGGGATGGAGTCGAGCAAGGCGCATTCCGGATCGAAGATGTGCCACAGACAGCGATGTTGTTTGCGGACGCATTTCGCGGTTATTATGCGGATATAGTGTTTGAAGGAATTGATCGTGACAGTCTTTTATCAAAGCTCGAAGTGATGTTCAAATTTTTAATAAGGATAATCAAGGAGTAATTTTTTTAAGCTATCGTGAATATGTTAACGAATTATTTACAAATTTAAAAGTTCACATCATAATAGATTAATGAATTTAAATGCTAAAAGTATTTAAATTGAAAGAGGTGATGCCGGCAGAAAATTAAGTTTTAAGAAGAGAAAATGCGAGTTAAGCAAATCATTAGTTTATAACCTATTTCAAGGAGGAGATATTTTTGAAAAAAATCATTTTAATTATGTCAGTCATTGTTTTAGTTTCGCTAACCGGCTGTGGCTTCGGGAAAAAACAGGCGACGAGTCTTAAAAGCATGGAAGAACTTTACCGGGAAAACGGCGTACCGGTAAAAATTGAAGAAGTAAAAACCGATAGTTTTTCGGCAGCGTTAAAATATTCCGCTACCTTACGGGCGTGCTCCGAAGCGGTGCGCTACGCCCAAATCGCGGATGTGGTCCAGGATGTCTATTTTAATGTCGGGGATTATGTACTGGAAGATCAAACCGTGGTCGTTTTTCCGCAAAACAACCAAACGGCGCAATATCATCAAATAAAAGCAAGTTACGAATTGGCTGAAGCCACCTATCACCGTATGGAACGGATGTATCAGGAAGGGGTAATCTCCAAACAGGAACTTGATTCCGCCCGCACCAATTTTGAAGTGGCCCAAGCCAATCTGAATCTGACGGATGACGCCTTACGGGTGAAAGCTCCGTTAAGCGGTTATATTACTCAATTGAATGTCAAACCCACCGATAATGTGAGTCCGGGAAACCCTTTATTTACCGTTTCCAATCTTGAATCAATTGAGGCTCAGATTTGGGCTTCCTCCAAAGAGGTCGATCAGATTAAGTTGGGTCAAAAAGTTACTTTGGAATGGGATGGAAAATCGGTGGAAGGTTCGGTCTTTCAAGTGAGCCAGATTATGGATAGTAGTAAAAAAGCATTTGCAGTCAAAGCTTTATTTAAAAACCCCAACAAGATACTTACCAGCGGTATCACAGCGGATATCTCAATCCGAACCTATCAAAACGGCGAAGCCGTTATGGTACGTAGGAAAGACCTGGTCGATGAGAATGGTAAACGATTTGTTTATGTAGCTGTTAACGGAAAGGCGATTAAACGTGAAGTTTCAACCGGCAAAGAACAGGGAGTACTTATAGAAGTTAAATCAGGACTAAGACCTGGCGAGTTTATCATCACCGAAGGGAATAAAATGGTGGCGGATCAGACCAAGGTTAAAATAATCAATTCTTAATTAGCGCAATAGTACCGCTAAAAAACAGGGAGGAAAACATAATGTTTTTATCCGATCTATCCATAAAACGGCCGGTGATGATGGGGATAATCCTGGCCGCGTTTCTGCTTTTCGGTTTTATCGGGTATAATAATCTGCCGTTAACTTTAATGCCGGAATTCAATCTGCCGGTGGTTACGGTGCAAACGGTTTATCCCGGAACCGGTCCGCTGGAGATTGAAAGCCAGATTACTAAAAAAATTGAAGATGAAGTCGCCGCCCTGAGCCTGATCGATAAGATGACGTCTTATTCGATGGAGAGCGTTTCCATTGTCTTAATCCAGTTTGACTTCGGTAAGGATGACATTCTCGCTCTCCAGGAAGTTAAAGATAAAGTGGATCAGATCCTGAATGATTTACCGGATGGCGCTGAAAAGCCGGTGGTCCAAAAGGTCGATCTTGGCGCCTCGCCGATTATCAATATCATCATGGAAGGTGATTTGCCAGTCGCTCAAATTTACGATCTGGCTGATAATCAAGTGAAAGAACAGCTTTCCCAGGTTGAAGGCGTTGGTAAAGTGGATCTGATCGGCGGCGAGGAGCGGGAGATCCGGGTGGAACTTGATAAGAGGATAATTTATGAAAATTCTTTATCCGTTTCCCAACTGGCCGGGATTATTAAAGCCGCCAACCTGGATATGCCGGGCGGAAATTTGAAAGAAGCGGGACAGGAATATTCGGTGCGCTTGAAAGGGGAGTTTTCGTCCCTCGAAGCGATCCGGAATTTTAATGTTAACACCACGAACGGCATTAAAAAGCTGTGGCAGTTGGCGGACGTGAAAGATTCGACCAAAGAAGCCCGTCAACGCGTTACCTTTTTTAATAATGAATTGCAAAAACGAAGCGATAACTCCGTATTGCTCACGGTGGTTAAGAATCCAGTCAGCAATACTGTAAAAACAGTGGAAGGAATCACGAAAGCTTTGCCGGAGATCGAACAGGAGTTGGGCAACGGCATTACCCTGACTGTGGTGAGCGAAGACGGCTCCTTCGTTAAAAATGCCGTCGACGACGCCTTCGGTAATATTTATCAGGGTATAATCCTGACGGCCCTTATTTTGTTACTGTTTCTGCATAATCTGCGTTCGACCCTAATCGTGGCTTTGGCGATGCCGATATCAATCATTCCAACGTTTATGGTCATGAATCTGCTGGGGATTTCATTGAACGGGCTGTCCCTGATGGGTTTGTCGACCGCCAGCGGTATTTTGGTGGCTAATTCCGTCGTGGTCTTAGAGAATATCTTCCGACATAAGAGTTTGGGCGAGGACCGAAGACAAGCGGCGGCTTTCGGTACGGCGGAGGTCACCACGGCGGTTATGGCTTCGACTTTAACCAATATCGTCGTCTTTTTACCAATCGGAACCATGCCGGGAATGGCGGGAATCTTATTTAAAGACTTTGCTTTAACCGTGACGATCGCCACCGTTTTTTCCATTATCGCTTCATTTACGGTTACGCCGATGCTGGCGGCGTTGATTCTTCCCGATGAGATTGGCGCCAAAAACCGTTTCGGCCTTGCCTTTGATCGCTTTTTTGAATCTTTTGCTGATGCTTACCGGAAATTACTGCACTTTATTTTAGCCGCTAAAAAGAGGAGCCTAGCAGTTGTTATTGTGACAGTAATGCTGTTTATCGGGACAATACTGCTACTCACCCGGGTACCGTTCGATTTTATACCTTCCATGGATAGCGGTAATATTCAAATCGTTGCCGAGTTGCCGCAAGGATACGATCTGGATCAAACTGCTGCTTTATTGCGGCGGATGGAAAACCGGATCAAGGACCGTAAAGAAGTGGTTAGTTTATTGACCAGTCTCGGTAAAGTATCCGACCTCAATCAAGGGGTAAATCTGGCGCAGTTAAAGGTTAAATTGACGGACAAGGAAAAGCGGGAGTTTTCGGATAAAGAATTAGCGGCTTTAATCACCCAGGAACTTTCAAATATTCCGAATGTCAAGATTAAAGTGTCAGCTGTTTCCGGATTTGCAACCGGTTCCGCTCCGGTAAATTTCAATCTCAGAGGCCGGAATATGGCTGTATTAGAGCGATATGCCGCTTCACTCACGACTAAACTGGAGCAAATCCCGGGGCTAATGAATGTTGACACCAGCACCAGACCAGGAAAACCGGAGATCACCATCTATCCCGATCAGGTCAAGCTGTCGGAAGCCGGAATCACCATGCAAGATCTGGCTCTCTTACTCCGGACTTCCCTGGAGGGGATGGTAGTGACTACCTATAAAGAAGGTGGCAACGAATATGATATCCGGGTGGTCTTAAATAAAGAGTCCATTCCAAGCTACGAGGAGCTTCAAAACTTACCGGTCTATACTAAAAACGGGACTTTTCCGGTATCACACTTCGCCAGGCTCACCTTCACCGACGGTTACAATAAAATTATGCATTCGGACAAATACATCACCATTGAATTCACGGCGGATACCTTACCCGGATACGCGCTGGGCGATCTCACCGCAGCTATAGATAAAGCGGCTGAAGAATTGAATCTGCCTGCCGGGTATCATCTGAAATGGGGCGGTACTGCTGATTTGATGTATGACATGTTGGGCGATATGGCCTTTGCGTTTATGCTGGCAGTGCTCTTAACCTTTATGCTGCTGGCGGCGACCGTTGAAAACTTCGGCCAGCCGTTAATAATCATGACTACGATACCACTTTGTCTGATCGGTGTAGCTGTCGCGCTGGTAGCAACCGGCTCCACTTTATCGCTTATGGCCATGTTAGCCGTAGTCATGCTGGTGGGGATGGTGGTCAACAACGCTATTTTAATCCTGGACTATGCCAACCAGTTGCGGGCTGGAGGAATGGATTTGCGATCGGCGTTATTGGAAGCGTGTCCCGCTAAGTTAATGGCGATTATCATGTCCAATTTAGCCGCTGTTCTTGGCGTGCTGCCGATGGCGCTTGGGATCGGAGCCTCCGCGGTTGAGATGCGCCAACCGATGGGGATAGTGACTATCGGAGGTATTCTGTCATCGACCGGATTGACCTTGTTGGTAATTCCGGCCATTGAAAATCTGATCGGCCAAAAACGTGGCGCCGGAAAGAAGCAGAGGGTCGCCGCCAAGGTGGAGCAGGCTTGGTAAGTTATTTAAGTATGCTGGAGGTTAAACCGATGTTACGAAAAAAAATATTTGGTGTTTTCGTTTTAGCAATGATGATTCTGCCGGTCCGAACGTTGGCGGCTGATAATCCTCAATTAACGAAACAGCCGGAGATATTAACCTTAGAACAATGCTTGGATTCGGCATTTCATAATAATAAACAGCTTCAGGAGAAAGAAAAGCAGGTATCCATCGCTGAAGGAGCGGTAAAAGAGGCCAAAGGCGGCTTTTGGCCTACTTTAAACTACCAAGCCGTCCGCGAAGAGTCGGATGTACCCCAGTATCAACTCGGCATGGCTTACGAGGACCATCAATTTGCCGCCGGGGTAAACGCTACTTTGCCGTTATATACCGGCGGAATGCTGCGGAACAATTTAAAACTGGCCCGAATCCATTTGGATATTGTCCGGGAAGATCTCCGCAAGGCGAAACAGCAGTTAATCTATGATGTTAGACAGGTTTATTATCATGTCTGGCTGGCCGAAAAGGTTGTCCAGGTCCAAGAGGCTTCTTATCATAACTTGGACCAGCATGTTAACCGGGTCCAGATCCGTTATAATGCGGAGACCGCCTCAAAATTGGATCTGATGCGCGCCAAAGTCCAACGGGATACTTTAAGACCGAAAGTGATCAGCGCCCAGAACCAATTAGTTCTGGCTAAATTACAACTGGCGACAATTATCGGTTATTCCAAAGAGCAGTCATATCAAGTCCAATATGATGCGGCAAAATTACAAATGCCCGATTCGGTTGGGTTGTCCCTATCCCAAATGTTAAACGACGCGGAGCAAAACCGTCCGGAATTACGCCAAATCCAGGGGAAGGCGGAGATTAATCAAATCATCACGGCGATGGAGAAAGCAAGTTACAAGCCTAATGCCGGATTGAGCGTCGGCTATGGCGGAGTCAACAAGGATGTTACCTTTGAGGATTGGTATGATGCTTGGACCATCACCTTTTCCGTGGGAGGGAAGTTATATGATCGAAAAGTTCATGCCAGAATCAAACAAGCAAAAGATAACGAAGGGTTAACCGGGATTCAAGATGCTAACCTGCGGGATCTGATTCGGTTAGAAGCCGAACAATCCTTACAAAACCTTACCGTTAGCATTGAGACTACCCGGGCTAATCAAGCCAGTATCGATTTGGCTAAAGAAGCTTTACGAATGACGGAAATCAGAGTCGATAACGGCATGGCGACTACCATGGATATCATGGATGCCCAGTTGGCGTTGGATCAGGCGCTAACCGGATATTATCAAGGGATAGTCTCTTATCTAATCGCCGAGGCGAAGCTGGACTTAGTAATGGGAAGAAATTGACTTTTTTGTTTCTCCGTTAAAGTCCCTGAAATTATTGATAGCAACAATGATAGTGGAGGACGTTTATGGGTTTATTAAATCGGAAGCAAAGTAAAAAGCAGAACGATGATTTTGCCACTGCAATCGACCGGTTTTTTTTAAGTAATGATTTTGATCATCCCCGGTTGCAACTGGTCTGTAGAAATAGAAATCGGGAAGTCTATCTTATTAAAGAGCAAGGCCAGGTTTATTACGTTAAGCGGTTCTTTGCAACTTCATCCATGGAAAAAGTTAAAAACATGGTCCTTAACAAAGCCATTAATTCGCTTCGCCTATCCAACCGTCTAATGTTAACCGGCTTTTTAGTGGCGGAGCCGGTTTTGGCCTTACAATGCCGCAAGAACGGCGAAAGTTTTTATGTAACTAAAAAGTTTACCGGGATTTTGCTGAATAATTTTTTGAGCGGCGATATTCCAGAAGCTTTGAAAGGGAAAGCGCTGAATCAATTCGTGATTACCATCGCTAATTTATTTAAAAACGGTTTTTTACATTGCGACCCTACCTTGTCCAATTTCTTAATAAGGGAGAAAAATAACCGTTACGAAGTTGGGTTAATCGATTTGGATGCGATTATCCATCTCCCCAGGCCAATCAATACCCTGACTTATAAAAACTTGGCTAAGCTTTATACTCGGTCGCCGATTTTATGGGAATATCAAAACGGACAACAAGGGCTGAATTACTTGGCGGATTTTATCCAGATTTATAATCACAAATTAAATCCTTTTAAGGTTCGGAAGAGAATTAGCCAAATGGTGGATAAGCGGGTTAATCGTTTCGCAAGTTGATAAGATATCAATCGTAACCCTTTCGGTATAGTTATAGCAATCTTAATGTTGAGGCGGCTGATGGAATCAATAATCTAAAAAAGGAGATAATGGACGGTATTATGCGTAAATTGCTCCGCGTGATAATGGTCTGTATTATATTGTTGATGGGTGCTACCGAAAAGTCCTTTGGTTATAACCAGGGTGAATCCAGCCAACCTCTCAATGGAAAATCCCAGTTAGAGAGGGAATATGACTTTATGGATGCGATTAATCATGACCGTGATATCAGTACGGTATCATTGAATTTAATCGCGAAAACCTCGGAAAAAAATGAATGGTCCTTTTACAAAGGTATTACTATTACCCGGCCGGAGGGGGAAATTGACTATAAGGGTGAGATACTCGAAAGTACAGCTTTCGGTATTGGACCAATTGGACTAGCTCGGTATAAATTACGCGAATTTGAAATATTGTCGATACATTTTGATATGAGCGGCGCTTTAATTTTTTACAATGAGAAATTTCCCGCCGGAGGCAGGCATTACAATTTTATGTGGCGCATTGGACCAAAATTCATTTATCGAATCAGTGAAAACTTTATATTTAACCTCGGATATAAATTAATGCATATTTCAAACGGCTCTCTATCCGGTTATCATAATCCGGCTTATGACTCAAAGGGGTTTTCCTTATGTTTAGTGAAGCTATTTTAAAACCAAAATTTACATAAAATAAAAAGAAGCTGACTTTAAATTGACCAAGTTAGTTTCTTTTTATTGACGACAAAGAAATTTAATAAGTTGCAATTATTTCGAAATATATCTAAGAATTACTTTGAGCCCTAGTTTTGATGAACTTTACAATTTGATATAATAATGGTAATAGATTAACGCTAACGAAAGGATACTATTAACAGTTTTGGAGGAATTACAATAGTGTATAAAAAAACTTTAATTATCAGTATCATTGCATTTGTTTTGTTCAATAGTGTTGCTTTTGCCTTAAATATCGGATTAGCCAAAAACATTAATAGACATAAACTAGGTGACAATTATCCGGTAGCAGTTAGCCCCGATCAAAGTAGAGCGGCGATTTTAGAGAGAGCAAAACTATTTAAGGTACACTTAATAACATCTATGATTGACACCTATAAGCAATTGTTATTATTTTGGGTAATCTTTAAAGATATGCTTGGAAGTACCAGCTAAGATTAGTTTTGCTCTTGATAATTTGTTATAATAAAACATAGCGATTTAAATACAACGGGAGTGAAATTGATGGGTGTATTCAATCGATTTAGTAGGTTTGTTTTGATAGGATTAGTCACGCTTTTTTTAGCGGGAAACCTTCCGGTAAAAGCTAGTGAAACAGCGAATCCGCAAGTAAGGGCCCTGTGGGTGGATGCTTTTCGCCCCGGATTTAAGACCCCCGACCAAGTAGATAAATTGGTCGAGGACGCCCTAAACGCTAACCTTAATACCCTAATTGTCCAAGTGCGGCGGAGAGGAGACGCCTATTATAACAAAAGTATCGAACCACGGACCGAGGACTCTGAATTGGCGCCTGGGTTTGACGCTTTGCAATACTTAATCGATAAGGCGCATGCTAATCAGATTGAGGTGCATGCTTGGCTCAATACGTTAGTAGCTTGGAATAACGAGATCCCACCTAAAGACCCTAATCATGTCTGGAACCTCCATGGTCCTAGGGTAACGGCTGAAGAGACCTGGGTTTCTTATTACCGGGCTTACAACGACACCGCCAAGAAATGGTCGGTAAAATTATATTCCTCATTTTATTTGGATCCGGGAAATCCGGAGGTTGTCGATTATACTACCGCTGTCTATCTAAATGTAGTGAAAAATTATGATATCGACGGTATTCATCTCGATTATTCCCGTTATGCGGGGACTGGTTGGGGTTATAACCCTACCAGCATAGCCCGGTATAATGACCGGTACGGCGCCAGCGGCCAGCCGGACCCGGATGATCCTAGATGGGCGGCGTGGCGGCGGGAACAGACCACCAACTTGATGCGGAAAATTTATTTAAAATCGATTGCGGTCAAACCTAATTTGAAAGTCTCCTCCGCGGTTATCACCTGGGGCGAAGGACCGGTTGCCGAAGGGGACTGGGAGAAGTCCCGAGCCTATACCCAGGTTTATCAGGATTGGCGAAGCTGGCTCCAGGAAGGAATCCTTGACCTGGCCATACCGATGAATTATTATAGCGAATGGCGCCCTGATCAGCAAAATTGGTATAATCAGTGGATTGAATGGGAAAAGGACCACCAGTACGGTAGGCAAATCGTCATCGGGCCGGGAATTTTCATGCAATATATCGAACAATCCTTAGCCCAAATCCGGCGGGCTTTGGAACCATCGTCCCTTGGGAACAAGGCGGCCGGAGTATCGCTCTATACTTATGGGGCTAGTAATCTATACAGCAGTAATGATTTTAAAGAGACCGTCGCCTCCAGGGGACTGATCAGACATCCTTACCGGTTTATTCCGGAGACCAACGACTGGTTCTTTCAATTACTCGCCCAAGGCGGCGGCTATTTAGATCCGGTTTTAAACCAACATATTGAGACGGCTCCGGTCTTTCCGGAATGGGCTCCGGTTCCGGATATGCCCTGGAAGTCGAATCCGGTGAAAGGCTTCCTAATGGGTACGGTAGCCGATCCCGGTGGAAAAGTTTTGGATCATTTGAAAGTTACCGTTAAATCGGTAAGTGTTTCAGAGGAAGTACCGATTTACCGCGAGGTTTATACCGACGGCAGCGGCTGGTTCGGCTTGGCGGAGTTGCCACCAGGAGAGTACTGGATTTCCATAGATAAGGATAATTTTATCGGAGCTACGGCACAGAAAGTTCCGATCCAACCGGGCCGGGTTTCCGAAGTAATCTTTGTCCGGAAGGAGCAGGAACCGGCGGCGGTTACTTCGGGTATAAAGGACTAAATTAAAAGTTTTGGTTGAAGGTTGAAGTTCTTGATTGTAAAGGTTACCTTGCATAAAAAGTAGTTATATAGTAAAATATGGAAAATATTGGTTGCAATTTTAATATTTCAAGTCGATGATGGGGAAGTAATGATGACTTCGAATTAAGAGAGTTGATGAATGGTGTGAATCAACCGAAGCTTCATCTATTCCGCCCTGGAGACGTTAGCGAAGAGCTAAACCGCGCATCGGTTATCATGCATCGAGTGAATTAGAATATTTCTAATTAAACCGGGTGACACCACGGGTATAACCTCTCGTCCCTGTATTGTTTTCAGGGACGAGAGGTTTATTATTTACAAAAACTTTTAGAAAGGGGTATGGCTATGTTGGATATTAACTTTATCAGGAATTATCCGGATGTTGTTAAAAAGGCGGTTGCCAATAAGTTAATGGATGTAGGTATTGATCGGCTATTAGAGGTTGACCGTCAAATCCGTGAACGCATTAAAAAAGTGGATCTCTTAAGAGCTGAAAGGAATAATCTTTCCAAGCAAATTCCAACGATGAATGAAGTTACAAGGAATACCGCAGTTGAAAAGGTTAAAGCGATTAAGGGTAAACTATCGGATTTGGAAGTTTGCATTATGAAATATTAAATAATACCGAAGAGATCTTACAAGCGCTTGAACTTCCTTACCGGGTAGCCTTGGCTTGCACGGGAGAGATCGGCATCGGCCAAGTAAGGAAACATGAAGTAGAAACCTGGATGCCTAGCCGGAACAACTATTGCGAGACCCATTCCTGCTCAACTTTGAATGATTTTCAGGCCAGACGGTCCAATATTAAATACCGTGATCGAGATGGTTCTCTCAAGTTCGCTTATAGCCTAAACAACACCGGGATCGCTTCGACGCGGATTTTGGTTCCTTTATTAGAAACCCACCAGAATGCGGACGGGAGTGTAAACATACCGAAAGTATTAAGGCCGTATCTAAACAACCTGGAGAAGTTGGTGCCCAAAAAGCAAGCAGCATCATGGCATAAATAATTCGAAGGTTTGCGAATTTTGTTAAGTTGAACCCAATGGTTGTCTATGATAAACTTAAGGCATTGGATTTATTTTTGATCATTTGCATGTGAAGGAATCACAAATGATTTATGAAACTGAAAAATACCAAACGAAGGTGATCATTTGAATGCATTCTATCCAACTCGGGCTCAGGCTTTCGACTTACTACGGCATTATAACCAAAATGAATATCTGATCAAACATGCTTTGGCGGTGGAAACGGTAATGCGGCATTTCGCCGGATTGTTCGGCGAGGATGTTGAGAAATGGGGAATTATCGGCTTGGTTCATGATTTGGACTATGAACGATTCCCGGAAGAGCATTGTGTCAAAGTCAATGAAATTTTGACCGAAAACAATTGGCCCCAGGATTATATCCGGGCGATAGTCAGCCACGGCTGGCGGACCTGTTCCGGAGTCGAGCCCAAAGAAAGAATGGAGAAGGTTTTATATACCATCGATGAACTAACCGGATTAATCACTGCCGTTACCTTGGTCCGGCCTGACAAAAATATTCTCAATTTGGAGGTCAAATCGGTGCGGAAAAAGTGGAAAGAAAAAAGCTTTGCCGCCGGAGTGAACCGGGAAATTATTACCGAGGGCGCGGCGATGCTGGGCATGGAGTTGGGAACCGTGATTTCTGAGACCATTCGCGCTATGCAAGTAATAGCAGGAGAACTAGGACTGGACGGAAGCAAAAATAGACGACTCTGAATAGCTAAAGTTATTGGAGGATAATCTATAGAAAATGATATAAATCAAACCTAGCAAGAGTTTGTAAGGAGATAAAAGATGGATTTAAAAGATCGTTTTACCAGAGGGAGTATAGCCGGTTTTATTGGAGGAATTTCTACAACCTTATTAGGCGCCTTATTTTTTCTAATAAAATTCGGCACTTTACGTTTTGCCGATTTTGCAGCCGTTTTAGTTTATGGTCGGAAAGCTCATGGACTATTAGAATTATTATTTGCCATAATAATCCAGTGGGGTTTTTCGGCGGCCGCCGGCATTATCTTTGTTTTTTTACTCAAGGTAACCGGAACAAAAAACTTGATTTATAAAGGATGGTTTTTTGGAGTGGGTATCTGGTTTTTTGCCTATATTACAACTGAACTCTTTAAAATTCCGGAATTGGGAATGGTTTCATTTACTAGCGCTGTTTCTAATTTTTTGGTTTCATCGTTTTATGGAATCGTTATGACAGGGGTATTATTATATATGGAAAAGAAGTTAGGGAGGACTTCCAATCTGTGATTCAACGAACAAGTTCCGAAAGGGCTCTATAAAAATCTCCGAAGAATTAGTCTCCTTCGGAGATTTTTTTCGGATTAATTGATAAAAGATTAAGGGAAAAAGGGAGAAATGCGTTCAATTTAGTCGACGGTTGATGGGTTGGTTATAATAAATCGCGATTTAGGCTGCTTTATTAATTGCTAAAGGACAAAACTCCTCAATAGAGAAGTAAATTGAAAAAGACCAAGCAGCTAAATCAGGAGGGATCTTAGATTGTTTGAAAAATTAGTAGCCATTGAACCGGTAAGTTTGATTCCGTCGGCGGAAGAAAAACTTCATGATTACGCAAAAGAAATAACATCATATAATGATATTCCAAAGGACGACGCGGAAATAATTCGGCGCATCGGGGACGCCGACGCTGTCCTGCTCAGTTATACCAGTAGTATTGGGAAGAACGTCCTGAACGCTTGCGCTAATATTCGATATATCGGTATGTGTTGCAGTCTCTACTCGGAAGAAAGCGCCAACGTGGATATTCGCACAGCCCGCGCTAAAAATATCGCGGTATATGGCATTCGTGATTATGGCGACCAGGGCGTTGTGGAATATATCATTAGCGAACTGGTTCGCTACCTTCATGGTTTTGCCGGTAAACAGTGGCAGGAACTACCAGTAGAGCTTACCGATTTAAAAGTCGGCATCGTCGGACTCGGCGCCTCCGGACAGTTGATCGCCGCCGGCCTTCAGGCGCTGGGAGCAGATTTATATTATTTCAGTCGTACCCGCAAACCGGAAGAAGAGGCGAAACAAATTAAATATCTGCCTTTAAAAAGGTTATTGAACATGGTTGATGTGGTCTGTTCCTGCCTGAATAAAAACGTCATTTTATTCCATGATGAACAGTTTGAATGGTTTGGGAATCACAAAATAATGTTCAATACTTCCATCGGCCCTTCCCATGATCTACCCGCCCTTGCTAAGTGGCTGGAACATGGGGATAACGAATTTTTTTGCGATACAGTCGCCGCCCTGGGTGATCCTGCCGGGAAGCTGTTGGCCAACCCTCATGTAAACTGTATGAATGTATCGTCCGGACGTACTAAACAGGCTTTTGTGCGTTTAAGCGAAAAGGTATTGAAAAATATTGAAACGTTTTTAGGACGTTAAGATTAAAATTATTAGGAAGATATCATGAAAATAGCCCGGTCTGGATAATTTGGGGCTTAAATTTAAATGTAAAAATTTAATATTCCCAAAACATCCGTTGGATGGCAGCGGCATCAGTGTTCTTAGTTAGGG
>JAEWZY010000034.1 GCA_023394955.1 Bacillota bacterium
TTATATCAAAAGATGTATCGGATTAGCCCGGAACGATACCGGAAGAACCTGGGGTTTTTCACGGAGCTTTTGGAGTTGGGGCCGCTGTTGCCCAAACCCGTCCGCCAACTCAGTTTGGGTCAGAAAATGCGGGCTGAGTTAGCCTCCGCGTTACTGCATGAACCGGCCATCCTTTATTTGGATGAGCCCACCATTGGTTTGGACGTTTTGGTGAAGAGCAAAATTCGCGGTTTTATTAAGGAAATCAATCAAAACATGAGGACCACGGTGATCCTCACTACCCATGACATGGACGATATCGAGCAGATTTGCCGGCGGCTGATCATGATCGATAATGGCCATCTACTTTACGACGGCCCATTGTTGGATTTTAAAGCGAAATTCGGCGGTGAAAATCTGATAGTGGTCGATTTTGCCGATGAGCAGGCGGTAATCGATGACCCGAGGCTGAAATTGGTTAAGGAAGAAGGCCCACGGAAATCATTTTTATTTAGCAATAAGGAAATCACTGTTGCGGAAGCGATTATGTTAATCACCAGGAAGTATGATATTACCGACTTAAATCTAAAGGAACCCCAAATCGAAGGGATAGTAAAAATGATATACGAAAACAAAGGTTTTTAAAGTTGGATACTCTCTCTTGGGGTGATATTCCAGTCATTATTCGAACCGGCGCCATGAAAAGAAAAGAGCTCGGCGCTGGATCACATTTTTTAGATTGAAATATATTGGGAATTAAAATATACTTTGATTATGGAGGTGTGATTCCAATGATGAATGAGACATTTCAAAACCTGGTGCTGAAAAAACTGGACACCATTGAAAATAAAGTAGACTCAATTGAAAACCGATTAGGTTCGGTTGAGAATGAGTTAAGTTCGGTTAAAAACCGGTTGGATTCGGTTGAAAATCGATTAGGTTCGGTTGAGAATGAGCTAAGTTCGGTTAAAAACCGGTTGGATTCGGTTGAGACAAAGTTGGATTCCGTATCGTCGCAAGTGGCTGTTTTGACCGAGTTTAAAACGGAAATAACTGAAAAGATAACTGTTTTATCCGAACAGGTCGCCACATTAATAAAGCGAAATGCCGAAAATACCGTGAAGTTGGACACGCTTCTTGAAAATCAGAGTTCGATACATGAAATCATTGGCCGGCATGACGTGGAATTGATTAACCTCAAAAGAAAAATTGGTTAATTATGATAATTGGAGCGCTAGATGAAACTTTTCGCCGTAATCACCGGTGATGTGATTGATTCCAAAAAACATCCCGGTTATTTGGAAACGTTAAAAGAAAGCCTTAGTCACCTTCATGCCTCCGGTTTGTACACTCTCTTTAATGTGTCTCGAGGAGATGAGTTGCAAGCTGTATGTGACAATCTAACTTCATTATCGGTAATTATCAGAAATTTACGCCATACTTGCTTCCCATTAAAGATTAGATTAGGAATTGGCATCGGCCGGATCGATAATCCCAATCCCGGCATGAACTCTTGGGATATGACCGGTCCGGCTTTTGTGTTGGCCCGGAAAGCCTTGGATTTTATTGAGAAAAGTAAAATTCCACAAACCATATTGGTGAGTGAGGATCCTTTTTTTGACCGGGTTTTCAACTTAGTTTATAGCCTGGTTGATACGATAATGAATGGTTGGACCCCTAGGCAATGGGAGGCGGTCCAAGCTTACGATGCCGAAAGGACTCTAGTTAAAGCCGCCGGAGAACTAAAGATCGCTTGGCAGAATGTTCAAAAACGTTGTCAAGCAGCTAAGTGGGAGGTTGTTAAAAAAGCCGAAGAAGAACTGGCCGTTTTATTCGGAGAAAGGTTTGTCGATAATTAAGATTACTTGAAGACGGAAGGCGCGAGGCTTGAGTATGTAAGTGGCGACCTACTTCCTATTTTTGGCTTTGATTGCCTAGCGAACCAGGGCGGGGACTAACTAAGCGATGAATAAATACCACACCTCAAAAGCGGTGTGATGCGGAAATACACCTTAGATTAGGTGTATAATTATTTTTTACCTTTAATGGAGCGTAGAGAATCCATGAACCTGAAACGGAGGGAATGGAATGAACTCTTTATTGTTATCAATTTTAGCCAATCTCAGCGTTGATCTTTTAGTACAAAACCGGAAGGTTGCCATAGCTAAAGATAACTTGAAACCGGCCGCCATTATTTGGCATGGCGTAACGGTATTTGGAGCCATCTTATTTTTTTTGCACGGATATCAATGGCCGGCGCTCATCGGGTATGCGGCGTTAATAACCGGGACCCATCTAGTGATTGATTTGTTCAAAGGATTGATCGGCCGGATTAAAAATTCAGGACTAAACTTATTGGTTTTAATAATGGATCAACTACTAAAAATAATAACAGTATTCGTGATCTGGACCTGGTTCGAATTCCAGGCTAATCAAGAGGTAATGTTGTTCTATGAGAGAATATTCAGGGTCAATGTTTTGACTTCTTTCACCGGGATTGCCGTTAGCGCGGTTAAATTTCTCCCCGAACGGTTTTTACTAGGGATCATTGTTTATCTTTATGTTTGTCCGGGAGGTTCAGTCCTGATTGATAAGTTTTTATTATGGCTTAGTAAGAAGGAAGAGGTTTTCGGGGTCCGAACGGACCAAACCGGCAAATGGATCGGGATCCTGGAGAGGCTGATTGTCTTATCCTTAATCCTGAACGACGCCTTGGGGTCGGTCGCCTTTATCTTGACCGCCAAATCTATTGCCCGTTTTAATGAATTGAGTAATCGGGATTTTGCCGAGTATTATTTAATAGGGACTCTGTCCAGCACTATGTTGGCGATTGGCGGTGGTTTTGTATTAAACTATCTGTTGACGATAGTATAAAAAAGGGGTATGTAGTATAATTACCAGTGTTAGAATTCTTAGTCACCGATTTATACTTTCGATGTTCGCATAGAATTTTCCGGGCCTGGAATAATATGATCTGACTGAAACTTAGCAGGAGATGATAGAGATGGATGTTAATGTTGATCAAGATTTATGTATCAGTTGCGGACTGTGTGTTTCAAGCTGTCCGGAAGTTTTTTTCTGGAATGACGATGAAAAAGCCCAGGTCTCTAAGGAACAAGTTGATTCTGAGATGGAAGGTTGTGTGAGGGAGGCGGCCGACGGTTGCCCCACCGACGCCATTGAAACCAATTAGGATGTTCTAGCCAAGCTCTCCCTTCCATAAATATAGGATGAAGTGAGTTTCTATCGAAAATTTGCTAAATGCAAATAGCATCGGAACGGTATTCCCTTTATCCTATTACATCTAAAATAAGGGATATCTATAATTTGGAGGGGAGACGGAGCAGTTGATTGAAAACCGTGAATTATACTCATTTGAGGAAACTGATGAACCGGCTGTACCGGAAGATACGAATCTTGAAACGGGATTCGAAAATGCCGAAACCGGTCCTCCAAAATTTATATATCAATCGGTAGTTGCGGTTTTATGTTTAGTGATTGTTCTCTCTCTCTGCCGCCTGGAACATGGTTGGGCCTATTGGGCCCGGGAACGGTTCCGTTTGGCGATTAATGCTTCCTCCCGAGCTACTTTCGGGATTCTTTGGGAGTCGCCCTTTTTCCAAAATATCGTCCGAAACGGGAGAAACTTCATTCGGCTGGAAAAGGTAACTCAAACCATGTCCGTTCCGGCACCGTCTTCCATTGGAGATGTTTTTGCGCTTGAAGACTCAGTATGGCCGGTCCCGGGTAATATCATTAAAGAATTTGGAGGGAACGGTCCAAAGAGTCGGTTCGATTCGGGTGTGATCATGGAAACCGCGGATCAATCGAGGGTAATTGCGGTAGCAACCGGAACGATTACCCGGGTTGGTTCAATTCCGGGAGGATGGGCAGTTGAGATCGAACATGGTTTGGGTTGGAGTTCAGTTTATCAACCAATTGCTCAAGTTCAGGTCCATCAGGGCCAGTTGGTTAAGGCCGGACAAATTATCGGTCGGCTCGGCGCGGGGAATGACGGTAAGATCAAACTGTTTTTAGAGATCAAACAAAATGACAAACCGGTTAATCCCAGGGCCGTGATCCGTTAATGCGCCCTAAAATCAGTATTGACCTTTTCACCATCGCTTTTTTTCTCGTTCTTTTCGGCGCCGGGGTTTATTACGGGAACCTATTAACAGTTATCTTACTATGGTCGGCGTTACTGCTTCATGAGATAACCCATTTATTTTTTGCGGAACTATTCGGGTATCAAGTTCAAGAATTCAAACTGACTCCGCTCGGGGGATGTATGGTCATTGACGCGTTAATGGCCCTTCACCCGGTAGCGGAGTTTGTTATTGCCGCGGCCGGCCCTTTTTCCAACTTATTAATGGCTGGTGGTGTCCGGTATTTAGGGTTATTAGGCTTAAAAAGTCCTTGGTTGGATAATTGGAGCCAATGGAATTGGTTGCTTGGGATAGTAAATCTAATACCAGCGGTGCCTTTGGACGGTGGACGGATGCTCCATGCCTTGCTTAAAAAATCAGTCCCAATGGAGACCGGAACAATCATGGTTAAAACCATCGGCCGGTTTATGGGAGGGTTGATTTTAACTATTGGGACCATTAGGTTTTGGACCAGCCGTCCCGGGATATTATATATCTTAACGGGAATCTTTATTTTATACCAAGTTAACAATTATCAAAGCCCCAAAATGGATAGTTTTTGGCGGATGTCTGAAAAACGAAAAAAAACCTTCGGCAGCAAAGGCTATGCTACTATAAAACCGATGCTGGTAAAGGGGGAAACGTTGATTCGGGATATTTTGCAACGTTATGGCGGCGATGAACTATTAATCTTTTTAATTAACGGACCTGAGAAAATCCAGTTAGTTACCGAGGAAAACGCTTGGAAATTATTGATCGACAAAGGATATAACGCGACTTTCAAAGATTTCAAAGAATCTCCAAGCGCCTTGCCAAAACAGTGGAAAATGAGATAAAATATATTATACGTCATTTGAAAGGTAGTATATAATCTGGAAGACAGAAGATACGAGCATGGGAGGTTTTTTTGACGACTGATTGGGAGCGGATTCAAAGTTCTTTAAACCGGGTGGCCAAACCCGGTCGTTATATAGGTGGTGAGTATAACTCGCTGGCTAAGGATTGGGAGAAAGTTGATTTAAAGGTAGCCCTGGCTTTTCCCGATATATACGAGATTGGCATTTCCCATTTGGGATTGAGGATTTTATATGAGCTAATTAATGGCGAGACAGAGATGTTGGCGGAACGGGTTTATGCACCCTGGATCGATTTTCAGGATTTACTTCGTGAAAAATCAGCCCTTCTTTATTCTTTGGAAAACAAACGGGCCTTGAGCGAGTTTGATCTAATCGGATTTTCCCTTCAATATGAATTAAGCTACACCAATATCTTGACTATGTTGGAATTAGGCGGAGTACCGCTGTTTCGGGAAGAAAGAGAACGGGACAAGCCGCTGGTAATCGCCGGAGGGCCTTGCGCTTTTAATCCCGAGCCAATAGCTGATTTTTTTGACTTTTTTGTCATCGGTGAAGCGGAAGAAATTTTAATCCCCATCTTAAAAACGGTCCGGGAATGGAAACATTCAGGCGCTGAAAAAGAGGCCCTTTATACTGAATTAGAGAAGATCGAAGGGGTTTATGTTCCTTCTCATTTTAAAGTGTCCTATGGAACTGATGGGAAGATTGAACAGATTCAACCCACCACCGGGGCTAAACCGGTTCGGGCGGTGGCGCGCCGGTTTAATGAAGCTTTTTTTCCCAAAAGATGGATCGTCCCTTTCCTCGATATCGTCCATGACCGGGTTACCTATGAGATCCAGCGGGGATGCACTAAAGGTTGTCGCTTTTGCCAGGCCGGAATGGTCTACCGTCCGGTCCGGGAGAAAGACCCGGGACCGATCTTTGATGCGCTGCGGCAATTGATAGCGGATACGGGGTACGAGGAATTGTCCCTGACCTCCCTTAGCAGCGCTGATTACAGTCAAATTGAGCGATTAATCACTGATGTCTGCGGTTGTTTTACTCCCCAGGGAGTAAATGTTTCCTTACCGTCGCTAAGAGTGGACTCGTTCTCGGTGGATCTGGCCCGGAAATTCAAAAGCAGCCGTAAAGGGAGCCTTACCTTCGCGCCGGAGGCCGGGACCGAACGAATGCGTCAGGTGATCAACAAAGGCGTTTCCCGGGATGATTTATTGATAGCGGCGGAGGCCGCTTTTCGAGCCGGATGGCAGAAATTGAAACTCTATTTCATGATCGGGCTGCCTACGGAGAATGAGGAAGATTTAGCCGGGATTGCCGAATTGACCAAGGCCGTGTTGGAAATAGGAAAGAAAGTATATCCCCGGACCAATGTTTTAAAAATCACTACTAGTGTTTCGACATTCGTACCCAAGGCGCGTACCCCTTTTCAATGGCGCGGCCAAATCTCAGTAGCCGAGACCATTACCAAACAGCGTTATCTCCGGGAAAGAATTCGCGGCCGGTTTTTGGAACTGGACTGGCATAACCCGGAAACCAGTTTTTTGGAAGGGATCATGGCCAGAGGAGACCGGCGTTTAAGCAAAATCATCCATCAGGCCTGGCAAAAAGGGGCCCGATTCGACGGTTGGAACGATCAATTCCAGCCGGAGATCTGGTGGGAAGTTTTTCGCGCTAATGGAATTGACCCTGATTTTTATACCAGAGAGCGTAGTTATGATGAAATTCTTCCCTGGTCCCATCTAAATGCGGGCTTAAGTACTGAATTTTTAAAGGCTGAGGATGAAAGGGCAAACCAAGCCTTACCAACGGCTGATTGCCGGGAATGTTCCTGCTCCGCTTGTGGTGTCTGTCCCCAATTAAAAGTGGTCAAAAGAATCGCAGGTGATCCTGATGCCTAGTTATCGAGTTCGTTTTGTTAAGGAACGGGATCTGAGATATCTTTCCCATTTAGAATTGATCAGAGCTATTGAACGGGGGATCCGGCGGGCTGGATTGCAAATGGTTTATTCGGAGGGGTTTCATCCACATCCTAAACTCAGTTTCGGACCTGCTTTGTCGGTAGGCATTGCCAGCTTTGACGAATACTTTGATCTGGAATTAGTCCAAGAATATCCGGAGGAAAAGATCTTAGAAGACCTTAACCTGGTCTTATCCGAAGGGATCAAAGTCTTAGCCGTAAAGAAAATCCTGCAGCGGGTGAAACCGTTGAATGCCGTAATTAATAGAGCTTCATACATAGTCATACTTAAGGTTGAACCCGGGGAACGCCGGGAAATATTTGAACACTTGAATCATTTGTCCTCATTAACCGTTATTGAAGTAGTCCGGAAATCCAAGGAAGGGCAAAAAACAGTAAACATTCGTCCCTGGCTGCATAACTTAACAATAGGGATTAAAGATGATGACCTCCTAGAGCTGGAATTGGTAGGGGAGATCGGTAGCGGCGGCAATCTCCGTCCCGATGATTTACTAAGTATGATTACGCGGCCGGTTAAAGTTTTAACCATTACCCGCACCGGTCTTTGGCATGAGGAGGAAGGTTTGGTGACGAGACCGTTGGATTTTTGCAATAAGGCCGGAGGATGATTAATGACCAAGGAGATCTTAATAAATATCGGGATTGATGAAAACCGGGTGGCTATCCTGGAAGACGGAGTTTTAGCGGAATTTTTGATTGAACGCCCTGATGAGCAACGGCGAGCCGGAAATATATACCGGGGCAAGGTTGAAAATGTTTTACCAGGGATGCAGGCTGCTTTCATCGATATTGGCGAAGAGAAAAACGCTTTTTTATATATCGATGATGTTCTTCCCAAGGAAGGGGATTCCGAAAACAGCGAAACCGTAAAGAACTCTTCGATTCAGGATTTACTCCACGAAGGCCAGGATATTGTAGTTCAAATGATTAAGGAACCCATTGGGACTAAGGGACCGAGGGTAGTAACTCAAATTACCATTCCCGGACGTTATTTAGTGTTGGTCCCGGCAGTCGATTATATCGGAATTTCCCGCCGGATCGAGGATGAAGCGGAACGGGACCGTTTAAAAACTGTAGTCGCTTCCTTTAAAGCAACAGGGGTTGGATTGATCGTGCGAACCGCCGCCGAGGGAATAGAAGGGGCGGAATTACAAAGTGATTATGAATTTTTAATAAATGTCTGGGAGAAGATTAAAAAGAAAACTAAAAAAGGTCCTTGTCCGACATTGCTTTATCGGGACCATGATTTTTTGTACCGGATTTTACGGGACTATTTAGGAAAAGATGTTAATCGCTTGTTAATTGATGAAAACGATACTTACACCAAAGCTCTGGAGTTGATCAAAACCTTGGCCCCGTCCTTAAAAAACAGGGTACAGTTGTATAGTGGCGCCGCTCCTCTTTTTGAAGTCTTTAATGTGGAAAGCCAGGTTGAAAAAGCGCTGCGCCGGAAAGTATGGTTGGAATGCGGCGCTTATTTGGTTTTTGACCAAACCGAAGCCTTAACCGTTATCGATGTCAATACCGGTAAATTCACCGGCACTACTTGTTTGGAGGATACGGTCTTTCAAACCAATCTGATGGCGGCCGGGGAAATAGCCCATCAGATCAGATTGCGTAATCTGGCAGGGATAATTATTGTCGATTTTATCGATATGCGTTCCGACGATGAGAGGAACCAGGTGATCGCCAGATTGGAAGAAGAATTTGCCCGGGATAAAGTCAAGGCCAACATTCTCGGTTTTACCTCCCTGGGGCTTTTGGAATTGACCCGTAAAAAAGTCCGGCAGAGTTTACGTGAGATTCTGCAAGTCGAGTGTGAGTCATGTGAAGGCACGGGCTATGTTAATTCCATGGATAATCTTTCGAAAAAAGCAGCTCGTTCCATACAATTGATCGCCAAGAATACCCAGGGAGAAGCCCTGCTGTTGGGGGTCAATCCACTGCTTGGCTCAATCTTAATCGGTCCCGGCGGGGTGAACTTGGAAAAGATGGAGCGCATCGTTAATAAGGTTATTTACATTAAAGGCCAGGATAACTTGGACCTAGACCAGGTCCGTTTACTGGTCAGCGGGAATGAAAGGGAAATCGAATCGCTGGCCCTCCCGGTCCAAGAGGGCGAAGAAGTTGAGTTGAAGGTCGCTGAACCGCATATTACTAATCCGGGGGCGGGAATCGGCAGGATTGAAGGTTATGTAGTGGATATCGAAGGGGCCGGTTCCTACGTGGGGAAACAGTTGAAAGTGTTGATTACCAAAACATTTAAGACCTATGCGAAGGCCAGGATTGTATGAAAAATCTAGTAGTCAGGAGTTGAGGAGTTAGGAGCCAGAAGTGAAGGTTGAACTCTGAAGCCTATTAAAAACGGCCTGGGTTTTCAATGCGAAGCACAAGCTTTCAAACCACTGACTCCTGACTCCTGGATTCTGACTCCAATCTCATATTATAATTTTTCCAGTGTTTGCATTGACTTCTTGACAACGACATGGTATTATAATTTTTGTGGGTTTTTAGACCCCATGTAACCGCTCGACTAGGTTTAAACACCGAGGTGTACCGAGGTCGGCGAGTCTGATGCGGGGAGGTGTATCAAATGTATGCGATTATTGAGTGCGGCGGCAAACAGTACCGGGTCCAGGAAGGCGACTTGATTCGGGTTGAAAAACTGGCGGCTGAGGTAGGTTCCGATTTTAGCACCGATAAGGTTTTATTGATTGGCGGGGATGCTAAAACCATGGTTGGAACCCCTTATGTTCCCGGATATGTGGTAACCGGAAAGATTCTCAACCATGATAAGGACAAGAAAGTCCTGGTTTTCCACTATAAACCCAAAAAGAATATCAGGGTCCGTTACGGACATCGTCAACCTTTTACCAGCCTTTTGATTGAACAGATTCAAAAAGGCAAGCTGGAACCGGTTGAACCCAAAACTGAAAAAGTAACTGCTAAGACCGCTAAAGTTGAGGCGGAACCCGAAAAGAAAGAAACCAAGGCCAAAGCGGCTGTAAAGGCTGCTCCGGCTGAAGCTGAGGTTAAGACGGTTAAAGCCACCAAAGCTACAGGTACGGCAAAGGCTAAAGCTGCTACGACTGAAACAGCTGCTAAAACTGTTAAAACTGCTAAACCAAAGGTTGCTTCGGGTAAGACTGCGAGCGCGGCTAAACCGGCTGCCGTTAAAGCTGTTAAAACAGCCAAAGCTGAGACTGCGGCTGCAAAAACCACTAAAACAACCAAGACTACCAAAGCTAAGTCCGCTGATAGCGAGAAGACCGAGGCCTAATGGTATCGTTCTCCATAAAACGTGACCGTAATAACCGGATTAACGGGTTTACCTGTTCGGGACATGCCGGTTATGCTGAAAAAGGAACGGATATTGTCTGCGCCGCAGTTTCGGCTTTAACCCAATCGGCGATTTTAGCCTTGGAAAGATTGGTCGGCGTTAACCTTAAGCTAAAGGCCGATTCGAAAACCGGTTTTCTGGATTGCAGTTGGGAGAATCATCCTGAAACAATAGAACAATCAGAGTTAATCATCGGAATGGTTGCCTTGGGTCTCGCGGAGATTCAAAAACAATATCCGGACCATTTGAACGTTGATGAAGTGGAGGTGTAATAAATGTTCCGATTCGATCTACAGTTTTTCGCTCATAAAAAGGGAGTTGGCAGTTCCCGTAACGGCCGGGACAGCGCAGCCCAACGCCTTGGAGTCAAAAGGTTTGGGGGCCAACGGGTCAGCGCCGGAAGCATTTTAGTACGGCAACGGGGGACTAAACTCCATCCCGGTATTAATGTGGGAATCGGTAAAGACGATACTTTGTTCGCCAAGATTGACGGTTATGTTACTTTTGAACGAAAGGGCAAAACCGATAAACAGGTAAGCGTCTATTCCGAGAAAGCAGTGAACGCCTAAAAATCAAACCCGGCAACAGCCGGGTGTTTTTTTTAGATCATCATTCCATTTTTTTACTTTGAAGCCCTCTTGAATACCCACCCCTTTTTTTGCGCATGATCTAGATAGGATGAAGTAAATTTATTATCCAAGACGTGCATTCTTAAAGCCGAATGCACGTGGAGTTCATCCACGGCGCAAGGGGGTATTTTTGTGAATAAATTGCTCTGGATCTGTTTATCGATCTCGTTGGTTTTCGGCTTGTTAGGGATGGGGCCGGCCGCGGCCGAAGAAGTTAACGAAAATCTTCCTAAGGGGCCGGATTTAAAGATTGATGGCGTTTCCGCAATCCTGATTGAGCCTAATTCCGGGGAGATTCTTTACAGCAAGAATCCTGACCAGAAGCTGCCGCCGGCTAGCGTTACCAAGTTAATGGTAATGCTTCTAGCTTTGGAAGCGTTGGACAAAGGCCAGATCAAACTGACGGATGTGATTTCGGCGTCTCCGGAGGCTTGCCGGATGGGAGGCTCCCAGATCTGGCTTGAACCGGGCGAGGAGATGACCGTCGCCGACCTTTTGAAAGCGGTCTGTATTGTTTCGGCCAACGACGCTTCCTATGCCTTAGGCGAACATCTGGCCGGTTCGGAAGAGAACTTTATCGCGATGATGAATAAACGCGCTGCCGAACTAGGATTGAAGAACACTCATTTCATTAATACCACGGGTTTGGAACCGGATGGCGGAGGGGTCGGTAATCTGACCTCCGCTGGGGATATGGGAATGCTGGCCCGCGAGGTGATTAAGCATCCGGCCGTCTTTAATTGGACCGGAGTCTGGATCGATAGCCTGCGGGATGGTAAATCGTTCCTACGGAACACTAATAAACTGGTCCGTTTTTACCGGGGCTGCGATGGACTAAAAACCGGTTACACCGATAAGGCCGGTTATTGTCTGGTAGCCACAGCATTACGGGACGGGGTCCGGATGGTGGCGGTGGTGATGAAGTCATCAACGATTGATTCCCGGTCCCGTGATATCTCGACCATGTTTAATTATGGATTTTCCCAATACCGGGCTTTTCTAGTCTGCCGGGCCGGGGAGAAAACCGGTCAGGTAAAGGTCTTCCGCGGCAAGGAAAGCAGAGTGGATGTGGTGGTGCCCCGTGAGTTGACCGCAATCCTGAAACGGAACCAGACCGGCGAAGTCATCAAAACGGTTAAGATAGACCGAATGGTAGCGGCGCCGGTCAAGAAAGGGCAGATCATCGGCGAAGTAGCCCTTACCTATGAGGGGCGATCATGCGGCCGGATGGAGCTGGTTGCTGCCAAAGACGTGGGAAAAGCCGGATTTTTTGAAATCTGGGGTCAAATTTTTAAGAAAGTGATTGAAATGGCGGTTGGCGCCAGTTACCGGTGATTAGTGTTCGGCAAGGAGTAACCCATTAGGGTAAAGGATTATTAGGAGTAAATAGTATTTATCGGTTTAAATTTAGTACCGGCTTCGAGCCGGTATTTTTTGTTTTTTTATATCAGTTTTCAATATTGATTGTTGGATATGTCTATTTTGTTTTCAGATAGAGGCGCGGAGGCGTAGAAAATAAATAAATCAAGACCTGCAGTTCAAACCCACAACTATGCTTAAGATCGCATTTTTTTGAAGATGTTTGAATATTCTTGCAGGTATTTACAGGATGCTATGGAATTTTAATACCAGTCAGTTGAAATTTTTTTATTCGCGCATTCCGGGTTTCAGGTTTCGAGTTCCGAGTTGCAAGTTTCAAGCTGCTCGTTGATAAAGCAAGTAAAAATCGCGGAACGATATTCAACTCGGCGCTGAAAGTTTTATGAAAATGGCGATCCATTATAATCATTTAATCCAGGCGATGATTTATAATTCGTTGGACCCCGGAGTGTGCCTCTTTTTTGCATGACCGGGGCGTATTGGCATATCGGAAAGCGGATCGTTGAAGAGGAACAGCAGGGAGGTATGGATTCCAATGCCACGGGAATTTTCCGAGTTAGAGTTTGAGACGGTGATTATCAATAATTTGCAGCAGTTCCATTAGAATTATATTTTGTACCGAAAAGGATGAGACCGTCGTTTGTTATAGCGTGTTAGAGGATAACCGGCAGCTTTTCGCCTCCAAGTACCGGGTACACCGCCTTCGGAGGAGGAACTTAAGGCCGAGTTGGAACGGGAGAAGAGGCGAGATTACTTCAGAGGATGCCTGAGATGAATAGAATAAGTCTCAGAGCGGATGGGATAAGAATTGATAACTTCGAAAAAGATTACCGGATGTACAGTGAGAAGTAAAAAAAAAGAGAGACACGGGGGTATTCTAAATATTCCGCATCTTTCTTTGGGTTGAGTGAACTTAAACATAAAAATACATACTTATTTCAATCCACGAATTTCTTCTTTGATAGAGAAATTCGGCAAGAGCAAAAACTATTATAGCTATTTGCATTATTTACAATCCAAAGAAAAAATATGCAACTGACCAATCAATTAAGATAAGAATACCTACTTTAAAAGCGGATATACTATATCCGTAATTCAATAAAAGAAAAGGAAGAGAACTAATATGAGGTTGGAACAGGTCTATAAAAGGATGAAAACTTTGGAATCGATTAATAAAAAAGACCGTACGTTATCTTATGAGGTTAATAAAATAGGAGTCTATGAATCCGATAGAAAAGTAGTTAAAATGCATGTCTATTCTGAAAGTCAAACACAAAATCATCTTGGTCCGGAAGGCCCTATTATTGAAGATTTTTAGGAGACCTAGTTGGGGCTGAAGAGAGGCAAGGGTTTTACGCCTTAGAAACTCAACTCTTTTAGTCTCAATTTTCTTCCGAAAGGGAAGCGGACGGGTTAGTTTAAGCTATTTGGGAATGCCTATAATCGACTCACCCCGCATAGGTTTGATCTTTCAAGGTGTTTTGAATGCATCGATGCCAATTTTGAATGTAATTCAGCAAAGAGGGGTGCGAAAGATTGGGAGGAGATAAGAAATTGAATAAGCAAGAATTCATAGCCCATCGTCGTGAAAAGGATGGTCAACCTCAGTATTTATGGGATCATCTAAAAGAAACATCTGATTTGGCGGGCAAATTTGCCTCGAAAATCGGATTAAAAGAACATGGTCAATTATTAGGTTTATTGCATGATTTAGGAAAAGCGACTTTAGAATTTGATCGCTATATTCGTTCGGCGACAGGACTTATTGAACCAGATGAAGATGATTATGTTAGTGCATCGGAGAAGAAAGGCAAGATAGATCATGCAAGTGCTGGTGCCCAAGTTATATATCATCATTTTTTAGAAAAGGGTAACGAAGGTTTATTAACTGCACAACTATTATCTCTGGCAGTTGCGTCACATCACTCGGGCTTAATTGACTGTTTATCACCTGATGGAGAAGATAATTATACAAGGCGTATGAATAAATCGGATGAAAAGACACGACTGAATGAAGCAATTACCAATATAGATGATACTATTAAAGAAATATTTGAAAGATTGATACATGACGAAGCTATTGTCAATCAGCTAAAAGTAAAATTGAATGAGATTAAAGAAGAAAAGAGAGATTTAGAAAATATCAAGCTGGATTCTTTTAAGCTTGGTTTATTACAACGTTTTCTCTTCAGTTGTCTTATTGACGCGGATAGGAGTAACACCGCTGATTTTGAATTTCCGGAGATAGCAAAACTCAGAAACCAAGGAGAATATAAAACATGGCCTATTTTGGTAGAGAAATTAAACTTTTATTTAAGCAAATTTGAAAATCGGAATAAAGTCGATGCCTTACGTCAAGACATTTCGAATTGTTGTTTTAATTTTTCAAATAGGCTGAAAGGACTTTATCAACTGACAGTGCCGACCGGAGGCGGTAAAACCCTTTCCAGTTTGCGTTTTGCTTTAAACCATGCAGAAAATCATCAAATGGACAGAGTTATTTATGTAATCCCATATACTTCAATTATCGACCAAAACGCTGAAACTGTCAGAAAAATTCTAGAAGATCGAACGGAACAGGGGGATTATTCAAATAATATCGTTCTTGAACACCATTCCAATTTAACTCCTGATGAGGAAACCACTCGGCAGAGATTGTTGGCTGAAAACTGGGACGCACCGGTGGTTTTCACGACTATGGTCCAGTTTTTGGAGACCCTATTTGGTTATGGAACCAGGAGCGCCCGAAGGATGCACCAACTTGCTAATGCCGTGATTATATTCGATGAAATCCAGACGCTTCCCGTCCAATGCGTACACCTTTTTAATGGGGCAATTCGCTTTTTAATTCAGGGTTGTGGTTCATCGGTTGTGCTGTGTACTGCTACCCAGCCTTTATTGAATAAGATAGAACCCGAACAAAGAGCATTGTCAATTACATCCGAACAACAGATGATACCGAATGTTCAAAGTTTATTTGAAGAATTAAAGCGAGTGGAGGTTTATAACCGCTGCAAAGTTGGCGGCTGGACCGAACCCGAAGTTACTGAGTTGGCTAATCAAGAATTACAAGAAACCGGTAGTGTCTTAATTATAGTGAATACTAAAAAGTCAGCCGCTAATCTTTATCAGTTACTTAAAAGTAATACCCCAAATGCAAAGATATTTCACCTAAGCACCAACATGTGTCCGGCTCATCGCATGGAAGTTTTAGATAGAATTAAAACATGTTTAAAAGAGATGGGGTCTGTTATTTGTATCAGTACTCAACTTATCGAAGCAGGAGTTGATATCGATTTTGGTTCCGTAATTCGATATTTAGCAGGCCTTGATTCGATTGCTCAAGCTGCAGGGCGTTGTAACCGAAACGGTATCAGGTCAAGGCCGGGTAAGGTTTCTATTGTTAATCCAAAGGATGAAAACCTGGACAAGTTAAAAGATATAAAGATTGGGATAGATAAAGCAGAGCGTATACTTGAAGAGTTCAAATCAAACCCGGCGGAGTTTGACGGAGATATTCTGGGACTTAAAGCCATGGAGCGTTATTACCAGTATTACTTTTATGAACGAAAGGAGGAAATGTGTTACAAAGTTGTTGGGAAATCGGATGTTGGCAGGTCGGATGATTTATTTGAGCTCCTATCAACTAACAAGCTTTCGGTTGCGGCTTATCAAAGAATGAACCAAAATTCTTCCCCTCCACTATTCATCCGGCAATCATTTATGGCGTCTTCAAAGGCTTTTCAGGCCATAGATTCCTATACTCGCGGAGTGCTCGTTCCATATGGGGAAGGCGAACAAATTATCAATGAACTTAGTAATACGGATGATTTAGGAAAGCAATACAAGTTGATAAAAAAAGCGCAACGATACTCGGTGAATGTATTTTCTTATATGTTCGAAAAACTGGCGAAGCAGCGAATTATTTACGAAGTTCAAAAAGATGCCGGGATTTTTTGCCTGGATAAGCGATATTACAGTAATGAATATGGCATGAGTGAAGATCCAGTTAATGAAATGGAATTTCTTAATTGTTAAGGAGGCGAGCATGGAAAATAAAATTGAGTTTAAAGTCTATGGGAAATATGCTTTATTCACCGACCCATTGACAAAGATCGGCGGGGAAAAGTGTTCTTACCAGATTCCGACTTATCAAGCTTTAAAAGGGATTATGGAATCGGTGTATTGGAAACCGACTATTATTTGGGTTATTGATAAAGTACGCGTGATGAAAGCGATCAGGACCCAGACACGGAGCGCTAAACCAATTGAATATGGAGGCGGGAATACATTAGCGATTTATACCTATCTTTCCGATGTGGAATATCAGGTTCAAGCGCATTTTGAATGGAATTTAAACCGGGAGGATATGGCGCAAGATCGGAATGAAAACAAACACTATTTTATCGCCAAGCGGATGATTGAGAGAGGCGGAAGAAGAGATGTTTTTTTAGGAACCCGTGAAAGTCAGGGTTATGTAGAACCTTGTCGTTTTGGTGAAGCTAAGGGGTTTTACGATTCGCCCTATGGAGAACTTTCCTTCGATCTGATGTTTCATGGATTTGATTATCCGGATGAAATTGGCAAGAATGAATTACATGCAAGGTTTTGGCGGCCAAAGATGGTAAATGGTGTTATAGAGTTTATCCGTTCGGAAGAATGTACAATCCGTAAATTTATTAAAACTATGGCGGCGAATCTCCCCATATCAATCGGGTTTGAAGAAGAAGGCCTCTTGGAAGGATATTCAGGAGGGGAGGCTGTTCAATGAGTTGGATCCAAAAACTTTATGAAACATATGAAAATTGTCAGTCCATGATCGGAGTTAGTTCTGATGAGAATGAGGTCCCGCTTTTGCCGATCTGTCATACCACACAGAAAGCTCAAATCGAGATTGCAATTGACCAGGTTGGCAACTTCAAGAGAGCAAAGGTTATTCCCAAAAATGATTCAAGAACGATCGTCCCCTGCACTGAAAGTTCCGGTGGCAGGGCCGGGATTCGCCCTGAACCACACCCGCTTTGCGATAAACTTCAATATGTTGCTAAAGACTTTTTTGATTATGGTGGTGAAGTAACTCGCGGTTACACAACAAATCCAAGAGAGCCTTATGAAAAATATCTAGAGATTTTAAAAAAGTGGTGTAAATCAGAATATCCCCATCCAAAAGCAATTACAGTATTAAATTATGTCAAAAAAGGTCAAGTCATAAAAGATTTAATTGAACACCAAGTTCTGCATATCGGAGCAAATGGTAAACTCATTGATAAGTGGGATAAGAAACTTGGTAATGTACCGCCTGATATTTTTAAAGTAACAACAAACATAAATCAATATGATTCGTTTGTGCGTTGGCGAGTTGAAACGCCGGGGGATTCCCAGACCGCAACGTGGATGGATTTTGATTTGTTTCAAAGCTGGATAAAATACTACTCATCAATAAAAGAAACCCAATCGCTCTGTTATATAACAGGGTTGAAACTTCCTGCCGCCGAACAACATCCGGCAAAACTTCGCAATGATGCGGATAAGGCAAAAATTATTTCATCAAATGATCTTAGTGGTTTTACATTTAGAGGTCGTTTTCGTGAAGCTAATCAAGCTTGTAGTGTAGGGTTTGAAATAACTCAAAAGGCCCATAATGCGTTGCGATGGTTAATAAGTAAGCAGGGTTATAAAAGAGGCGATCAAGCCATTATAGCCTGGGCTACTACTGGAAAGGAAATACCGGACCCCTTTGCAGACCCCTTTAATATACTTGGATTTGATAAGATTCAAAATGATACAGAATTAACTGTGTCAACCGCACAGGAGTTAGCTTTGAAATTGAACAAAAAAATTGCCGGCTATACAACTAACCTTGGAAATACCGCAAGAGTCATCGTCATGGGCTTAGATTCGGCGACTCCCGGTAGAATGTCAATTACCTTTTACCGTGATCTTACAGGTTCCGATTTTCTTAATCGATTAGAAAACTGGCACAAAACGTGTTGTTGGATTCATGATTACCGGGTAAAAGAGATTATTGATAGTAAAACCGGACGAAAGAAAAAGATACATATTCGTTTTGTTGGCGCGCCTGCGCCAAATGATATTGCGGAAGCCGCTTATGGAAGTAAGGTAGACGATAAGCTTCGAAAATCAACCGTAGAAAGAATTCTTCCCTGTATTATTGATGGTCAGAGAATTTCTAGAGATTTAGTTGAATCAGCGGTTAGGCGAAGTTCGAACCGAGTTGGACTAGAAGTATGGGAATGGAACAAGACACTTAGCATAGCTTGCGCGCTTTATCGAAAATATCATGAAAAGGAGGACTTTAAAATGGCATTGGACGAGAATCGAAAAAGCAGGGACTATCTATACGGAAGATTATTAGCTCTAGCAGACAGCCTTGAACAATGGGCATTAAGAAAAGCGGGGGAAAATCGCCAGACTACCGCCGCTAGACTTATGCAACGATTTGCTGATCACCCTTTTACAACTTGGAGAACGATTGAATTGGCTTTAAGCCCATATAAAGCAAGGCTGGGAAATAAGTCGCTTAAAAGGCAACAAATGATATCGCAAGTAATGTCAATGTTTGATCCAGAAGAATTTTCAAGTGATAAAAAACTAAGCGGGGAATTTTTATTGGGATATCATTGCCAACGTGAAGCTATTTGGAAAAAAGATGAGGAAGAAGATAAAACAGCAGAACAAGCCGGATAGAAAATACGATACTTTATTAATAATTCGAAAATATTGAGGAGGATCACAATGAAAAACAAAATTGATTTTGCGGTAATAATCAGCGTAAAAAATGCCAATCCAAATGGCGACCCGTTAAATGGAAACCGACCTCGGGTGAATTACGATGGTCTTGGAGAACTATCGGATGTATGTCTTAAAAGAAAAATAAGGAACCGTCTGATGGAAACGGGTCATTCTATTTTTGTCCAGTCCGATGATAATAAAGTCGATAATTACAAGAGCCTCCGTGAAAGGGCCGAAAGTGAATTAAAAGGCGTTGATATGAAAGATGACAATAAATATCGGGAAGAAGCCTGCAAAAAATGGCTGGATGTAAGAGCTTTTGGACAAGTTTTCGCTTATAAAGGCGGTAAAAAAAGTAAAAAAGAAACCGAGGGCGGAGAGGAACAAGGGGATGAAAAAGGGGTATCAATCGGAATTCGTGGACCTGTATCAATTCACTCCGCTTTTAGTATTAATCCCGTGAGTATTTCCAGTATTCAAATTACTAAAAGTGTCAGCGGTGAAGGGGATGGTACCAGAAAAGCTTCCGACACAATGGGAATGAAACATCGCGTGGATTTTGGGATTTATGTTTCTTACGGTAGTATCAATCCCCAACTGGCTAGCAAAACTGGTTTTAGTGATGATGATGCAGAGGCGATAAAAAAGGCGTTGATAACTTTATTTCAAAATGACGCCTCATCCGCAAGGCCGGAAGGAAGTATGGAAGTTTATAAAGTATATTGGTGGAAGCATAATTCAAATAATGGACAATATTCATCGGCTAAGGTTCATCGTTCCCTTGAAGTTTCTTTGAAACCGGATGTACCTGAATCAAAAAGTATTGAAGATTATGAAATAAAAATTCAACCGTTAGTCGGATTGACACCAGAGATTATTGACGGGCTATAGAGAGTTATGTCCACCTACTCCGACGATGATCTCCTCCTCCTCTCCGGCATCCAACACTTCGCCTATTGCGAACGGCAGTGGGCTTTGATCCATATCGAAAAACAATGGCTGGAGAATGTTAAGACCGTGGAGGGACAACATTTACACGAACGGGTCCATAATCCCGACTTAATCGAGAAACGGGGCGATCTTTTGACCGCCCGTTCATTGCCGATTGTTTCGTGGCGGTTGGGACTATATGGTATGATGGATCTGGCCGAGTTTCATCAAGTCAAATCAGACCAAGACGGGATCAAGCTGTCCAACCGTGAAGGGTTTTGGCTGCCGAAGCCGGTGGAGTACAAACGTGGTAAACCAAAACCTGATGACCGTGACCAGGTTCAATTATGCGCTCAGGCGATTTGTCTGGAAGAGATGCTGCAAGTGCGGATTGATGAAGGCGATCTATATTACGGCGAAAACCGGCGTCGAACTCCGGTGGCGTTTGACTTGGCCTTGCGCAACAGAGTGGAGGAATTGAGCTGGAGGATGCATCAAGTATTTGAAAGCGGGGTAACTCCGTCGGCGGAAAAGGGCCACCGGTGCAGTCTTTGTTCATTGAAGGATATTTGCATGCCGACATTGACACGGAAATCCCGGTCGGTGAAGAGTTATATTGAGAAGGAGATCGCCGACTCACCCCCTTGATCCCCCTCTCTATCACGAAGCAGTAAATTGAGGCGGTTCAATAGAGAGGGGAAATTGGGCGAATTTTGACGGTCTATAGTCATATTTTGAAGAACCATGGGGTGTTGACTAATGGGATTTAGCATTGATATTGTGCGCGAATTGCGGCGGAAACAGACGCCAAGCGAGGCCGTTGTCTGGGAGATCCGCGACCGGCGATTTGGCGGCATAAAATTCCTGCGACAGCATCCGATCCGGTTTATCTATTATGGCAGAAAGCGGTTTTTTGTGGCGGATTTTTATTGCGCCAAATTGAAACTGGTCTTAGAAATTGACGGTAAGATCCATGAAAGGCAAAAAGACTATGATCAGATGCGGACATTTCTCATCAATCAATTGGGAATAAAGGTTGTACGGGTTACCAATGACGTGGTGGCGGATACAGAAAAGTTTGTAGAATGGTTGAAGGCGTTGGTGGTCTAAAACTGACTCACCTATCCTCTTTATTCCGAAGGACAACTGAAAGCCGTGTCAATAGAGAGGAAAGACTGATCAAGACTGTAATTTGAAAGCCGAGTTTGCTAGCCCCTCTTTGCTGAAACGGCCTGCGGGAACAGCGCCAGAGGAGAGAGGGGCAAACCAGTAAAAACGAATGAGGTAAGACCGGCGCGGGGTGAGTCGGTGTTGGGCCAAATTTAAACAAATAAAGAGGTACAATGCGCAAACTATTAAACACTCTATACGTAACTTCGCCTGATTCTTATTTGGCGAGAGATGGCGAGAATATCGTCGTCTTAATCGGGGATGTGGAAAAGATTCGGGTCCCGATTCATAATTTGGAAGGAGTGATCGCTTTCGGATATGCCGGGGCCAGTCCGGCCCTGATGGCTTTGTGCGCCGAACGGAATGTGGGATTGTGTTTTTTAACGGAACACGGGCGGTTTTTAGCGCGGGTCAGCGGCAGGGTCCAAGGAAATGTACTTTTGCGCCGGAGACAATACCGGGTTGCCGATGGACCGGAAGAGAGCCTTTCGCTAGCCAAAGGATTTATTAGCGCGAAGATAAGTAATTGCCGGGTAGTTCTTTCACGGGCGTTACGGGATCATTCGGGTAATATGGATGAGGGCGTGGTTTCAGAGGTGTTCGAATCGTTAAACCGCCAGTTGCGATGGTTGGAGCATTGCGGGGACCTCGACACCTTGAGGGGCATTGAAGGAGACGCGGCCCGGACTTATTTCAGTGCGTTCGACCATTTGATCTTATCCAATAAGGATGTATTTTTCTTTCACGAACGGAGCCGCCGTCCGCCTAAAGATAATATGAACGCTTTATTGTCGTTTTTATATACTTTACTGGCCCATGATACTCAATCTGCCTTGGAAACGGTGGGACTCGATCCGGCAGTAGGTTTTTTGCATCAGGACAGGCCGGGAAGGCCGGGGCTGGCGCTGGATCTAATGGAGGAATTGCGCCCGTTTCTGGCGGACCGGATGGCGCTATCGTTAGTGAACTTAAAACAAGTTGCGGCTAAGGGTTTTCGCCAATCGGAAACCGGCGGAGTTATTATGGATGATGAAACGCGCAAAGCTGTCCTCACCGCATGGCAGAAAAAGAAGCAGGAAGAATTGACCCATCCCTTTTTAAATGAAAAGGTTGAGATCGGGCTACTCCCGTATGTTCAGGCATTGCTGCTAGCTAGATATTTACGGGGCGACCTTGACGGTTATCCGCCGTTTTTTTGGAAGTGAGGGGATTTAATCAATGATGGTGTTAATCACTTATGATGTTAATACTACCACTGGGGAAGGAAGGACCAGGTTACGCAAGGTAGCTAAGACATGCGTCAATTTCGGGCAGCGTGTCCAGAACTCCGTTTTTGAGTGTCTGGTAGATCCGGCCCAGTTTGCGGATTTACGGCATAAGTTAGAAAGAATTATCGATGAAGAAAAGGACAGTTTACGTTATTATTTTCTGGGAAGCAATTGGAAGCGCCGGGTTGAGCATGTAGGAGCCAAAACTACATATGATCCTGAGGGGGTGATCATAGCATAAATATTTGCGAACCTTAAGCGATCATAATTTTGAGGGAAATTGAAAACTATCTTTAGCAGGGAGTTTGTTTTAAATGGAATTATGTTGGGTGTAATTTTAATTAGGTTCGCGCAATTGTCCCCAAAAAGCATTGATAGAGTAAGGGTTTAAGTTGGTACTGTCGCCCCTTGCATAGGGGCGTGGATTGAAACA
>JAEWZY010000075.1 GCA_023394955.1 Bacillota bacterium
AATTGCGGCGGAATAATTGTAAAGCATTGTTTCCGGTTTGATTTGGCTATCTGAAAATAATTCACTGCGGTAATCGCCAAATCAAGCACTGGAAACGCTTTATAAGTTCATTCCGCCGCTCCCGCAAGACGAAAACTGCCATTATTTGGACGGCTTTTGGGTTTCACTCTGCAGTTCTGAATGCCCAAGGAATAAAGGCTTTATTTCAAAATGAGATTTTTTTGCGGAATAACTTTCATGTTCCGTCCAATTCAGCGCTGAAAAAACGGAGCGAGGGCATGACGCAATTAAAAAGTATCAGCGATTCAGTAGAATGCAAAGCCGTGTTGCAGGTCACTTTCCGGCTTTTGGGCGCAAAAGCCAAGGTGAAACGAAGTCCCAGGCCAGCCGGGGGCCGGGGTGCAATTTAGCTAGATTTAGCTGGCGTTTTGGTGATTGCCCGAAATGTTGATATTGCTACATTTGCGGGTTCAATTTTCGCCTACCTTATTGGTTCCCATCGTAGAATCAGGGGGCTGGGCAGGTCAACCGGCTTTTTGCTGGCCTGATTCGCTCCGGTTGACCGCCGCGCCCCCGGCAGACGGCTTCTTTTGAATGGACATAGGCCAACAAAAAGAGACAGTCTTTCCAGAATATTCCGGCTTTCAGTAAAATACTATCCGATCTTGCAAGAATTTGTAGACAACGATTATTGAAATAATATTTTCACTATTTTTTTCCCTTGTACTTTTGCAACCATTAAATATCCTCTTTCAGAATCGGATTTTGGTATGTACTCATAAAAATAGCCATCGCCTTCTAATTTTACAGCGCCATATTTCTCGAATAATTTTTCTATATCATCTCCAACGGAAATCCCTCTAGCGGTTTTAAAACTAGAAGTTGTAATTCGAAAATTCTCAATTACCTCTACATTTTTTTGATTTTTCCAGCTACTATAAATCTGGGTGACCATTGTAAAAGTTGGATAATGGTATTCTCTAAATATCCCTTCCTCATCATGAGTTTCCTGTATTTCTTTTGGAATTCCTAATTTTTGTAAAACCGCTTGGGTAACAATTTCACTTGGTTTTATCCCATTAATGGCTACATCTTCAGGCCCCAAAGGTCGAATCTGCATTGACTTAACTTGCCTAACCATTGTAATACTAGCGATAGTAAGAATAATTATGCTTATAGACCAAACCCAAATGCTATTCTTGCTCATAATATCAGCCTCCCTAAATGATCAGTTATAGCCTATTCAAATAATAATATCCTATAAATTGTCCGGTAGTAGCTGCTTTAGTAGCTGTATGTGGAACCATGATATCACTCCAAGCTGCCCATGTTGGCCAATATCTATTTATATCTGCATGACTGACAAAACCTTTATCAGGATTTCTTCTCTGATTTACAGGTACTCCAGCATGTTGTTGTGGACCATTTGGGCCAATCGAGAACCAATTCGCGAAAGCGGCAGTATTTTGACAAGCAGAAGATGATCGACCATTTCGTTGAGACGCATGATCATTTACGCCCGTTGCTGTCATCACAGGCACTTGTTCACCATTTGCATTTGTGGTAAAAATACCGGAATACTCAGCCGGAATAGAAGAATATAGCGCGTCATCACCTAGTTGTATTGCATTGTCATACTGCCAAGTACCTCCACTATGGCTCCAGCTATACATTCCATAAGTTCCTTCCGCAGCTACTTTGTTTTCTCCAGTAGTTTTATAGTTTCCATCGGCGTCCCGATACCCGCCTTGCGGTAAAGTACTGCCTTGAAAAGCCGCTTCCACTCCATTTCTGGTAACAACAAGTTTTATTGCTTCCATTCCTGCTTCATCATTACTAATAAATCCTTCGGCAGCTACTTGATTCTTTTGATCTGGTATATCAGCCACATAATTCACTGTTTGGGTGGACGTAGTCCCGTCAGCTTTTGTAATAGTATATTCCTGAGATGTTTGTCCGCCAGAGGTAACTGTTTTTACGCTTATCGTATCACCGTTTTGATTTTCAAATGTCTGATTCCTCTCTGTTTTTACCAATTTAAAATGCTTAAACACATGCTTACCTGTTTCTTGATAACCAATCTCGCCATCTCGATCTTGCATTCCGGTATTAGCCGTTCCAGCGTAATTGATATCAAAATTACCTAATATCATGTTGACAATATTACCCTTGCAATTCACAAAAAGATTGAATGTGTTAAACCCTTGCATAAATGCGCTAAAGCCCGGAATATACATTGAAGCCAGATTCATTAATCCACCGGTAATATTTAACCCAATATGACCGCTAGGATCAACATTGTTAACGGGATTGTTCCCGCAATAAGCAAATTCATTCGGGTTTGCCGGATCGCTCACCGAATCTTGGCTGATAAACCGCCCTATTTCCGGATCGTACCACCTAGCATTGTAGTAATACAACCCGATATCTTCATCAAGATCCTTCCCGGTGAATCCATCTTCGGTTTCTTCAGGGTCTTTAGGTTCATCATCATAAACATCGGTATTAATTCGCTGCCCAAACGGCGCGAAATCCCTTGACACAACTGGGTTCCCATTTTCATCAGTCATAGCCAGACAACTGCCCAAGTGATCATTCTGGTAAAAATATTTCTTCGCCAAACTTCCAATGGTTCCATTAACTCTGGCTAATTTCTGCCCACCAACATAAACCCAGGAATACTCCTTGCCGCTTGTAAACTCTTTCCTATACCCTACTTCCCCATTCAAAAGCGGCACATAATGAATCTTCCCTTTACTGCCGTTCTTTTCGACCCTAAAGCCATTTGGATCATAGACATAGCTCGAAACTACTTCTCCGTTCTTTTTCACCTGTTCAAGCTGGTTCAGTAAATCAAACGCATATTCCCATGTATCGATTTTATCACCTTTTGTTTCGATTTTCGATATTAAATTTCCATTAGCATCATAAGCATAGTCAATCCGCTCTGTTCCGTCTTGTTTCACTTTAGACTTTAGCCAGTTGGAGTTTGGATAGTAAGTATAGCTCCATCCATATTCCTTTCTTAATAAAATCCTCTCAACCGTCCGATTGCCGCCAGCATCATATTCATAACTTTCCGTCCTGCTGGCAAACTTCTGATAAACGGTCACCAACTTCTCCGGGTGGTTATAAAACTCCGAGCGATCCACCGGAAGTTGAAACATATTTAGATCCTCGTAATTGCAATGTATTTTCACTTCGCCGGTTTCCAGCAATGGCGTAAACTTTATCGTTATCCTTCCATTAGCGTCTTTAGTCCCCGCCCACTTGCTTCGATCCAACTTGACAAACATGAAGCTATGCCGGTAGTAAACCTCTATTTGCTCAACCGGAACCCGATGCCCCATTACCTCCGGGATTAACTCAACTTTAGAGATATTATCCGCGTCAGTCTGTAAGTCCAAAATTAGGCTCCGGGCTGCAAAATCCAGCTTGACCTGGGTTTGATCAGTAACATCTTCCTCAATTTCCTTACTTCCATGATAGTCTTGATCCACAGTACCCATCAAGAGATCCGCTTTGGTGAACTTGTCCTCGAAAGCTCCGTATATCGTAGCCCGTTGTAAGCGATTCAGTTTATCATAGACATAAACATTATCATTACGCAAAATGATGTTGTTGGCGTTATCGTACTCATAATGCAAGGCTAAAATGTTGTTGCCGCTCTTTGTCGCCCCAATATTGGTAATCCGCCCGTTTTTATCCCGTTGATATGTAGTTTGGACTCCGTTATCAGTTTTCACTGTTTGCAACGCGCTGTTTTCATCATAGGTAAATCCTAGATTGTTACCACTTCCCGCAAATCCGGGAATTCCGACCAAGCGATTCATCTTGTCATAATCGTAATTCAGCCAAGCTTGGCTGTTGGGATACTTTATTCCGGTCATGTTGCCGGTTTTGTTGTCATAGCGATATTCCGAGTTGTAAGTCGTTCCACCGGGCATTACCTGCGCCACTTTTTTGATTCGATTAAACGGATCTGACTCATAACTTGTATCAGCGTTGTTATAAATCAATCTTACTTGCCCATTATCAGTCTGCTTAATATTACCGACCGGATCATATTCGTAACTCAAATACTGCTGTCTGGTACCATTTTGCAAGTCGGTCCGCAACACCCGGTAGAGATCGTCATACTCGAACCTCGTCTCCGTACCGCGCGGGTCCTTGTTGTAAATGGTGTTCCCGGAAATATCATAGTCGAAACTCCTGGTCTGCCCTAGCGAGTCAATCACTCGTAGCGGCATCCCCAGTTCGTTCACATGAAACTTGGTAACCAGTCCCGTCGGGCTGACCGTCTTCGTCAGCCTGCCTTCTTCGTTATACCAGTTGGTAGTCGCCTTCAGATCGGCGTCGATCACTTTCTGCAGCCGGTTCAGCGCGTCGTACTCGTACTTGGTCTCGTTATGCTTCCCATCCCGGACGGCAGTCCGGTTCCCGTTCTCATCATAGTCATAACTGACCGTGTTCCCCTCCGGGGAAATCTGGAGGGCT
>JAEWZY010000077.1 GCA_023394955.1 Bacillota bacterium
AATTGCGGCGGAATAATTGTAAAGCATTGTTTCCGGTTTGATTTGGCTATCTGAAAATAATTCACTGCGGTAATCGCCAAATCAAGCACTGGAAACGCTTTATAAGTTCATTCCGCCGCTCCCGCAAAACGAAAACCGCCCCTATTTTGGGACAGCTTTTGGGTTTCATTCTGCGATCCTGAATGCCCAGGAATAAAGGCTTTATTTCAAAACGAAAATTTTTTTGCGAAATAACTTTCATGTTCCGTCCAATACAGCGCTGAAAAAACGGAGCGAGAGTATTGACGCAATTAAAAAGTATCAGCAATTCAGTAGAATGCAAAGCCGTGTTGCAGGTCACTTTCCGGCATTTTTGGGCGCAAAAGCCAAAGGTGAAAGATGAGCCATTCCCGCCCGGCGCTGGACGCAAATTAGCGGGATTTAGCTTGGGTTTAGGGATTGCCGGAAGTGTTGATATTGCTATGTTTGCGGGTCCGATTATCACCCTGCCTTATTGATCCCCAACAGCAGAATCAGGGGGCTGGGCAGGTCAACCGGCTTTCTGCTGGCCTGAATTTCTCCGGTTGACCGCCGCGCCCCCGGCAGGGCCATGAGTCCCGCTTCTTGATTGACTTCGCTGGAAGCAGGTCGCCGGACGGGAAGGATCACTTCAGTTATCGTTCATCCATTCCAAAATTCTTCTTCTCCATGATAGAGTTCCATCAATAGTTCTTTACCTTTATCCCAACTGTAAATTATTGGAATATTAATATCGCTATCAGATTCAGATATTACAATTTCTTTGATTCCATCTTCATTGAAATCCATAACAAACAGTATCCTAGGCCAACTTGTATCATAACTAGCATTCCCCCAATAACTTATAGGAATTCTCTTGAATTGCGTTCCATCCGTAAGGTATACAATGATCGCCGCTCCATCTTTATCATCGAAATTACTTAAAATCAAAATATAATCGTCTTTTGTATCTCCATTAATATCAGCGCTGATAAATTCCGATATATTTGATGAAGATAATTCTGGAAAATCTTTTTTTATGTTATCCCAATCTGTTTTTACAACATTTTGAAGCGTTTCTTTAATATCTGTTTGCTTTTTCAAAAACTCTTGTTGAATCTGACCATTAAGATTTTCCGGTTTATGTCTTTTGGTTTTGTAGGTATTCCAAGAGAATAGTTTGGTTTTGTAAATTCCTCTAAAATAGACATTTTCGTGGGGCTTGTCTGTTGATATAAATGAGGCATAAAAATCTTCCGTAAGCGAACTTATTGTTACTTTCCCCTGTAATTTAGGCTTTTCTGTCCTATCAAAGATTTGAAATTCTTGACCCACCCATAAGTCTTTAATATTTGCTTTGCGCCAATTGCCATTAGAATCAACAGCAATTTCAGGCACTAAAATCCCTTGACTATCATTATCAAAACGAATAGTGCTTAAAACAAAGGTTGGCTTGGTATCAGCAGCTATTATGGTGCTTAATATAAATATCTGCGCCATTAGTAATAAAATAGATATTTTTCTCATTTACTTAACCTCCAATTGCGCTTTAAAGCGAATTAATGGGTCTATTCTGGTGCCAATTCCCTTCCCCCAAGTATCTGAAGTATTAAGCTCGAAATGCAGATGTTCGTTTGCTTTTGACATGTTATAAGCATTCCCCGTATTACCCGTTTTCCCTAACACTTGACCCGCTGTTATTTTAGTTCCGGCGCTTATATCACTACCAATCTCCGATAGATGGCCGTATAATGCATAATATGTTTTTCCACCTTTTTCAAACTTAATAACAATATAACTTCCATAACCTTCCTTATCGTTTGGATTTTTAACTATTCTCACTACTTCTCCATTTTCAACGGATTTAATATCTGTCCCAACAGCAGCCTTCAAATCTACGCCTTGATGTGGCTTGGGTTTTCCATCGCTATATTTTCGCACATCTTTTCCAAAAGTATTACTCTTTGATTTACCTCGTACCTCCATGCTTTCAAGGGGATCAGAGGTGAATTCCCAATCTTCTTCTGAGGCACTATCATTCGACGATACCGTTTCAACCGGTGGATCTGGTTCAATTTCTTCAATGATTTCCTGTGTGCTTTTTGGAGCCTCATCCGCTGGCGGCGGTTGTATTGCTCCGGCGTCTTCGGTACTTGTATTTCCCTCGCTTGAAGCTGATGTATTGGCCGGAACTGAACCTCCCACCGCAGGTGTAGAAGCATTCTCCGCAGTTTCTACCGGATCGGGGGCTGGCTCGTCAGTTTGTGCCGCTTCAGTTACTATTTCTTTTGTTTGGGCAGTTTGAATAGATGATTTGATAGCAATAAACATATTGAAGCATGACATTACCATACTCAAATTACTGTCACCGCTTAATATAGCTACCGCATTAACCGCCGCCGCGAATAGTCCCCAACCACTTTGTAATCCAACTGAGAAATACCCAGTAGGATCAATGTTATTCACGGGGTTATTACGACAATAAACGTAAAGCGTGGCATCATCTTGAGCAGGATCTTGGCTAACAAAACGACCTATCGCGGGATCGTACCATCTCGCATTGTAATAATATAACCCAATATCCTCGTCAAAATCTTTCCCTGTAAACCCGCTCTCGTCTTCCTCTGCATCCCTCGGCTCATCATCATAAACATCAACATTTATCCTTTCCCCAAAGGGGGCAAAATCTCTCTCAACAACTTTACCGCCATTTTCATCTGTAACCGCCAAAGCTGACCCCAAGTGATCGTTGTGATAGAAGAACTTTTTCCCGCTCCCGCCAATGACACCATTAACCCGCGCTAAGTGTTGAATTCCAACGTATACAAAAGAATACTCCGCGCTGGTGGAAAATTCCTTCTTGTAACCCACTTCGTCATTCAACAAAGGCACATAATGAACTTTCCCCTTGCTGCCGTTCTTCTCAACCCTGAAACCGTTCGGGTCATAAATATAAGTTGATACAATTTCCCCGTTTTTCTTAACTTGTTCCAACTGGTTGAAAAGATCAAACGCATATTCCCAAGTATCAACTTTTTCGCCTTTGGTTACAACTTTAGAAATCAAATTCCCATTCGCGTCATAGCCATACTCAAACTTCTCCGAACCGTCGGCCTTAACCTTCTCTTTTAACCGATTGCTATTTGGATAATAGGTATAACTCCACCCATATTCTTTCCTGAGCAAGATTTTTTCGCTGGTCCTATTCCCCATTGCATCATATTCATAACTTTCCGTCCTGCTGGCAAACTTCTGATAAACCGTAACAAGCTTCTCCGGGTGGTTATAAAACTCGGAACGATCAACCGGCAACTGAAACATATTTAGATCATCATAATTGCAATGAATCTTTAACTCCCCGGTTCGAAGCAACGGCACGAACTTGATCGTGATTCTCCCCTGAGCGTCTTTCGTCCCAACCCATTTACTCCGTTCCAGCTTGACGAACATAAAACTAT
>JAEWZY010000069.1 GCA_023394955.1 Bacillota bacterium
ATCGGTTATTGCGGTGGGCGGCCATCTGATGTTTTTTGGGAAATGTATAACCTTTATGTGATGATGAACTTACATCGCAGATTAGCGTGGGCTTATCTTAAACGGCCGTCGAGATTGCCGTCAAGGATAAAGATAGTTGAGGAGATAATAAAAGAGCATGATTTGAGATCGAATAAAGAGCCGGCTTGGTTTAGATATTAAGCCAAGTGAAACAAGTTTTCTTATTCCGGGTGAATTTCCATCGGCATATCACGATAATTTTGGCAATTAAAAAGACGAACCACTCTTTGAGGGGTTTTTTTTTGTAGTAAAAAAGGGTTTGCATGAATTTGGCGTTATAGCAATAAATCGGGATTTGAATCCCATCGTTATTAATTTCAAAGGGATTTTTTTTGAGCCCAGGGGAAAAATCAATTGAATTCCTCTCTCGATTTGGGAATAGTTTGCGAGATATCGTTTTTAATAACTTTCAACCTGTTAGAACCTATAAAACTATGAAATCTTATTTCCAAGGCTTATAGCTTATTTCAAATGGACCGAAAAAAACATACAATAGTGTAACTAAAGAGGAGTGATTTACATTGCCTGATAAAAGGAGACTTATTGCTCCCAATGAATGGTTGGATAAGGACGGATATGTGCCGCCGGAAGTGAAAACCTTGGCTGATCAGGCGCTAACTAATTACGAAATGACTGTCTTTACCATGAAGTTAATCACGACCAAGCCTGATAAAGGCGGGGCCATTTGGCGGCTGGAAACCAGCAAAGGGACCCATAGTTTGAAGCTGCTGCACCGACAGCCGGCTAGAAGCCTTTTTAGCATCGGCGCTCAAGATTACTTGTCCCGGCGGGGCGCGCGGGTTCCGGTCCTGGCGCAAACTAAAAACGGGAAGTTATATGTGGAATTGGGCGCTAAATTATGGATTGTCAACACTTGGATTAAACCTTTGACCCAAGCTTCCAAGATTAATCCGGATGGCGCCGCCAAGCTCTGTTATGGACTGGGCGAATTTCATAAGCTGTCTCGGGGTTACCGGCCGCCGATGGGGGCCGAAAAGCCGTCGCGTTTATCCCGCTGGCCGGAGTATTATAAGAAGATCATTAATAAAATTAACTGGTTTGAAGTTTTGACCCAAGCATACCATGACGCCCCTGCCAGTTCTTATTTATTATCAGTGGTTGGCCGGTTTGAAAAACAAGCTAGAGATGGCTTGACCCGCCTCCAGCAATCGGCTTACGCCAAATTAGCGGCCCGCGGCGAGAAGTATTGGGGATTGGTCCATCAAGACTATGGTTGGTCCAACGGCCAGCTTGGCCAGGGCGGTGTCTGGATCATCGACCTGGACGGGGTAGCCTTTGATCTGCCCATCCGCGACCTGCGCAAGCTGATTACCAGTACCATGGATGATTTGGGAGAATGGAAACTGAAATGGATTAAAGGGATGATCAGCGCTTATCATAAAGCGAACCCGATTGAACCTGAACTCTATGAAGTTCTCTTGATCGACTTGGCTTTTCCTAATGAATTTTACAAACATCTGAAAGAAATGTTTTATAACCCGGCCGCATTTCTAAATTCTAATACCGCGAGGCTGATAAAACGATTAGTGAAATTGGAGGAGAGTAAGAGTTCGGCCCTGAAAGAATTGAGGGGCTGGAAAGGAGACCTAGCATGCAAGCCCTAATGATTGTGACGGAAAAACTACCGGTACCCCCGGTTCATGGCGGAGCTATCCAAACCTATATTGCCGGAGTAGCTCCCCTACTCGCGAAAGACTACGATTTAACCATTCTCGGCCGAACCGATCCGGCTCTCCCCAAAAATGAAATCATTGGTAATATCAAGTACAAGCGGGTTCCCTGCGATGGCGATTTCAAAAAATACCGGCAGGAAGTAGTCAATTTTCTGAAGAACAAATCTTTTGACCTGATCCATATTTTTAACCGGCCCCGTATGGTAAAAGCCATCCGGGAAGTGGCTCCAAACTCCCGTATTATCCTGAGTATGCATAATGATATGTTCGACCCGGGAAAAATCACTCCCGCCGAAGCTGTCTTCGCCATTGATAATGTGGAGCGAATCATTAACATCAGCGATTATGTCGGTAATACAATCAAAGAGATGTATCCTCAAGCCGAGAGTAAACTTGATACCATTTATTCCGGTGTTGATCTAGATCGTTTCCACCCGTCCACCTCGGAAGAGGCTCTTCGAATTCGCGAAGCGCTCCGCAAAAAATATCGCTTAACTTCAAAGAAGGTTATTTTATATGTGGGCCGTTTATCCATTAAAAAAGGGGTGGATATCCTGATCCGGGCCATTTTGGAACTGGCTAAAAATCATCCTGATATCGCGCTGGTCCTGGTCGGCAGCAATTGGTACGGGCAGAATAAGGTCAGCGACTATGTCGCCTACCTTCGTTCGCTGGCGAAACGTTCGCCGGCGCCGATCATCACTACCGGTTTTGTCAAACCGGAAGAGGTGCATCAATGGTTTTGGACGGGGGATATCTTCGTTTGCCCGTCTCAATGGCAAGAACCGCTAGCTAGAGTCCACTACGAAGCTTTAGCCAGCGGGCTTCCAATCATAACCACCAATCGCGGCGGTAATCCGGAAATCATTCGCACTACTAATAAGTTGATCGTCGAGTCTCCCGAGGATCCTAAATCCTTTGCCAATAAAATCGCTGTTTTAATTAATGATCCGCTTCTCTGTAAGCAAATGGGGGAGGAAGGCCGGAGGTTGGCGGAGCAGTTTTTCAGTTGGTCCCGAGTGGCTCGAGAGATCAGCCGCTTTTGGAACGGGTAACTAAATTTGGTCAAATTTCAGATTATACCTTCAAATATTATATTTAAAAAACCTCCGTCCGGCCGTTTATGGTTGGACGGAGGTATCTTTTTATGGGTGACAAGGACGGGCAGGAAGATTTCACGTAGTATTTCAAGGTTCCCATAGTTTTACGGTTCCTACGACCTGTTCGGTGGTTCCTACGAGTTGCTCAACGATTCCTACGACCTGTTCGGTGGTTCCTACGGGTTGTTCAACGATTTCTGCGGGTTGTTCTATTATTTCTACCAATTAGGCGACGATTAGCCTTCATCCTTTCGAGGGAAAGCATTTATTTCCACCATCGATCTCCAAGGACTAATTTTACTACAGGGACGGACGGTATACATCATGGTTTTTCCGAAATCAAGAGCAGTTTTGCCGTAGCGTTCGGCAATGGCCGGAGCCAGCAGGACCGAATTGACTCCGGCGGAGACTAAGGCCAGATCGAATCGGTATTTCCCAAGCTGCGCCAGTATATCCGGAATTTGTTTGTAATGAGTAAAATCAATACACCCGGCAATCCGTGGTTTTAGATAAGTATATTCGCGGGTGACTTTTTCGGCATAGGCTTCAGCCCATTTGGAAATGAGCAAGGTGCGGTAGCGGTGGATTATCTCCCAGAAAAGACGGTGCGATACCATTTTACGATTGACGAAAACATAACAAAGATTCGACGGTTTTAAGTGAAAGCGTTCAAAGAGCTTATTGGTGAGTTCCCGTTTATATTTACTCGGCACGCTTACTTCATCATTTTTTTGACGGCAGATTCCAACCAGGTCGGCGCGGCGAATGGCCTTAACCATTTGATTGCGAAGGTTAAGATTGGGAAGGGTCACTCCTTTGCCGCGGCCGGTATCGGACTGTTTTACCCAATAAGAGTTTAAGACCTCTTTAGGGGTTAGCAAGATATTTTGGGCCAAGACGATGTTTTCTCCGTCGCCGATTCGGACCAATGAAAAAGGTTTTTTTTGTTTTAAGGCAATTTGAACCCGGTTTAAAACCTCGATTGTCGAAATTAGTCGGCGGTCGGGAATTGAGCTGATTGACAAATTGATCATTCCTTTTTAAGCTACTTAGAAAAATATATTTAAGTAGGTCCTGACTTTAGCGTAGACCTTTCTCTTGCTCTCCCCGGCGCGGGTAGAGTAACCGATGGCTTCGCAATCCAAAATCTTTTAAAGAGCATCGGCTAGGGTACTCTTAATTCACTAGCGCCGTTTGCTGGTTTTCTAGTTGAATATTACTTAATAAATCTTTTATTTCCGCTATCTGTTGTTCGGGGTAACCGAATTTACGCATAATCTCCGCTTCTTCCGGGCCGATGGCAAAGGATTTTTTCCAATCTTCGAACCCGGCCCGTTTATCCTTCATTTTGACATAAAAGAGTTTCCAAGCCCCATATAGCGGATCCGATTCCCTGGTCCGGCCGAGGCTGGCACAGATATGGGAGGTAAGGTAGGCTTTTTTTAAGCCTAATTGGTTCGCTTTCCGCTCGTAATAACGTTCCCCAACACCGTAAAGGGGGAGGTTCTTCATGACAAAATGGGATTGCCATAAGCTTTTTTTAATCATCATGCACCAAAAGAGAATAGTTTCGCGGCGAAACTCCAAACTATAACTGCGTTTAACCGACTGTTGTTTTCGTTCCGATTTTACAGCCGACGGTTTTAAGGCGACATACGCCAATTTGGGTTGATCGGTCAAAGCTTGATACATTGCCTGAATCCAATTTTTATTGGGAACAATGACGTCATCATCTAATTTAATGATATATCGTCCCCGGGAATGTTCCGCGCCAAATTGAAAACCCGGCATACAACCGATGTTTTTACCGGGATCGAGTACTCGGACGCGGGGATGCCGGTATTTTTTTAAGAACTGTAAAACGTCTGGATAAGGAGGGTGATTATTGATTAATAAGATCTCAGTTTTTTTGTCAGTGGTATTTAAGGCCGCTTCTAAACATTTTCTAATTAGGGTAAGAGTATTATAACAGTTGATAATCACCGAAAATGTCATGCGGATCATCCTTTCCGGGATAAAAATCCTCTCTATACAGGATGAAGTAGAATTTTTAACCATGATTTGCGAAAGCCGAAATGTTATCAGCTCACTTTTCACTTCATCCTATTACACAGTCTACGGAGGGATTTAAGTTACTGTGTCGTGCCGGAGTCATAAATACAAGCTCAAGGGGAAAAGTGTAAAGTAAGATTGTGAGTCGGGCACATTATATCGTAAATAGGTGGCTCTAGATGAGATTGGAACATATCATATAGTGATTTTGAAGTTTTCTAAAAAATGCTCGACAATTATTAATTTTACTTTGTAATTATAAGATTTTAAGAAAAAGCGGAACACTATTACTCATTTTAATTCTAAAACCAGATCCCTTGCCCTTCATAAGGTAAACTACCATCCTTCGCGGGATTGTTTAGGAGTTGCAACGTTTAACTAATACCCTTTAAGGGATAGGGTCGCTATTAGACTTCTATGTCCTACGCGGCCTTCGTCCTATTCTGGGAAACAGGTCGCTTTTAGACATCAAAGGGGGAGCTATTTTGCGAGTTTTATTTGTAGATTCCGGCGCTTTAGGTTTCCATCTGCGTTATGCTTATGATATCTATACCTCATTAACGAATGACTTTCGTTGCTTGGTTCGTCAAGTCCATCCCCAGAACTTGTTACATAAAACTATCAGGGATTATCGTCCGGATATGTTACTAGTGGTTCATGGATCGCGCACTCCAATGCAGCTGGTCCGTTACGCTAGGTCCCTGGGGATTACCACAGTCTTATGGCTGGTGGAGGATCCTTACGAGATTGATTTTCACCGAGGATCTATGGTCAATGCTTTTGATTTTGTCTTTACCAATGAACGGCAGGCGGTATATGAATATTCTCATCCCAGGGTCACTTATTTGCCGTGGTGCTGCAATCCGCGGATTCATAAAAAAATGAATGTTACAGACACTTACCGGAGCGACCTTTGTTTCGTCGGGATGGGTTTTCCCAATCGGGTTCAGATTTTAAACTCAATCGCGCCTTTTTTAAAACATTTGAATGTTAAATTAATCGGGGAGTGGAACCGGTGGGAGAAATTACACCCGGATTTACGGGATTTTGTCCTTCCGGTAGTCAATGATTTTAGGGAGGTCTTGAAATATTACAACGGCGCCAAGATCAACCTTAATATTCACCGGGATCCGATCAACCCGCCCTCCGGCAATACTCAGGGAGTTATGGCAACCAGCCCCAATGATCGCGCTTTTGCCATTGCCGGTTGCGGCGGTTTTCAAATGGTAGACCGGCTCCGGCCGGATCTTTGGGATTGTTTTCAGGATGAGAAAGAAATGATCAGTTTTTCCGACCCCGATGACTTAGCTCGCAAAATCGAATCATATCTTTCCAAACCGGAATTGAGATTCTTAATTGGCGGCGAATCACAGAATAGAGTTTACCGGGACCACACTTACAAACATCGCCTCGGAGAGATCTTTCAACAAATTCGGAACTTCAAGCCGGGCAACGTTAGTAGGATTATCCCTAAACCGAAACATCACCAAACCACCTTTTTTTATCAAGGTCAAGCAAACCCTTCATGGCCCCGGAGCCAAGCTGTAGTGAGTAACAGTAAGGAATTTCGTTCCTATAACCGTTATAATTAACGGGGATCTCCGGGATAGATCGGCTGGTCGCTTTCGAATAGTCCGTCCCAGCCATAACGGCTTAATTCATCGGCCCATTTCCGGTTGAAATGTTGATAACTTAAATCCGCCAGTTTCCGGCATTCATCAGGATTGCTCCGATTAAAGGAAACATGAACTAAATGCCGGATTAGCACATCCCGGGCCACCCGAAGCTGGTGACCGGCCCGGCGAACCCGGAGCGATAGATCGAAATCATCGGCTCCAAGAGGCATTTGTTCGTCTAAAAGCCCGATTTTTTCGATTAACCGCCGGTCAAACAGGATTAAACAACCGATTAAAAATTTGGCCGGTTCCGACTGCCGGTGGTATATTGCGGCAAACTTGCGAGCGGCGGCTGAAAGGTTACTTGGGTAATTCAGCAAACCAGGGAATTGGCGTCCTCCGATGCCGATTCCTTTCGGTCCTACTACCAGGGTCTGGGAGTTGTGGCGGAGATGCCAAGCCATCCGATCCAGCCAGCCGTAAGGGACTAGAACATCCGGGTTCATTGTTACCAATAGCTCCCCTTGGGCCATTGCAATTCCTTGATTACAAGCTTTAGTAAATCCAAAATTTGATTGATTAATAACAGCTCGAACTGTAGGGTTGTTTAATTTTTCTAAAAATTCCACCGAACCGTCAAGGGAATGATTATCAACGATAATAATTTCAAATGGGGGAGAGGTATTGGCGGTCAGGCTGTCAATACAAGGTTTAAGCGCTGGTTTGGAATTATAGCTTACAATAATGATGCTTGTTTTCATAAAATATTGGCCAACCTTTCACCGGTCCATTGCTTTAAGCGGGGAGGCGCGATAATTGAGCGATAATGAGCGGCAGGACAAAACTGACCTTGGGGATCTAGAGTCAAGTAGCTTTGAAATTTGCGGAAGAGATCCTCTTGATGGACATAACCCAGATGAAGCAGGCGGACCCTGGAAATCCCGGCCGGACGTTGATAACATTCGATGGGGAACCGTCCGCAATGAAGCCTGCGACTGGGCCAATGATAAACAAGGTTTTTTTGAAAACGATAAAGGCAGGTGGCTTTAGCAAGGGCCGGATCCCATAGACCGTCAACCCGATAATTAATTAAATCACCCCAAAAATGATATATTGTAAAACAAACCAGGTCAAACCGGTTTTCTCCGGTCAAAAGACGGATTTCCCGGCTGATTCCGGATTCAAAGACTTCATCGGCGTCAATGGCGATGATCCATCCGGGTTCGAGTTCTACCGTCATTTCCCAAAGCTTCCGGCGGAGGGCCGCTTCATCGGTCCTAAATAAAGGTTCTGCTAAACGATGGTAGCGGATGACGCCGGAATGGTTCCGGCAAAGCTCGGGGGTTTCATCAGTAGAGGCGTCATCCAGAATGATGATTCCATCCACAAATTCGCTCAACCGGTTTAATACGGCTGTTAAATAACGGCCGGCTTCATTATGTACCGGCAACATCGCCAGTAAGGGCCTCTCCGTATACGGTTTCATCGGTTAAAAAATCCTTCCATTTATTCTGAAAATAATTACGGCTGTTACTGAAATAGTTATTGAGAATCCGCATATTCTGGCAACTGCCGTATACCCGGTGAATGACCTTGCTTTCGGGGCAATAGACCACTTTGTATCCATGAAAACGCGCGTTATAACAATAGTCGGTCTCTTCAAAATAATGAAAGTAGTTTTCGTCAAAGTAGCCAAGCTTGGGTAGGAGTTGGCGCTTGATTCCCATACAAGCCCCGCCGATGCTGATACAATCGGAATATTTATCATAACGTTGCGGCTCGTCAGGCTCCCCCCATCCTCTCAGGACCGGTTGGGCATTGGTCCCTACTACGCCTACTCCCACCAAATACCCTTCAGGATTGACCAATCGCGGACTTACTACCGCCACTTCAGGCCGGGACTCCATAGTTTTAATCAAAGGCCGAAGCCAACCTGGAGTAACCTTGGTATCGCTGTTAAGCAAAAAAATGAACCGGCCGTTACCGTTTTTGATACCTTGGTTACAAGCCGGGCCATACCCCAGATTCTTTTGATTGTAAATTCCATTGACCCATCCGTATGATTTGAGCAGTTCACGGCTGCCATCGGTACTACAATTATCAACCACCCAGACTTTTAGTCCCTTATCCAGGGGAGTCTGTTCTTTGATGCTTTTTAAACAATCCGCCAAGTATTTGCGGGCATTGAAACTGACAACGATTAGATCCGCTAAATATTCCAACGCTAATCCCCCTTGGGGTTCCCTCTACGAAGGAATGCTCAGTATGGTGTATTTTATGTTCGTTTAATGATGATAGTGATAGTAAATTAATTTAGACGGAGCAAGAACATTCAAAATAAATCTGTAACATGCGCACATAAAGTCAAAAGCACATATATTATAATAGCTAAAAACCGGAGGTTGACACCAGTGCGTTTTGGAGGTTAAACCAAGTGGGACTAATTTTTTTTCTAGGCTTGATGATCTATCTTCTAATCTTACTCATTCTGATGATTTGGTTTTTGAAATACCACGGCAATGACGATCAATACCATCCGAAATCCATCGCGAATGATATGGACACTAAGAAAAGAGACGAAGCGGGGTCTTCACTATCAAAACCAAATCAGATCTCAATGGACCTTAAGCAGTCAGGTGGTCAATCGGTATCCGAGAAAAGCGAGGTGTTGCCGGGATATTGAAATCAGCCCAATGATTTAAAAATACTATGAGGAGGGAAATGTATGGACCCTTTGATTCGCGCAGAAGTGGTTATCGGAGAAAATACTAAACAATTATTGGTAGAGAGAAACGTCACCTTGGCGATTGCGGCGATTAAGATCCGGAATATCAACGCTACCATTCGCGATTTAACCACTGATGTGATTGCTGATAAAGTAGTCATCCAAGGGGTACTCCACAAACAAATCTTTTTTGTGGGAGAGGACAATATCGTCCATCATCAAGCAGAGGATATACCATTCAGCACCTTTGTAGACGTTCCGGGAGCGGAGCCTGGAATGAACGTACAAGTAAGTCCGGTAATTGAGACGGTAATCTTTAATTTACTAACGCCGACCATAGTTCATCAAAAAGTGGTGATCGAGTTCTTTGTAAAGGTCACCGAGACTAGACAATTGAACTTGGTAACCGGTGATGGGCCATTGGTAAGGGTAGATCAAGTAGTGGGTGAAAATACCAAGCAAGAGTTGTTCGAGAATTTTATCAACTTGAACACGCCGGCAATTAAAATTGATGATATTACTGTGGTAGTCAGGGATATTACCACTCACGTGATTGAAGACAAAGTAATTATTCAGGGCGTTATTCACAAACAGATCTTTTTCATTGGCGCTAACAATATCGAATACCATCAGGGAGAGGATATCGAATTTTCAACGTTTGTCGATATTCCCGGGGCTTCGCCAGGGATGGATGTGGTCGTTAACCCAACCGTCGAATTTGTCCACTTTGATCTGAGAGACTCTTGTACTTTACTCCAAAAAGTAGTCATCGAGTTCTTCGCTAAAGTAACTGAAAGCATCCAGGTTAACATTCAACTAGGGCCGGGCGCTTTACTCAAACTGGAAACAGTCACCGGCGAAAATACCAAGCAGATTCTGGTTGAGAATGTGTTTTGCCTACCGCTGCCGACCATTAAAATTAGGGAGATCATCGCCAGTATTCGCGATCTAACCACCGAAGTGATTGAAGACAAAGTCATTATTCAAGGAATACTTCATAAACAAATCTTTTTCATTGCCAATGACAATCTCGAACACCATCAAGCCGAGGATATTCCGTTCAGTACTTTTGTCGATATCCCAGGCGCTACACCGGGCATGAATGTACGGGTCGACTCCCGCATCGAGACTATCCTCTTTGAGCTTGAGGACAGCAATACCTTACGGCAAAAAGTGGTAATTGAATTCTTCATCAAGGTTACTGAAACTCAACAACTATCGGTAGTAATTGTTGCTCCATACGGTCCTTATTACTTCTAAATTGATTCAAGCAATCATATCCGTCGGTGATCCCAAGGAAAACAGGTTGTAACTATGAACAACCTGTTTCTTTTTTTTTAGTAGCATAGCATATAAATGAGTGAGATTATTTTAGGAGCCGATCAATGGTTAAAACTTTAACCAGTAAATTTAAAGTGGAAACCCTTTGGCCGGAATTGGTCAATAAGCGGATTCACCAAATCGACAGCCATCTGAAGGAAATTCAATTTCTGAATCAGGGCGGTTCTTTGGTGGCAAAAGGCTCCTTCAAACGGCAAATTAAGTATCTGGATTCCGACGGGAAATTTCGAAAAACCGAAGATAAACTTCAATTTGAAGTGATTATGGGCGCCGAGTTTCCGGAACCCTTGCCTTTTTTTACTCCGGAGCTCAAGACCGATTATTTTATTTTTCAGCCGCGCCGTTTGGGTGAAAATCAAGCCCTTTTGGAACAAGGTTTTACCTTGAGTATTCATGAATTTGACACAGCCGGCCAAGAGTCGCGCCCGTTCACAATTCTAACTGATGTAGTGACCGCTAAGGGAAAAGGAGAGATAGTTTGCAGCCTGCCGCTAAAGCTTAAGCGGGGTTCCCGTCCTAAAAAATTCAATGGTATAGCTGTTTTTGATCGGGCTAAACCACCAGTGGTCACCGGAAGGATTTCCGGTGTCGTTATCTATCGCAATTCCCATAATATTCTTAAAGAACACGAAGTGAATTCATCCTTTAGTTTTTTAATTAACCCGGACCAAAAGATTGCCGAGGGTGATTTAATGATAAGCGGTTCGATTACTACCTTTGATTGGGTTTCGCCAACCTACGGACAAGACTGGAAAATGGAACTGAAATTGAATTATGGTTGGGAATTAGTAACTCGCAAGGAATTGACTGTTTTGGGGGGAGTGGGTGATGACGTTGATTCCGACTCCAGGATTAAAGCTGATGTTTTCTTGAAGCAAGAGCAGTTCCAGTTCCCGCAGGTTTTTAAAGTGGAAGGCAGGATTGAAGACTGGCCTTTGGAGGTGGAGTCCGAAATAAAACGATTCAATTGGAAACGGGTTGGTTTAGCCTTGTCAATCAGCGCTTTGCTTTCTTTTGAATTATATCTGCCGGACCCATCCGGGATTGAAAGATTTCAAACCTTTGAGTTTCATATTGATGAATTGGTGGAGAATTTTTTTGAAAATTATCGAGACTTGCTGAATCTGACACTTGATTGCGAACCCAATCTGGATGTTCCCAAAATAATTAACGGTCACTCGGTTTTTTTAATTGAAACGGTACTTAATGTTACTGTTAAAATGTATCAATCCCGAATCATTTCACTAACCAGCGCTAACGCTGGAACCGAAATTATCAGTTTGGCGCCTGCGGCTGAAAATAATTTCCCATTGTTTAGTGAAACTGAGTTTAATCTCTCTCATCCGCCTTGGAAAATAATGAAGGTTCGTAACGAGTTATCCCAAATCAGTTCCTCTATAAAAAAGGGATGGCTAAATCTTTATGGAGTATCGGAAGTGGTAGTCGCTTATCTGGATCGGTTTGGCCAATATCGGGAAGAAATCTTTAACCTTGATTTTAATAAAAATTATTATTGGGAAGCAGTTAATGATGATCAAACTTATCAAATCCATCTCAGCCCAAGACTGGAATATGATTCATTTAAAAGTGAAGCTGACCGTCTCAGCTATAAATATTTATGGCATTTTTCCGGAGCCGCTTTTATTAAACGCCGGATCCTGGCAGCTGTATCAACAGTGAAGCAAAGCCCAGGTTTTACAGTGGGTTCCCAACTAAAACCAGACCCTCCTTTTGAAGAATTCATCATTAAAGGCGAGGTCCAACTGGAGTTCGGCAACCCAAGAGAGATTGAGACCAGCCGGGCTCTGATTGCCGAATTTAATTGGCGAAACGCTTTGAATGCGATTTTGATCGAGGGAAAAATCAACAGTGAGATTGAATATTGGGATAGCGAAGGCTTTTTAAGAAGAGAAAAGCTGGGATTTCCCTTTTGGACCTTTTTAAATCAACCGCGGTTGGCGGAGGGGGAGCCGATTTTGGTTCCGAGATTGCGCCGTTTCAGTTACATTCCTTTGAACCCTTGGCCTTGGAGGAAGGGAGCAGTCCGTTACGAGGTGGACATAGAAATAAGTCGAGAATGAAGGTGTTTAAGTGAGAGTTTTATTACAGAATCGAATGAATTTTCTAAAATCAGTCGCCGGGGATAGTATTCAACTTACCAAAACCAAAGAGTATTTAGAAAAGCTGGATCTTGAAATTAAGATTAGTTCCGAAACTGATCTTGATTTAGAATCCTATGATCTCATCCATCTCTTTAACATTATGCCGGTGGAAGATACCTTCCGGCAGTTTCAAAACGTCAGGCGTTTTCGTAAGAGGTTTGTTTTATCCACTATTTACTGGGACCCGACCGAATTTTTGACTGTCAGCGGTCAAAATCGGACTTTTGGGGAATGGTGGGAGAGGACAATGCCCCTTCGTCGGCAAGTCTTAAAAAAAGCGGCGTTGATTTTACCCAATTCAGAAATGGAAAGGGATCTTCTTAAAAAAAATTTCGGAGAGCTACCTCCGGCGCTAATCATACCTAACGCGGCTGATCCTCTGTTTTCCCTCGCTAAGCCAGATCATTTCCTTCAAAAGTATCGTTTAAAAGACTTTTTACTGTCGGTAGGACGAATCTGCCGGCGTAAAAATCAATTGATGTTGATCCGGGCCGCGCGGGAACTCAAACTACCGTTGGTATTGATCGGCCCGATTAACGACGGCCTTTATTACCGCGAGTGCCGCCGCGAAGCGGCAGGTAATAAAGTTGTCTTCATCGATTCTTTAGCGCCGTTGGAATTGGGATCGGCTTATGCTGCCGCTAGGGTTCACGCGCTAGTTAGCTGGTACGACACTCCCGGCTTGGTTTCCCTAGAAGCGGCTTTGGCCGGATGTAAAATCGTCACTACCGATCGGGGTTGCTCCAGGGAATACTTTGGCGAGCTAGCGCACTATTGTGATCCGGGAAAAATTGAAGATATCTGTAAAGCGATCCGAGATGCTTGGAATTGCCCGAAAGATCAACGCCTCAAGGAACTGGTATTTAACAATTATACTTGGGAAAAGGCTGCCTTAAAAACATTCCAGGCATACCAAGCTCTGTTCTGAGCGCCAAATACTTTATGATCAAACGGAATCAGCGTTAAATAAGGAATATCGCGCGATTCTTTCGGCAGAGTCGCTGTCATAAAGCTCAAAAAATAATTTTTTCTTATAAAAATACCTTTTGGGAATATAGAAGAAATGATAATGGTTAACCAGGGCTTTCCCCACCATAGTTACGAAAAAGCCGCGATATTTAACCTCTTCCACCAGGCAATTTAATCCTAATAATGGAAGTGAATCTTTTGGCCGGAGGTTGGGGATCTCCAAACCAAATTCCCGGTTGAGTTGGGCCCGGCATTTCTGAAGTTCGCCTTCGGCGATTAAGAGCGGAGCGCTTACTTTAGTGTGGGGTTTTACTAATTCACCATTGGATATTGTAGTGATCGGCAACGGAATATATTGTACCGCTGGAAATGGATAAATAATTGAACTTCCGAAACTCAAAATCAGGACACCTCCGATCTGTTCTGGCAGGATATTTTATGAAGGAAGATAGGATTTAGTCACAATAAAAAACACCGTTATATTTTCAGCGCCTGAAAATATAACGGTAAAAAGGGGCCATCGAAGGGGGAACGCTTAATTTTATGGCGAGTAATTATGGTAAAAACGATGAAGCTTGATAAACTGTAACAGGTTCATCCAGGGAAAGATTTTGGTCAACCGAATCAATCCCATCATCAATTAAGGTTGATATTTCAGCTTGATTAACGGTTACCGAATTGGAAGAGGGCGTGAGTCCAACCGGTTGAGGTGTTCGGGCCAGTTTGCCGGGGGAAGGGCTATTCGGAAAAAGGGCGACTGTGGAAAAGAAAAACATAGTGACACAGCCGGTAACTAACCCTAGCCGACCCAGCATCAAAAAGTGATTAGTTTCCTGAAAAAATGAATGTTCCGCTTCAGCCACTCGAAGTCTGAAACCTGCCATAAGATCGTAGTTACAGTCCTCTTGGTTGAGGTTATTGAGACAGGTTTTTAATTTTAGGATGTTTTGATATTCCGAATGACATTCCTGGCAAAAGAAAAGGTGGCGCCGGAAGTTTCGTTTTTCTTCGGCGGCAAGTTCATCATCGATAAAGGCTGAAATTAAGTTCTGAACATGATTACAATTCATTTGGATTCTACCTCCACTCCTTGAAGATAGGGGAGTAAGATCCGGCGCAAAATTTTACGGCCCCGGTGAATCCTAGAACGGACTGTTCCGATGGAAACACGTAAAATTTGAGCGATCTCCTCATAGGATAATCCTTGAACATCGCAAAGAATCACGGCTGAACGGTATTCGACGGGCAGTTCTTTTAAGCCTTGTTGAATTTGGCTTCCTAATTCGCCTCGGACGGCCTCATCTTCAGGAATTGAAGATCGATCGGGAATCTCCGTTGGTTTATCATTTTCAAGATAAGGGTGGGGCTCATCGATGGAAGAGAGCAACGGACGATTCCTTTTTTTACGGTAATGGTCGATCCATAAATTATGGATAATCTGATATAACCAACGATCAAAAGCGGTTCCCGCCTCAAACCGGGCGAATGATTTATATGCCCGGTATAATCCTTCTTGAAGCAGATCTTGAGCTTCATGATGATTGCCGCAGAGGCGGTAGGCAAATTGATACAACGGTTTTTCATAAGTTTTTACAAGAGACTCAAACAACTCTATCCGATTGGTAGTCGCCTGGGTCTGAGAAAGTGTTTGAACCGAAGATGTTAAAGCCAACTGGCCACCCTCTTTCCGGTTGTTATTAAAACGGCAAGTGTTGCTGTTACCTGTATTGTACCAAAAGTTTATTAATCTGTAATTGGCAATATCTACAAATGAATCATCTTCTAAAGGGCGGTCGGGAACTGTTTTTTATTTCTTGTTGCTGAGGTTTGGCCTCCAATTTCACCCTGAAAACTTTCAACTCTTTGTCGCGGTAAATCAAAAGATCTATTTCTTGGTTAACTTTAAGGTTCTTAATGATATCGACGACATCCTGAGGAGATTTTACTTTTTTACGATTAACTTCCTTGATGATATCCCCATCCATTAACCCCGCTTTAGCCGCCGGACCGTCGGGCGCCACTTGAATAATTGCGCCTTCGGTGTTTGACAGACCATAGTATTCGGCAATCCGGTCGTTTATTTCAATCACACCAACACCCAACCAAGGGGTTGCCGGACGATCTACTTTACCTTTTTCGATCAGATCTTGAACGATACTTTTTGCCAAATTAATAGGAATCGCAAAGCCTAATCCTTGAGCATTAGCGATGATCGCTTCATTGATTCCGATTACTTTACCAGTCAAATCAACCAAAGGCCCGCCACTGTTTCCCGGATTAATGGCGGCATCAGTTTGGATTAGGTTGCCGGAACGATTGGGGTCTTCCAAAGAACGGCCTACAGCGCTAATGATTCCCGCGGTTACGGTATCGTGAAAACCGTAAGGATTTCCGATGGCGACTACCCATTGACCTGGTTCTAGAGTATTTGAATCACCCATTTCCACTGCCGGGAGGTTCTTCTCGTTAATCTTGACTACAGCCAAGTCGGTCTGAGGGTCGGTCCCAACCACACGGCCGTCATATTTTTTGCCACCGTATAAAGTTACCTTCAGTGTTTGAGCGTCCCGTACCACATGCTCATTGGTAAGGATGTATCCGTCGGATCTAATGATAAAACCGGAACCGGCGCCTTTGACTTGTTGTTGATTTTGAAAGAACCCGGGCGGGAAAAAATCTCTAAATTGAAACGGTATTGAAGGACTAGTGGTGGTTACTACCGAAACAGTGTCAATATTGACAACCGATGGAGCAACTTTTTTTCGGGCGGCTACGATTGACCCGTCGCTGATCGGGTTCGAAAGGTAACTGGCACTTTGAACAGTTGGTTGAAGCGACGGAACGGCGTCTGAAGAATTATTACGGTTTGAGTTTGATACCAAGGTAAAGGCGCCTGCAGTAAGTAAAGATGAACATAACGCAATAATGATTAAAGGCAAATATTTTTGAATTTTTTCTCTCATTTTAAGACCTCCTAATCCGTATGGATTATTTTGAATTAACTTTAATTAATTCTGGAATCATAGTTGAAAAAACAGTGTTAGAGTGAAAATAGTATTCCGGGAGATAGATAGATTGATTCCATCATGGGTTTAATCGAAAAAACGGACTATCTTAAAAAAAGTTCCTTAAGTTCTGTTAAATTTCCTGGAAAAAAAGAGGAATTATTCATTCTAGGTTGAATATATATTTTATTTCCAGATAAATCCTGGCAACTCAGGGGAAAGGTTACTTTACAACTTGGCGCTGAGCATGACTGGTTACGGGCGGGGTATTAAAGGAACTCCAGCCTATTCTATTACAATTGATATCAAATCCATCAATCATCGTTATCTTGAATTTTATTTTAAAATCCCTCGGATCTACTCGTTTTTAGAAGATAAACTCCGACGGGATCTTACGTCCAAGGTATCGAGGGGAAAAATAGAAGTATCGGTTGCTATCGAAAAACTCTTATCTGAAGAAGTGTTGGTGAAATTAAACCGACCGATATTGACTTCTTATTTTAAAGCCATTGATGAACTGATTACTGAATTTAAAGTCCAAGGCAGACCTGATTTAACCACAATTTTAAATCTGCCGGACGTGATGCAAACGGTCCAACCAACGGAAGACCAAGAACAAATAGGGGTTTTAGTCGGTGAAGTTCTCAAAGAAGCGATCGAGAATCTCCTTGAAATGCGTCACGCCGAAGGCAGACGGCTGGAAGTTGATTTACAGGAAAAACTGGCTATTTTAAACGGGCTGAAACAGTATTTAGCTGAACTTGCGCCGGAGATGGTCTCCGATTACCGGATCCGTTTGGCCAAAAGAATTCAGGAACTGACCGAAGGAATTGAAGTTGATCCCAATCGTCTGGCGACCGAAGTTGCTGTTTTTGCGGATAAATCGGACATCAATGAGGAATTAGTGCGTATTGAAAGCCACTTGCATCAATTTCAAAAGACTTTGAATCTGAACGAACCCATCGGGCGAAAGTTGGATTTTATGGTTCAGGAGTTAAATCGGGAGATCAATACCATAGGTTCCAAGGCCAATGATTTGAGAATATCTCAAATTGTAATTCAATTCAAGAGTGAGCTGGAGAAGATTAGAGAACAAATTCAAAATATTGAATAGGAGGTGAGACAGGATGGCGCTGCCCAAACTTTCATTGGAGGAAAAAAGGAGAGCTCTGAAAAAAGCTCAAGAAGTAAGGAGTAAAAGAGCAAAAATCCGTCAGAACCTGAAAAAAGGAAGGACCACCATACGCGAAGTATTAAACAATATTAATGATGACGTGGTGGCCAAAATGAGAGTAGTTTACTTACTAGAGTCATTGCCGCGTATCGGTAAAGTAAAGACAAAAAAAATCATGAATGATATCGGTATTGATGAGACCCGTAGAATTCAGGGACTCGGTAACCGTCAAAAACAAGCTTTAATAGAAAGACTCGGCAACAATTAGGAAGGAGGCACTTCAGAAGGATATGGACATCAAATTAATTAACATCGGATTCGGCAATATTGTCTCCGCCAACCGAATAGTTGCCATCGTCAGTCCTGAATCATCTCCGATCAAGAGAATCATCCAGGAAAGCCGTGACCGAAGCATGTTAATCGATGCCACTTACGGACGTCGTACCAGAGCGGTAATTATCACCGACAGCGATCATGTTATTCTATCCGCTGTTCAGCCGGAAACCGTCGCTCATCGGCTTACATCAAAAGATGCGAACATAGAATCGGAGGAATAAAAGTTTTGATGATGTCATCGGGTTTGTTGATTGTCATTTCAGGGCCTTCGGGTGTAGGTAAGAATACGGTTATTAATAATCTTTTCAACCGTCAACCGGGTTTAAAGTATTCCGTTTCAGCTACTACCCGAGCTCCCAGGCCTAACGAGATTGATGGTCAACATTATTTTTTTTTAACGGACACGGAGTTTCAAAAAAAGATAGGCAACGGAGAATTTTTGGAATGGGCCAAAGTTTATGAATATTACTACGGCACTCCAAAACAGAATGTTCAACAATTGCTGGAATCAGGTCAGGACCTGGTTTTGGATATTGAAGTACAAGGCGCGCTTCAAGTTAAACGCTCTTTACCCGATGCAGTACTAATTTTTTTAGCGCCGCCTTCTCTCTCTGAATTAAAGAAGAGGCTAATCGGAAGGAATACCGAGCTGAAAGCGGAATTAAACAAACGCCTCCAATATATCAAGACTGAATTTCAGAGTATACCCCAATACGATTATTTAATTGTAAATCAGGAAATTGACTTGACATGCGAACGGATTAAATGTATCATACAAGCTGAGAAAGATAGAGTTAATCGCCAAGAACCAGGTTTAATCGATAACATATTGAAGAGTTGAATATTATATAATAAAGACAAAGATTCTAGCTTAATAGACGATCTGAATTACGTATTTGTAAAGACAAAAGGAGGCATTTGTTTTTGATCTATCCTTCCTTAGATGAATTACTTGAAAAGGTGGATAACCGATACACCCTGGTTATTACCGCGGCTAAAAGAGCTCGTAAGATTCTTGAAGAAGAAAAGTCCGACGAAGAAAAAACTATTAAACCGGTGTCGAGCGCATTAGGAGAAATTGGCGCCGGAAAGTTTAGAGTTGAAAGAACCAAAGCCGGTATCAAGTGAATTAGTAAATCTCAGAGCCTTGCCCCTCTGAGATTTTTATTTTATAATTGATCTAAATTGGTTAAGTATTGAAAGTTAGGGATAAAGATTAGATGAGTGATATTGCGCAGATATTAATTAGTTCCCAGGCCCAACCATTGGATAAATTATTTGACTACCTGGTTCCGGAAAAGTTTAAAAAAACAGCGAAAATTGGAGCCAGAGTGATTGTTCCTTTCCAAAACCGGTCGAATATCGGATATATCTGGTTTTTAAAAGAAAATTCCGCTATTCAAGGTTTAAAAGCAATTGCCCAAATTATTGACGACCCTCCATTACTTTCTCCGGTCCAGTATCAGTTGGCCGAGTGGCTGGCGGAGCACTATTTTTGCAGCCGTTCCGAGGGATTAAAACATTGTCTTCCGCCAGGATCGAATCCGGTCAGGGTTCCTTATTATCGGTTAAATCTGGGCCACGATGAAATTGAAAAACGATTGGCGCGTAAATTCGATACCTCCGTTCTGATTAAGGCCATCGCTCTCATAACTAAACTAAAGGATTCGCCGGTCAAGGAATGGGAAAAAAGTTTTTTCAATCTTCCTCAAGTTTGGGACTATTTAACTAGAAACCGAATGGTAGTAAAAGCTTATCGCTATACTTCACCCAAGACTAAAACCAAGGTTTCTCGAATGTTTTGTTGGGCATCGGATGAAGTAGCGGCAACCAGCGTTACCGGAAAACGGGTTCAATCGGTCCTGATTGAAGAAAAAATGCTTTCTCGTTCCCAGTTATGTATCATGGCTGAAGTTAGCGGTTCAGTCATTGACCGGCTCGTCCGTGAAGGGAAACTAGTTGGCCTTGATGTCCCTCAGGAACGGAAACCGGTTGGCTTTTCAGAGATTGAAACCTTAAGGGAGCCCTGCCATTTTACGTCCGAACAAACTGAGGTCTGGAGCGAATTTTGTTTCCGGAGGGATCTGGGCCTCTTTCTATTGCACGGAATTACGGGAAGCGGTAAAACCGAGATTTATCTTAAGGCAGCCGCGGAAGCCATCGGCCAAGGCCAACAAGTCTTATATTTGGTTCCGGAAATTGCCTTAACGCCCCAAACTTTGGAAAGATCCAGGCTCAGGTTTGGCGATCAAGTTGCGCTTTTACACAGTAATATGTCCGACGGTGAACGGTACGATCAATGGTTTAACATTAAAAATAAAAAGGCCAACTTGGTTTTGGGAGCTAGGTCGGCTTTATTTGCGCCCTTCGAAAGCCTGGGACTGATCATCATTGATGAAGAACATGAATCATCGTATAAACAGGAGGAGACTCCCCGATATCATACCCGGACCGTAGTTGAAAAATTAGCTGAATTGACAGGGGCAAAGGTTATTTTCGGAAGCGCTACTCCTTCTTTAGAATCCTTTTATGCCGCTCAAAACGGAAAATATTGTTATTTAGGGCTTAAGGAACGGTTTAATCAAAAACCTTTGCCTCAAGTCTCAATCATTGATATGCGGGAAGAACTTCGGCAGGGCAATAAAAACATTCTTAGCAATTCTCTTCATGAAGCTGTCAATCAAGCCGTATCCCGGCGGGAACAAGTGATCCTACTGCTCAACCGCAGAGGCTATTCCACTTTCATCTTATGCCGTGATTGCGGTTACTCATTAGCTTGTCCCAATTGCGAAGTATCGTTGACTTATCATCTTTCGGAGCGGGTTTTACGTTGCCATTATTGTGATTATCGCCAACCAGTCCCCGATTTGTGTCCCAAATGCCAAAGCAGTCGGATTCGTTATTTTGGGCACGGCACTCAAAAGCTTGAGGAAGAGCTGGCCAACTTCTTTCCCCAAGCGAAACTGATCCGAATGGACATGGACTCTACCTCCAGGAAAGGGTCACACTACCGGATTTATCAAGAACTCACCTCCGGAGAAGTGGATATCCTCCTCGGAACCCAAATGGTAGCCAAAGGCCTTGATCTACCACGAGTTACTTTGGTTGGTGTCATTTCCGCTGATTCGACCTTGAATATTCCGGATTTTCGAGCGGCGGAACGGACCTTTCAATTATTGACCCAAGTGGCTGGAAGGGCTGGTAGAGGAGAAAAGGTCGGCCGGGTTATTTTTCAGACCTACAACCCGGAACATTATTCGTTGCAATTCGCCAAGGACCATGATTATCTCGGTTTTTATCAAGCGGAAATCGAGCGACGGCGGGAATTGAATTATCCGCCTTTCTCGGAGTTCATCAAGATCGGTTTTACCGGTTTAAACCGGGAAAAGGTAGAAGATGCCGCAACGACTTTCGCTGGAATTTGCCGTGACTTAATCTTTGAAAACATTGACCCGCAAAAAGGTAATAATTATATCCAATTGATGGGCCCTGCTCCCGCCTTAATTCCTAAAATCGAATCTAAATTTCGATGGCAATTATTACTTAAAAGCAGTTATTCAGAGGTTCTTCAAGATTTAGTAAACGGTTCCTGGTCGAAATTTCCGTTCCGGAAATTTAGCGATGTTAAAATCATTCGGGATCGTAGTCCATATTCTATAGTATAGCCCTAGAATTTTTTAGAGACTTAAATTATAATGATTCAGACTTGATTTATTTTTGATCTGTAAAAATGAGGTGTGTAAATTGGCGTTATTAAAAATTCATACCGGAGAGGACCCGGTGCTTCGGCAGAAAGCCCGGAATATTACTAAAATAAGTAAAAAATTACGGGTTTTGGCCAAAGATATGTTTGAAACGATGTATCAAGCCAATGGGGTAGGGTTAGCCGCTCCCCAGGTAGGAATATCGGAACGGATGGTTGTAATCGATGTCGGCACAGGGCCGATAGTTTTGATCAATCCCGGGATCACCAAAATTGAAGGGGAGAATCGGGATATGGAAGGCTGTCTTTCATTACCCGATCGAAACGAATATGTCACCCGCGCGGAACGGGTGTGCGTTACTGCCTTCGACCTTAACGGCAAGAAGATTAACTTGACCGGGGAAGGTTTATTGGCCCGCGCCTTTCAACATGAGATCGATCATTTAAACGGAATTCTATTCATTGATTACTTAAGTGACACAAAGGAGCAATGAGTTGCGTAATTCATTAAGGGGCAATAAATTTTCCGTCTTATTCATGGGTACTCCCGAATTTGCCGCGGTGAGCCTTGAATATTTATTATCCGTTAATTTTTCAATAATCGGGGTTGTCACTCAACCGGATCGTCCTAAAGGAAGAGGAATGGCGTTACAACCTTCCCCGGTTAAAAAAATAGCTCTCCAAAACGGTCTGCAGATTTACCAACCCCAACAGGTGGACAGTGAGGAGTTTTTATCAGTTTATCGTCAACTCCGGCCGGATCTGGTAGCAGTGGTCGCTTTCGGCCAAAAAATACCTTCGGAGATTTTAAACAGCCCCAAATTCGGCTGTATAAACGTACATGGTTCGTTGTTGCCGAAGTACCGAGGGGCTGACCCGATTCGGCGGGCGCTGTTGAACGGTGATCGGATCACCGGAATTACCACCATGTATATGAATGAAGGCTGGGACACCGGAGATATTATCTTCCAGGAAGAGCTGGAGATTGGCAAAGATGAAAATTTCGGCAGTTTATATTGTCGTCTAGCGGAACTCGGAGGGAGACTGCTGCTTCAAACCATCAGGGCTCTGTTAGCCGGGGAAGCGCCTAGGATTTCTCAAGATGATCGATTGGCAACTAAGGCATTTAAGGTTAAATCCGAACAATACCGGATTGATTGGGGAGAACCGGCTGAAAAGATCCATAACTTAGTGAGGGCCCTGGCCCCTTCTCCCGGAGCGGAAACTTATTTTAATTCCGAACGTTTAAAGATCTTAGAAACAAGAATGGCCGGTCTTTCCGAGGGTAATATTAAGGGTTGTGGCCCGGGAGGGATCATCCGGATCATAAAAAATGAGGGCTTGTTAGTCTTAGCCGGGGATCGGCCGTTGTTAATCACTAAAATGCAGCCGTCCGGGAAACGAGCGATGTCCGCCAACGACTGCGCCAATGGTCGTTGTATCAAAGAAGGAATGCGCCTTTGCGTTTCCCCGGAACAAATATAAGCGCGCTTAAAGTTTAAACTAAATGAAATTGAGTTTTTGAACAACTTATGATAAAAGTGGGTTAGGGACATTTTATCAATGAAAATCATTGTACATGTTAACATAGTACATAAAAAGGAGATGAACAGATGTTTTACGATCCTACTTTTTTGTTGTTAATTCCGGCTATAATTTTTACCTTTTATGCCCAGTTTAAAGTGCAAGCCACTTTTAACAAATATCGGGACATCCGTGCGGTGTCTGGCCGGACCGGAGCCCAGGTGGCCAGGGAGATACTGGACCGTAGCAATTTATACGATGTTCCGGTGGAACTGACACCCGGTACCTTGTCTGATCATTACGATCCCCGCTCCCGGGTATTACGGCTCTCGCCCGAAGTTTATCATGGCCGATCTTTAGCAGCCTATGGAGTGGCTGCCCATGAAACGGGCCACGCCTTGCAGCACGCTGAGTCCTATGTGCCGTTAACCCTTAGAAATGGAATTTTTCCAGTAGCTAGCCTCGGTTCCAATCTCGGATTTTTCCTCTTTTTTATCGGAATCATCTTCGGCGGAGGAAATACCTTTCTACTGGATCTGGGAATCATTTTATTCACATTTTTTGTGGCTTTTACCATCCTTACCTTACCGGTTGAGTTTAATGCCAGTAACCGGGCGCTGGCTATTCTCGGTGACAGCGGTTATTTAATGCGCGGCGAAGAACTTGGCGGAGCAAAAAAAGTATTAAACGCCGCCGCGTTAACTTATGTCGCTTCAGCGGCTACTGCTATTTTTCAATTGTTGCGAATGTTATTTATCCGGGGCGGCCGCGATGATTAGGTTGACCGGCCGTCATTTGGCCCGGTTGGTTTTGGACCAATACGAGAATGAAGACGCCTATCTGAATTTAGCATTGGCCAGGATCTTGGATCAGTTCAATCAAGCGGAACAACGGGAAAAAGATTTTTGTAGTGAATTAGTTTACGGCGTTTCACGTCGTTTGCTCAAGATCGATTTTATTCTGGGACGGCTACTAAGCCGTCCCTTAAATTCATTAAAAACTCCAGTCAAAAATATTCTACGGATCGCAATTTATCAGTTGCTTCAGCTTCCCGAAATACCGGAATATGCCGTAGTAAATACTGCGGTGGCTGAAACTAAAAGCACCAAATATTCGGGCTTAGCCGGATTGGTCAATGGGGTGCTTCGCAATTATTTGCGGAATAGCAAAAAGATCGTCTTGCCCAGCTTGAAGACTGAACCAGTCCAATATTTGTCATTAGAGTATTCGCACCCTAGTTGGTTGGTCCAGCGCTGGCTAGACCGATTTGGTTTTGAAATCACGGAATTGATCCTCAAGAATAATAACGAAAGCCCTCCCTTAACCGTGAGGATCAATCAACATCTAGCTGATTGTGAAAAATTTAAAAAAGAATTGACCGACCATGGAATTCATTGGCTGCCGGGGCGTTTTTTAAAAGAAGCCGTCATTCTCCGGGATTTACCGTGCGCTCTCCCTGAACTCTCCCAATTTCAAGAAGGTAAAATATTCGTACAGGATGAAAGTTCGATGTTAGTAGCCCGTCTGCTAGCGCCGTGTCCCGGTGAAACCATCATTGACCTTTGCGCCGCCCCCGGTGGAAAAAGCACCCATATGGCTGAATTAACCGGTGATTGTTCCCAGATTATCAGCATCGACGATCATCCGCACAAGATCAATTTGATCAAGGAAAACGCATCCCGCTTAAAACTGGAAAGCATTGAACCGGTTTTAGGGGATGCCCGTAAAGTATTTGTCGGGGAACAACGGCAGGTGGATGCGGTATTGGTTGACGCTCCCTGTTCAGGAACTGGAGTTCTCCGCCGTAGGGTGGACGCTAGATACCGTCGGAAGCAGGAAGATATTAAGGACTTAGCAGCCCTACAACGGGAAATACTCGAGCAAGCCGCCCGTCTGGTAAGGCCGGGCGGACGTTTGGTTTACAGCACTTGCACTTTGGAACCGGAAGAGAATCAAGAACAAATCAAGTGGTTCATTGGGGACCATTCCGAATTCCGGATTGAACCCTATTCTCAATTTCTTCCTCAGGGATTGGACGCTTGTTTAGCGGATCCCGACGGGCAATGGGCAACCTTATTGCCGATGGCCGATGGTGGCGACGGTTTTTTTATGTGCCGTTTAAAACGGATCAGTCCTTGATGAAATGGTCCATCAATCGGTATCCCTCTTCAACCTTGATTCCCGTTCCGGCAGCGGTGACTTCATCAAAAACAGCGGTTGAGCCGTTAACATTGTTTTTTCCAGCCTGATAGATGACAAACGGAACCGGGTCGTCTACGTGAGTTTTTAGGGCTATAGGGGTAGGATGGTCCGGTAAGAGCATTATTTTAAAATCGACTGTTATTTCCTGCAGTTCAGCTAGGATCATCTCTAAAACCTCGGCGTCAATTCTTTCGATGGCCTTGATTTTGGTTGATAAATCCCCTTGATGCCCGGCTTCGTCGGGGGCTTCGATATGTAAATAGACGAAGTCATCTCCGGCTTTAAAAGCCTCTAGAACCGCACGGGCTTTACCTTGAAAATTTGTATGAATATTGCCGGTGGCTCCTGGAACATTGATCACTTTTAACCCGGCGGCAATCCCAAGCCCCTTAGCTAAATCAACCGCGGAAATCACCGAACCGGTCAAACTGTATTTTTCCGTGAAACCAGTAATGTTAGGTTTGCGCCCTTCTCCCCAAAACCAAATGGAGTTGGCCGGATTAAGCCCCGCATCCCTCCGCGCTTGATTAACCGGGTGGTTTTCCAAAAACGGCCAGCTTTTTTTCATTAAATCGAGCAGGATATCGGAAGATTCGCCTTGAGGCAAATAGTCCCCGATTGGACGGTCGCTAATATCATGGGGCGGTATTAAACAGCACTTTGAGGGGCCATTATGCCAAACCATTAAATGGCGGTAACTAATGCCGGGATAAAAGTTAATTTCCTTAGAGTTTAACGCCCGGGCCAAGTCTTTGATTAAGACTTCCGACTCCGGGGTGGTGATCTCTCCGGCGCTATAATCCGCCATTATTCTTTCATCGATGGTAAGAGCGTCGCTAAGAGTCACTAAATTACAGCGAAAGGAAACATCCGTAAGAGCCATCTCAACTCCGATACTAATAGCCTCTAAGGGAGAACGTCCGGTGTAATATCGGCGAGGGTCGTAGCCCATTACCGCTAAATTGGCCACATCACTGCCGGGCGGCATTCCCGGAGGAACGTTTCTAACCAGGCCAACTTCTCCTAGCTGGGCCAAACGGTCCATATTTGGTTTTTTACTTACTTGGAGCGGAGTTTTTCCATTTAGTTCCGGGAGCGGATAATCAGCCATTCCATCAGCTAAGACTACTAAATATTTCAAATTGATCACCTTGCTTCATTAGTGTCTGGTCATTTTCTAATATAACCAATTATAGAATAAGGGAGTAAATATGGCAATTGAATAAATAAGATCATTGTTTAATTGTTCGGCTGGCCGGGATGTGTATTAAAATTTAAATAATTTGTAATTAAAAATCCAGATTACTTTATTGACAGTGTAGAAGCCTCGTGATATATTTGTAAATAAATTATTTGCTTAAATTAATATTTACTGCTCATCAAGAGAGGTGGAGGGACTGGCCCGTCGAAGCCTCGGCAACCTTCGCGCAAGCGAACCCGGTGCCAAATCCAGCAGGTATTCCTGGCAGATGAGAGGTTTTGGTCTTAGCCTCTTTGAGAGGCTTTTTTTATTTTTATAAACGAGGTGGGTAATTATGAAGACTTATGCCGAGATTAATGAGAAAATCCGACAAGGCAAAGCGGTGGTTTTTACCGCTGAGGAAATTATCAAGGTTGTAAAGGAAAAAGGATATCAAACCGCTGCAAAAGAAGTGGATGTAGTAACTACCGCCACTTTTGGGCCGATGTGCTCATCAGGAGCTTTTTTGAACTTCGGCCATTCCGACCCGCCGATCCGCATGGCTAAAGTATGGCTTAATGATGTCCCGGCTTACGCCGGTATTGCTGCAGTAGATGCTTATATAGGGGCTACGGAGCTCTCTGAGACTAAGAACTTTGCCTATGGCGGAGCTCATGTCATCGAGGCTTTGGTCAGAGGTGAAAAGGTCCATCTAAAAGCGACTTCCTATGGGACCGATTGCTATCCCCGAAAAGATATCCAAACTTTAGTGGGATTAAAGGATCTGAATCAAGCCTACCTTTTTAACCCTAGGAACGCATACCAAAATTACTCGGTGGCGGTTAATTCGTCAAATCGGACCATCTATACTTATATGGGAACTTTATTGCCGAATTTCGGTAATGCGACCTACTCCACGGCCGGGGAATTAAGTCCGTTATTAAATGACCCTTATTACCGGACAATTGGAATCGGGACCCGGATTTTCCTGGGAGGAGGCGTTGGGTATGTGGCATGGGAAGGCACTCAACATAATCCCGGTCAAAACCGGGATTCCAATGGAATTCCTACCGCTTCCGCCGGAACCTTGGCTTTAATCGGCGATTTAAAACAGATGAAATCGGAATTTCTCCGGGCCGCCCTGTTTGAACGTTATGGGGTAAGCATGTATCTGGGCGTTGGCATCCCGATCCCGATCTTGGATGAAGCCATCTTAAGACAGACTGCGGTTTCGAACCGGGAGATCCGCGCCACAGTGGTTGATTATAGCGTGCCGAAGCGTTCCAAACCCAATTTCGGCCAGGTTAGCTATGAGGAGCTTCGCTCCGGCTCGATTACGATTAATGATAAAAAAATATCGACAGCGCCCCTGTCATCCTTATATCATGCCCGGCAAATCGCGGGAATTCTCAAAGAATGGATCAATAACGGGCATTTCTGTCTTACCGAACCGGTGCAAGCTTTGCCGAAAGAATCGTCTGTCAAACCATTGGAAATATCTGAAGGGGAGGTTTAATCATGGCCAAGAAAAAGATAGTGCTTACATTTCCCCCGGAATTAACCGAGTCGCCCTTGACTTATCATTTAGTAAAAGATTTTGACCTGGCGATTAATATTTTAAAAGCCAAGATAACTCCGGGCGAAGAGGGTAAATTAGTGTTGGAGCTTTCTAACGGAGCTGAGGAAAGAATTGAGGCGGGAATTGACTACTTGAAAAAGCAGGGAGTTTTCGTCGAACCGCTTAGTAAAGAGATCGTCCTCGATGAAGCAAAATGCGTTCATTGCGGCAGTTGTACCGGAGTCTGCCGTCCGCAAGCATTAAGCATTAACGCCCCCGACTGGCAATTGAAATTTGATAAAGAACTTTGCATTGTTTGCGAATCCTGTGTTAAAGCTTGTCCTATGCAAGTTATTAAGGTGAGCTTTTAAATGCTTGACCAGGAAGGGACTTACCGCAGACGGCTTGATGTGGAACGGACTTACCGTTCTATGACAGCTCAGGATCTGTTCCAATACAGAGTGGCGGTTGGCGAAAGTGATCTTTGGATTCAATCGGAACAGGATCTCAAACTAGAGATTGAGCATTGTTTAAAGTATTACCGTCGCCAAATCAAAGGATATCTTGATACCCATCCTGGTTTTCGCGAATCATTAACCCCTTGGCCGGAAGATAATCAAGCCCCGGAAATAGTACAATTAATGATTCGGGCCGCCGATTTAACCGGAGTCGGCCCTATGGCTGCAGTCGCCGGAACCATAGCGGGGATGATCGGAAAAGAATTTGATACCAAAATCCACGCGGAATTGATCATTGAAAATGGGGGAGACATCTATCTCCGTTCCCGAGAAGAAAGAGTAATCGCGGTTTTTGCCGGTTCTAATTCCCCCTTCTCCGGAAAACTAGGTGTATTAATCCAACCTCAACCAGACGGCATCGGTGTCTGCACCTCTTCCGGAACCATAGGACCATCACTTAGCTTTGGCAAGGCTGACGCGGTAATGATTCTCGCTTCGGATCCCTCCTTGGCGGATGCGGCTGCTACTGCTGGAGCGAACCGTGTTCAGAACAGCTCTGATCTCTCTAAAACCATAGGTTTTTTAAGAGATATTCCAGGAATAAGAGGCGCCTTAATCGTTAAAGATCAAAAGGTGGCGGTTTGGGGAGAAATTGAATTAACCCCGATTAATAATTCCAATTAATATTTGGTTCAAATAATATTTAGTTTAATGTCGCAAATTCACCATAGTTGCGACATTTTTTGTTCCTAGACTATCAGTAAACATGATTGACAAGACTGAGTTGGATATTGTAATACTTAATAATTATTTATAGGTACTGATTGTCAGCCGCATCATCAAACAATAAATACTATAGCCTTAGTTTGGACTGTAAAAATTACTGTTTGGTATTTGGAAATCTGTTGCTGAAAAAGTGACATAAATATTTTTTGTAATTTAGCATAATTAACATTTCCCTGGAACAAAATATGATAGAACCTGCTTTTGGTGGAACATATATTTAGGAGGGAAGAAAATGCCTGATAATGCATTAGCGGTTGCAGGGGCGCCATTAATAAAAACAAAACCGCGTTATACCGAGACTGAAAACGAAATTCTTTTTGAATCATGGTGGAATCCCCAAAAAAGAAGGGAATTAGTAGGTCGGCTCGGCAGAAAGATGAGTGCGCTACGAAGCCAATTTTGTCGTCTATTAAAAGAGAAAGGTATGTCAAATCAAGATTATTATAATATGATGCAATCGAAATATGCCGGCGACTCTACAACTGCGCCCAGGAAAAGAAGCCGTGAATTAAAGGATATTGATCGTATCATACTTGAAACTTTCAGCAAGCACCAAGCGTTGGGAAATTCTAGAGCCGAAGCCTGTGCCGAATTACAGCAAAAACTGGGGAATCCTTTTACTCCCGCTGCTCTAAAACTCCGTTTTTACCGTTTGATTAAAAGATTGAATTATTCGGACGATGATTTGATTGCTATGGGGCAACAGTATTTAAATGATAATAATCCAAATGTAAAAGCGAGTGATACGAAGAGTAGCCGTACAGTTAGTCATCCTCAAATTAATGAAGAAATGATAGCCCCGAAAATTAACGGGCCTGAGGAATCAAATTCATTTTTATACCAACTTTCATCACTTCCCGAAACTTTAAGAAATTTAGAAGAACGGGTTGCCAGAATTGAAATTAACCAGCGGCATCAATTGGATTTGCGAGGATTCATCGAACATTTGTTAGCTGTCGAGAGGGATTTAAAACGCGAAGATAAATTAATGGAAGAAATCCAACGTTTGCTGGATGAGAACGAGCAGTTGCAAAAGGCTAGTGAAAGGGATCGGGAGCGGCTTAAAAAACGAGAAAACGAATTGGCTGATGTCTATAAGATGTTAAATACGATGTTAACCGATTTTATGCACTTGGAAAGTGTTTCAAAATTAGCGTCTTTAGGCGACTTTATGCACCGTTTGGAGATAACTGTAGATCAATTTGGAAATGTGCTCAAAAGTAAGCGGGTTGGTTCGCAATGACTCGGGAAAAGACGTATAAGGTATTGACCACTCCAGGTTTGTCCATTCATACAGTAGGCGAATGCAAGGATTGCATCAATCATACTTCGGAAAACACTTGTCAGATATGGGCTTTTCCGGGAGAAAAATGGAACATGGAGAGCGGTTGCGACAGTTACCATTCCTTTTTAGCGGATTCAGGTGACATAAATTCGATTGAAAGTTGAATTCTGATTTAGGTTCCGAATCAATATTCTCTTAAATCCTTATCGGAG
>JAEWZY010000054.1 GCA_023394955.1 Bacillota bacterium
ATCAAGCAGGCCGATAACGGGCAAGTGAGATTGGTTTACAATAACGCCGATACTAGCTATGATTCCGATCCCTTCAACCGGATCAAGAAGATTACCCATGTCATGCCCGACGGGAGCAGGTACAACACCGAGTACCGGTATGATATCATGGGGCAGGCGACAGGGGTTAGGTATCCGAATAGCGTTGATTGGCTTAGTTATGAGTATGATAAAATGGGGAGAGTGACTGCTATTTCGGGTTTTGCGGGGACTAAAAATAACCCTGGATTTATCTATGATGAGAACAGCGCGTTGCAAACCGCAAAGACCGATAACGGCATTATTACAAGTTATCAGAGAGATAAAAACGGGCGGATTACTAATATTGGAGCGACGAAAAGCGGTAATGCTATCTTAGCCTTGCATTATGAGTATGACAAAGCCAACAATATCATCCTACGTAATGATAATGTCTATGTTTACGATAAATTGAACCGTTTACAACGGGCAACTATCTATGGGGCTTTTGAGGACAAGTTTACCAAGGCTGATCTCTTGATGGGGACTGCGGATCAGGATTATCATGGTAGCAAGGAGATTGAGGAAGATGTAACGGATCAGACAACGGTAAAACTAGACTTTGCTGCCCGCAGTTTGATACTGAACTTGCAGACTGAAGCGGATAATGTTTCTAAAGTTGAGCTAATCCCCGAAGTAACCGGGCATCGTGTGCCGGTAGAACAGATTGAAATCTATTACCGGAATGGATTTGCCTTCAATAAGTTGGAACGGAGCAAATGGGTTGGAACGAAGGACAGTAATGGAAAGATAACGATCAAGTTTACACCGTTGCTTGAAACGGGCGAGTTAAAGATTCATTGCAACTACGATGATTTGAATTACTTACAGTTACCGGTGGATCGTTCAGAGTTTTATAACAATCCGGAGAAGTTGGTGACGGTCTATCAGAAGTTTGCCAGTAGGACTGAAAGTTATGAGTATGACGCCATGGGGAATAGGACGACGGAGCGGATCTTGCTCAGGAAGGAGTATGGGTGGAGTTATACCTATTATCCGAATTCGAACCGGCTGAAGGCTAAAATTAAGGCTGATGGGTTGGAGAAATTCGAGTATGCTTATGACGCCAATGGAAACCTGATCTCCAAAGTTGTAACTAAGGGCGAAAAGGTTGATACATGGCAGTATTCGTTTGACCTTTTTAATCAATTGGAACAGGTCAAGAAAAACGGGGAAATCGTATCGAGTTACGTTTACGATCCCAATGGCTTTAGGGTTGAAAAGAACGGTAGCAAGGGGAAAGTTCATTACGTTCCTTTGCTGAATGGGGAAGTTGGGTATAAGAAGGAATTTTCCACCAATGCGGAGTATTCTTTTGTATATGTTGGGATTCAGCATTTAGCGCGAGTCAACGGAGTCATCGGCGGCAGCGGCAAGAAGTTCTTCTATCATAACGATCACTTAGGTTCGGCTCTGGCTGTTACCGACGAGAACGGCAATAAAGTCGTTGAGAGGGATTTCACGCCATTTGGCGAACGGATCAATACTGATGTTTATGATGACGAGCCGAGGGATATTGAGGAAGATGAGAGCGGGTTTACTGGGAAGGATTGGGATGAGGATGTAGGATTGTATTATTACAATGCGAGATGGTATGACTCTGAAATCGGCAGATTTATCTCGGAAGATTCAGAAATGGACGACCCCAACGGCTACGGTTATTGTTTTAATAACCCCGTAAATAACATTGACCCGACGGGGCATTTCTCAGTAGGGATGCAAAGTGGCTTGGCTTTATTTGGCACCGCATTAAACGCGGTGGCTATATTAAGCAAAGATGAGAAGCTGGGTGCTATAGCTTCAGCGTTTAGTCTGTTTGTGGCGGTTTATAGCAAGCACCAAGCAGCTAAACAGGCTGAAATTATAATGGATGATGTTGAAAACAACGAACCTACGGAAGATCCGGTTGAACAAGTGAAAGCTGAAACCACTCCAGGCGGGGATGCTTCAAGTATAAATACGGGAAATCAAGAGGCTACGCAACCGCCGCCAGCGGATGAGGCTCCAAAGAGTACGGAGGAAACCATTCAAGAGCTAGAACCTGCCGCGCCGGTTGAAACACCTGCTCCAGCTTTGGAAACGACACCAACTGCGGTAACCGAAACCAAATCCGTCCCGAAGTCCAGTAAGGAAAAGATTGCGGCGGCTTATGCCGAGGCCAAGAAGCTGGCAAATGCTACACATGAACAATTAGAAGTAATTGCCAAAAATAATCAATTAACTGATGCGGAGTTCTTGTATTTATGCGCGAGATATGCGTATGATGTTAAGAAGTTTGATAAAAAATTAATTGGTCGCGAGAAAAACGGAGATCCCATATGGGAAACTTATTGTAACCAGTACGCTGGATATGTTTACTATTTATATACTGGAAGTACACAATTAATTAATACGCATGGCAAATCATTAGAGCAAGGCTTAAAAGTTGAAGGGCAAATAAAAGTTGTAACAGCTTCCAAAAACGGTTGGAGTACAGTTAGCAATGGCAGAACTGCCCAAAACCTAGCAAATGAAGGAAAATTTATCATTGCATTTACATCAGATCATATTGCAATAATAATGCCCGGTCAAGGTGTGATGGGCTATGGAGGAAAATATTATTCTCCTGCTATTGCGCAGCAAGGCAAAAGTAAAATATTATATGGAGTTACCGAACTAGGAACCTTGAATTACGCCTGGACTCAGGGAGCTGTAAAAAATGTTCAATATTATGGATTCAACATTGATAATTAGGAGGAATATTATGAAATATCTTATGAGTTTTGCTTTATTGTTTCTAATTTTTACAGGATGCAGTATTGAAGGGAAAACAGCTTTAGAAAAAATATTTGAATTTCCAGAAGAACAAATGGGATATGGTTCTGTAAATAGTACAGATGATTCATTATTAATTACTTTTTATAATTTTGATGAAGAACGATGGATTTTTCACCAAAAAAACGGCGTGAAGATTGAAAATGCCAGCAATGGAATATTTAGTCCCGATGGCCGGTATTATGTTTACGAAAAAGACAACAAACTATACATATGTGACAAAAATGACAAATTAATTAATAGTGTCTCTGTAAACGATATATATTACCCGGTTGTATGGTCCTACGATTCAAAAGGAATCTATTTTTGTGAACAATCAGAAAAAACCACAGCATATTACTTTGACATAATAAAAGAAACTAAAAAGGAAATTCTAAAGTCAAACAACATATATTTTCGCCCAATTTCAACAAAAGAAGAAAATATTTTATATTTTCTCGAAAACACCACGCCAAATGAGGCGGAGTCTGAATGTCATATCGTAAGTTTCAACCTATTAACTAAACGTTTTGAAAGAATTAAGTTACCAAAAATCAAAGAACTGCATATATTTCAAGAATATACAATTTCTCCAAATGGTCAAATTATCTTATTTGAAAACATTGCGGATGCTTTTATTTATGTAGTAGATGTCAAGGAAAACCAGATATTAGACAAAATCAAAATTGAAATGAATGCGTCAGTAGGTGGCTTCAGTTGGAAATCAGACGGTTCCTATGTGATTTTTACTATGACTCAACGAGAGATATATAAATACACCATTCCCAAGTATTAAGAAAATGCCAGCAGAACAATTGCCAATAGATAACTGAAAGCCGTCTGCCGGGGGCGCGGCAGTCAACCGGAGCAAATCAAGCCAGCAAAAAGCCGGTTGACTGCCCAGCCCCCTGATTCTACGCTGGGAACCAATAAGGTAGGCGAAGATCGAACCCGCAAATGTAGCAATAGCAACATTTGCGGCAACCGCCAAAATGCCAGCTAAATCCCGCTAAATTGCAACCCGCTCCCGGCTGGCCTGGGACTTCGTTTCACCTTGGCTTTTGCGCCCAAAATTGCCGGAAAGTGACCTGCAACACGGCTTTGCATTCTACTGAATTGCTGATTACTTTTTAATTTCGCGTCAATGCCTCGCCCGTTTTTTCAATTGCTGTTTATTGGCCGGAAATTATGAAAGCTATTCTGCAAAAAAATTACCTGATTTTTGAAAGCTTTTATTCCTTCCGGAAATTAGAGCAGGCGAAACCCAATAAAAGCTCATCCAAAAATAGCATTTTTCATGTCTTGCGGGAATTGTGGCGAATACTTGTAAAGCATTGTTGACGTTCCAGTAAAGTATTGCGGATGGGGATGATCGAGAATGGCAGATATCAAATCCATCAAACAGCGCCCGTCTTCAAGGAAGAAGACGGGCGCCGCTTCTTGCGTGTCCAGCGAAGCTGGACCATACTAACGGGTGAAAGTCCCGCCCCGGTAATCGCCAAGGAGCCGGGTAGCTAATCCCGGTGCTCCATAGAAATATGGAGTACTAAGCGGGAG
>JAEWZY010000002.1 GCA_023394955.1 Bacillota bacterium
TGATGACACAGATAGAGGGTTGGATCGAAGAAGTGAATTATGATTAGGTTGTTAGAAGGATGTGGATGATGTTGATTAAATAGAATTGAAAAAGTTGAAATGATTAGGAAAAGGTTATAAAATATTACGGAGTGGATCTTTTTATAATTAGTCAATCAGCGAGATAAGCGGTATCAGTGCTATCTGTGGTTGGGGGTATGAAATGGTCGACTACAAACATTCCGACATTACCGAAAAAATTATCGGTTGCTCTTTGAAAGTACATAATACGATAGGTAATGGATTTCCGGAAATCATTTATCATCGGGCGTTAGCCATTGAAATGGCAAAACAAGGGATATGTTATAGCAGTGAAGAAAAGATGCAAGTTTTTTACGAAGGGCAAAGAGTTGGGGTCAGAAGGGTTGATTTTTTGGTTGAAAATCAGGTCATGGTTGAATTGAAAGCAGTTTCAGAGCTACAAGATGGGCATACCGCTCAAATCTTAAACTATCTTAAAGCTTTTGGTTTGGAAGTCGGATTGCTGTTGAATTTTGGAGCTAGAAAGTTGGAGATAAAGAGGTATGTAAATAGTAAACCACAGAGGACCACAGAAACCATAGATAACGCTGATGACGCAGATTAGGAATGAGATGGTTTTATCAGCGTTAAATTGATTTTATCAGTATTATATTTAGAAGCTGTTGTATGGTATAATAATTTTTAAGAGCATATAGAGAGAAAGAAAACGGAGGTATATCCCATGAATAAAGTAAACATCAATGTAGCAGTACCACAGGAGATATTATTGACTTTAAGGGAAAAAGAATATGACCTTGCGTTGGATATGAAACGATGGACGGCTTTAAAGCTATATACTGATAAGAAACTAACCATAGGCCAATGTGCGGAACTTGCTGAAATGAATGAAGAAGATTTTATTAGGTATTTGGGTGAAAATAAAATATCTATCTTTGCTTTCAATAATTCTGAAGAGTTGAAGGAAGATATTAGAAATGCGTGAGAAGTTAATTATTATAAATTCAACCCCTATTATTGCATTGGCTTCGATTGATAAAATCAGTCTTTTAAATGAGTTATATGGAAAAGTATTTATACCCGAAGCGGTTCATAATGAAATTAGCGCAAAATCCGGCTCAAAAGCGCATCTAGCTATCGAAAAATTTCAAGATTGGGTAATTATTAAGTCGATACAAAATATGGAGGCAAAGAGATTTTTTAAAGTTCAACTTCATGATGGTGAAGTTGAAGTAATGATTTTAGGTAGGGAATTAGAAGCCGATATGCTTATTATAGATGATTATTTAGCGAGGGAATATGCTAAATATCTTGGATTTAAAGTAACGGGAACTCTGGGTTTACTTTTGAAAGCAAAAGAGAATGGTATTATTGAATGTGTCAAACCACTAGTTAATAATTTGGTTGATAATGGGATTTATATTGATGATAAACTTTATCAAAGCATTTTAGAGATTGCTGGAGAATAAACTGAATAATTACTTCGCTAAGGTGCAAAAAATTATAGGATGGGCTTTAGCCCATCTTAATTAAATTGACGCTGAAATTTGCGACGCAAACGGCAATATAGGGGGTTAATTATGATCAACGACTTAAAAGAGATTATGCTCACTACGGAACAAATTACCGTACGCATCAAAGAACTGGGCTCCGAGATCAGTAACGATTATCTGGGCAGTCCCCCGGTTCTGGTCGGGATTCTCAAAGGAGCCCTGCCTTTTTTGGCCGACTTAATGCGGGAGATCACCATACCGGTAGTCTATGACCTAATGGCTGTCTCCAGTTACGGCGCTTCCACCAAATCCACGGGTACGGTGAGAATTATCAAGGACCTGGACCTTGAGATCGAGGGCCGGGATGTAATAATCGTTGAAGACATAGTCGATACGGGACTAACTTTACAGTACTTAGTCGAAAACCTCCGTTCCCGCCAACCGAAGTCTTTAAAAGTCTGCACCTTATTGGACAAACCCAGCCGGAGGCAGACGCCGATTCAGCCGGATTACAACGGGTTTGAAATCCCTGATGTTTTTGTGGTGGGATTCGGGTTGGATTATGCTGAAAAGTATCGCAATTTGCCTTTTATCGGGGTGTTGAAGGAAGAGATTTATACGAAGTCATAAAAATATAGGTTTGAAAATTAATCCTTCCCATAATTCGGGAGGGTTTTTTGTTTAAAAACCCCGATTTGAGCAGAGGAATTTTAGTATAAATGTCAAATAGAAACTTTAAGCCAATCAAAACTGCTTTAAGCCTGGGTTTTAAGAGTAGCCGGTTGGATCAACCCTCCATCTTGCCTCCTCCCGGTAGGGAGGCGCGAAGGTTTGGTTGATAAATTTAAACTGTGAAAGTAGAGATACTAATATTTAAGGTGGTGCGATTCATGGGGTTTTTAGGAGGATCATTAGATTTTTTAAAGATTATTGATGTGATCCTAGTACTTTTTGTCTTGTACTACCTTTTTAAGATTCTGAAAGGCGCTAAAGGAATCTTTTTTTTAAATGCGATCCTAATTTTATTTATTATTAATTTATTAAGCCGTTCTTTGGGTTTGGAATATTTTAACGTTTTGTTGGAACAAATAATGCTGATGCTCTTCGTAGCCTTGCCCATCATATTTCAAAACGAGCTAAAACGGGCCCTCGAAGTATTAGGGCAAAAGAACCCAATCCTGCAGTGGCTTATAAAACCCCCGGATATTCCCGCCGAAAGCATTGAAATTGTCGCTGAAGCGGTGGAAAGCCTTTCCAAACATAAATTTGGCGCGCTGATCGTTTTTGAAAGAAACGACCCCCTCCCCATGGTCAAGCAGTCCGGATCATTCCTGGACGGGGCATTATCCCAAATATTGGTGGAACAAATTTTTTACCCCAACTCCCCGTTACATGACGGAGCAGTCGTAATAAAAGGAAACCGGGTCCAGGCCGCCGGTTGTTTTCTTCCCCTTGATAACCAATTGCTCTTGGTTCAGGAATTAGGGAGCAGGCACCGGGCGGGATTAAGCTTGGCGACCCAAAGCGATGCGTTGGTGATCATCGTTTCCGAAGAGACCGGTAAAATATCACTGGCCCTTAACGGTCAAATAGAGACGGGTTATAATAGCGATCAAATTAAATATCGTTTGATTGAAGTGGTCAGGCCGAATCAATCGGTTAATGCCACAAATATTGAGTGTAATCCTGGAGTCAAAACCGAGGCCTAAAAATGTTTTTGAAAATTAGTCAATTCCGGGTCCCGATTGAAACGGACGAAACCGATATCAGTCTATTGTTGGCTGAATTTATTAAGGTTCCATCGCAGCGGATCAAATCCTTGAAGATCACCAGGAAGTCATTGGATGCCAGGCAAAGGGAGCTTTTTTTCGTTTATACTTTAATTTTTGACATTGAATTAACTATTTCTGAAGCGGAATCGTTGATCAGCTGGATTCCAACCCTACAAACCTATCAGCCGGAACCGGTCTCTAATTGGAACGAGGTCCGGAGTTCTTCAACGATCAATTTTAGGCCGGTGATCACGGGAGCAGGTCCAGCCGGTCTTTTTGCTGGATTGAGGTTGGCCGCGGCCGGATTTAAACCGGTAATCATCGAACGCGGCGATGGTTTACAAGGAAGGATCGCTAAGATCAACCAGTTTTGGAACGAAGGGGATTTAGACCCGGAATCCAATATTCAGTTCGGCCTTGGAGGAGCCGGGACCTTTTCCGATGGTAAACTGACGACCAGAATTAAAGACCCGGCAATTGACGATATCTTAAAAGTGATGCTGAAATTAGGAGCTCCGCCTGAGATTAGATACTGGCAATATCCGCATATCGGGACCGATCTCTTGCGGGAAGTGATCGCCGGATTACAACAGTTGATTATCGATTATGGCGGAGAGTTTCATTTTCGGAAACCTTTGACTGATATCATAATTATTGATGGCAAAGTTCGGGGGGTGGAAATTAGCGGTACAGAGCGGATCGAAACGGAAATGCTGCTGTTGGCCACGGGAAACAGCGCCCGGGATATATACCGGATGTTGGCTGAGAAAAATTTAGCGCTTTGCGCCAAACCTTTCGCGGTTGGGTTAAGGATTGAACATCCTCAAGAGATTATTGATAAATCCCAGTACGGGAAAGGGGCTGGAAACCCCCGCTTGGGGCCGGCCGAGTACCATCTTACCTACAAGCATCAGGAAACGGGGCGCGGGGTTTATAGTTTTTGTATGTGTCCGGGAGGATTTGTGATTGGGGCCGCCTCCGAACCGGGACGGGTGGTGACTAATGGAATGAGTTATCACCTCCGGGATTCCGGAATAGCTAATTCCGCTATTATTGTTACGGTAAACGAACGGGATTACGGTAACCATTCGTCTCTGGCCGGTGTAGAATATCAGGAACGGTTAGAAGCGGCAGCTTATCAGCTTGGCGGCGGCCGTTTTTCGGCCCCGGCCCAACGGGTAGGGGATTTTGTTAAAAAAGAACCCACATTAGAGTTTAAGTCATTGCGGCCTTCCTACCGTCCCGGGACAACTAGCGCCGATTTAAATCAAATCTTACCCGGAGAAATCAGTACTGCGATTGCCGGGGCGGTCAAATATTTCGGTAAAAAGATTAAGGGGTTTGATTGGCCGGATGCTACGCTTACCGGGATTGAAACCAGGACCTCGGCGCCGGTTAGGATCGTTAGGGATGAAAACCGCCAAGCTGTCGGCTGCCAAGGGGTGTATCCGATTGGGGAGGGCGCCGGGTACGCCGGCGGGATTATCAGTTCCGCGCTGGATGGTTGGAAAACTGCGGAAGCGATCATTAGGCAAAAGGCATGAGGCATGCTTTTGCCTCTTGCCTGAGCATTCAGTTTAATTTTATTTTCAAAGTTGGAGGGATCGGTTTTGAGTCGTTTATTTGGAACAGATGGCGTAAGGGGAGTAGCGAATCAGACTTTAACCCCGGAAGGCGCTTTCGGCCTCGGCCGGGCGGCAGGGGCATACTTTAAAAGAGGGTCGGATGGCCGTCCCCGGATTATCATTGGCAGGGACACCCGGCTTTCAGGGGAGATGTTGGAGGCGGCCTTAGCGGCGGGGATAACTTCGGTCGGGGTAGATGTAGCGCGGCTTGGAATCATTCCCACACCGGGAGTGGCCTTTCTCTGCCGTAAAATGAATGTGGCAGCGGGGGTAATGATCTCGGCATCCCATAACCCGGTAGAGGATAATGGGATCAAATTTTTTGACAAAAACGGCTTTAAACTGACGGATGCGGTGGAAGACGCCATCGAAGCGCTTTACCGGAACCGGCTGGATCAGATTGAACGTCCGGTTGGAACGGGGGTAGGCCGGATTTTCGATGAGTTTGGCGCGGCCCGACTATATGAAGATTACTTAGTCTCAACTGTATCACGTCATTTCGGCGGATTAAAGATTGTTGTCGATTGCGGCTTCGGCGCCGCTTATGATTTGGCGCCCCGGGTGTTAAGAAGGCTGGGAGCGGAAGTAGTGGCGTTGCATGATAGCAACGACGGCTCAAGGATCAACGTGAAATGCGGCTCTACTCATCCGGAAACTTTACAAAAAGAAGTGATTGCCAAGGGAGCAAATTTGGGAATCGCCCATGATGGGGATGCCGACCGGTTGATCGCAGTTGATGAAAGGGGGCAGATCGTTGATGGCGACCAGATTATCATTATTTGCGGTTTAAGTATGAAGCAGGAAGGAAAACTTAAAAACAATAAAGTAGCGGTAACAGTCTATTCTAACCTAGGATTGATCCAGGCTTTTAAAAAGAACCAAGTGGAGGTGGTGGTCACCGCCAATGGTGATCGGTATGTGCTGGAAGCCATGGAACAGCAGGATTTGGTAATAGGTGGAGAACAGTCCGGTCATATTATCTTCCTGGATAAAAACAGCACTGGCGATGGAATCTTAACCGCCCTGCAGTTGATCTCGGTAGTCGCCAAATCGGGAGAGTGTCTTTCAAAACTGGCGGCGCAAATGGAACGTTCCCCTCAGGTCTTGGAAAATGTGCGGGTGAATCATAAAGACTGGGATCAAAATGCGGCTGTTAAAGAATCAATCAAGGCTGCCGAAGCGCGTTTGCATGGCGAGGGCAGGATCTTTGTGCGGGCTTCAGGAACCGAACCTCTAATCAGAGTAATGGCGGAAGGACCGGATGAGACGGAACTCAGCCAAATCGTCCGGGAAGTGGCTGAAGTCATCAAAAAAGAATTGGGAACATAATGTAGTTTAAGCGGAGCGGTACCGTTTTAATTTGTTTTATGTTAAAATAAGCATATTAATGAAGTAGACTCTGTAAAGTCCTTTTTAAGGAGGTGATCCGAAGGTAGTCCGAATCTGAATCTCAATCTTAGGGAGGTGAATTATTAAAAGGTAGAGTAAGATTATTTCAAATCTTAGCGCCAGGACTCCTAGATTTATAGGAGTTGACGAGGAGGGGGATCTCGAAATATTCGGCGGGTGACCCCCGGTGAAACACCACCGTTAGAGGCCTGACAAATCCATCAGTGATGATTGGGACAATAGGGCTGGGTGAACTGAATAAGTATTATTTTTAATTATTCAAGGCTGACGGAATGAGTGGAGGGTTTTACTCATGCCTTATGCCTCATTCCTCATGCCTTCACATCGAGGAGGTATTCCGCGTGTGCGGTATAGTAGGATATATTGGTAAAAACGAAGCCGTTCCGGTATTGATCGCCGGTTTAAAAAGGTTGGAATATCGCGGTTATGATTCTGCCGGAGTTACAATTTACGAAAAAGGAAAGTTAAATACCAGAAAAATGGCGGGGCGGTTGGTTAAAGTTGAAGAAGCTTTAAAAGCTAAGCCGATACCGGGTTCATTAGGCATTGGCCATACTCGTTGGGCAACTCATGGCCGGCCTTCCGACTGCAATGCCCACCCCCATCAGGATTGCGGCAAAAAGTTTTCCCTGGTCCATAATGGGATCATTGAGAACTATATCTCTCTTAAAGAAGAACTTCAGGAAAAAGGGCATATCTTCAATTCCGAAACTGACACGGAGGTCTTACCCCATTTGATCGAGGAAGCATATCAAGGCGATCTGGTGGCGGCGGTCCGGCAGACTTTGACCAAAATTGAAGGGGCTTACGCGATGGTAGTGGTCTGTGAGGATTTTCCCGATCGGTTGGTGGCCGCCCGTAAAGCCAGCCCGCTAATTATCGGCCTTGGTGAGGGTGAAAACTATGTCGCTTCGGATATTCCGGCAATTTTGCCTTATACCCGTAAGATTTATATTCTGGAAGATGGAGAAATGGCAACGGTTACCGCGGACCAGGTGAAGGTAACGACCTTTACCGGCCAACCAGTCGCTAAAGAGCCTTATCATGTCCAATGGGATATCGAGGCTGCCGAAAAAGGCGGGTATGAAGACTTTATGCTAAAAGAAATCCACGAACAGCCCCGGGCGGTACGGGATACTTTAGCCGGAAAAATCGATCGGGAGACCAAAACGGTAATTTTGCCCGAAGTCCATTTAACTCCGGACTTTATCAAAGGGTTAAAAAAGATCCATGTGGTGGCCTGCGGGACAGCTTACCACGCCGGGTTGGTCGGTAAGTATCTAATTGAAAAGTTAGCCCGGATTCCGGTGGAAGCCGATCTGGCATCGGAGTTCCGTTACCGTGATCCGTTAGTGGAAAAGGATTCATTGACGATTATCATTTCCCAGTCCGGTGAGACCGCCGATACCTTGGCAGGTCTTCGGGAGGCTAAACGGCTAGGTTCCCGGATTTTAGCAATTACTAATGTGGTTGGCAGTTCGGTGGCCCGGGAAGCCGAGGATCTGATTCTGACTCTGGCCGGCCCGGAGATTGCGGTAGCGTCAACTAAAGCATATACCACCCAATTATTTTCCTTGTATTTACTGGCGATTTATTTAGCGCAGCATAAGGGTACTATAGCGGAAACCGACCGGGTGAAAATAGGCGACGCGTTGCTGGGATTGCCGGAGCAATTAGAGAAGGTGTTAAATACTGAAGCAAAGATCAAAGACTTTGCCGAAGATTTCAAAAACAGCGAAAATATCTTTTTCATTGGCCGTGGTTTGGACTATGGGGTCTCGCTGGAAGGGGCCTTGAAGTTAAAGGAGATCTCTTATATTCACGCTGAGGCCTATGCCGCCGGAGAGTTGAAACACGGCGCGCTGGCGCTGATCGTGGAAGGGGTTCCGGTATTCGCTTTAGTGACCCAGCCGGATCTTTATGAAAAGGCGATCAGCAATATTAAAGAGGTAAAGGCCAGAGACGCAACGGTAATCGCTCTCGTTAATGAGGGTGACCAAGAGACCGCAAAATCTGTCGATTATGTGCTCCATATCCCGCTGACCCATCCGATGCTGGCTCCGATGCTGTCGGTGGCGCCGTTACAGTTGTTCGCCTATTATGCGGCGAAGGCCAGAGGATGCGATGTGGATAAGCCGAGGAATTTAGCGAAAAGCGTGACGGTGGAGTGATTTTTCAGGGAGTATTTTCAGGTGGGTGTGAAACTCTGGAAGAAAGCTTAAACAAAATCATCTCAAAGGATATTTGTCACAAGTAATCATTTAAAAACCGGGATTTAATTCCCGGTTTTATCATTATTTATCCAATTAAATATTCCCTCTTTTCTTTGAGGTTTTCTCCCTCTATGGCGGGGGAAAGTTTCTTAATCAAATAATAGGTAATTAAACTAAATAACAAATGATCAAAAAGGGAAACCCAATGGAAATTAAGGGGCGCCTTGGGATAAGTTAAATATAGGCCGATGCGTGAGACTAAATAGACTAGATTACCGCAGAGAAAGCTCTTATACCAAAAGTGCTTTTGTGGAGTGAAACTTATCCAATAAATGATTAATATTCCAAGGATTCCGCCATCAATGACGATATCAACAAAAAATCCAAGCAGAAGATTCCAGAAGGAACTAGCTTCCTCCTCGGTTGACTTAAAAAGTACTATTCCAATCAGATTTGGATATAAAATTTTTGTTAATCCCAATAAATAACAACTGAAATTAACTGTCGTTTTAGCCAACGAAGCTATCATTCCAGCTACGGACCCACAGGTTATGCGATCATTTATCATATTAGCCTTTGAGAATGGTGTCTGTTTCCAAGCTCTTAATTCTTTTTTCACTATTATAAGCAAAAACGGCATTAATATGCGATTCACGAAAATCCCCCGTTTTCGCTTATTTGGAGATGGTGTCGTTTACTTTTGGTGGAACATTTCGTGATTTTTTGATATGCTTTAAATAATATGATTCGCAAAAAAATTATTGATATTGCTTAGTGAAAAAGCAATCAAGTAGCATTAAGGCCTGCCGAAAACAGGGATAGCTGCAGGCCTTAATTTTTCAGTAGTATAACCGTACTGGGTGAGTGCGTTCATCAATTCGCTATCGTTAAGGATATTGGCGTAAAAGGCCTGGGCTTGTTCGAGCCATTCGGAGAGGCTTTCCTTTCTTCTGCCGAATAACATGACCGCTTTGTCCGCCTTGGGATGGTTCTGAAAGGCGATTCTGGCGATTTTAAGAGTCCTCATGTACTGCCGGTCGGCAGTTTCCCAAATATCGTTCAGTTCGGAAGTGGCGGCGCTCTGTTCGCCGTATTCTTTTTTCCGGGCGTTATGAAGGGCGACCGCCAGTCCAAAGTCAAAAGTCCGGGTGGGGAGTTTGAAGTCGGATTGAGAATGGTCCTGGTTTTGAAGTGTTGAATTTGAGTCCGGACTTTGACCAAAACCCAAAGGGAAGAACCATAAGATTTTTTTATAAGGTCTCATCAAAGAGGTTGAAGGAGCGGTTACCCGATGTAAGTCGTTGGTTCCTAAGTATCATATTTATAGACTCGGCTAAGCAGAGAGCAAAAAAAGGGGCTGCTACAATCAGTCGTAGCAGCCACATTTCAAGATCTAGCGACTTTATAAACTATTTTCCAGTAACCACAATATTGTCATATTTCGCTGTAGACTTCATAGCGACCAAACCGATTGCTCCCGATGTCCTGGAGCTATCTGTCGCCGTAAGCTGTAAGGCGCCGTTAACGTATACCTTGATGGTGGAGCCGACCATTTCAAGCTCGATAGTATTGTATGAACCTGTTGGAAGCGACAAAGTCTTGCTGGCGATGGTAGTTGACGAGCCGCTTACCTTCTTCCTTATTTCAAGAGTGTTGCCTTTATAAAGGGATGCGGCATAATAATTATTGGCATCCTTAAACCTTCCGCAAAGCAGAACTCGGCTGGAATTGTAGTTGTCGACCTTGAGGTCGGCTTTTACACTATAGTTGGTCCATGATTGGCTACCAGCGGAGGTACGACCCTCAGTTGAGGTGCTTGTATGGGCCAGAGCTTTAGTTCCATCCGTTACAACCGACCATGTACCCTGAGTTGCGGCCCAGTTGGAAGCAGTTCCTGATTCAAAATTATCGCTAAATAAAGTATTACCTGATGGAGTCGGCGTCGGCGCAACTGTCGGCGTCGGAGTCGGCGCCGCTGTCGCAGTCGGAGTTGGGGTAGGCGCTGTTCCGCCGCTGAGAGCTAATCGATCCATATTCGGTCCGCCGTTGGCAGTGGTGGCGATAGCTCTAATTTTGTTAGTACCGCTATTCAAAGATACATTAACAGTCTGTGTGCTCCAGCTAGTCCAAGCGCCGGTGTTGTTAAACGCCAGGCCGCTGATGACTCTGGAACCATTGACGTAAATGTCGGTCGGACGGTTGGTGGTGGTCCCATTAGCATATCTGAAAGTAAGGGTATAAGTTCCCGATGATGCCGTATTAACGGTCCATTCGACATAACTGCCGGTCTCATTGGTATAATCTACAAATCCGGTCCCGGTGTAGCCGGAATGATTATTAGCAATCACACCACGATAGATATAAGCGTCTTCAGCTTGATAGACGCCGTTTGCCGGTATGGTAGGCGTTGGTGTCGGCGCCGCTGTCGCAGTCGGGGTGGGTGTAGCTGTCGCTGTTGGAGTAGGCGTCGGCGCAATTGTCGAAGTCGGAGTCGGTGAAGGTATCGCTACTAATGGAGACACATAATTTAAAATGGCATTTTTTAAGGCGTTATTTACATTAGAATCGGTATCATCGGCAGCGGTGAAAGTCCATTTGAAGTCTCCGCCGTTGATTCTTCCGGCATTGGCAGTAACAACTGTTTTTACATTATCCGGCGAATCAACTTGGTATTGGTACATGGTTGAAGCGGTATCGAAATTGTTATAAGTATTTCCTCCGCTTACAGTCCGATAGGTGGAAGATATTTGTTCATTTCTTGATGTAGCTAAGTAGGCGTCGAATTGGATAGAATCTTGAGTGTGATAAACAAGCCTGGTAGCTCCTTCTACCCTGTTGTTATAAGCTTTATTGATACCACCCGGTTCGCTTGAAAAAGTTCCTTTACTTCCGTCATAAATGTCGGTGCCCTGAAGTGAAATCAACATTGGATATTTACAATTTCTAAAGTAGTTGGCTTCTACGAAGGCTGAGCCGCCTGTCGTATTGCCGACACCATACTTGGAAATACCGTCAAAATAGTTGTTGTAAATGTGAACTGTACCGAGTCTGATACGGGGATGCCTTGAATCGGAGTGATCAAACCAGTTGTGATGATAGGTTACATGGAATTCTTTTGAATCACCCATGCCGCAAAGGGACATTTTGCCTGAATCCCAGAAATGATTGTATGAAATTGTAACATAGTCCGAGAAGCCTTTAACATCGCAAGAACCGTCACCTTTTGCCTGATCGGCGTCACTTCCGGGTTTGCCATAGAAGATATCATTGTTATGGACCCAAATATTTTGGTTATCAGTGTCGAGGGAAATTGCATCATCAGGGAATAACATAAAACCAAGATTTCTAATTTCGACATTATGAGCGCTCCTGACAAGAATTCCCCATTGATAAACAGTGGTGTCTTCTCCAACACCTTCCAAAGTAACATTGTAGCAACCTTTTACTTGTATAAAACCGCTACTGTTTAGACCACTAATATCGGCTCCCTTTACTTGACCGATTAAACGGATGATCAGAGGAGTTTTGTCATATCCTTTTTGGCGAGCCGCCAAAATATTGACAAGGCCGGTACAAGTAGTTTTAGTTCCTTTACTGTTTGTAATAACATCCAGTTGTACCGTATTTGCCGTTGCCGGTGTAAGATAGATGATTTGGGCATTGCTTGGTACAGTACCGTCGTTATTATATCCGCCGGAACCGGTCTTCATCGGCGATTGGGGTGAAAAAGCAAATCCTTCTCTTACATGAGACTTTACAGTAAGGGAAGGTGTAGTTGCGGCCGAAGAAAGAATTTCAACACCATTTGCTGTTGGCACAACTTTGATTACATAATTTCCTGCTGTCAAGCCTAATACATCCGCCCGGTAATAGGCGGGGTATTTCCTAACCAGTTGAGCATCGATTTGTTTATATTGTTGGTCGTTAGCGCTAGCAGCTTTGTAATAAACATTGTAGCCGTTTGCTCCTGAAACTGGATTCCATTCCGCATATGCCGTTTCGAACCATCCGCTACTTTTGGTGAAGGTAGTCGCTGCCAACACAGTAATATTGCTGCCGGTGTTGGCAAAAAAGGCAATAAGTAAAGAGATAACTAACAATGACACCATGTAAATAATTGGAGATGTTTTTTTAAAGAGCTTCGGGATTTGGTTAGTTTTTTGGGTCGCTTTTTTCATTTTTCCGCCTTTCTGCCTTTGGATTTAAAATTAGTTTAATTTCAAGGCCGTTTGGGATTTTTTAAGAAAATGGATTATTAATACTCACTAAAAACACCGCCAGATTATAGGGAATGGTAACAAAATGAAAACCGATAAAGTATAAGCAACTACCAAAACCCATGCCTGGCATGCTTCCCATCAACCACCACCTTTGATATTTTAGTTTAAAATCATATAATTTTTCAACTCCATAAAAGCTATATGATTTCTGAACTATTCACATAAACATAATTAGTTGGCGTTAGGAGTAATTATTTAAAGAAAAACGTATAACTAAACCCGTCTATGATTCGCATCAAAGTTGTAAGTACATCTATATAGGTTGTTATTTCATTTTAATTATAACACGGTCGGAATAAAACGACAATAAATTAGTTTTAACGGTAAAAAAATAAATTATAGATTGAAAAACCAGAAAGGAAATGAAAAATCAACAAAAGACTATTCCATAATTTTCTTCGCCTGAAAATAATGTATTAAATATATAAAAATTGGTAAAGCTAAGGAGGATTATTTTTAAAGGAGGTTCTTGTTATGGAATCAAAAGTTGTAGTTGGGGTTTTATTAGCCGCGTTATTCTTGATTACCCCTACACCGGTAATTGATAATATTAGCCCTGATACTGGAATGAATAACGAAATAGTTAAGGTAATCATCGAGGGTTCAAAATTTACCGGTAAAGCAGCGGTCAAACTAGTTAAACCGGGCGAGGCCGACCTGACCGCCACTGATGTAAAAGTGATCTCCAAAAAACAAATCAGCTGCTCATTTGATTTGCGGGGTCAAGCGGTAGGAAAATGGAGCATAACTGTAGGAAATCAGGGAAAAGTCGGTAAAAAAGCAAAAACTTCAACTCTGGCGGAGGGTTTTGCAATCGAATATCCGGCGCCTACCATCTCGGCAGTCGATCCGGCAACCGGGTTAAATTCGGAGTTTTTAACGCTCAACCTTAAGGGTACAAATTTCCGGGAGGGAGCATTAGTGGAATTAATCGCTCCGGAACAAAAAGTTATCGCTTCCGGCGTGAAAGTCATTTCCAGCTCTCGGATAGCGGCTGAGTTTGATTTAACACCTACTTATCCAGGCGTCTATGACTTGAAAGTAGCTAACAATGATGGAAAGGCTGCTGTGTTAACTGGGGGGTTCACTATCGCCGAAAGACAATTGGTAAAGCCGGTTATCAAAGTGATAATCCCAAATGAAGGCTATAACAACGGCATATTAGCGACGAAAATTTTTGGCGAAAATTTTGATCCGGGAGTCTCCGCCAAGATGGTAGGGACCGAAGAGGAGGAAATACCGGGATTTGATATTGTTGTTGAAAACTCAAGGGAGATCAGCTGTCGTTTTGACCTAGACCAAGAAACAGTCGGCAATTACGATGTGGTAGTCCAAAACCCCGACGGTCAAGAATCCATTTTACCATCGGGCTTTATGGTTAAAGAACCATCCGGATTGGAACCCAAAGTTACACTAAAACCGGTATTTTTTGATTTTGATCAGTCTGAGATCCGCCCGGACCAAATGTCAACCCTGGCTGATAATTTCAAACCAATAACTGAAAACCCGGATACATATATTATTTTGGGCGGACATGCTGATGAAAGAGGGTCCGGGGAATATAACATCGGATTATCGGAGCGGCGCGCCGAGGCCGTTAAAACTTATTTGTTGGAAAATGGAGTGGATCCGTCCCGGATTACGATTTATGGCTATGGAGAAGACTACCCATTCATGAAAGGCCATGATGAACAGTCCTGGAGTTATAACCGGCGAGTCGATTTGATAATGGCGGAGGACCCTCTTTCAAAAGAAGAAGGGATAATAAACTTTTGAACAGTTGCCAACAGTTTTGTAATATTCCAGGGCATAGAGGGATGAAGGGCATGACAGCCGCTGTATATATTTGATTAAGTTTCAGACTTGACCCGGTGGTAAATTTCAATCCATTTGGATATTTCCTCTTTCTTGTGGATCGACAATAAATAAAAAAGATCAAGTTCGGGAAGTTCATTGGCGTCGAGATTTTTACGGCGCGCCAAGGCATTAGCCACATGGACCGCGGTTAATACTGAAAAATTAGCTTCCATTGATTTATTGGGATTGTGGTGAAAAGCGATAGCATGGACCACAGGTTCCGGTATTCCCCAAAGGTCTAAGAGGTAGGCGCCGACTTCGGCGTGGGAAGCGCCCAAAATCTCATACTCTGCCTGATAGTGATTGCATCTTCTGGCTTGGGAATGGGCTAATACTTGATTGTAGCGTTCCGGATCAAGAAGTAAGATTAATTTACCGATATCATGCAGCAAACCGGCGATTAACGCATTTTCCTCCATATCCCGGATATTGGTTTCAGCTAGAACGATTTCCCGGGCTAACTTGCCAACCAGTAAACTGTGATTGGCGAGCCCCCGAATGGAAAACCCTTTAATCCGGGGGTCTAATTCGAAAGCAGAAAAAATATGAACATGAAGGACCAAGCCTTTTAAAATATCGATTCCCAATAATACTACAGCTTGATGAGGGCTTACTATTTTTTGGGGCAAGCTGAAAAAGGCTGAATTAACTAGTTGAAGGATTTTAGCGGTCATTGTTACGTCTTGAGCGATTAAATCAGCTACCCGCTTTATTGAAACCTTTGGGGACTGCATCTCATCGACGATTTGCTGGTATAAACTAGGCAGGCTTGGTAAATAGCTTATCCCAGCCACAAACCGTTTTAATTCTTCATTATGAAGGATCTCCCGGAGTTTGCATGAACGGTCGATCAGCCCCTTCAACGCAAGTGGATTGAAAGGTTGGGTAATGATCTGATGGTTGGAGCGGATCGCTCTTAATACCAGTTCTTGATCGGAGGGTCCGGCGATAATCACCTGGACCATTTGGGGATAACCCGCGCTCACCTTTTGAAGGAGTCCAATACCGTTAATCTCAGGCGCATTTAAGTCAAATACTAAAACATCATAAATACTATTGGCCAAGGAATTCCAAAGATCCGCTTCAGCCTCTACAAACTGCATGTCCCATAATTCTTTCATATTCTCCAACATGCTCTGTAAATTTTGAGCTTTAGCAGAATCACTTACAAACAAAATTTTTTTGCGCATTTTGCCTCCGAGTGTAATAGAAGACACATAATATTTATCGGTTTTTACTATTAACTCTTTAAAGGTTTTAATAGAATCGTGGCTGAGCTACAAAGCTGCCTCATTCTTCTGCGCCGGCATCCTCTATGGCACAGTCTTCCTAAATGGGCTTACCACCGTTTTCCACAAGGATTTTACCTGTTCTAAAAGAAATTGCTAGAACAAGAAATTCTCTGATAGGCAGGGGTGTTTTTCCAAAAAACCACGGATCAATCTAAGAACATTCTAACAAACACACTATTAGTCGCAACAATTTTGGCAGCCGACTTTTTGCCCCCACCGTGGAAAACGAGGACAAGAAGGAGCTGGGAATATGCTACAGAAGCGAAGGTTATTATTGTTAACGGTATTGGGTTCTTTGTCACTGACTGTTGGTACCGTATGGGCCCAGACTTATTACGTGCAACCGGGTGATTCACTCTATAAAATCGCCGCCCGGTATGGAACATCAGTAACGGCCCTCCAACAGAATAACGGGTTGAAATCGACCACTTTATACCCGGGACAAGCCCTCAATATCATCTTTGGAGGAGCAACTTCGGGTTCCGGCTGGGTATATACGGTTAAATCTGGGGATAGTCTTTATCTGCTGGCTCAGAGATACGGAACAACGGTTGATTCTTTAAAACGGGCCAACAACTTGTCAAGCAATTATTTGTGGGTCGGACAACGCCTGACTATTACCGGCGGTTCTGCCGCTTCGGTTTCTAGTTCCAGTTACCGGGTTCAATCCGGAGATACTCTTTACCTGATTGCTAAAAAGTACGGCATTACCGTTGACGCCTTAAGAAAGGCGAACGGTATGAGCGGGTCCTATCTTTGGGTCGGTCAAACCTTAAAAATTCCGACTGCATCCAGGAGTAGCTCCGCGTCAAACAATATTTTTAATTTGAGCCAAAGCGATATTGACTTATTGGCCAGGCTAGTCAGGGCGGAATCGGAAGGAGAGCCTTATACCGGACAAGTGGCGGTAGCAGCCTCGATCTTAAATAGGTTAAAAGATCCGCGATACCCCAATACGGTCCCCGGGATTGTTTATCAAGTCGATCATGGAAGCTATCAGTACAGCCCGGTTTTAGACGGACGGATCAATCTAGCGCCGACCTCTAGCGCTTACAAAGCGGTCCAAGCGGCCTTGACCGGTTGGGACCCGAGCAATGGAGCAAATGGTTTTTATAATCCGGGCCAAACTAATAGTCAATGGGTTAGATCCCATCCGGTGACCGCCAGAATCGGAGATCATGTGTTTTTCAGTTATTAAAAGATATCTCAAGTAAAAGACGAGGTTGATCCGTTACTTTGGGGTCAGCCTCGTTTTTTTATTGGATTATCCGGGATATCTAAACAAGGAAAATAACAGATTTTGTAGAATAACATAGATCAAAATTATGTTATATCGGGCAGTGTGAATTTTAGACCAGCTAAAAAGGATGATGTAAATGTTGTTAGATAAAACTAGCCCCTGGATGATCGGTATTATTACCGGATCAGTGGCTGTTTTGACCGGCATTATTCTATACGTGTTCGCAGCGTACCGTAAACGTAAACTGGCTAATGAAGAAAGAACCGCTCTAATCGAGAGAGCGGATGATCTTTTGGAAAATAATATGTATAGCGACGCTATAAACGTCTATAATACTTTGTTGGCTCCGGGAGATCCTCAAACTTTGGCGTTGAAAAACAAGCAACCTAAGATCTATGCCCATTTAAAGCAGAATGTAGGCTTTGCCTTTAAAAAGTTAGCTGCAGTCCAGGATAGAGAAGAGAATTTGCTGAAGGCGATCAAATCCTATGAAGAAGCTTTGGAAATCTACAACCCCAAAAAGTACCCTACCGAATATGCGACAGTCCAGAATGATCTCGGGGCAGCCTTCGGCACCTTAGCGGAGATTAAAGATCGGGAAGTTAACTTAGCTAAGGCGGTTCGCGCTTTTGAAGAAGCGCGGCGCTTTTTCAAAATGAAGAAATATCCTTCGATGTATGCCACGATTCATTATAATTTGGGTGTTTCCTATGAGACTTTAGCTAAATTACAAGAGCTGGATAAAGAAGGGAATTATCTGAAAGCGGTTCAAAACCTAGAGGAGGCCCTTAAAGTCTATAACCCCGAAGAGTATCCCATGGATTTCGCAATGACCCAATACAATTTGGCTAATTGTTTCATTGCTCTCTCGGAATACCGGGACAAGGAAGAATATCTCAAAAAGACCATCAAAGCCGGTGAAACCACCTTAAATTTCGTCAATGCCGATAATTATCCCTATAGTTTTGCGCTGACTCAAAGCAATTTAGGAGCGGCCTACGCAGCTTTGGCAGTTATTGATAATCCGGAAGAAAATTTAGCCAATGCTACCGCCGCATTAGAAGAAGCTATCGCCATTTTTACCGTTACGCGTTACCCAAATGAATATGCTCAAAATCAAAATACTCTCTCAAAAGTATACCGGCTCTATTCCGAATTTCAACCAAAAGAAGAGTACCTTCTTAAATCAATCACCTCGGCTAAAGAGGCTTTGCGAGTCTTTGTCCTGGAGAAGACGCCGCTGAGTTATGCATCAGTCCAGTTGAATCAGGGTCTTGCCTACCAACTACTGGCGGAGACGCGTGATAAAGAAAATAACTTGAGTAATGCAGCCCGCGCTTATGAAGAAGTTTTAAAAATATATTCCAGCAAAAAACAACCTGAAGATTTCGCTCAGGCCCAGCATAATTTAGGTGTGGTCTATCAAGCCCTAGCTCAATTGCTAAATAGCGAAGACTATTATTATAAGGCCATTGCCAATCTGGAAAATGCAATTGGGTTTTATAACATTGAACAACATCCGATACCATTCGGACGAATCCAGCACGCTTTAGGCGATGCTTATCAAGCTGTTTCCGCAATTGGAGATCCCATCAGAACACTCCCCAAGGCCATCGAGTCTTTTTGCGAGGCCTTAAGGGTCTTTGATATTACTTCATATTCTTTGGATTTTGCCTATCTTCAGAAAAAGATCGGTATCGCATATAAAGATTTGTTCCGTTCCAGCCAGGCAGAGGATGACCTGGCCAAGGCCCAAGGGGCCTTTGAAGAAGCCTTAACCGTCTTTAACGCCACGGACCATCCGGCGGATTATGCCTCGATTCAGGCTAATTTAGGAGAAACTTACTCTTTGAGGGCGGAAGCGCTAGATTCGGAAGATAATTATGGCCGCGCAATCCAGGCCTTTGATGAAGCTTTAAAAATCTATTCAATCACCCAGTATCCCTCGGAATACGCCGCTACTCAGGCTAATTACGGTAAAACATTTCAAGGTTTTGCCAAAATTAAAAATAAAGAGGAAAATCTAGCAAAGGCGATCAAGGCTTTTCAGGAGGCGCTCAAGCTCCAAACCGTTGAAAAGTATCCGAATGAATATGCGGCTAATCAAAGAAACTTAGGAGATACTTATCTTTCTTTGGCTGAAGGCAAAGATCAAGAGAGAAGTTTAATGAAAGCAATTGAAGCCTACGACGAATCATTAAAAGTATACAACTTGAATAACCGGCCGCTAGATTTTGCCGCCATCCAAACTAATTTGGGAAACGCGTTGTTAACCTTGTCAGAATATCGCGATCCCGACAATAACTTGGTCAAAGCATTTAATGCCTTCGAAGAATCAATCAAGGTTTATACGGCAGACAAGTATCCCGTTGATTATTCTTTAGGATTAAATTGCCTAGGGGTCACCTATAAAAACCTAGCCGAAATCCGTAATCGTTCCGGCAATTTAACCAACGCTATTTTGGCGTTTCAAGAAGGATTAAGGAATTTATCCTCTAACCATACTCCCGAAGATTATGCAATGGTCCAAAATAATTTGGGGACAGCATATAGCATGTTGGCCGAAGCGGAACGCGAAAACCGGGGTGAAAATTTAATGAAGGCGATGCAGGCTTATGAAGAGGCTTTAGCTATCTATACCGGTGAGGATTATCCGAGGTACCACAAAAAAGTAAAGGCTAACCTCGAGAAAGCCAAGCAGATGTTCGAGGTATTCGCAAGAACTTAACGTTAGCTTTCCCAAGCTCCTAACCAAAGATAGCCGTTGGCAGGGTCGATCTTAGTAACTAAAAATTTTCGGTCATCATATTTGCTGACTAATACATAACCAATATCAAATGGGAATTCGTCGCAAAAATATTTGGCGACGACTTTCATTTTAATCCCGTTAATGTCTTGTTCCAAAAATTCCAAAGCATCGTTAAGATTGGATAGTGATTTATATAACTGTAATCCTTTTTCACGATCATGGTATTCTCCGGGAAGCATAGCCGGTTCAAAATCGGACATCTTCACCCTCCTTCCATATTTATATCGGCATTTCCCGGTAAAAATCACAGCCTTAGTGTGAAAGGATAGCTGATTAAGCACCATACGAAAGCATTCCGGGTTAAAATCATTTGGGTAAAAAAGGTGTGATAATCATAGATAAAAAAGCGCTTAAAGAGTATTCAGCGCTTTTAAATCATTATCCTTTCGGATTAACCAATATTCAGCCTTGATTGTTCATAGGATTACTATTTGACAGATAATCCATTCTGGCGTTTAATTGGTTTACATGTCTTTCCATATCTTGAGCCATACTTTGGAACATTTGCTTGGCAGCTGGGTCCTGGGTTGATTCGGCAAACATTTGATAGCTACCCAACGCGCTCTGGGCGGAAGCAACAGCCTTTTGAAGATCGCTTTCTACAGTCATTTATTCCCCTCCTTCCTTTTTAGGGAATGGCTATTAGCTTTTAGCTTTGTAGAAGTTTTGCTTTTAGGTCAAAATACAAACGAATAAAATGCCGGTAGCCAATAGCTAAAAGCCGATGAGTGCTACCCTTTTGGCTTGAAGATTACAGCGACTAAAAATCCGAAGACGATTGCAGCGGTAATACCGGTGCTGGTTAATTCGAACATTCCAGTCATAACGCCTATTATTCCACTTCTTTCAGCTTCCCGGATAGCTCCGCCGGCCAAAGCATTCCCAAAACTGACAATGGGTATACTAGCCCCGGCTCCGGCAAACTTGACCAGCTTGTCATAGATGCCGAGCCCCCCCATAATGCCCCCGGCGATAACCATTCCGGTCAGAATATGTCCCATAGTAAACTTGGTGGTGTCATAAATAACTTGTCCGATTAAACAGAAGAGTCCTCCTACTAGGAAAGCTTTTAAATACATCATAGGGTCCATCTTTAATTACCTCGCTTCAATACTGACTGCATGAGCGATACAGGGTATGTTTTCGCCTTGCTGAAAAGAGGTGGGGCTATGCATCGCGCCTGTCGCGACCAACAATATCCGCTTTAACTCGCCTTGGTTTAAACGGCGATAAATATTCCCATAGGCGATAACCGCCGCGCAAGCGCAGCCGCTTCCTCCGGCGTGGACCCGCTCATCAATCTGATCATAGATTAATACCCCACAGTCTTGATAGTTCCGGGAAAGATCAAAGCCGCCGCTTTCCGCAGTCCATTTAATGGCTAACTCTTGTCCAACTTTACCCAAGTCGCCGCTGAGAATCAGATCATAATCCTCCGGACTCCGGCCGGTATCGGAAAAGTGCCGGATAATGGTATCGGCTGCTGCCGGGGCCATGGCCGCCCCCATATTTAAGGGATCTTTACAAGCTAGATCGTTAATCTTACCGACGGTCGCATGGGTGATCACCGGCCCCGAACCTGAGACCGAAACCACTGCCGCTCCGGCGCCGGTCACAGTCCATTGAGAAAAAGGCTTTCGCTGATTGCCATATTCAGTCGGATAACGGTATTGCCTTTCGGCGGAGCTATTATGGCTGGAGGTGGCGGCCATGGCCAGATTACCAAAGCCACCGTCAATCATTATCGAAGCCAGGACCAAACCTTCGACAGCAGTGGAACAGGCGCCATAAATTCCAAAAAAGGGAATCTCCAATTTTAAAGCGGTAAAACCGGCTGAGATTATTTGGTTTAGCAGATCACCCGCAAAAAAATATTCGATATTTTCCGGGGGAGTATTAATTTTATTTAAAGCAGTATAACAGGCATTAAGTAGCAGGGTGCGTTCGGCTTTCTCAAAGCTTTCTTGTCCGGCCAAGTTGTCGTCATAGATAAAATCAAAATCGTCTTTAAAAGGGCTATGAGCCTCAAAAGGCCCGACTACAGTCCCGGTACTGATAATTACCGGGGGATCTGCAAAATAAAAAGATTGTTTACCTAGCTTTTTGGTCAATTGTTATTCCTACTTATAGTTTTATGGATATTGCGACCATCCTCACCACATAGTGGCTATAGATTATTTAAAGATTGCCTTAATCAACCCAACAAAAAACGCGGTCACTACTCCATAAGTAATCACCGAGCCTGCCAGCGTGAACATTTTACTGCCGATTCCCATGATGTATCCTTCCCGTTTGAATTCCAACGCTGAGGAGACAATGGAGTTGGCAAATCCGGTTACTGGGACTGCTAATCCGGCGCCGGCATAATGGGCCAATTTATCAAAATGGCCGAATCCGGTCAACAGAGCTCCGACTAGAATCATGGTAGCCACCGCCGGATTGCTTGCTTTTTCCGGTGGTAGTTTCATAGCCCAAGTATAAAAGTCGATAAAACCTTGGCCCAATACGCATACTAAGCCACCACAAACAAAGGCCATTAAAGCATTTTGGCCTATATTTGGTTTAGGGTTAGCCTCTTTTACGAGTTTTTGATATTTTTGTTGGGTAGTGTTAAGTTTTTGCTTCTTCGCCAAATGCTTCTCCTCAAATAGATAGATCTATTTTGTATCATAATCAAGGGAACAATTCAAAAAAATTTAAATCAGCTTACCCAAGTCCGTTTACTATTTTTTCTTTTTCAGCGCCAACATTGTTCTTCGCTGGAATTGTTGTTTATTGTAAAGCCACCCAAAATCATGACCATCAAATGTAGTACCCTGGTCTCGGCTGAAAACTAAGAATTAAGAGAATTAAAATTAAGAACAAAAAATACGGGTTAATCCTGTATAAGTATGCTGGAGATGATGAAATCAATAAAATTAGGATTAGAAACAGAAAGTATGGGTTGATCGGATTGAAATATTCGAGTGAATTATTAAGGTAGCAAGCTTTTAATCCCGGTTTTTCAAGGATTGGATCTACTCTCAGGATTTGAGTCCGAGGTCCTTTAGTAGATGTTGTTAAGACTTTTTGGAGATTAACCACACCCGGGCCCTCTTCATTAAGGTCTAAAGCTATTTTACGAACATGCCGGAGCAGAATTCGTTTAACTTGATCCGGTCGGAGTTTTGGGTATTTCTCCAAAATCAAAGCAGTCGCTCCCGAAACTAATGAGGCGGCCATGGAAGTACCGGACAAGGACCGGTATCCTCCACCGGCCCTCAATGAAATTATGTTAGTACCCGGCGCTAGTAAATCGGGTTTCTTAATCTTATCCCGGGTTGGCCCCCGGCTGGAAGTAGGATGTACGCTATCATCATCATAAATAATTGTCCTCCGATGGTCTAAGTTGCCAACAGTTATTACTTTAGGATTAATCCCCGGAGTGTTAATTGTTCCTGTCCCAGGTCCGTCATTTCCTGCGGCGGCGCAGACAACGATTCCGTTATTCCAAGCAGAGGACGTGGCCCGGCATAACAAGTCGGTCCTGTATGAATCCTGGGCCACTGCCCCAAATGATAGATTGATGATCTTGATATTATATTCCGCTTTATTTTTAATACACCAATCGATCCCTTCAATAATGGCCGATAAAGAACCATTGCCGTCTTTATCCAGCACTTTAATAATGACTAGATTAGCTTCGGGGGCCATTCCGCGATATTTTCCAGATGAACTGCCGCCATTACCGGCGATTATTCCGGCCACATGGGTCCCATGGCCGTTATCATCGTAAGGGTTCTTTTGGTAATTAATAAGGTCGGCCCAGGCGATAATCCGGTTAGTTGGGTAAACCAAATCGTGATGGGGGTAGATGCCGGTATCAAGAACAGCGACGGTTATTTTTTTCCCGGTAAAATCCGTTTTTTTTACACTAAACCCGCAGACGGATGGGACTGCGGTATTTAATAATGATTTAACCTGAGTATCATACCAAATTCGCTTAACTTGTTTGGATTTTGCAAGTTCCGGGATGGAATCATAGGGAAGCTCCACCACCAAAGAGGGTACTACCCCAATTTTATGATGAATTTTTCCGTTATTAGCCCGAACCAGAGCGTCGATCTGGTCGGTACGATAGCCAGATAGTTCAACAATGACTTTACATAATTTATCTTTGGAATGTTCAACCTGCTGGAGCAGGGGAGAAAGTTTTTCCGAAAATCGATTGCGGGCCAAAGGAACCACCTCCATATTAACCGATTAGTTCATTATATGGGGTTAATTCTCACTGTTTCGCCGAGAAAAGCATATTGTATCGCTTTTTTATCCTTTGTTACATTTGACTAAATACCTAAATAAAAAAGCCCGGTAATCCGGGCTAAAGTGTTAAACGCTTAGAAAAATCCGCCGCCACCGCAGCAGCATACAAAGAAGAGGACCAATAAGATAATCCATAAACAATTGTTACCGAAGATACCGTCGAATTTAGCATCTGACATTCTGTTTACACCTCCTTTTGTTCGAGGAAAAGGTTCTTTCCTGGTTTTATTTTATGAGTTTGATATACCAAAATGAATATGACGAATGTATTTTAATACATGACGTTCGACTATTATCAATCGTTGAAAAGGTTTGGAATTAACATCAAAAAGTTATTTCAAATAATTGTATCAATTGAATAAAGAAGCCCGGCTAAACCGGGCTGTTACTGTTTGGAGGGTTAGAAACCGCAACCTCCGCCACAACAAGCAGCTGTTAATAAGACTAGGATTAAGAAAAGCCAATAGGGATTGCATCCACCAAAAAGACCGTCAAATATGGACCTTTGATTGTCAGCCATCGATTTCACTCCTTTGACTATAGTCAAGGACGGTAATGTCCTTAGTTTACCATATGAACCGAAATTACCATTGATATCAGGCATAAGTATCGTTTTTCGGGTTTTAAGACAAAAGTCAGCAGATTCCCCGACCACAACAAGCAGCTGATAACAGAACTAGGATCAAGAAGAGCCAGAATGGATTACATCCGCCAAACAGACCGCCGAATAACGACTTTTCAGAACGGCCACTCATAGGTGTTTCACTCCTTTAATCTAAATTTTTTAAAGCGGAGGCAAAATGTTCTTCGCGGAAAAGATATTAACGGCCGCAGCCAATACCACAACAAGCTGCAACTAACAAGATTAAGATTAAAAAGAGCCAGTAAGGATTGCAACCGCCTAGAATTCCATCAAACAATGATTTTACAGCATTATCGGCCATTATTTTCAGCTCCTTTTTTAGTTTAAGGACTTGGTCGTCCTCCTATAGAAATATAATATGTATCCGGCAACCGGTTGGAATCAGGCTAATGAAATATTAGTTTTAAATACATTACTTTGTTCTTATTGACTAATATGTCAAATAAATAATCGGACCAAAAACTGACCCGGTTGGTATCCGGGTCGGTCAAGCATAAGTTATGGTATTAATCCAAAGGCAAATGGAGTCAAGGCGGCGAAGATCGCCAGGGACATTGCCCGGCGGTTTGTATTATGGCCCATCTGATCTACGCGGGATTCTGCGAAAATACTGCTCAAGTTAATCACACCCGCTCCCTGTTGGTGAGAGTCCAGATCCAGAAGGCGGGTATTTTTGAGCAAGAGAGATTTGAGATCATTCGGTTTCAGATCAGGGTATTTCTCCAGTAGTTGAAGGATTCCTCCGGTGACTACTCCTGTAGCCATTGATGTCCCGCTAAAAGCGCGGTAGCCGCGGGGGACCCGTAATGAATTAATGGCAGTTCCGGGAGCCAGTACATCGGGTTTGTTGATCTTGTCAATGGTCGGGCCGCAGCTTGATGAGGAGTTTATTTGGTCGTCGTCCCACTCGATGGTGGCATTGTCATCCAAATTGCCAACTGTAATTATGGACGAATTAATTCCGGGGGTATTAATGGTTCCCGGTTCGGGGCCGTCATTACCTGCCGCGGCACAAACCACCATCCCGTTTTTCCAGGCAGCGCCGGCCGCCCGACAGAGAGGATCGTTCCGGCAAGAATCTTGAGCGATTGAACCCAAGGAGAGATTAATTACTTTGATATTATACTGTTCACGGTTTCTGATACACCATTCGATAGCGGCGATCACATCAGAGGTATTCCCCGAACCGTTACGGTTGAGAGCTTTGACCCCTATCAGCTTGGCTTCGGGGGCCATCCCGCGATACCTGCCTTTGGAGGTAATTCCGTTTCCGGCAATAATCCCGGCGATATGTGTTCCGTGTCCATTGTCATCATAGGGACTGTTTCTTTCGTTGACCAAATCATACCAGCCAATGATCCGGTTCTCCGGATAGGCCAAGTCGGAATGGGGGAAGATCCCGGTATCAATCACCGCCGCCACCATATCCTTACCGGTAAATCCGGATTCTTGAGCAGTGTATCCGCCTACTGTCGGAGCGGCGATATCCATCAATGTTTGAACTTTGGCGTCACGCCATATTTTTTTAATATAAGGAGACCAAGTTATCGCTTGGATATTGGAGAAAGGCAATTCCACAACTAATCCCGGAAAAACATCAACTTCTCGGAGGACTTTTCCCCGTGACTGATTGACCAAAGAGGCGATTCGTCCGGCAACCGGTTGGCTCATTTCCACAATTATGCGACAAGGTTGTTCCGGGTTTTGGCTATATTCCATTTCGCGCAATTCCGGGGAGAGTTTATGCAATAAGGCATGAGGCAAAATGTAACACCTCCATTCGGATCCGAATAAAAATATTATACTCGCGGATATTATCGTTGTTTCTATTTCAGTTCAAAAATGTTCCATAACCATATTGCAAATGATTAAAAACCCGAACTTGAGATTCGGGTTTTATCATTTATATTTTTATATTTTTTATTTTAGATTTCCCATGAAATTCATGGCTATTTTCAAAAGATCAGTCCCTTTAAATTGTTGGCCGGAGGAAAGATTGGAGGCCACCATTTTCAAAACGGTTTTAAGTAAGATTCCTCCTAGACCTGGTCCGGATTGGTCTTTTTCCGGCTTTTGAGACTCGGCTTCATGTTTGAAGATGGCTTCCAGATCTAAAGCGCCTGCTCCTTGAAGATTGGGACCGACGCCAATATCCCGGGCTTTACGCATCAAAACTCTTTTGATTTGATCCGGATTTAGATTGGCCCACTTTTGCAGGATTAGGGCAACGGCGCCGGTTACCAACGGGGTCGCCATGGAAGTCCCGCTGAGAGTGGTATATCCACCTCCAACTTTTAGTGAAGTAATATTAGTACCGGGCGCTACCAAGTCGGGCTTGATCAATCTGTCCAGGGTCGGACCTCTGCTGGAACTGGGAGCGAGGATATCATCGATGTTGGTGATGGTATTTTGATCATCAAGATTGCCTACAGTGATAACTACCGGATTGATGCCTGGCGTGTTGATACTTTTAGGCTTTGGCCCGCTGTTTCCCGCGGCGGCGCATACGATAATCCCTTTTTCCCAAGCGGTAGAAGTTACCCTGCATAAAGGATCGGAACGATAAGACTCCTGGACTTCGGAACCGATTGAGAGATTGATTGCTCTGATATTCAAAGCCGATAAACTATCAATGCACCATTCAATGGCGGAGATAACATCGGATAATCTGCCGCTGCCCTCTTCGTCTAATATTTTTACCCCAACTAGCAGGGCCTCCGGGGCAATTCCCCGATACTTGCCATTGGAATACCGGCCGTTGCCGGCAATAATCCCGGCTACATGAGTGCCATGACCGTTATCGTCATAAGGCGAATTCTCCTGATTGATAAAGTCTTTCCAAGCTAGAATTCGATTGACCGGCTCAGTCAAGTCCTGGTGAGGATCGATTCCTGTATCTAAGACCGCAATCACGATGCCTTTGCCGGTAATCCCGGCCTGGTAAGGAATTAAACCGCCTGAAGTGGGCGTCGCGACATCTAGTTGGGCATAAACCGGAGAGTCCCGCCAAATTTTATAAACATATCTGGATCGGGCTAGCTCTTCAAGGGAGGAAAAAGGCAAATCCGCTACCAGCGACGGGATCATTCGGATTTCTTTATGGACTTTGCCTTGATTGGCGTCGATCATTGCTGCTATTCGATCCAAACCGCGGTTGTTCATGGCCTCGATGATTAAGTGGCGCGAAGCATCGGACTGGCTGAAAACTTCATCATTCCGAAGTGGCAAGGAGAGTTTCCGCACCCAAAAGTTTTTGGGTGTCATTGATTAACCCCCTTTCGTTCAAAAGATAATATATAATATTAGATAAAGTTGTAAGATTTCTGGGGAAAAAGCACGACTATTCAAAAGAGGGATTATCACATAAGCCATCCCTCCAATCAGAATCGGAATTTTGAGCTTCAGGACTCGGAATAACTGAGGTATCGATGCCGGCATAATTATTAATGGGTTCTTTGGATAGATAAACCGGAGGATAACCTAAGTTATTTTGGAGATGATAGGTAAAAAACCTCCGGGGAACTTAGGACTGTTGGAATACATACACTGGAACCCCTTCGGCCGGTTTCTCTCAGCCGCAGTTTGGTTTTACGGAGCGGCCCGGCATTATCGTTATTTAGTTGATAAAGGAAGGCTCTAAACGGTTTTTACCTTGATCTTACTTCCCGGTTCCGGGCCTTTTTCATTTAATGTTTTAAAGGTAGTTAAGGCGTTCCGCATGTTACAGTTAGCGATATTAAACATAAAATGGTTCCGAAAGGAGGGTTGCGCATGAATTCTGATCAGAAAGCGACCCAGGTGGGTTCGGAATCGTACCCGGGAACCATTTCCCAATCTTGCGGGAGTCCAACTAGCGACCCATTGGCGAAAAAACCGGAATGGCCTAAGAAACCGGAGTGGCCGAAAGATCCGGAATGCTCCAAAAAACCGGATCCTCCCAAGCCTCCCTCCCACGACCCTTGCCAGACCCATGTTCATGAGTTTCAAGGCAGCACCAAGCTGGCTGAAACCGGGGAGGACCGGCACAATCACCGTTTCGCCGGAGTAAGCAGTTCGGTGATACCCTTCGGCAATAGCCATGTCCATGGTATATTTGTCAATACTGACTTTTTCGATGAACATCTTCATGAGATCGCCGCAGTTTCGGGACCTGCAATTGATGTAGAAGGCGGAAAACACATCCATTTTGCTAAATATATTACCACGGTTGACGACGGGCATTTTCACGAGTTCCAATTCGCCAGCCTGATTGAGGACCCGTTAATCTAAATCTGGAAATTCAAGTAATATTAAAGCCCCTGTTCGCTACTGGTTCAGGGGCCATTTCAATTTATCTAATAATCCCTTTTCTCCGTTGATATTCATTTATTGAGTAATCCAATTCAACACTGATGTTTAAGACTTCAGTATCCATCCGGCCTTTTTCATCCTATAGTCGCTGCATCCGGTCACGAAGATTTTTATTTGTTCCTTCTTTCCCAACCCCATTTTACGCCGAAACCTCATTGCTATATTTACCGCATTTGTCTCCCCAAACCGCAATCGTGGCCCGGTCTTGTTCCACCCGGATCACTTCACAACCGTTACTGCATCCTTTACATTCGAAGACCGTCGGCGCTAGTTCCAGGTTTAACTGATGGAAGCCGCGGAACCTGGTTCCGGTTCCGGTTTTGCGCCAATGGTCCCGGGCTAATAGGGCTGCTCCGATAGCGCCCATTACATCGTAATATTGAGGAACAATAATCTTTGTCTTTAACTCCCTTTCAAAAGCGGCCCGGATGCCACGGTTGGCGGCAACCCCTCCTTGAAAGAGGACCGGCCCCTGTAAATCTTTGTCCCGGGCCAGATTAGCCAGGTAATTTCTTACCAAAGCCTCGCAAAGGCCGTTAATGATCTCCGCCTTGGAAAAACCAAATTGCTGTTTGGCGATCATGTCCGACTCTGCGAAAACGGTGCATCTTCCGGCGATCTTAACCCGGTTGACCGCGGTTAACGCTAAGTCGCCGAATTGTTCAATGGACGCCTTCAACCGTTCCGCCTGGTGGTCCAGGAAAGAACCGGTACCCGCGGCGCAGACCGTATTCATGGCGAAATCGGTAACCACCCGGTTCCGGACTATAATAATCTTGGAGTCCTGTCCGCCGATCTCTAAAATAGTGCGGACCTCGGGGTAGTAGTGGATAGCGGCGGTAGCATGGGCGGTAATCTCGTTTTTGACCACGTCGGCCCCGATGACCGCTCCCGCAAGTAGCCGGCCACTGCCGGTAGTCCCTACGCCGCCGATCCGGGAGTCCTTAAAGGAATCCCGGATCTCAGCCAAACCCGTTTGGATGATCTTTAGGGGTTGGCCGTCATTGCGATAATATTTATTAAAAAGAAGAGTCCCTGTTTCTTCGAGAACCACAAGGTTGGTGCTGACCGAGCCGACATCAACCCCTACAAATAACTTGGGCATCATTCTCCTCCTTTAAAAGTCGGCGCCGGGTCCAGAGTAATTCGACGAAGGCCTCCAGCCGGATCTGATTATTGACCCACCCCATCTGTTCATCGAGGGAAAGGGAGAGGATGGGGAGGTCCAGATCAGTAGTTAGGGACGGAATAATCGTCTGAGTCACCAATTCAGGCATACAGCCGAAGGGCAGTAAGTGGATGACTCCGTCGAAATTCCGCTCTTTAAATTCCAGGATGTGACCGATGTTTTCTTGTTCATGGCCGCCGACAGCATATTTTAAATAGGCTTTGGCCTCGCGCAACAACTTCCGGGGCGGGAGGAGCAAGTGATTAAACCAATTGGAGATGTATTGGCGGCGGACTGCTTCCGCTCCCATCCGGGCCAGCTTGGCTTCGATTTCATTATTAGAGGAACTCTCCATTACCAGATAAATCTCACCGACCAAACCTATTCGGAGGATTTCCCGATGTTTATCAACGGGTATGGTGGCGATTATTTCCCCGGCGTGTTTGACTGCTCGCCTCAACTGCTTTAGATTAGCGCAGCTTTCCAGGAGGTCTTGAATCTCACGCCACTTCCGGTCGGCAGTCCCCGGAAACAACTCATAGGGGCGGAGATGGTTAATTTGTTTTTGAAAGTGATCGCTGGCGTAAATGAGCCGAACCACTAAATTTAAAGTAGCGGCCACTTCCGGCAGGCGGCGGCCGTTACCAATCTCCCGGCAGTTCCGGATGAAACTTTGAAGGCCTTCAGCCGGGGAATCAAAGACGATTACCTTGACCCGGCGGCCTAATTGGCGAAGGATCCGCTCGCTCAAATCCCCGTAATAAACGGCCCGGCAAGCGCCGATAAAACCAGTGGTGATGATGACTTCCGCTCCCAGTTCCAAGGCTTCGAGGTAGCTGCCTAAGATGATTTTAAAGGGGAAACAGATAAACTCCGGGCTGTACTTGGCGCCCAATTCGATCGTTTTTTGGCTGGGCCGGGGCGGCATAATCACCTCGTGCCCTAACCGTTCCAGGAGTTTTTTATAAACTATAACCGGGCCCATATAGGGAAATGTGATCTTCAAATAACCTGTTCCTCCTTTAACGCCGCCAACATATCGCAGAAAGCTTCGAGACGGGTCCGTAAATGCCCGTCTTCCTGATGTTCATCTAAATTAATCTGTAAAAATGGTTTTCCCCTTTGGCCGGCTTCGATACTTAAAATCCTGGTGGCCACCGAGTCCGGCCCGCAACCGAAGGTAGTAACATAGATCAGTCCGTCGATGGCGGAATCATTTAGAAATTGGAATCCCGCGCCTAGGAGCATCCGGCCGAAATTCCAAAACAAGGGCCTTTTTAACCCAACCAGATTTCGTTCAATCTGTTTAGGGTCCAGCATCTCCCAGGTGGTTATCTTAATCCCTAAACTATAAAGACGGTTGACGATTCCTTTGCTGATGAACGGATCATAGAGACTATAGGCATAACCCAGCAGTCCGATATTGAGCCTGGTCCCCAAGGAACCGGGGCGCGGCCCGTTGGCCGCTTCCGGAAGAGTAAGCCGCTCCACCCGGCATTTGGCTAAAATATCTTCCCAGACTTGATTGGCCTTGCGCGCCGCCACCTTCATCCGCCAAATCACGGCCGGACTCGAGCTGGGGAATTTGGACACCAGCAAGGTTAAACCATCGCAGCTAACCTCGGGGGAGAAGATCTGTTCCATACGGATTCCGGTGGTGTAACGGACGATCTCGGGCAATCCGATTAATTTGGGGCAAAAAAAATTAGTCTTACTTTGGGTAATCATCCGGGGTAACAAGATTCGATCAACCCTTTTTTCCAGAAGATTTAGGATATGCCCGAGAAAGACTTTGATGGGAACGCAAAATTCGTGGGGCAGGCGCCTGCCGCCCCAGGTGACAGTCTCTTGGCCGCTGGGGTCGGAGAGGACCGCTTCCATTCCGGAAAGGGTTACAAATTGCCTCCAAAAAGGAAGATGGTAGGATGAGAACAAGGTACTGGGAATGCCGATAGTTAACTTTTTTTGTCTGCGATTCATAATCCTGATTATTGCCGGAAAAGGCTGGAAATATACATCTTCTCAAATACATTAGATACAGTATGGCAAACGGCGTAATGATTTTATAATGGCTGTCCTTATCAATACGTATTTTTGAGAAATATTTTAATCAAGAGGTAGCATAATAACTATGGTTTTGAAGAGCTCATTATTTGATGATTTAAAATTAGGAGGGTAAAATGCCGGGAATCCCAGTTGAGTTTTACTATCCCAGCCTTGCATTTTTGTTATGGGCTCTAGTCTTGTCATTCATCCCCAAAACAGAAATCCGCAGACTTTTTTGGATCAGTTTTTTATGGGGTTATCTGGGAAGCAAAATCTTTGTAATTATTTTTAGCAATTTCTTTAATCTCTTTCGATGGAATCATTCTATACCGTTCGAATTTCTGGGGGCCCCTCACTGGTTGGTTTTAGGATGGACGTTTGCTTTAATGCTGTATTTTTACTTTCTGCCTAAAACTAAGGAACGATATGCTTTCCCAACTTACTTATTCGCATTCGCGTTATCCAGCGCAGCGTTGGATCGGATTTTTAACCATGCCGGACTGTTGGAATACATCCACTGGAACCCATTTTACCGGTTTATTATAGCCCTGGTTTGGTTATACGGAGCGGCCCGGCATTATAAGTATTTGGTAGATATGGGGAGGTTGTAAGAGCATTACCCGATCTAAAACTAAAGAGACCGGTCCGGTTGGGACCGGACCGGCTTTGATGTTTTAATCTTTTACTGTCTGGGAAAGCGGTTCCTTGGCCAGCCTTTCGTTTACCGTTTCCCGGGATATCTTACCTTCTCATTCATTTTCATCCGAATAGCGTTGCAGGAAGGTCTTGGTCCGTTCATTAGCCGGATTGACGAAGATCGATTCCGGAGGGCCGGACTCAATAACCCGGCCGTTGTCCATGAAGATGACCCGGTCGGCCACATCCCGGGCAAAAGCCATTTCATGAGTGACAACCATCATCGTCATATGGTCTGCGGCCAGGGCGCGGATGACTTTTAAAACCTCTCCGGTGAGTTCGGGATCCAGAGCGGAAGTAGGTTCATCAAAAAAAAGCACATCCGGATTCATGGCCATGGCTCTGGCAATGGCCACCCGTTGGCTTTGGCCGCCGGAAAGTTGATAGGGATAAGCCTCGGCTTTATCGGTCAAACCTACTTTCTCCAGCAATTCCATGGCATTGGCCCGGGCGGTGTCAAAAGGTATTCCACTCACTCGAACCGGAGCTTCGGTAATATTTTGGATTACGGAAAAATGGGGAAATAGGTTAAAGTTCTGGAAAACCATGCCCAATTTCAACCGGATCTTCCGTAAGGTTTCCTCCGGCGCATAACAGGGTTTTCCGTTAACCGTATCCACCATAGTATCCGCTTCGACCTTGATTGCTCCGTGTTCAATTTTTTCTAAAAGGGTCAGGCAGCGCAGCAAGGTGCTTTTTCCGGAACCGGAAGGCCCAATCACCGCAATGACTTCACCTTTGTTAATTTCCAGTGAGACGTCATCCAAGATAACTTCGCCGTCAAAACTTTTCCGGAGGTTCTCAACTTTTAAAATTTGCATAACCGACACTCCATTAGCTTTACTATACTCAAGCGTAAATTGGCCAAAGCAAAATTATTTATAATAGTTCAATTTAATCTCGGTGAAATGGAATACCTTTGTGACCACCCAGTTCATCACCAGATAGAAAAGGCCGGCGATGAAGATGGGGGTGGTGGAGAAAATCCGCGACGACTCGTTCTTGGCGACCCTGAACAATTCGGAGATGCCGAGGACCTGGACTAGCGCGGTATCCTTAACCAAGGTAATCACCTCGTTGCTGATGGGAGGGAGGATTCGCTTGATCACCTGAGGCAGAATAATCCGGGTAAAAGTTTGGGCTTTGGTGAATCCCAAAACAGCAGCGGCCTCATATTGGCCTTGGGGGATGGACTCAATGCCCCCCCGGTAAATCTCAGCGAAATAGGCTGCGTAATTCAGGGAAAAAGCGATAATCGCCGCTACGAAACGGTCCAGATTCAGCCGGATCCCTTCCGGCAGCATAAACGACGGGGCGAAATAAACGAAGATGATCTGTAATAATAAAGGTGTTCCCCGCATTACCAGGATATAAAATTTAACCGGTCCCCGGATCCAGGTTGTTTTGGACATCCGTCCCAAAGCCACCGCCAGTCCCAATGGGAGTGAGATGATCAGCGTATATAAAAAAAGCTGGATCGAGGTCAAGGCGCCCTTAGAGAGAAGATTAACCAGTTTGACCAGGCTCGTCCATTCCATTATCGGCACTCCTTATTCTTTAGATAGTCGCCCACTTGGAAAACCGTGGGAAAACCCGGCCCTATCCCCGAGAGGGAATTCGCTAAGCCTTTGTATGTCCAGCACTGGCGGTCTTTGGTTTAGGAGCGCCCTACAAAGCCGGCCGATTCCCTTTTAGGGTTAGGGCAACCCCCAGTGGGGCATATGATTAAAAGAACAGGCCGGCCTCGATACGCCAGCCTGGTTCGTTCTTCAAACTCTCCGGCTTATTCAGCGGCAATGGTGGTAATGTCTTTGCCAAACCAATGAGTGGAAATCTCGGTCAATTTGCCGTCTTCCGCCATCTCTTCCAAAGTCGCTTGGATTTTTTCCATTAATTCTTGGTCTTTCTTGCGGAAGCCGATGCCATATTCTTCCTTGGAAAGTTCTTCAGCAAGGACTTGATAGGGCTTGTTTTTATTTTGGATATAGAAACGGGCGACGATCTCATCCATTAAGACTACATCAATACCGCCTTTTTCCAGATCCATCAGAGCCATCATATTATCGTCAAATTCGACCACTTCGCGAAGGCCGGCTTTAAAATCAGGGGCGCTGTTCAAGGCGTCGGCCGCGCTGGAACCGGCTTGAAGACCTAGCTTCTTGCCTTTGAGATCCGCTTGGGTCTTGAAAGAGGACTTGGCATTAACGATTAAAACCTGACGGTTATTGAGATAGGCCTCGGTGAAGAGCAAGTTGTTCTTCCGCTCTTCGGTAATGGTAAACCCGTTCCAGATACAATCGATCTTGCCCGAATTCAACTCTTGCTCTTTGGCGTCCCAGTTGATCGGTTGCAGTTTCAATTCGATTTCCAAACGTTCACAGACTTCCTTAGCGAGATCCACATCAAATCCGACGATATTTCCGTTTTCATCCCGAAAACCCATGGGCGGAAAACTGTCATCCAATCCGAGCACGAATTCTCCCTTTTCTTCCACGGCTTCCCAAGAATTATCCTGGTCCGATTGACCGCATCCGGTAATTAAGACAGCGGCCAGACCCAGGATTAAAAAGGCGAGGATGTATTTTTTCACGTTCTTATTCCCCTTTCGTTTTTGATTGCCTTTGGGCGGTTTCATAACTCCCTTTTTCCGTTTCACTACAATCACATGATAGCCGAAAATTATCCCTGCCAGAATATTGTTGATGAATATAAATCCGGTAATTATGAAATTCGCTTCCATTGTCAATTTTACTTTAAAATAACGGTTTAGTAAAGATAGCTTTTTGTTACAAGGAATCTTTCTCCCGGATCTCCACCCGCCGGATTTTGCCGCTGACGGTTTTGGGCAATTCGGTGACGAATTCAATAATACGCGGATATTTATACGGCGCAGTGGCGTGTTTTACATAGTCTTGCAATTCCTTGATCAACTGTTGGCTCGGTTCCCAACCTTTGGCCAAGACAATAGTGGCCTTGACCACTTGGCCGCGGATCGGGTCGGGAGCCGCGGTCACAGCGCATTCCAAAACGGAAGGGTGCTCGATTAAGGCGCTTTCAACCTCAAAGGGGCCAATCCGGTAGCCGGAACATTTGATTACATCATCGGAGCGGCCGACGAACCAATAATAACCGTCCTCGTCTCTCCAAGCCACATCGCCGGTGTTGTAAACCCCATCATGCCATACTTTACCGGTGGCGGCCGCATCCCGGTAATAGCCTCTAAACAATCCGGGGGGCAGGTAATGATCGAGATTTTTAACGACAATACTTCCTTCCACCCCTGCCGGACAGGAACGCCCCTTCTCATCCACGATGTCGATGTCATATAGGGGAGAGGGCTTGCCCATTGATCCCGGTTTGGGTTTGATCCATTCAAAGTTGGCGCAGAGGACGGTGGTTTCAGTTTGGCCGAACCCTTCGATAATATCCAGCCCGGTGGCGGCCTTGAACTGATTAAAGACCTCCGGGTTCAAGGGTTCTCCGGCGGTACAGGCCTGTTTGATGCTGGAGAGATCGTATTTGGAAAGGTCTTCTTTGATTAAAAACCGGTAAATGGTGGGAGGAGCGCAAAAAGAAGTGATCCGGTACTTTTCAATCTTTTTTAACAGGCGGTCCGGGTCGAACTTGTCCAGATCATAGACAAAAAGAGAGACGCCGCAGATCCATTGGCCGTAAATTTTTCCCCAGGCAGTCTTGGCCCAACCGGATTCGGCGACGGTGAGGTGTAGCCCTTCCCCGGAAAGCCCATGCCAATAATGGGCGGTGACGATGTGGCCCAAGGGATACTTGAAATCGTGCAGCACAATCTTGGGCATACCGGTGGTCCCCGAGGTAAAATACATCAGCATCGGTTCGTCGCCGCCGGGATAAGCCTCGCCGGCCGGCCGCGACCAGTCCGGATCGGCCCGGCTAAGTTCGGCGTTGAAATCAATCCAGCCTTCCCTAAGCCCATCAACCAAGGCTTTGCAAAGGACGGAGGGTGATTCGGCCAACGCTGCTTCGATATTTTCAACTACGTCCGGGTCGGAGACGGAGACGATCATCTTCACCGAAGCAGCATTGTTACGATAAGCGATATCCTTCTTGGTCAACTGGACGGTGGCCGGAATCGAGATGGCTCCGATCTTCTGCAAGGCGAGGGTACAGATCCAATAATGCCAACGGCGTTTCAACAAAAGCATGACTACATCG
>JAEWZY010000040.1 GCA_023394955.1 Bacillota bacterium
AGGTAAAACAAGCGTAAAGCGAAAATGGAAAAGCATTAACAAGATTTATTTCAATCTATATAATTGGGCCTTAGATCCTAACACATTACCGAATAACCGAAAAAGAGAAAGGATAAACAAACATCATCAATAGTAACCTTCCTAAATAAAAAAGCCGCTATGACCCAAACCAAAACAACCAAACTCAAGACCCTCAAACAAAAGATCGCCGCCGCCCGCAGGGACCTCATCGCCACTTGGGACGCCCAAGGCTGCACCGACGCCACAGTCCTCTCCGCCGCCGCGAAACTGGATAAACTTTGCAACGAATATCAACGACTAATCTGTCGGCAATAATCAAGAACCCGCGCCCCGGCCTCCCTGCCGGGGATTTTCGCCACTCTTCGTTCTCTAAAACCCAAAAACATAGCCAAATGCGTACCCCGACTTCAGGAGGAAGTCGAGCGCCGCTTCTTTTCAGGAAGAAAAACAGCGGTCGATATCGAAAGTCTCAGCTTGATTGCCAGTCGAAAGGTCATGGATGACGAAAACCCTCGAAAAACCGGATGACTTGCAGGAGGTTCGGAACCACGCCGGTTCCGACGCCCTTTTTGCGTCTCTTTTTGGGCGTGCAAAAAGAGACCCGCCGCCGGAACAGTGGACCTACAGATATTCTAAAATGATGTTTGCAGTTTGACAACAAACCATCCAGACCCACAATCATTCGCATAACGTTTACAAAACAAAATCCCCCACTTCATTAAAGCAGGGATTAACAATCCTCAATTGTTCCCAACAACGATCCATTTAGCACCGGCGCATGAACAACATCAACATCTTTTCTCAACTCGTCTAAACCTGGTGTTCTCACGGGTTCCCGCCATAATCACTACCACCACCAAACCATCATCCTTAACAACCATCCGGTAAGCAATCTCCTGCAACAATTCGCCGGCAGCCTCAACTCACTGCCGGAATAGTTGGCGCTTTGGGACTTAACGGATTCAATTCCGGGCATACTACCCCAGAGGTGATTTTCATGCGCACCCTTTGGAAAGGCGCCATCAGCTTCGGGCTGGTCAATGTCCCGATCAAAATGTACACCGCCACTGAAAAAAAGGAGATCAAGTTCAACTATCTCCATCAAAAATGCGGCACCCCCATCAAATATGAGCGCCGTTGCCCCGTCTGCGACGTGGAAGTTCCCCAGGAAGAGATCGTCCGGGGTTATGAATACCAAAAAGGCCAATATGTGATCTTAAAAGACGAAGATTTTGAGGGAATTCCCGATGACCGGACCAAGACCATCGATATCATGGATTTTGTGGATCTAACGGAGATCGACCCGATCTATTTTGAAAAAAGCTATTATCTCGAACCAAGCCAGGGTGGGGAAAAAGCATACGCCCTTCTTAAAAAAGCCATGCAAGACACCGGGAAAATCGCTGTCGCCCGGGTGACGATTCGCTCCAAGGAAACCTTGGTCACGCTCAGAGTCTACCAAAACGTGCTGGCCATGGCCACCATCTTTTATCCGGATGAGATCCGGTCCACCGCCGGACTGACCGGGGTTCAGATCGAACCGAAAATCAACGAGAACGAAGTTCAAATGGCCACTAGTTTGATTCAGAACCTTTCCGGCCACTTTGACCCTGCCAAATATACCAACAACTACCGCGAGGCCTTGATGGAGATCATCCAGTCCAAGATCGCCGGGGGTGAAATCGCGCAAGCACCCGAGCGGGAAACCGGCAAGATCATCGATCTTATGGAAGCTCTCCGGGCCAGTATCGCCGCTACAGAAAAAGAAGAACCCGCCCCAACGCGGAAAAAACGTGCTACTCGCGCCAAAACGGGTTAAACTTAAAACGTATTTTAGTCCGTTACCAGTTTCCAGTTGACAACTGTGAGTCAAGCTCCGATGCCAGTCGCCGGTTAAGAACCTATTACCGATTGATAAAGCCTGAAACTGGGAACAAAGCCCTATAGCATCGCCGGGATTTATTTGACTGGCGACTGGAAACGAGGCCCAAAAGCATCACCCCGATAAAAAATCTTATTCTCGTCGCCCAACAGCGCCAAAGAGGCTTTCTCGTAAAACTCATGCTTCTCTCCGGTTTCCGAAAGCCAGTTCAAATACTGCCACTGTAATTCGAGGCGAAGCTGTTCCGGACGGTTCGACCTTCGCGGCAAATTGAATCCTCCTAATTTTAATCAACATTACCGGATATTCAATAGATAACGAAGCGCTACTTTCCCACTCATGCCTAATGCCTCTTCCCTTTTTTATTGATTCGCGGTTCCGTATCCTGATTCCTGCTGAAAAATTCAATCATTTTCCTTAAATATATAGCAAAAAGCTATTATTTTCAAACCTTTTCCGAAATCTCATTGCTCAATTCATTGATATCGCCGCTTTGGTAAGGAAAATGATCAGCCAAGTGTTCCCCGACGGATCTGACGCCATGATAAACCCCGTCCACAAATCGGCCTTCCTTAAACAAACGGCCCATCCCTTCCTTGGCCTCCTCCCAGAAATTAGCCGGGACCACCCGGTCGATCCCCTGATCACCGATGATCGCGAAACGATGTTCTTCGGTAGCCAAATATATCAGGACGCCGTTACGTAATTCGGTTTGGGCCATTCCCAATCTCTCAAAGACCTCTTTTGCCCTGTCGATCGGATCTTTTCCGGAACCGGCCTCCACATGGACCCGGATCTCACCGGAAGTCCGTTTTTCCGCTTCTTCGATCGCCGCAACAATCTGATCTTTCTCTTGATCTGAAAAGAAAGCTTTGGTTTTTAAAGTTCCCAACAAAATCACCGCTCCCTTCCCGCTCCCCAATACTAATCCTTCAAGACATTATTGAACACAATCCGCCCAACTATTCAGGTTCAGAACTTAATTCACTTTTCTCCAACCACAACCTCCACTGATAAATACTCATCATCGGCTGTTCACCGATGATCACCAGCCTCCACTGGCGCCGCCGCCGCCGAAACCACCGCCGCCTCCTCTAAAGCCTCCTCTTCCTGATCTTCCGCCCCCAGAGCCACCAAAGCCACCGCCACCCCAGTACTTGGCCTCGCTATAACCCCGGCGATAACGCCGGTGATAGGTCTGATTGCCACGGTAGCCAGAGATGATCGAAAAGAAAGCGATAATCAAAGCCACAATTAAGGCTGACGGGAATGAACTCCCCTCTCGTCCCCGGACCGGGGCGGCCTGATAGCCTTCGAGATTATAATCGGGGGTAATCGATTTGATGATTGAATAAACCCCGGCAGTGATACCGCCGTAATAGTCCCCCCTTTGAAACCGGGGGGTGATCTCATCCCGGATAATGTTTCCGGCCCTCCCGTCCGGTACGGCCTCTTCCAGCCCATACCCGACCTCAATTCTAACTTTACGTTCTTCCAAGGCGACCAATAAAATCAAGCCGTTATCCTTACCCTTAACACCGGGTTTGTTCAGTTCGAACAATCTCTCAGTGTAATCCACCAACTCTTCCCCTGCCAGGCTTGGAACCAGCACTACCAAAATTTGATTGCCGGTAGCTTCGGCATATCGGTAAAGCTCTTGGGATAGCTGGACCTGCTCATTTTGGGACAATATTCCGGCCCGGTCGGTGACATATTGGCTAATCTGAAACGCCTCCACCCCCAGAGCCGCTATGGGAACCCCCCCAACTAAAAAAAAGGCGATGATCAGGCTAATCCATCGCAGTTTCATCAAAATTTACCTCCACCCTTAAAATCTCGCGTTATCAGCGATCAAAAGTCGACTATCGGATTCTCCCTGGCCGTCTCCGGAATCTCGAAATAATCTTTTTTAGTCGCCCCTACCATTCCGGCGATGATGCTTCCGGGGAATAACTCCACCTTGTTATTATACACTTTTACCAGATCATTATAACGTTTTCTTTCTACCGCCAACCGGTTTTCGGTCCCTTCCAAGTTATCCATTAACCGGTTGACTTGCTCGTTCGCTTTTAGCTGAGGATAATTCTCTACCACCATCATCAGCCGGTTTAAGGCTGATTCCAAAGCGCCGTTGGCGGCGGCTTTCTCCTGGACGGTATTGGCCTCCAGCATCCGGTTCCGGGCATTGTTCAAATTGGTAAAGATCTCTTTTTCATGGGCCATATACCCCTTTACCGAGTTCACCAGATTGGGAATGAGATCGTGCCGCCGCAACAAAATGTTATCCACCTGTTTCATTTGGGATTCAATCTCATTATTCATAGCCTTGAAACTATTGGAATAGGAAATGAACATCCCAAATGGAATTAGCAACATTAGAATTAGGACTATGATAATTCCCAATATAAGATAAGATTTCTTCAAGATAATCACTCCTCGATTAAATTAACGTCAAAACCGGACAATTGTTTCAATATATTAGATAACACCCAAAAAATACACGCCCTTCATTACCGCTAAAAATTCCATCTTAACAGCACAGCCTTTCGAGTCATCCTTCAATCTGCGCAATCAACGTCATCAGTGATTTCTGTGTTATCTGCGCCATCTGCGATCTCTGTGATCAATCCTCCAAGACCTTCGCGATAAACAAGGTCAAATCTTTCCTCAAATCCCGTTCCACCGGGTGGAGCAATTTGTTCCCAACCCCGTCGTAAATGGACGCCACCACCGGACGGCCGGGAAACTCCTTATTGATCTTGATAACCACCGCTTTTTCGCCGTTATTAAGCAGCACAATACTGCCTACCGGAAAAGGAGCGATCTTATCCAGAAAGATCTCGGCAATCTCAGGATCAAAAGCGATTCCCTCCGAGTCCCGCAGATATTCAATGGCCTCGTGAGGCATGATCTGGTCCCGATAAGTCCGGTTAGTGGTTAAGGCGTCATAGACATCCGCCAAAGCGGTAATTCGGGCATACTCGTGAATCGATTCCCCTTTTAACCCCCGGGGATAACCGGTCCCATCAAATTTTTCATGGTGTTCCCAGGCCACATAGGCCGAAGACATGGTAAATTCGTTACAAGCGCGGATTATATCATAACCCAGCTTAGTATGGGTTTTGATTGACTCGTATTCTTCCTTGGTAAGCTGGCCCGGTTTGTAGAGCAATTCATCGGGTATGAACGCTTTTCCGATATCGTGTAAAATTGCCCCGATCCCCAATTCCGTTAAATGTTTATAATCATATCCCATCCCGATTCCCGTAACCATAGCCAAGATACTTACTCCCAGACAATGGGCGAAAGTATAATCATTCATCGCTCTAACTTCCACCAAATTAATGATGATGTTCGGGTTATGAATCAATTCATCGGTAATGCTGTCAACAATTTTAATCACTTTCTCGCCTTCGGGGGTCCGGGCGTTTTTAACATTTTGCATCGTTTCTTTGACAATCTTGGTGGCTTCGGTCCTAGTTTGCTCGGTAACCAATTCGTCAACATCGATCCTACCTACCAGATCATCGATAATATATACTGAAGTAATGCCGAAATCTTTCAGCTTTTCAATAAAACCTTGATGTAAACAGACGCCTTTGGCCAATAAAACGTTGCCATCGCTCCAATATACATTCTTGGCGATTCTCATGCCTTTTTTAAGATTATCAACCGCCAACAGTCTGATCTCACTCACCCCTTAAACTGAAATTAGTAATCGTTATAGTAAAATAGTTTAATGCAAAAACGCTAGAGGGAGTTGGAAAGCGAAGCATTTATTTATTAACTAGCCCTTAATCCCGGACTTTAAACTGTTACCCTTCGACTTTTGACTTTAAATTTTTGATTTTAAAACGAACATTTACTATCGAGTAGGATCGTAACCGGGCCGTCGTTTATGATCTCAACAATCATCCGGCTTCGAAAACGCCCTTTAATCACCTGGATGCCACACTTCTCCATCTCCAGACAGAATGCTTCATAAAGTGATTCTCCGATATCAGGAGGGGCGGCTTGACTAAAGCTGGGACGCCTTCCTTTACGGCAATCTCCATATAAGGTGAACTGGGATACTACCAGCGCCGGTAAACTTAGGTCCCGTATCGAGTAGTTCAATTTGCCTTCGCCATCATCAAAGATTCTTAAATTGCCGGTCTTTTCAGCCAGGTATTGGGCGTCAGCCCCATTATCCCCTTCCCCGACGCCAAGCAACACAACCAAACCCGGACCGATTTCCCCGACAACCTCATCGCCCACACTTACCTTGCCCCTTAGGACACGTTGGATTACAGCTCGCATTATTCCTACTTCACCTGCTTAAACTGAAAATGATCAAATATTACACAGCTTGAATAATCAATCCATAAAATCAAAAAACGAAAATCTCAAATCCCCAAACAACAGCTGACAAACTTGACTTCTGCCTTTGAACTTTTGACTTTCGACTTTTAACTTAAAATAACTCTCAAGAACATTATCGGCCAAAACAATCGGCTTCTCAATCTGAATTTTAACGCACCAAGCGACTTACCCGGTAAATCCGTCGCACCCCGTCAACCTGTCCCACCCGTTTAAAGATGGATTGAATCTGATCGGAGTCGGTAATCTCCAACGTTAGGTTGATATAGGCTGAGCCTTTCTTAGAACGGGCCTTGGCTGCGTTCAAATATAATTTTAATTCGGAGATAGCGTTCAAGACATCGGTTAATAAATTGACCCGATCATCAGCCTCAATCTCAATATCCACCGCATAGGTACCTTGAGAAGCCCGATCCCATTCAACCTCAATTATTCTTTCTTTATCCTCCGTTAAAATATTGGGGCAGTCCATTCGATGAACCGAGACCCCTTTACCTCTGGTTATAAAACCGATAACCGGGTCGCCCGGGACCGGATTACAGCATTTTGAAAAACGGACCAACAGGTTTTCGACTCCTTTGACCCTAATGCCTTGCCCCGTCCGGCGGGGCCTCTTTCGCTCATCAATTTCGGGGATTACCGGCTTGGCTGTTTCTTTCTCCACTCCCAGTTTGTTCAAGACTTGATTCGGAGTAACTTTTAAATCTCCGATCGCCGCTAATAAATCCTCCAGATTCATAAACCCGAGTTTTTTGGCGGCTTCGTTCAACTGTTCCACCCGGGCGTTTTCTTGAAAATCAACGCCCTGTTTTTTAATTTCTCTCTCCAAAAGCTCCCGGCCGATTTGAATATTCTCTTCCCGGTTTTGTTCCCGGAGCCATTGCCGGATTCGATTTTTTGACTTTGAAGTTTTAACGAACTGCAACCAGTCCCGGCTGGGGCCGGTGGAGCCTTTAGAGCTCATGATCTGAACTATATCGCCGTTTTTTAATTGATAGTCGAGAGGCGCCAGCCTGCCGTTGACCTTAGCTCCCATGCATTGATGGCCCAAAGTGGTATGAATGCTATATGCAAAATCCACCGGAGTAGAACCCGCCGGTAGATTTTTAACATCCCCTTGCGGGGTAAAAACAAAGACCTCATCCATGAATAATCCGATCCGGAGAGTTTCCATAAACTCTTCGGAATCCCGCATCTCGCCCTGCCATTCAATGAGGTGACGCAACCAAGCTATTTTATCCCTTAATTCCTTATCATCCGCCCCACCTTTATAGATCCAGTGGGCGGCAATACCGAACTCCGCCGTACGATGCATTTCCCAGGTCCGGATCTGAATCTCCAAAGGTTCCCCGTTAGGCCCGATTAAGGTAGTATGTAAAGATTGATACATGTTTGATTTGGGCATCGCCACATAATCTTTAAAACGTCCCGGGATCGGCTTCCAAAGAGTATGCACTATTCCTAATACCTCATAACAGTCTTGGATGGTGGAGACGATCACCCTTAAACCCATTAGATCATAGATCTCGTTGAAGTCCTTCCCTTGTTCCTGCATCTTTTCAAAGATACTATAAAAGTGTTTGGGCCGGCCTTGGACTTCAGCTTTGATCTCCATCTCCGTCAAAGCCCGTTCTAAAGTCTCTTTGACGTCAGCGATATAGCCTTCCCGTTCCTGCCGTTTCTTGGCGACCTTATTAACCAGGTCATAATAAGCGTCCGGGTCCAAGTAGCGCAGGGAGAGATCTTCCAACTCCCACTTGACTTTCCACATCCCCAGCCGATGAGTTAAAGGCGCATAAATCTCCAAGGTTTCCCGGGCGATATTTTTCTGCTTATCCAAGGGTAGATGTTTTAAAGTCCGCATATTATGAAGCCGGTCGGCGAGTTTGATGATGATCACCCTCAAATCTTGGGTCATCGCCAAAAACATCTTCCGCAGGTTTTCCATTTGTTGTTCTTGCTTATTTTGAAAAGCGAGCCTGCTTAATTTAGTGACACCATCAACCAACAAAGCTACTTCCGAACCAAACCTCTTAGTAATTTCCTCTCCTTCAATCGGGGTGTCCTCAACCACATCATGAAGTAAAGCCGCAATAATGGAGGTCGTATCCATGCCTAATTCATGGACGAGCGCGGCAACTTCCAACGGATGTTGAATATAGTTTTCGCCTGATTCCCGTTTTTGGCCTTGATGGGCTTGGGACGCGAATTCATAAGCCGACCTGATCTTGGCCAAATCGGATTCGGGTTTTATCTCGCCTAATTTTTGGAGTAGGCCTTCAATGGTCATCTAAGAAAACCTCTTTATTTACTAAAGATTCGTCTCCCAAGTTTATACTGAGGGAAGGATGAAAAAAGGCAATTGTCGCTGCTCCGACACTCACGCCTCTTGCCTATTTATTGTTCACTGCTCCTATCCTGCTCATTGCGGGACACAATATCCTTCAGGTTTAATTGTACTTGGACCGAGCCGTTCCAACTGTTCTCCTCCAGTGAAAAAGCCACGTCCACCTCTTTGGTTGACGCTAATTCCCGGTTAAGACCGCCCAGATTGAAACCGATCCCCTCCCGGATCACGTTCTCGTCAGATACTTTCAATTTCAGATGTTTGCCGTTTTCGCCCACATTACGGTATTCAACCAATTGTACGGCTTTGCAACCCAAAACCGGAGTAGGATTGGCCGGGCCGCAAGGAGCAAGCTTACCTAATTCTCGTACCAGATCCAAGTTTATCCCGGTCAAGTCGACCATGCTTTCAATTTTTAGCCAAGGAAGCAAGTCTTCCTTATTCAAACTGGCTCTTGCTTTATTTAAAAACGCCTTTTTAAAACTGAGAAATCGGTCTCTGGTTACCGTCAATCCAGCCGCAAACTCATGCCCGCCGTACCTAACCAAATATTTTCCGCAGGCTTCAATAGCCTCAAAAAGGTTAAACCCGGCAATACTCCGGCCGGAGCCCCGGCCTTCGTCTCCATCGAAGCCGATTAGGATTACCGGTTTATGATAGATCTCAACCAACTTTGAGGCGACAATCCCAATTACGCCCAAATGCCATCCTTCGCCTGCCAAAACTAAGGCATGTTCTTGAATAAATTCGGGTTCCGCTTCTATTTGGAGTTGCGCCTCCCGAAGCACTTCATTCTCGGTCATCTGGCGGCGCTGATTTTCCTTCTCCAATTCCCTGGCAAAATCCAAAGCCTGAATCGGATCGTTAGTTAAAAATAACTTCACACCGACACTGGGGTTTCCCATGCGTCCAGCGGCGTTGATCCGGGGCGCCAACAGATAACCGATATGCCCAGCATTGATCTCCCGTTCGCCCAAGCCGGCGGTTTGAATCAAGGCTTGCATTCCGACATTCTCCAATTTCCGCAACTGCTCAAGCCCGTACTTTACGATAATCCGGTTTTCTTCCAGTAGCGGTACGATATCAGCCACAGTCCCGAAAGCTACCAGATCTAGATTTCTAAAGAGCCGTTCCTTCAATTCCGGCAATCGGGAAGCTAAACCTTGCAATAACTTAAAAGCCACCCCTACACCGGCCAATTGGGTGAAAGGATACCCTGCGCCGGGTGCTTTGGGATCAATGATGGCGCAAGCTTTCGGGAGTTCGGCCTGGGGTTCGTGGTGATCGGTTATGATCAGATCAATGCCATTCTCTTTTAAATAACAGCTTGCTTCGATCGCGGTAATACCGCAATCAACGGTAATCACCAACTTAACCCCCCGGCCGACAGCCCTTTCCAAGGAGGTGAGGTGCAAACCGTAGCCTTCCTCCAAACGTTTGGGAATATAATAGAGAATTTTCCCCGGCAGCAGCTTGCCTAGGACCCGGATCATTAAAGCTACCGATGTGACCCCATCAACATCATAGTCGCCATATATCAATACTTGTTCCTGTTCTTTAACAGCCTGTTCCAACCGATCGACTGCTTGTACCATATCTTTAAAGAGAAACGGATCATGTAATTGGTCAATCTCGGGCCTGAGAAAAGCGCTTGCTTTCTCATGATCGGTTATCCCCCGGTTGACCAGTAATTGACCTAACAGAGGGGATACTCCCAATTGTTTCGCCAGTTCGAACGCCAGCTCCAGAGGGGTTTCAACTAATTTCCATACTTTTCCCGGCATCTTGTACGCTCCTATGTTAAATGCCGGCGGATATGTTCCCCCGGCTATCTCAGTTAACAATTCGTTGTTTTTCGTTATGATCCTGCTTTTTAAGGAAATAACTTTACTCACCAAAACCAGATTACAGCCAGACCTCCTAAGAAGAAACAATAATAGCCGAAAAACTTCAAAGTGCCCTGCTGTAAGTAGTCGAGAAAGAACTTTATTACTAAATAACCGGTTACCGCTGAACTGATAAACCCGGCCCAAAACCCGGCGGTCCCAATCTGTTGATATCCTCCGGATAGCAGATTGGGCAACTCCAATAACCCTGCTCCAAAAATAACCGGAATCGATAGTAGAAAAGAGAATCGGGCCGAAGCCTGGCGGGATAACTTACGCCAAAGTCCCGCCGCTATTGTCGCCCCGGAACGGGAGATCCCAGGGATAATCGCTATCGCCTGTCCGATACCGATCCACCAGGCATCACCGGTATTGATTTGATCGAGAGCCCGTTTTCCGGTCAACCGGTCGGCAACCAACAAAAGTCCTCCGTTCATTATCAATTGCCATCCTGTGGCGGAGGCGCTGCCAAAAAGTTTTTCCAAAAAACCTTTTGCTCCGGCCCCAAACAAAACAGCTGGAATCGTCCCGATAATCAAATAGAGCGTCAGTTGGAACGACTGCTTTTCTCCGGCAAACAAGCCCCGGATCAATCTGAGCAAATCCTCTCTGAAATATGCCACTACCGCCAATAAGGTGCCGAAATGGATTACGATATCGAATGAAATGACCATTTCCTCAGCTACTCTCAGCAAAGACTGGACCACCACCAAATGACCGGAACTACTAATCGGCAAAAACTCGGTCAATCCTTGAACAATACCGAGAACAATCGCATGCCAAAAATTCATGAATGCCTCCTAATGTATTAGTAACAATACTTGAGCGTTTAATGCGCACCTTTTGATAATTTTTGTTTTTTGTAACCTAATCTTAACTAAACTGTCGCTAATTATTCAAGCCCAATCTAGCTGCATTAACATCCGCTTCATAGTCTTAAAGGGGCTGAGTAAGCTTGACAAGGGAATTGATTATTGGATATACTCAAAAACATGTCATTTAGATACTTTTATTTAAAAGAAACAGAAACGAACATTTGAACGTCTTAAATGAGTGAATGTTGGTTTTTAGCAAAGATTGTTGAAAGTAGGTACCAAGATTGTTAGCGATTAGATTTTCCGAAACCCTTCGTAAAACTTTTCAATTCTTTTTTCTTTTAATGTTATTCTTATTAATTAGTTTAATTCCTTGTCTCATTAGTAATTTTTATCAGAAGGAAAAATCGGGCCGGGAAAAACAAGCAATTGCGGAGAAAGTACATTCAATCATGGCCATGTACCATTGTGATAACCCGGAGATCTATGAAGCGATTATGACAACCTTTGACCCGGTATTAGTGGCGGTGGTGGTCGCGGTCGAAAGCGGTTTCCGGGTTGACGCCGTTAGCCGCGCAGGCTGTCGGGGGCTGATGCAATTATCCCCTGACAAGCTTGAGGACTGGAAGAATATTCGACTCAATATCCAAATCGGCTCCGCTTATCTCGAAGCACAGCTGAAAAATTTCGAAGATCTGGAGCTGGCTTTTGCAGCCTACAACGCCGGGCCGGGATCGGTTCGCAAGTACCAAGGGGTCCCTCCGTTTCGAGAAACCATTGCCTATCTCGAAAAAGTAAAAAGTTTTGGTTTGTCCTTTGAAGGCCCGGAGCTCGATCAGTCTTCAAAATCATCTCGTCCCAGAAGGGTCGGGGCGCTTTTATAAATCGAACATGTCCCTTTGGATTAGGGACACTTCAAATTCTTGATCGAAATGATACTTATCGGAGCTTACTTCCAAGCTTTCCGTGATTTTAAGCAAAGAATATTCCGAATCATGTTCAATAAGATATCCTTAAGATTTAAAGGTATCATGATTAATCTGTTGAATCTTTTTTCCCATTTGAGCGTCTCCATTATAATAATAGTATTTTTGAAAAAAAGACCCGGCATGCCTAGCCGGGTCTTGCCAAAAAATAAGTTCCGTTCCTTTTCCTCTTGTACGGGTTAAGTTTCATATTCTATATCGTATCTTTTTATCAATAAGTTTAGAGCAATTTTATTAAATTTTAAATTTTTCAAGGGATTATCTCTGCCACCGAATTTGCCACCCGCCTGGGACGGTAAGGAAAGTTCTCAATCATCTCCGTTTTAGTTACGCCGGTAAGTACTAAGATTGTATCTAGGCCTGATTCTAAACCTACTTTAATGTCGGTATCCATCCGATCACCGACCATTACCGCGTTCTCCGAATGTTCATCCAGGTACCGGAGGGCCAAGCGCATAATCAAAGGGTTTGGTTTCCCCACATAGTAAGCCTGATAACCGGTGGCCTTCTCCAGCATAGCCGCTACCGCCCCACAACCCGGGACGGTCCCAGTCTCCGACGGACCCGAAGGATCAGGGTTGGTAGCGATAAATGGAACTCCAGCCATGATCAATTGGGAAGCCCTGATAATCCGATCATAGGAGTAAGAGTCCGTCTCTCCCAGAATAACATAGTCCGGATTATAATCGGTTAAGGAATAACCCACTTCATTCAAGGCTTGATAAAGACCGGTCCCTCCCAGAACAAAAGCAGATCCTCCCGGCTTTTGTGACTGGACAAAACTAGCTGTCGCCATAGCGCTAGTGTATAAATGTTTGGCGTCAACCGGGATTCCCGAAGCATTAAACCGGTGCCGTAGATCGTCCGGGGTATAACGGGAATTATTGGTCAAAACTAAATACTTATGACCGCCCTCATTCAAACGATCGATAAATTCATTGGCTCCCGGAATTCCTCGTTCGCCATGGACCAAAACTCCGTCCATATCGATCAGATACGACCTCTTTGAATTTTTGACTTGGGAATCTTCCTTGGTCATTGGATCTAACCTCCAAATAATTTGATCTTGAACATTTCAAAACTGAATATTAGCTATTCAAATAATTCAGTTCCGAACTTACGTTAAAAAATAATCGAAAATCTCTCCAAAATTGATACCGGCAATGGTCTTTCCTTGATACATCTCTTGGAGCCTTCTTTTTCCTTCTTCCAAATGAGGCGCCTTGACTCCATATTTAATCGATAATGACGCCTCAATGAAGGCCGCTAAGTGGTCGCAAGCCTTGATGATCTTGCCATCCAAGGGGGAAAACCCGTCACAATTATACTCGGCGGTTATTTCTTCATTCGATAATCCTTTTATGATCTCCCCCTGCTTCAAAATCTTGTTTTCAAATTCATCTTCAACAAAAAAACGTATCTCTTTATGCCAGGAAGGCGGTAATAACGGTAAAATCCTTTCTTCTACTTGAATCCCTTCATACTCCTTGATTAAATCCTGTAACCCTTCGATCGAACTTTTTACCGGAGACACTATATCCCTGGTCAGCACTTCGGGAAGATCGTGAAAGAGGGCGCCGAAGTAATTATTATAAATCCTGCGGTCACAAGCGTTGATCTCAATGGAACATAGGTAGGCCAACATGGCGACGATTAACATATGTCCCAGCACGGAGGTTTTGGGCAGGCGGGGTGACTGGGCCCATCTTTGCTGGAACCGAAGCTGCCCGCAAAGGTCAATGAAACCATAGGATTTTTTTCCGAGGGAGATTTTTTGGACTCCGATTAAATCGAAATAATCTTCGATTTCATTCTCGATCTCCTCTTTGGTCCGTTCAATTCCATAAATAAAAGGGTTCATATTATAAATGATTTTAAACTCCCAATTAGTCGCTAAATAGTGGGCAGCCCTTAAAATCTTCTTCTCCAGTTTATGCCGTTCCGGATCGCCCAGTAAGTACTCGCGAAACCGGATAGGGAAATCTCCTTTGAGCATGCTAATATCCGGCGCCAATTGTTCCAAAACCCATTCGTTCAGTTCTCTCCCTTTCCGTTCCATCATTTCATGAAAGACCGGCGGCTTAATATCGGTCAGGATCAGACGGTGCAAAAATTCGAACAGCCCGCCTTCAATTAAACTGATCCAATTTATGCCGGCGTTTCGTTCAACAACCTCGTATTTGGCAAGCACAAAGGCGATTAGCATCTTATGGGCTTGTTTGTCAAGTTCTATAAGTTCTACAGGACGGACATGATCATTCCACCTTTGGATGCTGGCCGCCTCATAAAAACGCTCGATAATGCCTTTACCGATCATTTCCTCACCCCAAAGTTTCTTTGAATTATTGGTAAGATTCGGCTAAGCTCCTGTCTTTACCTTCTTATCTGTTGAAGACAATTAGCTTAATATCCCGGATAGTCTTTGCTGAGTTTGCATCCGGCGCAGGTTTTGTTATAATATTTGGATAGGAGGTTATCTATGATGAGATTAAAAAAATTATGGGAGTCTAATCTTTTTCTAATTCTACCGCTATGGATCATCGTTGCCCTAATTGTCCGGCCGGGGTGGGGTAATTTCTTATTTGGGTTCTTAGCCTGGATTCTGCTTGCTTTTCTAAGCGCCCCCGGCGTTTTTTGGAATTATGCCGCCGGCTTCATTCCCAATCCGGATCTAGGCGAGCAATTCTTAAGAAAAGCGGTCTCATATAAACCTTTAATCCCAACGCCATACTTGACTTTGGGTCTGAGTTACGCTCGCCGTAAGGAATGGTCCCAAGCCATCCCCCTTCTCGAAGAAGCTGTTGCTCATACCCCGGAAGGCAAGAAAAACCAAAATCTGATTTGGCTGGCCGAAGCCTACCGGGCCGGGAAGTTCTACGAAAAAGCGTTAACAACTTTGGAAAAGCTGCTCGAAAATGGCTCCGCTTCAATGAAGGTCTTTCTCAACCTGGCCTTGGTCCATCTCCAGCTTAACCATCTTCCCCAGGCCTTGGAGTATGCCGAAAAAGCCCGGATCGCCAATCTTTCCGCCTCTGAACCGGTTTTGATTCAAGCCAAGGTCCATTTTCAAATGGGCGAATATCAGCAAGCTAAAAACGATTATCAATGGGTGATTGAACATTTAAAGTATCCGGTTGAATCCTTGTATTGGCTGGGCCGGTGCGAGCTGGAGCTGGGAGAAACCGACGCCGCCATCAACCATCTTCAAACTGCCGTTGAACGGATAACCGAAGACCCTCTTCTGGCCGATGTCGGTAAAGAAGAAGCCGAGGAATGGTTGGAGCGGGCTCGAAAATCTAAATAATAAAAAAGCAACGAAGTTTAAAGAGTGAAGGTGAAGGGTGAAAAAGGACTGCTCGGCGCAGTCCTTTTTGAATGTTTAACGGGTGGCGTTAGCCGGTTTTTGGGTATATCTCTTCTTTTCCTGCCAGTCTTTAAACACCGCCCAGATGGGGCTAGCTACAAAGATGGAGGAATAAGTCCCGGCGATAAGGCCGACTAATAATGCAAAACATAATTCCTTAATGTTCGGGACCATCACGAACAGAACGCAAATCGTTAAGATAGTAGTTAAGCCGGTATTCAAGGAACGGCGGAATGTCTCCAAAATACTGTCGTTGGCCAATTCCACGAAGGATGTGTCGCGATGCTTGTTCCGGATGTTCTCCCTAATACGGTCGAAAACAACAATAGTATCGTTAATTGAATATCCGATAATCGTAAGCAAAGCTGCGATCATCGAACTATTAACCTCTCTGCCTAAAAGCGCGAAAATCCCAACCACTATAATAGTATCGTGCAGTGAAGTAATGATTGCCGCGATTCCCGATACCAATTCAAATCTGAACCAGATATAGACCAGCATTAACAATGAAGCAATCAATACCGCATTAAGGGAGTTTCTTAACATTTCCTCTCCGATCAATGGGTGGACTTTGGTAATATCCAGCCCTTGATCAGCCTTGCCAAATTCCGCTTCTAACGCTTTAACTACGATATCTTGTTCCGCATCATTAAGAAAACTGGTATAAACGATCACTTGATATCTCATAGTGCCCGAACTATCAATATACTGATTGGGTTGGGGCGGATTGTACTTAAAGTCCGGCAAATCGATCTCTTCCAATATTTTGGCAACCTCGTCCGAACCGACGGCTCGATCGATCGGGAAGTAAATTTTGGTCCCCCCGGTAAAATCGATTCCCAGGTTAAGTGATGATCCGGGTTTAGAACCCCATCCGTTATAAGGATTAACGAAAATAAAAGTGATACTCAAGACCATAATAGCTATGAAAATGCCGATATATATCCAACGATATTTCAGTAAATTCATTGTTGAACAACCTCCTTGATCCCGAAATATTTGGCATAACGATCGGGGTCACGGTCAATCCGCCATTCAATAAAGACCTTAGTAACGAAGATCGCCGTAAACATGCTTATCGCAACACCGATTGATAAAGTGACGGCAAATCCCTGAATCGCTCCGCTTCCCATGAAGAAGAGCACGCCGGCGGCGATCAAGGTAGTTAAGTTTGAATCAAGAATTGTAATATAAGCCCGGTTAAAACCGGCTTCAACGGCGGCCCTGACTCGCTTACCGTTACGCAACTCGTCTTTAATCCGCTCGAAGATAATAATGTTGGCGTCTACCGCCATTCCCAACGATAAAATCAAACCGGCGATTCCCGGTAAGGTTAGAACACCGCGGAATAAAGCCATCACACCCAAAGTCAAAATTCCATAAATAACCAAAGCAATATCAGCCATTACACCCGGGGCTCCGTAAAAGAATATCATGAAAGCCACGACCATAAGGATGGCAATCGCTCCGGCAATCAGACATTGTCTGACAACTTCTTTCCCGAGAGTCGGGGCAACCTGAGTGGATTGAACGACCCTGAGCGAGATTGGCAGCGCGCCCGATTTCATTAGCAAAGCATAATCCTGCACTTCTTTTTTGGAAGCATTGCCCAAAGTAATAATGCCGGAACCGCCGGGAATCGGATCTTGAATAACCGGGTCCATTAACATAGTCTCATCCAAATAAACCGCCATTTTCTTACCGACGTTTTCAGTAGTAACCTTCTCCAACTGTCTAGAGCCGTTGCCTTTGAATTCAAAGGCAATTACCCAGCCCCGGTTAGACTCGTTAAAGTTGACCCTTACATCCCTTAAATCCGTTCCATCAAGGACAATCCGATTGTTAATCCGGAAAGTCAATCTTCCAGTGGCTGTAATTAGGTCCTTGGCTTCCTCTAACGATTGAATGCCGGGTAATTGAACATTTAACCTACCCTTTCCGTCTAAACGGACATCAGCTTCAGCCATGCCTGCCGATGCTTCGTTAATCCGGCGGTCGATAATCTCCAATGAACGTTCCAGCGAATCTTGGGGGAAATCCCCGGCGTCTTGGGTTATTTTTAGTTTCATTACATTGTTTTCAGCCGTGGGTTCAAATACTAAATTCCTTTCTTCGCCAAAGGCTTCTAATTTGAATTTTTCTCTGAAAATCCCGGCGTTTACCGCCCTTTGTAAATCGGCGGCATTGGCAAAAGTAAATTGCAGTCCGTCGTAACGGTCCCCGTCAATTATCCCTAATGGAGCGACCTGGGGAACACTTATTTGGGCCTGTCTGATTTTAGCAATCAGCTCATCCCCGGCTTTGAACAGCACCGTTGTACCCAAACGATAGTCCGGAGTTAAAAGAAGTTCGATTCCACCCTTTAAATCCAATCCTAGCCGAATCGGATCGGTTTTGAAAATATTCTCCCCTAAAGGACCGATTAATAAGGCAAAAAGGAGCACAATCCCGAATATAACTGCGCTTTTCCAGCGTAAATCATGCCTCAAGTCTGTTTCCTCCTTTATTTAGTTTTAGATCGCTAACCGCCGAAGAACCGTTTGATGGTCGGGCTCGGCGCTGTTTCGGGAGCTTTGATAAAAAAACAGAAAAAATATAAGCACCATTATAGGACGGAAAAAGTTGGTCCGATATGAAACGTATTCCGATAAAGATTTCTCCCATACCGGCGGGACATTCCGAACTGCCAACTCATAATAATGGGTGGTCGGCAATAAACCGGCTTTTACAAAACATTTAATAAAGCTGTTCTCGAACGGAGCCGCCCCATCTACATAATTTTCGGTCCAATTACGTTCGAACGCCGGCAGGCCCCTCTCAAAAATATTATTGCCAATCCCCATGTCCGGCAAGGCAAAACCGATTATTGCCAATAATATTAAGCTTACTAAACCAACCGGGGTTAATCTAAGTTTCAAATGAAACTCTCTCCCTGTCCAATCTGTCGTAATGAATTTTAACCGCGTGAGATTATTGCGATATATTTTTCTTAATCATTAGTCGAAATAATCACTCAACCCTGCTTTGTTTTTAGTTTTTCTTCGTTTTTTTAGGAGCTTTTCCAGTTTTAGATGATACTTTGGCCTCCTGGCTTTCCCGGGCTGCCTTAGCTTTAGCGTCAATCACTTTTTCAGCCTTATAAGCGCCAAACCCAAATAACGCGATAACAACCACGACAATCGCAACTGTAATGATCTCAAACATCTACAACCCTCCTGATAACATTTGATTACGAATTCAACTTTCACTGTCCAACTCTTCCGGTAAAGTCAAATCAACCAAAACCATAATAATGATTATAATTCCAAAGATATGAATCGGCCATAAACTTAAAGCGAGTCGAAATAGATGCGTGAAAGTCGGATTACGGAAAAAATCCGCCTTATCCAATCCTTTATGAGGGCGGAATCCCATTAAAATAACTACTCTATTATATCTATTTCACATGCTATTGTCAATTATAGTAAACCGTATACCAGTAGTAGGTTAAACCTCCAATGGTATAATTAACTATTACAAAAAAAAGAGAGCCTGGACTCTCTTTTCAGCTCTTTACTCTAGCGATGGCGCTCCGAGTGAATTTAATCTCTACTTTATCGGCGACTCTTAATTTAATATCTTCATCGTCAAACTCGATGATTTCACCGTTAATTCCACCGATGGTCACCACTTTATCGCCTTTTTTTAAATTACTAAGCATAACATTACGTTGTTTCTGTTGTTTCCGTTGAGGCATGATCATTACAAACCAAAAAATCGCGAAGATCACGCCCATCATCACTAAAGAACCCCAGGCGCTACCTTGGGCTTGAGCAGCAGCTTCATTGGCTGACAGCATCCAAAAGTTCATTGTCCCACCCCCTTTTTCGTTTATCACTTATTCGACATTAATCATTATTTCCCTTTCTCCGTATAAACGAAAGAATTCCCGTTTTCTTTCTTGATAATCTCCGTTTCTAATTCCCGCTTTAATCTCCTCCATCACCTGGTATAAAAAGAACAAGTTATGATAAGTCACCAAATGAGGACCTAAAATTTCACCGGCTTTAAAAAGGTGCCGGAGGTAAGCCCGGGTATAAGAGGTACATGTTTTGCAAGCGCAGTTAGGGTCGAGTGGAGTGAAGTCCCGGGCGTATTTGGCATCCCGGATGATGACTCGCCCGGTTGAGGTTAACGCTGTTCCGTTACGGGCAATCCGCGTCGGAAAAACACAGTCGAACATATCGATCCCTCGCTCCACTCCTTCCCAGAGAGCATCAGGGGACCCCACACCCATCAAGTACCTTGGCTTATTTTCAGGCAAGTCCGGAACTGTATAATCGAGGGCTTCGTACATTAACGGTTTAGGCTCGCCCACACTTAACCCGCCGATAGCATAGCCGGGAAATCCCAAATCACTTAAAACCCGAGCGCTCTCTTGCCGTAAATCCCGATAAGTAACCCCTTGGACAATACCGAATAAAACCTGATCAGTCCGGGTGTGGGCTTTCAAACAACGTTCCGCCCAACGGTTAGTCCTTTCCATTGCCTCCTTAGCAGTCTGGTAATGGGAAGGGTAAGGCAAGCAGACATCAAATACCATGGCTATGTCCGCTCCTAGTCCCATTTCGATCTCCATCACTTTCTCCGGGGTAAATAAATGCTGGGATCCGTCTAAATGGGAGCGAAACTTGACCCCTTCCTCAGTTACTTTATTAAGTTTGGAGAGGCTGAACACTTGAAAACCGCCGCTGTCGGTGAGCATTGACTCGGACCAATTGCAAAAAGAGTGCAATCCTCCGGCTGTTGTAATAATTTCAACCCCGGGCCTTAAATAAAGATGGTAGGTGTTTCCCAAAATTAATTTAAAACCGATCCGGTGTAGATCCTCGACAGTCATCGCTTTGACTGTCCCTTGGGTGCCGACCGGCATAAAAACGGGGGTCTCGATCTGACTGTGAAAAGTCGTCAACCGCCCCAACCGTCCCCGATTTTCACTGGATTGTTTGATTACTTCAAAACTGAAAGCCATTTTTCGAAAGTCAGGAGACAGGAGGAGCCAGCATTGTTAAGTGATGGCCTTGTGGTCAACATTAGTGACTAGCCAAATATATGGCCGATATAAACCCGGATGAATTTAGGCGCCAAAGCATTACTAACACTCACTGACTCCTGTCTCCTGACTACTATCTCCTCTCATAGAATAATCATCGCATCTCCGAAACTAAAAAAACGGTAGTTATTTTTCACTGCGCGGGCATAGCTTTCCAAGATAAATTCCCGGCCGGCAAAAGCCGACACCAGCATCAAAAGGGTGGAACGGGGCAAATGGAAATTGGTGATTAAAGCATCAATCACTTTAAATTGATAACCGGGATAGATGAAAATCGCAGTCTCCCCGGAACCGGCCTTCAGTCGGCCTTCGGTGTCAGCCTGGGACTCCAATACCCGGACTACGGTGGTCCCAACTGCGATTACCCTATTACCTGCTTTTTTTGTCGCTTCGATCTGCCCTATCAGCGAATGGGAAAGAGTAAAATACTCGGAGTGCATTAAATGGTCCTCAATCCGTTCCGTCTGGACCGGCCGGAAGGTGCCCAAACCAACGTGTAAAGTGAGAAACCCGGTTTTAATCCCCCGTTCGTTTAGCTTTCTAATTAAGTTACCGGTAAAATGAAGCCCGGCTGTTGGAGCGGCAACCGAACCTTCAGCCTTGGCATAAATAGTCTGATAGCGTCCTGGTTCAGCTAAAGCTTCCGTAATATAGGGCGGTAACGGTGTTTCTCCCACCCGGCTTAGCCATTCCTTAAAATCAAATCTCCCTGAAAATTCGATGACCCTTCCCCCGGCCGGAGTGGTCTCTAAGACCTCTCCACTTACCCCTTCTTCGAAAAGCAGCCTTGCTCCTGGTTTAACCCGCTTCCCGGGGCGGACCAGACATTCCCAAGTTAATCCGGAAATTTGTTTTAACAAAAAAACTTCGATCCGGGCCGAACCGTCTTCTTTTTTAGCAAATAAACGGGCCGGTATCACTTTGGTATCGTTAAAAACCAATAGATCTCCAGGAAATAACAGGGAAGGAAGTTCAAAAAAGCTAAGATCGGAGATGGTTTTTTCAGCCCGATTCAAAGCCAGCAATCGGGAATGATCCCTGGGCTCTACCGGATGCTGCGCGATTAATTCGGGTGGTAATCGGTAATCAAAATCATTGACTAACATTAGGAACTGTTTCACCTACAATTTCCCGGCTCACTGCCATTTTAGTCACCGCAGCGCCCGGATAAAAGTGTTCTAAGATCTGCTTTTCATTATAACCGGCCTCAGCCATTCCTTTAGCGCCCCATTGGCTTAATCCGACCCCATGGCCCCGACCCGCTCCGCGAATATCCAACCGGATCGGTGCTTTTTCCCGCAATTGAGGCCAGGGGTCCGGCGCCTCTCTACCTGGTTCTATTATTTCAAAGTTTTCCGCGAAAACTTCCGGCTCGAAAAGAGCGCCTTCGATCTGGTCCTGCCCGCGCCGCCACCATAAAGTCACTAATGGTTCCGGCCCGTAGACTATCCCGATCTTCATGTTAGAACTAGGGATCCCGATCGCGTGCCGGAACTGCTCCCCGGTAACAACCCTTTCCCCATTGGAACCTTTTAAAGTTAGCTTGATTATCCGCCCGTCGCCGCCAAAATCGGCCGGTAAAAGCTGCCTTAGTTCTCCGATTTCCGGATATGCTTTGTTGATATAACCCCCTAGTTCTTCCCAGCTAAAGCTCTGGGTCCATTGATTGTATGGAGAGTCACTATCCCAACCTGGGGCCGGGATTAAATAAGGGACCGGCTGGCTCCAAATCTCGGAAGCGTCTTTAGTATAACCTCCCGATGAATCATGATAAACCGCTGCGATTAATTTATTCTCATGAGTAACAACCATCCCTTGGGTTTCTGAAATCGCCCGGTCGGTATTGGGATGCTCGCCGGATAAACCTTGATATACTTGACAATGGGTAGTGGCGCAAAGCTGAAACCCCTCCACACGGTGCCGCCCAAGATTGGCCAGAGTGTATGTCCGGGCCGCAATCGCTTGTGCTTTCAAAGCGGCCATCGGCCATCCGGCGGGAACCTCTTTCGGCACTACGCCTCGTAAATAATCCTCCAATGGAAGGCGGTTAATCAAATTCAACTTTCCGTTTCGGCTGAAGATTAATAACGCGCCGCGGTAAGCTCTCTCCTCCCATGTGAGTGAATAATTAGCCGAAAGAACCAGCAACGGCCCACTGCTGACCGGAAGATCATTGATATAGATTTTTTCTCCTCCAGTAGTGACCAACGCCTGATCTCCGACCCACGGTAGAACTTCTTGGTTTGGGTTACCCAAGTCTAGGAGGATAGTATCTCCGGCCCCATCCAATCTTATCTCTTCAATATTAAAAGCCAGTCCCACCTCGACCAGCTCTCCTTCGGCCATAGAGGCGAGGCCGGTAGAGCAGATTAAGAACCATACAATTATCAGTCCCCCGAAAAAAACGGGGTTTTTAGTTATTTTCATCTCCACCGTAGCCGAACTCCTGGAGTATTTTATCGCTATTGCGCCAGTTTTTCCTGACTTTAACCCAGAGATTGAGATATACCGGAGCATCAAGCAAGTTTTCGATCTCAACCCGGGCGGCGGCGCCTACCGCTTTCAAACGGCCGCCCTTAGCCCCGATGATAATGCCCTTTTGGGAATCGCGTTCTACGTAAATTATAGCTTCGATATAAACCTGGCCGTTCTGCCGGGTTTTAAAATCCTCGATCCGGATCGCAACCGAATGGGGGATCTCTTCTTCAGTTTGATTTAATACTTGTTCCCTGATATATTCGGCGATGATAAACTGCTCCGGATGATCGGTAATCATCTCCGGCGGGTAGTAGGCCGGACCCGGCGGTAATTGGGCAACCACCCCATCGATCAATTCGGGGATACCGGCTCCCGACTGTGCGGAAACCCGAAAGGTTTTTAGGGCGGGAAGATCCTCCTCATCAAAGCGAAGCTCCTGATCGGAAGTGATTAAATCAATTTTATTCCAAACCACAAAAATTGGTTGCTCAGTTGCGCTTAGTATTTGGGCTACTTTGTGGTCCGCCGGTTTGAAACCGGCCTCAGCGTCCAGCACCCACAATACCAAATCCACATTGGAGAGGGCCTTTTGAGCGGCTTTTACCATTTGTTCGCCCAAATGGTGTAATGGTTTGTGCAATCCGGGAGTATCAACCCAAATAATTTGGTAGTTGGGGCCGGATAAGATCCCCCTTAGTTGTTCCCGGGTTGTCTGGGGTTTATCGGAAGTAATGGTGATTTTTTGGCCGATAATCCTATTTAATATAGTTGATTTTCCCACGTTAGGCCGGCCAATTAGGGCTACAAAACCCGAACGATAGTTATTCATTCGCTTCTCCATTCCAAAAGCCAACGGTCCTCGCCCGGGCCATAATACCCGGAGATAAAGTTAACCGGTTTCATTCCAAATTTATCTTGATAGATATGAATGGCGGTATGGTTTTCAGGATGCACCGTCAACTGCAGCCGTTTGAAACCTGTCCGGGGAAGCCCTTCCAAAATTGTTCGCAACATCACGGTTCCAATCCCTTGCTTCTGATATTCCCGGGCAATCGCATATCCATATAAATAGGCCAGTTCCGGATCTCTCCAATCCCGCATCAACTCGGCCAAGCCCACTGGCTTACCGTTTAGTCTTGCCAAATATACCCGGCCATAATGCAAAAACGGAGGCAAAGACCACTCATTTAAACTTCCTTGACCAAATGCCTCCTCATCAATATTCAGCATAATCTCGCGCAGTTCATCATCGATCTGGGTAACAATCTCAACCGTTATTTTGTTAATCCCCGGTCCCATGCTTCCTCCCGTTACCTTTGGATAATCTTCTCGGAGTAAAAGCCTCCGGCAAATATTCTTCCAGGGTGCTATCGGCCCGGGCGCCGTTAAGGTTAACTAAAATCAAACGCAGTTCAGTCCCGAATTCCGCCAAAAACTGACGGCAGATACCGCAAGGAGAACCGGGTTCATCCCCATCGACCGCCACCGCCAAAGCTTCAAATTGGAGCTCCCCTTCGGAAACAGCTTTGACGGCGGCGACCCTCTCGGCGCATATAGCGGCGCCGTAGGAAGCATTCTCAACGTTACAACCGGTATAAATCCGGCCTGATTTACCCAATAAGGCCGCGCCTACTTTATATTGGGAATATGGCGCATAAGCCACCTCCCGCGCTTGAAGAGCCTTTTGGATCAGTTTCGCATCGTTGTTCAAGATGGCCCCCTTAAATCATTAATTGAAAAATAAGAAGCGCGATAAAAAACCCCAATAGCCCGCCGGCCAATACTTCAAGGGGTGAATGAATCTCGCTCTCCAGTCGGCTCTCGGCCAACAACATTACCAGAAAAAAAGCCAATAAGGCGATCAGCCCATTCCGGGAAAGAAACGCGATTGTAGTGGCGGCAGTGGCCCCCATCGCCGTATGGCCGCTGGGCATTCCGCCCTGCATCGGCGTGCCGGTTTGGGTTAAAGCCTTTCCAGCGATGACTAGGACTACCGTTAACAAGATAGCGATCAAACTTAAATAAGCCGGGGCTTTTTGCAACGAAACAATTACCCGGGGAATCATCGCTTCAAACTTGGGAAAGAAGATTAGATATCCAACTATAACCGCTAAAAAAGAGGATACTAATACGGCTCCGGCAGCCACATTCTTGGCTATTGCCGCCAGCGGATGGTGCTCTCTGGTTATCATATCAATCGCTACTTCAATAGCGGTATTGATCATCTCCGTGACAATCACAAAAGAAATGGTGGTTAACAACAGTATGAATTCTAATTTAGTCAATTTGAGGACTAATGATACCAATAAGATAATACCGGAGGCTAAAAAGTGAATTTTTATATTTCGCTGAGTTTTAAAGGCGTAAACCACGCCTTCAAAAGCGTAATTAAAGGAATCGATTAAGGTCCGCGATCTCAAAGAGGAGTCCTCCCCAATTCGAAATGTTGCATTATTTTTTCTTCCTCCGCCCTCATCAACTCAGTTTCTTCCTGAGTCTGATGGTCGTATCCCAATAGATGCAAGAGTCCATGAGTCCCTAGGTAACCTAATTCACGTAAAAATGAATGTCCAAAACTTTCAGCTTGTTCTACGGCCCGCTCTACCGAAAGATATACATCGCCTAAAAGCATCGGCTCCCCTTCCATCTTAATTTCCGGGCTTTCGGCGACTCCTTCATTCATTGCGAAGGAGAGGACATCGGTTGGTTGATCAATCCCGCGATATTTCAAGTTCAAATCCTGGATGTATTCATTGTCAACCAAAATGATTCCCAACTCGGAATCCGGCTTTTGATGGCTTTCAAGGCCGAATTGGATTACCTTCTCCAACAATTTCAAGTCTTTCGCAGTTAATTCTTTTTGCTTTTGGATATTATTGATCAGAACCGGCATCGCTTTTTTTCCTTTCCATTTCCTTCAATACATTTTCGGGATACTCGATCCTACTATGGAACATCCCGCCCAGAATTTTGAGGAAACTGTTCTTGATACTGTTTAAATCTTTCAAAGTCAGGTTACATTCGTCAAATTGGCCATCATCCAAACGTTCCCTGATAATCTTTTGGATCAAACCTTCTACTTTTGTAGGCGAAGGTTTGCTGAGGGCCTTGACCGCAGCTTCAACCGAATCGGCCAGCATCACCAAGGCAGCTTCTTTGGTTTGGGGTTTCGGACCTTCATAACGAAAGTCCTCCTCAATTAATATTTCTCTTTCCCCTTGTAGGTTTTCAGTAGCCCGTTTATAAAAATAGCGGACTAGGTCGGTTCCGTGGTGTTGTTCAATAATATCGATTAATTTATCGGGCAGCCCGTGTTCTCTAGCGATCTCAGCGCCGTCTTTCACATGATAGGTGATGATCAAAGTGCTTAAGCTCGGATTTAATTTTTCGTGAGGGTTTTCCAAAGATAACTGGTTTTCCACGAAAAAGTAAGGCCGTTTAATCTTGCCAATATCGTGGTAGTATGAACCTACTCTAACCCAGAGCGTATCTGCTCCAATCCCCTCGGCCGCGGCCTCGGCTAAGTTTCCTACCATGATACTATGATGGTAAGTGCCGGGAGCTTCGATTTGTAATCGGCGCAGCAAAGGATTGCTTGGATTCGCCAATTCCAATAATCTAATCGGAGTAGTTATCTTAAAAAGATGCTCCAAAAAGGGCAACGAACCAATGGTCAACACTGATGATAAAAAACCGTTGGTTGCCGCTAGAAGCACCGAATCAAAACTGAAAGTCGATCGAAACAGCAAGTTTAAGGCGGACACCGTAACCAGATTGGCTACTATCAAAATCCAACCGCTCCGGACCAGGTCCCGTTGGCGTTGGAAATTTAATAACGATAAAACAGCAATGACCCCGCTGATAAAATAGAAGATGGTCACGGCCAGGTTAAATTCGACGATGATCCCCCCCAACAAGCTGAGGATTGCGGTTAACATCAACGCCATTTCCCGTTTGACCAGAATTGCCGCAAGCATCGCTGCGAAACTAACCGGCGCCAAAAAAGGTAAGGAAGGGATATCAGGCAATGATAGAACCTTGATTAATCCTACTACCATTAATAACAATAATAGCAATAAATAAAGGGAACCTTCTTCCCGGAGCAAGCCGGGGTGAAATTGAAAAATATAGACCAACCCTAAACCGACTAATAATAATACGAAAAAGGCCAAACTCAAAAACACTTTTAGTTGATTGGTTTCATCTACAATCAAATGTAATTCTTTGAGCATTTTGTAATCATTCTCAGTAACAACCTGGCTCTTAGCGATTAAGAGTTCATTTTTGCGATGGACCACTTCCGGGACGCTGGAACGGACCTGCTGCTCCAATTTTACTAATTTAGCGGAGTCTAATACAAGATTGGGCCGAATCGAAATCTCCAATAAATCTTTGAGCACCGGCGCCACCTGTTCCGATACTTTCTGTTCGCGAATGAAATCCGGAAGAATGAATCTAACCTCATTGACTTTTTCAATACTAATCCGCCGTTTAGATTCAATGTTTTCTAGTATTTGGCGCGATTTTTCCTTTAGCTCCTGGTAAGCATCTTCGTCCAAGGAAACGATCTGTTTTAGTAGCGTAAATGAAGGCGGTTCGTAAAAATATTTCTGAAATTTGATAACCGGTAAGTCTTCTTTAGTAATAGCTTCATTCTTAAGATAACGGGAATGGGCCTTATCAAGCATGCTTAAAGCCCGGTTCAAGTTAAAACCGGTCAATTGGACGGCTGATTCATCAATCCGGTAATACTCCGGATCAAGTTTTGCAATTTGGATCGCCCGATCCACCGCTTCTTGCTGCACTAATTTAGTGGCTTCCGGGTTGACTACTGCCCGGGGCGCATAAATATCCATTTTACTGGCTTGTCCAATTTTAACATCAAGGGTCCTTGGGAAAAGCCTGATCTGGAGTAAGGAAATGATCAATAAAAAGCAGACTAAGACAAGGATCCCTTCCCTAAAAGACGGGACTTTAAAGACGTTAACCACCTTTGAGGAAAAATCCCAAACATTATTATTGATTGTCTTTATTTTTCTACCTAAATTTTGATTATCATGCGTTTCCATTAGGGTCAACCCCTTTTTCTCCGACCGTTTGTTGATAGCGTTCATAGGCTTGGATAATTTTCTGGACCAGTTCGTGCCTTACTACATCGCGATCGGTTAAAGTTACTACATTAATTCCGGGTATTCCGGAAAATATTTGCGAGACTTCAGCCAAACCGGAAGTGGCGCCTTTAGCTAAATCCACTTGAGTGATGTCTCCGGTCACCACCGCCTTGGAACCAAAACCCATCCGGGTCAAAAACATCTTCATCTGCTCTGGAGTGGTATTTTGCGCTTCGTCTAATATTATGAAGGAATCGTCGAGAGTCCGGCCTCTCATATAAGCGAGGGGCGCAATTTCAATTATCCCTCGTTCCATATATTTTTGAAAAAGATCTACCCCCATTAAATCATAAAGGGCGTCATATAACGGCCGCAAATAGGGGTCGACTTTTTCTTGTAGATCTCCCGGTAAAAAACCGAGCTTTTCACCGGCTTCCACCGCCGGCCTGGTCAGGATCATCCGGTTGACTTCTTTAGCCTGCAAAGCGGCGACTGCTAACGCTACCGCCAAATAGGTCTTACCGGTCCCGGCCGGTCCGATCCCAAAAGTTAACCCATTACGTTTAATCGCATCTACATATTGCTTCTGTCCAATAGTGCGGGGAAATATCTTTTTCCCCCGGGCAGTCACCGCGACCGCCTCGTCGGTAAACCCGGTTATCTTATGGAGCTGCCCTTCCTTGGCCATTTTGACCATATAATTTATTTCGGAAATCAACGGATGATATCCCTTTTTATACTGTTGTTCTAATAAATTAAGAATTGCCGCCGCCTGGTTTATTGGTTCAACCGATCCGGAGATTATAATCTCATTGCCCCGGGAATAAATCATTATCTCTAGGCCTTCTCCGATGATGCGGATGTTTTCTTCGAGTTTACCAATGAGTTGCGGAGCAATTCGCGGATCGATCTCAATCTTTTTCTCTTGGGTCTGATCGATCATTAATTCTCCTTTCTGTTGGCGCCAACATTGCTATATCTTGAGTGACTTCGAATGTCATAATTAATTTGATATAATCGCCTTCATCGATCCAAATTTCCTCAGGGGTTCCAGCCACTAAGCCAATCAGATATTTCTGTTTCGCTTCGGCTTCACGACGGGCCGTTAGTTTAATCTCATCCGGGGACAAGGTTGTTTTTTGCCATCTAACCCCTTGCCAAATATCCTTAATAAGTTCTACAACCTTATCCGGATTCCTTCCGGAAAAAAGTCGTTTCCGGTACCGATCCCATACCATTTCTCCTTCAGACCGGTCGACCTTGCCCCAGATTCTCCAGATTCGTCCTTCCCAACTAATTGAATATACCGTTTTTGGCTTATTTAAACAAGAGGCGCGCCAAATTTTTTTGGGTTGAATCACTTCTAAATCATACCAAACCCTTGCCTCCACTGTTCCGCTGGCTGGAATATTTTCAACAATTACCACTCCCGTCTCCGGATCAGTATGGCTAATCCGACCGCTGATCAATAAGTCGCCTCTGGCTACTGTATCTCCTTCTTTAACCACCGGTTGGCCTCTGATCACCGCAACCCTGGTTATTAACCCATCCCCTTCGGCGACCAGGTCGCACCCTTGATTGGGCGGAGGCGGATTCTTGCGCTTTACGGCCTTAACCTCGGCAACTATTCCTTTGAAATTGATCCCTAGCCAAACCGCCTCCGGAGTTCGGATAATCGCATCCCGCTCGATTCGTTGCTTCTCCCGGGCCAATTCTCCGGCGGGCTTACCCGGTTTGAGACCGACCGATTTCAATGTCTTAATTAACTCTTCGCGTTCAACGCCGGTAAATCCATCAACCTTGATTACCAAAGTTAAGGATGACAAGTATAATAATAAGCCTAGCATCCCAACGGCGCTAAGCCAAAATACCTTTCTTTGCGCTATTCTTTTTCGTAGGAACGGCCAGCCTTTGCGGCGCCGGATTTTAACCAAAGTTCCTGATTTTTTCACCAAGGGCCTAATTTTTATAAACCCATGACTGCGTAGTTTCGCGGTCATTACTTCCGGAGCGACCTTTTTTACGTCCCAAAGGTAAAATCCGGACCCGGTCAATAAATTGATCAACTTTTCCAGTTGAGGTCCTCTAATAATAATCTCCACATATCCGGTGAAAAAAGAGACCATCCGATTAAACCACAAATCAAGCTACCTCCAGTCTACCATCTCGATCAGCCCGATTTTTCCGGCAATTACCAATTCTTCTTTGAGGACTGAGATTAACGCCAATTCCACTCCGGTAATCTTTAACTCTCCCAACTTAGTGCCGACCCTAATCACCGACCGCTCGTATTCGATGACGCCCCGGTGGTTTACAATTACTAATTGCTGATTGCCGCTAATCACCATTTTGGGCAGTTCAACTACTGTATCCAGGGGTAATTCCAAAAATTCAGCCAACTTTGCTCCCAACCGGCTTGGTTTTAGTTTCAAAAAAATCCCTCCCTATAAGGTTTATGCGAAGAAAAAGAGATGAAGAACAGGGGGACCAAGAGTTAGTAAAGCAAGTAGCGCTTTGAAATTATTCGGAGCATCAGTCGAAAATCTACTGACTACTTAAACAGCAAGGATATCCATAAATGCCAATCTGATGCTACTTCGCATAACATTACCTAAAGGAAGACCAGCATAAAAGGAGAATTTACATGAGCGTCAGGCTGGAAAAATAATTTTTTTGGGAGGCAAACTTACAAATGAAAAAATTAGTCGCACTCACCATGGCTCTCGTAATGACTTTCGCCTTTGGATACGTAACTATGGCAAGTACCATTGGCATTGGCGCCGGCGAGGGTTTCTCCGCAGAAATTTCCAATCAAATCGATCCTTCTGAGGATAACATCGACGTAACCGGTTACTATGGCCTCAACGAAAAAACTCAATTCTCACTCGGCTATGGCACAGACAGCAAAGATATTACCTTAGGCGCCCGCTATGCATTCAACGATAATATGGCTGCCACCTTAGATTACACCATGGCTGACGCCGAAGAAGCTTCCGATACGACTGCTTTAGGATTCCGCTATAAGACCCAACTCAATGACGCTGTCGCTTTGGTTGGCAAATTAAGTTATACCGATAGAGATACCGAAACTGAAATGGGTCTATTGGGTCAAGCCGAATACAAATTCAACGATAAAGTCGTTGGTAACCTTGGGTTCGATTATGTAAGCCCGGATAGCGATTTAATGGAATTAGACGCTTACACCAATATCGTGGCCGGGATCGAAGTAAGCCCCATCGAACAACTCACCGCTTACTTGGACTACACCATGATGGATGACGAAAATGCTGACGACACCATCGTTCTCGGAGCCGCATACTCTTTCTAAGTTAACCTTAAACAGTAAACCCGCCTGACCGAAGAACGCCCGCAAGGGCGTTTTTTTGCTACTTAGAAATATTCTATTTAATGTATAACTTGTCATTAAATATTCACCTTAGAGTAACAGGAATTCTGGTAAACCTAGGGAATATAATTTAGCGTCAAGCTGGAAATAAACTATTTGGAGGGAAATAAAGATGAAAAAGTTACTCGTTCTCTTGATGGCTCTCGTAATGACCCTTTCCGTTGGATACGTAACATTGGCCAGTACCAT
>JAEWZY010000005.1 GCA_023394955.1 Bacillota bacterium
ATTGGATAACTTTGACAACCTAATTTAATAGTATATACTATATTATTAAACAGAAGCCGTCGCAAGTCATTCAACGATTACAACGGTTGAATATCAATGATATTGGCATTTCAGTTATTACTCTGGCTGAATTAGAATACGATATCTCCAAGAGCAGCTTTCCGGAACGAAATAAACTTGCTCTAATCCAGTTTTTGGCGCCGTTTATGATTCTTTCTTTTTCGGAAGCCGCAGCTGAGGTTCACGGAAAGGTTAGGTCGGACTTGGAAAAAAGCGGATAAATAATCGGCCCTTACGATTTATTAATTGGAGCCCAAGCCATTGCCGGGAATTTTGTATTGGTAACCAATAATGAACGGGAATTCAAACGGGTTCCCGGATTAGTCATTGAAAACTGGGTGGTGGTTTAAGAAAAAAGGAAGCGCTTTTTCAATCTCGGAAGGAGCTTTTTCTCTTTCCGAAGGAGCTTTTTCCATCCTGGAAGGGGAAGATTCTATCATTTAAAGAGAATGTTCTATTCTGACAGGAGAAGTTGCTAGCTTTCTTCCGTGATCGTTTTGTAAAACTGGGAAACCAACGGCTGAAACTAATCCCACGAGGCCTACTCGTGGGATTAGTTTTTACATATTCCGATAGCATTAAATGAAATCTACTTATTTGGTTTCCGGTTTGGATTTATCTTAGTCATTTTTAGTTAACTATAATAATTTATTTACTACTGGAAATTATTATGTTATAATTAAAATAAAAAAGGTTTTGTTTAAACAATTATTTTCATATTGAAATTAACTTAAATTAACTTGACTTACTATAGCACATCACTCACTTAAGCATTTAATTGCTGGTTTGGTTTCTACTTCGAGGAATTGGCCCAATGGTCGGGTCTTTATTTAGTAACTTATTTTCAGTACGAAAATAAGTTACTAAATAAGTTGCAATAATCTGGACGGTCAAAAAACTTATTAAGAACTTAATTCAATGTGTCAAACTCGGATAAGGGAGGTGATCTGCATCGAATTTTAAAAAATAGATGTTGGAACCGAGCTAGTGATTCATCGCTTGGATGCCAAGATCTGAATTGCTGCTACGATCGATAATACCAATAATTGTTGAAGGAGATGATCGAATGAAAAGAAACTATCTCATACCGCTTATTTTATTACTTATCTTCGCTGTTACCTTTGGACTAACCGGCAATCAGACGACGACCACGCAAGCCGCCGGGTATCAATGCGGCGCCTACTTCCCCAACTGGGGAGTTTATAATGCGGCGCATTATAACATGAATGTCGGGATGATACCCTGGGACAAAGTCACCTTTATCAACCATGCGTTTTTTGAAGTGAGCTCCAGTTTTCAGCTGGTGACCACCGATGAATGGGCCGATTTTCAAATGTCGTTTCCCCATTCCGACGGTTGGGACGTTACTCCCCGGCTTGCCGGTCATATGGGGGAATATCGTTATTATAAAAGCCAATACCCTAATACTAAACTGCTGATATCCATCGGCGGCTGGACCCGTGGCCAAAATTTTCACGCAATGGCGCTTTCCGTCAGCTCCCGGAGGACCTTTATCCAGAGTTGTATCAATTTTTTGAAAACCTACCCTTTCGTCGACGGTCTGGATATCGACTGGGAGTATCCGGGAGTTAACCGGCCGGCCGATCCCAATGACTCCTATGATAAAGGTTGTCCCGGCGGGCCTGAAGATACCGCCAACTTTACTTCCTTGTTGCGCGAGCTTCGTACCGCTTATAACAACAACGGCTTATCGGATAAATTGATCACCATTGCCGGTCCGGGCGGTTATGAAAAAGTCGATTTGCAACAACCCCAGATTTATCATCAGTATCTTGATTGGATTAACGTAATGACTTACGATATCCACGGGGCTTGGGAAACCAGGACCAACCATCAGGCGGCCCTTTACCCTAATCCGAGCGATCCTTCCCCCACTGCGCCGGTGGATATCAAAAACAAATATAATATCGACTATATTATGAAATATTACCAGTCCAAAGGGGTTCCCGCCGCTAAGTTGAATCTGGGCATACCTTTCTACTCGCGCGGCTGGAAAAACGTAGGAACTAACGGAACGAACGGGTTATTCGCTACGGCCAACGGCGCTCCGGTAGGCAATTTGGACAATCCCACCAGTCCCGGCGGACAGAATTCCTATGGCCAGTTGATGGCCTTGGAAGGTAGCGGCGGATTTTCGAAATACCGGGATTCCTTCAATAATCAACCGTATTTATACAGCGCAGCGCAAGGGATTTTCTATACTTATGACGATCCGACTTCCATCGGCGTGAAGTGCGATTATGTTAAAGCTAACGGCTTCGGCGGAGTTTTCTCCTGGGAGATCTCGGTGGATGCCACCGGGTTCCCACTGCAAAGCCTGCTGTATTCCAAGATGTTCAGCGGTTCAGTGAATCCGACCCCGACTCCGGTCAATCCTACGCCTACCCCGGTCAACCCGACCCCGACTCCGACTCCGGTCAATCCGGTTTATCCGGAATGGAGTTCAACCACAGTGTATACCGGCGGCCAACGGGTAACTTATCACGGTTTCATCTACGAAGCGCAGTGGTGGACTCAGAATGAAAATCCGGAGATCAACACCTCGGGTGTGTGGAAGAATCTCGGTCCGGCGGGCGGAACTCCGACGCCCACCCCGTCGGTGACGCCGACACCTACACCTACCGGCACCCCCACGCCGGGATCGCGGATGTATGTCGGTTATGCGGGCACCTGGAATACCAGCATTTATGACCTGACGACGGCTAATATCCCGAATTATTATACCCACCTCAATCTGGCCTTCGCCAAACCGAATACGACTTATGTAAAAGGTTCATATGCATTTGATCAGGAGGTGGCTGGTTTTGAATTTGTGGAAGGGGCCGCTACCCCTAACGGGCAGAGGAAGTTTACCCAACAGCAGGTTCAAGACCTCCGGAATAATATTGCGGCGTTAAAAAACCGCGGCACTCAGGTTTGGGTTTCGGTCGGCGGCTGGGCCTATAGCCAAGGCAGCGAGTGGGCTAACTTTAATGCGGCGCGGGTGGTCGATCTGGCCGTGGATTTGGGCACTTCCGGCGTTGACATCGATTGGGAAGCCAATGGAGCCACGGTGAACAAATTGGGCCCGGATCAGTTCGCCGGGACCAAGGATGGAGAGATAAAAGGGATTATCACCAGCCTCTATAATGAGATCCGTTCCCGCGGCTTGAACCTGGGTATTTCGATCGCCGGGTGGTCTACCGGCGCCTATTATGTGGCGGGTACCCCCTTTGAAGAAGGTAAGGTTCAGTGGGGTTCCCCGTATGGCGGAGTGATGTACCGCGTGGTGAAGGATAATGGCTACATGATTAACTTCATCAATTTGATGTCCTATGACGGCGGCGATTATTACGACCCGCGCGAGGGATATGAATCTTATCGCGCGATTTACAGCGGCCCGATTAACATGGGCATCGAGATCGCTCCGGAAGGAGCCGGCGGAGCCGTATTGAAGCTTAACGCCGAACCGGGCACTGTCTACGACGCCGAAATGCTGATCGGCCAGAATAATATCGCCACTAAGTATTATAACGTCGAAACATTGGTGAAGTATGTTAAAAATAAGGGCAAATCTTTTGATGGTTTCATGATTTGGCAGATCTGGAAGGAACGGGTTTATAGCCCGGCCCCGGCTGGCGCGGCAACGGTGAATAGCGCAAGCCAATATATTTGCAGAAACTTGCCGCTCAACGGCGACTCCAACCAGACGATCCCGGCGCTTCCAAAACATTAGCCCATAAACGGATTCCATATTTATTTTTGAAAGTTTAACCGGTATGGACTTAACAAGCCACGGATTTCAAATCCGTGGCTTGCCAATAAGCGTGGTTAAAAATTGTTTTTTGGTTTTAATAACTTCACTGTCTTACCTTTGTTCGGGTAAATCAACTGGCAACTCCATTTTTTACGCGTAACTCGTACGGTCTAACCCAACAACCGCTCCAATTCACCCTTCACTTCGTTCTGAATCCGCTCTAGCGTCATTTGCCATTTCTGAATCCGCCTCAGATCTGAGCACTAATACCGGCTGCGTAGCTGCGTATTTGAAGCCCTGACCAGACCCCAGCCGTCGTCGAAGATAATCCGGGCGCCGTCACTATCAATTACCGTTTATTGAGGTTAGTACATATTACCGTTAACCTGGTATCCGTGGGGTTTGAAACTTCCGAAGACGCTTTTTTCCCATCATATGGCTCAAAAGGCTAAGCACTGGCTTTATCTTCTCCAAACTATTATTTTCGCTGCCGACTGGTTAATTCCTTTTTATTGTCACCCACCGAACTTATTAATCTAATTGCCTTATTTACTAATTTATTTTATAATTTATACCAAGATTGTTACGTCATGTGAAACGGAAGTGAAGAATTGATACGGTTTTTAACTGCCGGAGAGTCCCATGGCCAGGCTTTGACCGCTATCATTGAGGGTTTTCCGGCGGGATTGGCCCTTTCCCTCGACGCCATCCGGGAAGATTTAA
>JAEWZY010000013.1 GCA_023394955.1 Bacillota bacterium
AAAAGGCATAGGATCTCAATTAATATCACATGCTCAAAGAACGTGTAAAGATTTTGGGGTTGAGAAGGTTTATATTTTTTCGGATCCTAACTCCAAAGGATTTTATCATAAAATCGGAGCTAATTATCTAAAGGAATCTCCTTCGAGTGTTGAAGGTAGAACCGTGTCTCTTTTTGAAATACAACTAAAAGATTAAAACAATGACATCCATGTCCTTTTAAAGTTTGGTCGGGAACGGCACATAACACCGGCGTTACTGCTTCGAGGCGCGGTATTCGAAGAAGTTGATTCGAAGAAGAAAGCTGAATCATGAGGTTTTTTCAAAGATGCACATTCATGGAGTTGTCGCGCCCACATCGATACAGCTAAGTCGAAGTGTCACTAAGCTGTATCGACGTCAGTAACGCGGGAACGATACGATATCGGAGATTTCGGGGTTAAAAAACCAAGTAAAATTGAATAGTGGATAAAAGTTGGATAAAATATATACAAGAAACTAAGGTGGTGGAATAAATGATAACTTCCGAGCAGATTAATGAGGTTGTAGAGAAAATCGTTATTAATGTCAACCCCGAGAAAATATATTTGTTTGGTTCTTATGCCAACGGTACACCAACAGTGGACAGCGATTTAGATTTGTTAGTAATAAAAGATACGGATGCACCAATTTATAAACGAAACACTGAAGTAAAGAAATATTTGAGGGGGATGAAAATACCATTAGATTTATTTGTTTATACCCCATCAGAAGTTAATCAATTTAAGGATTCTAAGACTGCTTTTGTTAATCAAATTCTTGAGAAAGGGAAGCTTGTATATGGAAAATAGAAATAACTTGGTAAAAGAGTGGATTTCTAAAGCTGAACATCCTGATTTTAGATAAAGTTAGCTTTTGGCACAACCTTAACTTATGATTGCGATTCCGGTTACTCAAAATACCGTAATATCTAATCTTCACAAACCGGCTAGATAGGACATGGAGCAGAAACCGGCGGATAAACTCCGAAGAAGCAAGCGTCATCAACTTGGTAGTATACTTTTTATCCTTGTAATCCCGCCAGGTAAAAGTAACATGGCCATTCTGAAGGCTAACCAGTCTTTGATTCGAAATAGACACCCGGTGAGTATAGCGGCCGAGATAACGAAGCGCGTGCCAGGGACTTTTAAAAGGTTTCTTGCAATAAACTACCCATTCTTTTTGGAATAAACCATCAATTAATGCCTGAAACTTAAATTTTCCGGCTAAAGGTTCAAGCTTCCCGTGAAATTTAAGGTTGCCATCTTGATTGGCTTCCTTGAGGAAAGCTAGGAACTTATTTCGAAATTTCCGGGACAGAACCTTAACCGGAATAAAGAACTTCTCCCGCGACCGGACAAAGCGGGCTCCGCCGAAAGACAATCCGCCGCCCGGAACAAGGCAATGGACATGAGGGTGATCCATTAGATTCTGACCCCAAGTATGTAGGACTGAGATAATACCGATCTCCGCCCCCAAATATTTGGGGTCCCGGGAGAGTTCCACCAGCGTTTGGGAAGCCGCCTTAAACAAGAGAGAATAAAAGACCTTTTGATTTTGTAAAGGCAATCGGATTCAGAGAATCCGGAACAGTAAAGACCACATGAAAATAGCCGACCGAGAGCAAATCCCGTTCCCGTTCCAAAAGCCATTGTTCCTTAGCCAAACCCTGGCATTTAGGACAATGCCGGTTGCGGCAAGAGTTGTAGGAGACTCGTTCATGACCGCAAGAATCGCAAACATCAATATGACCGCCCAAATTAGCAGTTCGGCAAGACTCAACGGCTTTCATAGTCTTGAGTTGATTAAGCGGCAGAGGATGATTTTGCCGGTAAGCGGGGCCAAAATGTTGGAAGACATCTTGCAACTCAAGACTCATTTATATCATCCTCCTGTAGTGAATCCAACGGACTTTTGACTTGCAAAATCTTAACCTTGGCTAGCTGTAGATAGAGAAGGGTCGTACTAATATTGGCATGTCCCATCAGTCGTTGAATCCTGACAATATTAACGCCGTTTTCCAATAAATGAGTAGCAAAACTATGCCGTAAGGAATGGATGGTCGCTTTTTTATTGATACCGGCCTTATTTTTCATTTTAAGAAACGCATCTTGAATAGCGTGGGTACGAATGGGCTGACCGGGAAGTTTACCTGGGAAGAGCCACTCTTGAGGGCGATACTGTCGATAATAACGACGAAGGATCTCCAAAAGGGTCATTGACAGAAGAGTAAAACGGTCGAGGTTTCCTTTGCCCTGGCGGATAAGATCTGCATATTTTCACTATGGATGTCGGAGATTTTTAGATGGGCAATCTCACTGACCCTTAACCGCCGGCATAAGCGGTCATAAACATCGCTTTGAACTTCAGATTTGATGTGACCGCCAGAAGTTGCTTGATTTCATCGCGTGATAGAACTACGGGTAACTTTTTGGTTCGTTTGAGCCGGGGAATTTCAGTCATATTCCAAGTACGGCCCAAGGTTTTTTCATAAAAGAATTTCAAAGCGCTATAGACGCTGTCGACATATTCACCGGAGACTTTTTTGACGGTGATCAGGTTAGGCTCATCGACGTCGTCAATGCCAAACGTTAGGTGCCATACTGCGAAAAGCAGCGGCCATCGTGGCCGCCAATTTAGAAAACATTGGAAAGCGAGGTGAAGTATGGAGAGAAATGAAATGCTCAGATTGATTGCTCCTTGCGGGCTACTTT
>JAEWZY010000058.1 GCA_023394955.1 Bacillota bacterium
CGGGAAACCAACCACTCTCAGATCAACGATTTAAATTCCATTTTATACTCCTATGATTTACAGGCAGGGAATTATCGTGAAAATTATTACCATCATTATCATCGGTTAGCCCATATTGATAATCAGCCCGTGACTTTAAAGTTTGAAGAGTTTTATCAACTATACGGGCAAAAAATTGCGGCAGTTTTGGATCGATTAGGCTATGCCTCCATCATGGAGGTTGGCGTCGGAGAAGCGGTCACCCTGGCTAAGGTCATGAAAAGTTTAAACAATAAAAAGGCCGTATGTAAGGGAGTGGATATTTCTTTTTCCAGGGTGGCGTATGGCAATGTTTTCTTAAGCGAACAAGGGATCAGCGGCGCCGCCTTGGGGGTCGGAAACATGTTTGAACTGCCCTTGCCGGATAATTCCTGTGATATCGTATTCACTTCCCATTGTATCGAACCCAATACCGCTAAAACCAGAGATGCAGTTGGGGAAATGTATCGGATCACCCGAAACTATTTGGTGTTAATCGAACCTTCCTATGATTTAGGCAATGAGGAAACGAAAAAACATATGCAAGAACATGCCTATTGTACTGACTTGATCGAGGTTATCCGGGAGATGAACCTGAAGGTAATTGAGCACCGTTTGTTTGAGATTGGAACCTATAATAATCAAGCGGCGCTAACCATCATTCAGAAAGAACATAATCTGATCAGTAAGGCAAGTTCCAATTGGGCTTGCCCGGTATGCAAAAATGAGTTGGCGGAGGAAGACGGCAATTATTTTTGCGCCGAATGTTCACTGATCTTTCCGATCATTAAAAAGATTCCGTGCCTTCTGAAGGAGAACGGGATCTTGGGTAGTAAATATCTGGATATCTGATGAGGGTTACAAATTTAAATCGTCTGGCAAGCGCTAAGAATTTAAGTATAGGAGTAAGCATGGTTCTTGTCTTCGACCTCGACGACACGCTCTATGATGAGACGACCTTCGTTAGCAGCGGCTTTCAAGCGGTCGCCCGCTATCTCTTGGAAAAATACCGGCTCCCCAGGGAAGCCGCCCTGGCGTTGATGATGAAGCAAGTATCCTTAGGGCGGGGGCGGGTGTTTGACGATTTACTGATCCGCTATGGAATATATAGTAAAAAGTTGGTTAAAAAATGCCTGTCCCTCTACCGGCTCCACCAACCGGCGATTACCCTTTACCCCGAAGCCGACGCTTGTCTCAAACGGTTTTCGGATTATCCCAAATATATCGTCACTGACGGCAACAAACTGGTCCAGGGAAATAAAATCAAGGCTTTGGGACTGGAGCAACGGGTTAAATTTTGTTACATTACCCACCGTTACGGCATTAAAAACGCCAAACCCTCCCCGTACTGCTTCCAAAAAATTTGCGAGCGGGAAAAGGTCCGGCCCCAAGAGGTCATCTATGTCGGGGATAATCCCGGCAAGGATTTTGTCGGGATTAAACCATTGGGTTATCAAACCATCCGGGTCCGGCAAGGCCAATATAAAGAGGTTAGCAAGCCGCCCGAGTTTGAAGCGGATTTTCGCATAAAGTCGCTGGCGGAATTAGACGAAGTATTATTAGAACGAATTTTCCATGTTGAGGTGGGAAAAGAATGAGTTTGATTCGGATCCGGCAACATGTCATCAGCAGGCGGCGCCGTCCCTTCATCATCGCCGAGATGTCCGGGAACCATGATCATTCCCTGGAACGGGCCTTAGCAATCGTTGAAGCTGCCGCTGAAGCGGGAGTCCAAGCCTTGAAGCTTCAAACTTACACTGCCGATACGATGACCCTGGATATCGACGAAGGGGATTTTTTTATTGACGACCCGAACAACCTTTGGAAGGGGACTTCTTTATATAAGTTATATCAACAAGCCTATACTCCCTGGGAGTGGCACCGGCCCATCTTTGAGCGTTGCCGGGAATTGGGGCTTGCCGGTTTCAGCACGCCTTTTGACGATACCGCCGTCGATTTTCTGGAATCGCTTGATGTTCCTTGTTATAAAATCGCCGCCTTTGAAAATACGGACCTTCCTTTAATCCGAAAAGTAGCGGCCACCGGGAAACCCCTTTTTATCTCCACTGGGATGGCGACTGTGGCGGAACTGGATGAAACAGTGCGGACCGCCCGGGCGGCAGGATGTAGTGATTTGGTCCTGCTTAAATGCACCAGTACCTATCCGGCATCACCTGAGAACAGCAACTTGATGACTTTACCGCATTTACGGGAGCTTTTCGCTTGTGAGGTCGGAATCTCCGACCATACGATAGGTATTGGAGCATCCATAGCCGGAGTGGCCTTGGGAGCGACGGTCATTGAAAAACACTTTACTCTTTCCCGGGCTACCGGAGGGGTGGATGCCGCTTTCTCTATGGAACCGGCGGAAATGCAAGTTTTGGCGCAAGAGACCGCCCAGGCCCGGCTGGCCCTGGGAAGGATTCAATACGGCCCCACCGAGGACGAGGGACCCTCATTAAAACACCGGCGCTCTCTATATATAGCTCAAGATATGAGAGCCGGGGAGGTCTTTACTGAAGAAAATCTCCGGGCGATCCGTCCCGGATTGGGGCTTCCCCCTAAATACTTTGAGGAGATTTTGGGCAAGAAAATCAACCGGGATATGCCCAAAGGCTCTCCGGTCAGTTGGGATCTGATCGGATGAAGCCTTTAAAGCTGGCGTTCCGGGTGGATGGGAGCCCTGCCAGCGGCATGGGCCATATCATGCGGTGCCTCTCTTTAGCGAAAGAATTTCGAAAAAATGGGGATCAAGCGCTATTTATCAGTAAAGAGCCGGTTGGTATCGCAAAGATCACTAACGAAGGTTTTCCCTCGGTATCTTTTAAGGGCGACGAACTAAAAGCCATCATCCGGATCAGCGCCATCAAGAACTTAGATATCTTAATTGTTGATTCTTATAAGGTAAATCGTGATTATCTTTACGCCTTAAAGCCACATATTCCACTTTTGATCTACCTGGATGACCTAAATCAATTTGAGAATCCCGCCGAAATCATTATTAACGGTAATTATGCCGCGGAAAGGTTGGGATATTCCGAGCCGGCGTTTGGGTGTCTTCAATTATTGGGAGTCCAGTATAACCTGATCCGGGAAGAATTTAAAAACCTGCCTCGACCAGCAGTAAAACCGAAGATAGAGCGGGTTCTAATCACTATGGGCGGCTCCGATCCGCCTAACTTTACCGGAAGATTAATCACGACTTTACGGCAAGACGTGGCGTTTGATAAGATTGCTCTCGAAGTAGTGGTCGGCGGCGGGAATCAACACTATGAACAAATATTGGAATTAAGTCGCAGTTATCCCCGGGTAGTTGTTCATTATAATACCCAACATCTCTCCAAACTGATGCTCCAGGCCGATGTGGCGCTCTCCGCCGGCGGAAGCACCTTATATGAGCTTTGCGCCTGTGGGACACCGACTATAGGCATAAAAATCGCTGAAAACCAAAACCATGTCCTGTCCGAACTGGCTCGGGACGGGTATCTGATTAATCTTGGTTGGTACCGGGACTTAGATATGAATAGTTTTAAAAACGCTATTAAAATGTATAATTACGCCAAAAGGCGAGAAACCGCGGCCAAGATGCGTCAACTAATTGATAGTAAGGGGACGGGGCGGGTCAGAAAGAAGATAGTGGAGTTTTGGTTGGATAAGCGCTATATGGATAACAAACTTAAATTATGATATAGGACGGATTACAATGGAAAAAAAACCGATTCGGAAAGAATTGCTCCCCTACGGCCATCAATGGATCGACGAAGATGACATCCAAGCCGTAGTCGATGTCTTGCGTAGCGATTACCTAACCACTGGACCCAAAATCGCCGAATTTGAGCAGGCCTTTGCCAAATACGTCGGCGCAAAGTATGCGATTGCGGTTTCCAACGGAACTGCCGCTTTACACGCCGCTGTCTTTGCCGCCGGGATCGGGCCGGGGGATGAAGTCATCACTACCCCGATCACCTTTGCCGCTTCGGCTAATTGCGCGCTTTACCTGGGGGGACGGCCGGTATTCGCCGACATAGATCCTGATACTTATAATATCGATCCCCAAGAAATCCGTAAAAAGATCACCAAAAAAACGAAGGTGATCATTCCCGTACATTTCACCGGACAACCGGTAAACCTTGACGAGATTCATGCTATTGCCAAGGAGCATCATCTGACAGTCATCGAGGACGCGGCCCATGCCCTTGGCGCAACATATAAAGGTAAACAAATCGGCGGGTTATCCGATCTGATCACGTTCAGCTTCCATCCGGTAAAACAGATTACCACCGGCGAAGGCGGGATGATTACTACCAGCAATGAGGAATATTACCGAAAATTATCCCTCTTCCGGACTCACGGGATTACCAGGGACAGGGAGTTAATGCTGGAGGACGACGGTGAATGGTATTACGAACAACTGGAACTGGGCTACAATTACCGGCTGACCGACTTTCAAGCCGCTCTTGGTTTGAGCCAATTAAGAAAATTAGAGAACTTCTTGAAACGGCGCAAAGAGATTGCCCGTCGTTATCATGAAGCTTTCAAAAAAATCCCCGGTTTGATACTCCCGTATCAAGCGGAACAAACCGGGTCCAGCTGGCATCTTTATGTGATTCAGATTAATTCGGAAGTCACTGCCATCGACCGGAATAAATTCTTTAAGTCATTACGGAGCCGGAATATCGGCGTTAATGTTCATTACCTCCCCGTTTATCATCATCCTTTCTACCGGCGATTGGGTTACCCCGGAAACCTTTGCCCCAATGCCGAACAATTTTATCAGAGGGCCGTTACCCTACCCCTCTTTCCCGGCATGAGGGATCGAGATGTGGACGATGTCATTGAAACAGTAGTTGAGGTCTTGGGATGATTTAAGACGTTGTAAGATCCGCTATTCTATATTCCTACTTTAGTTTCCATTACTAAAAACCGAATATGTAAATAAAGTAATCATTTGGTCGTATTCCCGAGACAAAAAGGTTTTTTTAATTGTTGGACATTAATAGTGGATGCTTAGTTTTTGGAAGTAATAGGAACAAAGCACTATTTACTTTTTCGTCCTTGATTCCGATTATTATTTATGAAGGGAAATAAACTGTAAAGTTATTACAAGGAGGTAAGGGCTGTGAAATTGGAAAATTTATCTCCTGTCGGGAAAACATCTCCGGTAACGGCATGGAAGCCGGGAGATGTCGCAGAAACCGTTCCGTCCACACCGGAGAATGCTGCGGCGCAAAAACAGGAGAAGCAAAGACAAGAGATTCCCAAAGACCGGATCCCGGAAGCGGTGGATGTGGTCAACGACTTTATGAAAATGGTCAATGTCCGCTTCGAATACCGGTTTGATGACGCCGTTAAACGGGCGGTGGTAGAGGTTTACGACGAGGAAACCGGGGATAAGATCCGCCAATGTCCTCCGGAAGAGATTCTTAACATGTTGGAGAAAATGTACGACATGTTGGGAGTGTTGATTGATCATAAAGTCTGATTTAGCAAGGAGGCTTTAACCATGGGAAGTATAAATCGAATCACCGGTCTGTCGGGTCTTGACACCCAGTCCATGGTGGACCAGATGATGCAAGCGGCAAGGAAACCGTTGGATA
>JAEWZY010000068.1 GCA_023394955.1 Bacillota bacterium
CCCCTCCGGGGAAATCTGGAGGGCTAGACGACTCAAAGCATCATAACGATACTCGGTACCATTGCCCTTATTGTCATAAACGAACCGTTTGTTCCCTATCCCGTCATACTCGAACCGGGTGGTATAATCCTGCCCATTTAAACTCTGACTCTGGGTCAAGAGCCAGTTCCGGCTGTTATAAGTATAGTTAATCGCCTGTCCATTGGCCTTAGTCTCTTTTGTACAATTCCCATTCAAATCATAATCAAAACTAACTACCGGGTTATCGCCCGGATTCGCCGGATTTTGAGGCGGGCTATTATCCGGCAGCACCGCTTTCACCACCCGGTATAACTCATCATAGTAGTACCAGGCGGTATAGGAGTTGGCCGCCGCGCCAGCGGCGTTCCCCCGCGGGTCGGTCTCGCTCAGTTTATTGCCCACCGCGTCATAAGTGAACCGGATGATTCCTCCCATGGGGTCCTTTTGCTCCTTCATCCACCCCCTGGCGCTATAGGCAAACTCAGTGGCTTTTCCCTGTGAGTCGACGGTCTTTACCTTATTCCCCGCCAAGTCATAAAAAGTCTTGCTAATCACCGTCTTCTTCGTGCCATCCAAACCGGTAAAGGAAGTCTCCGTCTTGATTTCCCGGTTCATTTCGTCATAATAATGCTTTATTATTGTGCCCAGGGACGAGATTTCCCGGACCAGATTGCCTTCGTTATCATATTCATAGCTGGCTACCGGGCTCTTCACCCTTGAGCTGCCGTTCGGATCGTTCAACACCTCCACTGGCGGCAGGGTTTTCCTAACCAAACGGTTCTGATCGTCATACTCATAAAGGGTCAGATTGCCCTTCCCGTCGGTCCCGGATACCTTGTTCCCCAAAGCGTCATAACTAAACTTGGTAGTTACCGGAACATCGGTCCGGTAACCGGCGATCTGCTCGATCACCCGGTCCACCGGGTCTTTTTTGATGACTGTCTCATACCCGTTCTCGTCGGTCACAGTCACTTCGTTGGTCACATCGTTATAGGAATAATACTTAAACGGGTTGTCCAATTGATCCTCGGTAAAGTCGGGATAGATGATCTTGGAGAGCCGGTTGGCCTCGTCATAGAGATACTTGGTTTTATACTTGAACTCTTGATCCGGGTTTTTACACCCTTCCGGACTAATGATTTCATGAATATTTCCTTGATCGTCATAGCGTACCTTGACTCGGGAATAAGCGTAAGGGACTCCTAAGGTTTTCTTGAATTTAATGATCTCCATCAAATGCTCAAATGAATCGTAAATATAATCGGTCCTGTTTCCCATCGGGTCGATTACGGTAGTAGTTTGGTCAGCATCCTTATAAGTCAACTGTTGCACCGGATTATCACTCCGGGAACCGCTCCTGTCGATCGGGCCGCCACCGTCCCCAGGCCGGTAGTCCAATGGATCATTATCATCCGGTAACACAGTCATGGTCTCACGGCCTATAATATCATACTGGTATTCCGTGACATATCCCCTGGCATCTTTCTCCCAACGCTTCCGGAAGGTTTCCGGATCATAACCCAGTTCCTTCAGGACTACATTAGTTTTAACTTGACCATCGGCGTCGGTTAGTTTGCTTAAAGAAACCTTAGTTAATAGCGCCTGTTGATAGGTTGCTGAATATTCATAATCCGTTTCAATCCCGGAAGGGCTGGTCATTTTGGTGATATTACCAATCGAATCATATTGATAGGTAGTCTTCAGCCAGACATTATCGTGCCGGATCGCTTTCTCCGACAAATTACCGTTAGTTTCATATTTGTATAAGGCTTGTTGCGGGATACAGGTATCACCATTGTAATTTAAGATTAATTCCCCGGTTTTGGCGTCATGAATATTGCCATCTAGAGTTTGGGCCCCGTAGGGAGAGGCCTTAGCCTGCCCGTTGTCGATTGGCGGCGCGTTGGTATTGGCATAAGTATAAAACGCTTCTACTTTGGTATGGGAATTATTTTGCCAAATCACATTTCCCCAATTATCGTATTTAAATTCCGTGACTGTTCCTCGGCCTCCGGTTTGGTCAATAACTTTCTTGGGTGCTTCCAGTTCATAGTCAAACTCCTCCACCAGATGTGAGGAGATCGCCCGATCTTGATCTCCATAAATAATCTGGAGCTTCAAATGTGTGGTATCCTTATCCACACTATTTGAATAGCGGTCAAAAAGCATATGGGTCCGCTTACTCCCCTCATAAACGTCGCAAACGGACACGGTCGGCGCCTGGTCATTGGTGTAAGCGATCTGGTAATCGATGCGCATGTCTTTTGAATATGCCGAACCAATCTCTTGGAAACGGGTGGCCTTCCCGAATTGATACCAGGCTACCGCAACAGTAAGCAAATCACTTGAATATTGCATTGCCGAGTATTTTGTGTATTCCATCCGGTATTGGCCTTCAAACGGAGTTGTTACACTAGTCAGATAATATACTTCATCTGTCCGTTCATGAGGAATCAGGCCTTGGGCGACGCTTAAAAAGAACCCTAATGGACCGGCCGGGGTAAAGAAATTCAAAAAACTGGTTAGACTAAAGCTTTGATAGCCGGATTTTAATTCAAAACGCTCATAACCATAGCTTGTGGTTTGTAAACCGGCGTCGTTAACCGATATTAATTCATCATTCCCATAACTGTAAGTAACAGTTCTTCCGGCTCCGGTGATGGTACGGATGAAATTGCCTTCATAGGTAAATTGAATCTTACGTCCGACCGAGTCGATAATGTAGTCCAGTTTCCCATCGCTCCGATAAGTAAAGTCAATCTCGCTGTTGCCCAACCGGTTGACAATCCTTTGTAATTTACCGAAACCGTCCAGATAATATTTGGTTCCATCTTTGGTCGTCAACACATAACTAGTGGCGGTCCAGGTTTCACCAACTTTAACCGGTTCTTCTCTGGATTCAGCGGTGGAATATAAGTCGCCTTCTTTGATTTGAGTCTGTTCTAAAATAAAATGTTCTCCCGCATGGCACTCGAAGACTCCTTTCCTTTGACCATTAGAACCCGGCTTAATGGTCCAGTTAATTTTTTTCATCCCGCCGCCGGGTAAATGAACAAATTGGCCGTTTTCATTTTTCTCGACCCAGACAAAGTTCATTCGCCAACCACGGCCCAATCCGTATGCTCCTGAAGGTTCAGCCAGATATTTATCAATTTCCCTGGCCACCAAACCTGATAAAAAGCTAACAAAAGCGTTCCAATTTCCAGCGCCGGTATCCAGGAACCCATTCAAAGCCGAGAACATGTTTTCTTCATCGATACCCCAGTCGGACTGGGCCAGGCCGCTATCATAGCTCCGGGAAATAGTCAAATCCAGTCCGCCTTTTCCGGGCAGGACAAAATCTTTAGCCGTCACCGAAGCACTTCCGCTGGAATATGAGATACTGACTTGATTGTTTTGGTAATAGGCCTTTCCTGGCGATACACCCATATTACTAATCTGTTCCGGCGACATGGATTGCGCAGTCGAAGCTTGCACCGTAAACATGGAAAAATGTTTGGTAAAGAAATACAACACTTTATTTTCGGAATCAACGTAACTCTCGGGAATCATTTCCCAATTGTTGGCGTTGGAATTATAATAGAATGCCCGGAAACTACTCTCCTTCAGGTATTGATACATTCCTTCCAATTCATATTTAATTCCTACCAATACTGGTTTTGCAAACTGAACCCCAGCCGGATCTACCGGTCCTTGAGGTGTTGCCGCGCTGAGGCAATATACTGGGGAAAGATTGATTCCTTTTGATTCTTCTAAAATCCTTTCTGGATTTTTAACTTTAGTGATGGTGATTGTTCTGGAAACCGGAAGAGCTCCTATTGGTATCCCCACCAATACATTCTCATATTCAATTTTGGTCTCAAGAGATGGATTGATAACAATCTCGGCCATGCCCGGTTTGACCGCCGGGGCGGTGACAACCGGACTACCGTTATTAGCATGATCGATAGCTCTAATCGAATAAGTATAACTTTTGAGATCTTCCACCTCGGTATCTATATACTCTGTAATCCCAATTTCGAATTCTTGCTCACTCCCATCCGGGAAAGCCGGTATTCGTTTCAATATATATTTGACCACATCTTCCTCAGGATTCTCTTTCCAACTAACAATAATTTTCTTATCTCCAGGAACAGCCTTAAATTCCGACACCTTTACCGGCGGTTTGGTATCAATATAAACCTTAACGCTGTTTTCAGTCTCCCATCCCGCTTTATCCACCGCTTTAATTATAATTGTATGTTCCCCATCTGCTTGCTCCGGTATTTGATAAGGACTGGTAACTTTAGTAAAACCGCCGCCGTCGATTGAAGCCAAATAGTGACTTACGCCACTGGTGGCATCGGTGGTACCGAAAGTCAGGATCGGTCTGGTGTTACTGGTCCAATCTGCCGGAACAGCCGTTACTTCAAAAAGCTCCGGCGGTACGGTATCAACCAAAACCTTGATACTCTTTTGCGTTACGTTTCCCGCCCCGTCCCAGGCTTTGACCGTTACTATGTTCCACCCTTCGGCTAAAGTGATATCGGCATCAAATTTGTCTCCCGTAATTCCGGCCGTGATCCCGTTGACGGTTACACAGGCCGGAAAAGCGTCGGTTACAGCGCCGGTAACTGTCAGTGACGTTGAGTTGGAGATGAATTGATCTTTTGGTTCGGTGATCACAATCTTAGGGGCAATCGTATCCCGCCATACGGTCAAACTGGAATTTGCGATTTGGCCCCGCTCATCCT
>JAEWZY010000037.1 GCA_023394955.1 Bacillota bacterium
ATCAACAAAACCGGCTCAATTTTAATTATGGATAATCTCCAAGACGCCCCGGCCATCCGTAACGTCCGTAAATTTCTCAAGGAAACGGCAATCTCCTTTGCCAAACAATGCGTCTCTTTTTATAAAATTGTTGGCGAGTTCCCCTTCTTCTACCGGGAACGCCAACTTCACTCCGCCCTTTTCCCCGCCATCATCAAAGTATCCGGCGCCGCCTTCATGGAACAGCCAGTCACCCGAAAAGCTAAAGACACCTCCGGCCATCTTCAAAGCCATCAATCCCGGCGCACACCTCTACAGTAAACAATGAGCTAGAATTTATCATCCAGCGGCTCACCCCGGAAAACCGGTTTATCTACTCCTACCTTCCTTCCTTACTTTTTTATTTATCCCCTCGTGATCCTCGTTCGCCTCGTACCCAGCCCCTACCAGGCAGATAACCTAATTTCCCTCATTTCTTTCCCCTCGCGCCACACCTCTGGAAAGCTTGCTCAATCACGAAAAGCAAAATCTTCGGAAATCAGGGGAAATTCCGCAATATTGACGCGCTGAAAGCCGAAATTTGTGGTAAAATACAATCATTCCTAAAAGTGATCATAGTCCTAATGTCTATATTTATATATTACTACATTTAAAGATGCCAACTTGCGCGGTTTCAACGGATTACGAGATGGAGTTAAAACTGGGGAACTGCAAACCGGCGACTAAAACTACCCAAACCTACGGCAGGGGTGAGGCGAAGAACGAATTATCTACAATTAATAATGAACAATTAATCTATAACGGGACCTTTACAATTTGAAAAATCTCATCCAAATAAGGTATAATATTGCTATAAAAATTATTATAGGAGTGCTTATAATGGGTATCCATAAACATCTGCCCATTGAGATCAAACCGGAAGCCATAATTGAGTTCTGCCGCAAAAACCATATCAAGAAACTCTCCTTTTTCGGGTCCGTGTTACGGGAAGACTTTGGCCCGGAAAGCGATATTGATATTTTAGTCGAGTTTCAACCCGACCATATTCCCGGACTATTACACTTGGCCGGAATGGAAGCAGAACTATCGGCCCTTTTAAACCGAAAGGCGGATCTTCGAACCATCGAAGATTTAAGCCCATATTTCCGGCAAGCTGTAGTAAGAGAGGCGGAGGTTGGTTATTATGCTGAGGGATGATCTGACCAAACTCCGTCATATGCTGGACTCAACAAAAGAGGCAATTTCTTTTTCCTCTAATCGCACTAGGGCGGATTTGGTTTATGATCGGATGCTTACCCTATCATTAATTAAATCTATCGAGATAATTGGTGAAGCTGCGACAAGAACTAGCACTGATCTTCAAGTTAAGTATCCGAATATTCCCTGGGAAAATATTATTGGGATGAGAAACCGCCTGATTCACGCATACTTTGATATCAATTTGGATGTTCTCTGGAATACCATAACTCAAGATTTACCACCGCTTCTTATAGAGCTTGAAAAAGCGATTGAACAAGAATCTAAAGATTAATGTACAGTTAAAAACCAAAACTTCGGAGCTCCGAAGCGGATCTTTGATATTTAACAAGTCCTACAAAATACCCTCTAACACACGAATACCCATCAATACCCGGCTTCCAAGCAGAGAGAAACCAACCCAAGGTAACTTCAAGCACCCATCCACCCTAGAGCGAATCGGTTCTAGACCGACTTTTCCACATCCCAATGGGGTTGCAGTCGTAGTATTTATGCCGCGGATTGATGATAATAAAGTGTACGATTGAGGCGTTTATTTTGGCAGGAAGTAGGTGGAAAATATAGAATGATTTATTGACAATATGGAACCTTGGCATAGTGGGGCGGCGTTGGCTAATATATTAAAGGAATTAGTCAATAATGACGGGATATAAGGAGAGGGCTAACATGATTAATAAAGTTGTTATTAAAAACTTTGGAGCGCTCATAGATATCAAATGGGAGAACCTAGGGAAGATTAATTTAATCATTGGTGAAAATAGCAGCGGGAAGTCCTTCTTACTTAAAGCTTTATACAGTACCATGCGTACGATAGAAGAATATAAACGTGGCAACGACCGGCGTTCCGAATCGGAGATCCTATGGGAAAAGTTGTATTGGACTTTTCAAACTGAAAAGATCGGCGACTTGGTTTCCAAAAATGCCACCGATTTGCTGTCGTGTGAGATCACCCATAATAATAAAGAATTTGCTTATCGGTTTGGTAAAGACACCACTAAGAATATCCAGTCATTGACCAACCGGACTTCCCCAAGAGCGAGCAATTCCATTTTTATACCCGCTAAAGAAGTGCTATCCCTCTACCATCTGATCTTGGAATCCCGCGAAAAAGACAAATTATTCGGCTTTGACGACACTTATCTGGATCTGGTCCGGGCGTTGGCTCTTCCTCGCAAAGAGGGAAAGAATTATGCGGAGTTCGCCGACTCGCGAAAAGCGTTGGAAGAAATTTTAGGCGGTAAGGTAGAATATGACGAAAGCTCTAAACTTTGGCAATTTAAAAAGGGAAACCAAAAATATGCGATTGGCGTAACCGCTGAAGGAATTAAGAAAATCGCCATCCTTGATTCCCTATTGGCCAATCGTTATCTTGACACCGAATCCGTCATTTTTATCGATGAACCGGAGTCGGCCTTGCATCCCACCGCAATTTCAAGATTTCTTGATATCATTTATATATTGGCCGAAAGAGGCATTCAAATTTTCCTAGCGAGCCATTCTTACTTTGTAATTAAGAAATTGTATCTAATCGCCCGCCAAAAGCAGCTGGCAATCCCTTTCATCTCCCTACCCGGTAATGGCGGTAAAGTTGAATATGACGATTTATTAGAGGGGATGCCTGACAATTCGATTATTGATGAGTCGATCCGGCTTTATAAAGAAGAAATAAACGAGGTACTGGAATAATGGGGATGATTATTGAAGAATCGGGGATGAAATTCGGCCCATTTTCGGACGAGTATTGTTTTCATATTGAAAAGTCGAATACCTATTTAAAATTGCAAACTGGATTGCAAATGGCGGAATTTATACTAATTCAACCGGATCAGGAATCATTATTGGTGGTGGAGGCGAAATCAAGTTCTCCCAAACCAACCAATAATATTGATTTTGACAAATATATCGCCGAAATTGCTGAAAAATTGATGAACGGCTTTACTTTGGGACTAGCGATTTGCCTGGGGCGGCCTGGGCGGTACAGTGATGAAATATCGCGGTGTTTTAAAGAAATCGCTCATAATTCTGTGAGAATCAAACTATTGCTGGTGATTAACGGCCATAAGGATGAATGGTTGATGCCCATCAATGACGCTTTAAAAAAGAAATTAAGATGTATCAGTAAAATTTGGCCGTTAGATATTGTAACGATTAATGAAACCGCAGCCCGAAAGTATCATTTGATTCAGGCTACGGCGTAGGTGTACCCTGACTATCCCAAATCATACCCATATGTTATCTTAAAATCATTAAATTAGAAATTCTGAAAAAGTAGGAAATGAACCAATGTTCACCGCTAAATTCGAAAAAGCCGTCCGCTTTGCCTTGAAATTACACAAAGACCAGCTTCGCAAAGGCACCAACATTCCCTACCTCTCCCACCTGCTGGCAGTCGCTTCATTGGTCCTGGAAAATGGCGGCGCCGAGACCGAGGCCATCGCGGCTCTGCTCCACGACGGCCCCGAAGATCAAGGTGGCAAAGAGACACTCCGGAAAATTGAAGCAAAGTTTGGTAAAGCGGTAGCGGAGATCGTTGCCGGATGCACCGACGCCTGGACCGATCCCAAACCAGCCTGGCGAAAACGGAAAGAGGATTACTTAGCCCATCTCCCGCAAGCTAGTCCTTCGACACTGTTGGTGTCGGCAGCAGACAAGCTCCATAATGCCCGGGCCATCCTGATTGACTACCGGGAGGTCGGAGAAACACTCTGGAACCGGTTTAATGCCGGCAAGGAAGGGACGCTCTGGTATTACCGGGCTTTGGTCACTACTTATCAAAAGGCCAACGCGCCCCAAAAGCTAGTCGCCGAACTGGATCGGGTGGTGTCGGAGATTGAACGGCTTGGCAAAGCTGAATCAGTGAAAACCTCAGGCGGCTAATCCAAGTCACCCGACGCCGGAACAGCGGCCGTCCCTTTCGGGGACAGAGGGTCGCTTTCAGACCCCCATATCTACCGCGGTCACGTCCACTCCTAGGACACGGGTACCTCTTAGATCTCCGGCGGCCCAACCCCGGCTCGCCTATCCTCTCTACCCCGAAGCCTAAAATTCCCGCTGATTCAGTAGAGAGGAAGCAGCTGTTCAGCGAGGCCTTTAGCGCCGGAGGACCATAAATCGCCAGCCTCCCGCGTCCCTCTTTGCCGAATACCCATCAATACCCGGCTTCCAAGCAGAGAGGGACCAACCCAAGGTAACTACAAGCACCTAACCACCGCTGGGTGAGTCGGTTTTAGACACCAAATTGGCTTTGAGTTTGATTTTCACGCACAATCCCGAAGTTGAGGACTTTTAACATAGCTCTTATCTGGATGTTGTAATAACTTTCATTGCTTTAATAAGCAACATATTTGCGGTATAATATAATCAAACAAATAATCAAACAAAAAACTGGAGTCAATATGGATAAAGTATATATTGAAACGACTATCCCGAGCTATATAGTTGCCAAACTTAGCCGTGATATAGTTGTTGCCGCCGGTCAACAACTTACCAGAGAATGGTGGGAAACCGCCCGTTTTGATTATGAACTGTTAATTTCAGAGGCAGTCATTGCCGAATGTAGTCAAGGAGATAAAGAACAATCCAAGCGAAGGCTTGAAGTTATCCGA
>JAEWZY010000017.1 GCA_023394955.1 Bacillota bacterium
CCTGTTTTCCGTGTTATTTGATTGGATACCGGACGAAAACGCAAAAACCAACCCAAAACCACTGATCACGGCCTGCCAAGTCAGCATCAGTCGTTTTGTCGAAACCTGCGTTTTCGTCCCTTAAACTTTACAGGAATATTATACCATGCGCGGCCGGGCCGCGCAAAGGGTAAAGGGAAAATGGTAAAGGGTAAAAGGGGTTAAGCCGCGCTACGTAGCGCAAAATATCCGTACCTAACTCTCGCTCTTCCCTGAGAAGTAAATTACAATAAGCTATTCAAAAGGACTAATGATTACAAACAAAACTCAAACCAACAGTAAACTAACCAATCTGGAGATCAAGATCGCCTCTGCCCGGAGACATCTTCAATTTCTCTGGGACACCAAAGGCTACACCGACTCCGAAGTTCTGAGCGCCAGCATCGAGCTGGATCTACTGATCAATGAATGGGAACGTCTGTTTCGAAAAGAGTAGGAGACCTAAATATAACTCACTCATTCCTTCGCCCTCTTCTCCAGTTGCTTCAATTCCTCCTGAACCCCTAAAAAATGTTTTTCTACTTCACTTGGTAGATCCTTTGTCCGTTCCCGGTAAATCTCATACTCCCGGCGGGCTTTCTCCAAAGCGGCTTCATGAGAGACCGCGCCGAAATGGATCAAAACTTCCCGGTCATTAATTTTTAGGAAATCATCCAACTTCGCCGCCCAGTCCTTCATATACATCGGTTTACGGTTTATCGCCTGCAACTCGGCAAAGTCCAAATACATAGAGACAATCCGGTTTAGAATATCCAGTTCCTTTTCATCTAGATAATTCTTGGCTATCTTTGCTTCTTCCAATGTCGGCTTGTTACCACTAAAACAAGTCATTCCCATATTGGGTTTACTGCCATCCGCCCGTCCCATAATTACCTCAGCGGCGGTCTGCCCGTGGGCTGCCCAATGCATCTTGTTTTGAACCATTTGAAAGAAGTTTCTGGTTATTTCCGCTCTCGGGTCATAATCGATACTGGTCGCATAAATATCCAGAACTTGCCTCCAGAACACTTTCTCCGATGAACGAATGTCCCGGATACGGGCCAATAATTCCTTAAAATAATTGCCCCCGCCCGCCTTCTTGAGCAGATCGTCATTCAGGGTAAAACCTTTAATGATATATTCCCGCAAGCGTTCCGTCGCCCAGATGCGAAATTGGGTGCCTCGATGGGATTTAACGCGGTATCCAACGGAAATAATGACATTAAGATTATATAAAGCCACCGGCTTGTCGGAATTTGGAATTTGCAAAAAACGCAAATTGCTTTCTTTATCAAGCTCTCCTTCATCGAATACATTTTTAATATGACGCGATATCGCAGAAATATCGCGTTGAAATAAATCTGCCATTTGAGCTTGAGTCAACCAAACTGTTTCATCTTCCAGACGAACATCGATTTTGGTTTTTCCATCCTCTGTCTGGTAAAAGAGAAAATCCGGGTTTTCAGAAGCCATAACCGATCCCTCCAAGCTGCTTCTTAACCTCTTCTTCCAATTCTCTTGATTTTTCAAATAATGTCCCCAACTCTCCAGTCAGGCGTTGCACCTTTTCATCAAAAGGCTCGCTATCTTCAGATTCGGATTGTCACTCCTCCACCTTTACCAAATACACCCTCTCCTCAAACCCGCCCCGCTCTTCCCTTTTCTCCGCCATCATCCCCTCAAATTTCTTCTTCGAAATCCCCTTCAACCTCAGGATCGCTTGCGCCACCTCAACCAGATCCGCCAACTCCTCCACCGCCCCGGATTCCTGATACTCGTGCAGTTCCTCCTGAAGCTTCCAGTTAAGCTCCAGCAAATATTCCTCATCATCATCCAGCGTCCTGACCTCACACTTCTTCCCCTCAGCCTCGATAATCTCCGGAATCCGGTCCCGGACCAACTTGTGATATTCTTTTACCCCGGCCTCAGTCTCCGGCTCCTCCGCAACCTGGGAAGCGGCAACCTCCGCCAAAGTAACTGGGTCCACCCGGTAACGCCCTTGAAAATACTTGAGCCTCTGGTACTCCATGATATCCCGGATCTGAGCGGCTAATGTCAGGTTCAGATACCCGTTCAAACACCGGTCAATCTGTAATACCTGCCGGATTTTATGATAATGAAAAAAGCGACTCTTCGAAAGCTCTTTCACCGGCTTCTTCCGGGCCAGATGCGAAAATTCATTAATCCCCCAACTCTGCCAATTACGATGGTTCCTCTCCCTTAGATCTAGCTGATGCTCCTCGCAATCATGATAAAAATCGCTCAAACCCCGGCCGATATCGGTCAAGTGAACCGAAGCGCGCACCCCGTTCCTGGTGGCGAACGCCAGTACCGTTGGGATCTTATAAGCCTTGTCAAACTTAGCCGTCTCCAGTTCAACCAAAAACTCTTCCGCCACCGTCCCGCCAAACCGCATCTCCTCCGGAGTCAACTCCCCCGCTTCCGCCAGGAACCCAAGCCACCCCCGGCGCAGATACTTATCAAACTTCTTCCCCAATTTCAAATACATCTCCGTCCTGGTAGGCCGCGCGCCTAAAGCGGTTTTAATCTCGAAATATTGTTTCTGCATCCTATTCATCAAAACCATCCTCTCCATTACAACCCAATTAGTTAAGTGTTTCCATCCAAAACCGTGTTTTCCCTGCAATAACAAACCAAGAACCGCAGCCAAAGAAGTATGTCAAATAAATAATTCTTATGCCATCGTTTCGGGCCGATGGGAGGCCTTTTCCCGTCCTCCCACACCCACCTAGGACCAAAGGATGTAACGGCACATCCTTTGGAATCCGGCCGCCAGGGGTTCCACCCCTTGGAACCTATGGGACAGGATGTCCACAAGACGAGGCCCCATGGATGGATTAGGCCGAGCCCGGGCGCCCTTTTTGCGTCTCTTTTTGGGCGAGCAAAAAGAGACCCGCCGCCGGAACTGTAGACCAGAATTGAAGTGTGAGGAGTAAAATTTGAAGTTCAAAGGTAAAACAATTATATCAATTCTCATCCCATAACTAAGCATAGCGGTTTTACGGTATTCGCAATAATAATTATTTAAAAAATGATAGCAGGAAAATTGAAAAAAATTAGTAATATATTATATTTAGAAATATTTAAAAGGAGGCTTACTCAATGAAAAAATTTATTTTACTTGTTGCAATTTTAATGTTGGTCACCGTTTTAATCGGCTGCGGAGGAGGCGGTGGCGGAAGTAAAGATTCGATAAAAGTCAGTGGCGACGCTACTCTTACTACCGAAATCATAGGTTTGTTAAATGCGATAGCTTCAGCGTTTGTAAAAGAAAATGCCACTGCTTTGGCCAATTGCGTAGACTTCCCCTTTACGATCCAAAATGACTATTCTTTAAGTACAGATACATATGAATCTTATGATGAGTTAATAGATGATTTTAAATTCTCTGAAGATGTTATTGCCATTGATATCCAAAAATATTACATCTCCAACGCTCATTTCCAAGATAACGGTGACGAAACCGGTATTGTTACATATGATGCTTATATTTATATAAATATTCCTGATTATGGGTCGGGCGCTGAAAATGATGAAATTGATTTGGAATTAAAGAAAGTTGATGGAAAATGGAAAGTCAAAAGATACCATTTAGTCACTTCAGTAGTGGCATCAGGCTTCAAATCATTAAATAAATCACTCAATCCAAGCATCTTCGGTTCCGTCGATGCCGTAAATGAATAATATTATCATTGCCTGAAACTTAAAACTATAATAAACCCCAATTATACGGCTACCGGTCACCGGTAGCCGTATAATTTCATAAAACTGAATGCTGATAATTTAAAATTCATTCCCAATAATAATTTATTGAACATTATTGATCTTCGAAGTCCTAAACGCCAACATCGAGTTGGAACTACTCCCAACAGATACATGCGTCTACTGAATCAAAGTCTTAAAAGTCAATGATAAAGTTTAAAATTAATAATTGTATAACCATGACATAGGTAACAACATTCTATCCAGCCCGCGCCCCGGCCTCTCCCTGCCTGGGTGATTTCCGCCACTCTATAACCTCTAAAACTAGTTACCACAAGGAAGATACCGGGCTACATGGATGTAGACCGCGCGGTACGAGAACAGGAAGTTCTACACCGTCGGCATCATAAACCAACCCTGAAGACGGTCACAGGAAGTGACCGTCTATATAAATCGCGAAGCATTCCTTCGGAGTGTCACGGATGTGTGTCCCAGGATGGGACGAAAAAGCGAGAGGACAAGGATGTCCGGTAGCGGCAGGAGCTATTGCAGGAGGACCGGAACCACGCGGGTCCGGCGCATTTTTGGTTCTTTTTGTGCGCCCAAAAAGAACTCGCCGCCGAAACCGTGGGCCATCAGAATCACAAAAAATGAAGTTTAGCAATCATATCTGGCCGATGGGAGGCCTTTTCCCGTCCTCCCACACCCGAATCAAAGTGCAAAGAGTAATGGGTAAAATTAATAATTGTGCACTCAAGAAATAGGTCATAGCTTATCAACACCAATTCTCTATAGCCCCCGTGTTCCCAGCCTACCAGGCCATTTCTAATCCGCCGACGGCTTTGATACCTCCATGCTATCCAACCCGCGCCCCGGCCTCCCTGCCGGGGATTCTCCGCCATTCTTCGATCTCTAAATACACCCCAAGCCAAAATCCGTATCCCGACTTCAGGAGGAAGTCGAGCGCAGCTTCTTTACAGGACGTAAAAAAGCGGTCGCCAACGGAAGCATCTACTTAGTTGCCAGTCGAAAGACCATGGATGGTGGCGGCCCACTAAAAACCGGATGAATGAAGGAGGGTCCGGGAACCTTGGTTCCGTGGCGCATTTTTGGTTCTTTTTGTGCGCCCAAAAAGAACCCGCCGCCGGAACAGTGGGCCATCAAAAATTCAAAAGTGATGTTTGTAGTTTGACAACAACCATCCTTACCTTACCACAATCATTTGCATTACTTTGCATTACACAGTATGTATAGCATTAACAAAACAAAAATCCCCCACTTCACCAAAAGTAGAGGATCTTATATCACTTCACATCCCTAAACGCCATCTCCAGTTGCCTTTCCATCCAATGCCGCGTCTTCTCATCCCCATGATTCCAAGTATCTATCACATACCGCAAATACTTCGCCACCTCATCCGGTATGCCCGAATCCAACATCTTATTCAATCCCGCCAGCGCCTTAACATCCCCAAACTCCTGGGACTTCAACAAATTAACGATCCCAGCGGCCATCTTCTCTTTGCCCAAAAGTTCAATTCCTCTTGATAAATAACTCTCTGGAGAAATCCACATGTCCTCTTCTCCAGTCTTAATCCAGTTAGGATTAGCGGCAAATCTATCTTTAAGCGCATTCAAAAAAGCATTCGATGGTGGTAACAGATCTTTTTCAATCTTAGAAATATTACCCCGGCTCATACCAATTATTTCGCCCAGCTTTTCCTGTGTATATCCAAAGTATTCACGGAATTGTTTTACTCTTTCTCCAATAGTTAAATGTTTCATGAAGAACTTTACCTCTTGACATTAGTTCATAATGAACTTATAATTAAACTGGTAATAACTCCAAACTAAAACAATCAATAACACCTAAAACAAATCCTGTTTTCCGTGTTATCTGATTGCATACCGGACGAAAACGCCAAAACAAACTCAAAACCACTGACCACGGCCATCACTCCAGAATCAGTCGTTTTGCCGGGAACAAGCGTTTTCGTCCCCTAACTTTTAGGAATATTATACCATGAGCGGCGCAGCCGCGCAAAGGGTAAAGGTAAAACAAGCGTAAAGCGAAAATGGAAAAGCATTAACAAGATTTATTTCAATCTATATAATTGGGCCTTAGATCCTAACACATTACCGAATAACCGAAAAAGAGAAAGGATAAACAAACATCAT
>JAEWZY010000027.1 GCA_023394955.1 Bacillota bacterium
ATTTAAATTTACTGCTAAACTTTTTTAAAACTATACCGATTATAATAACAAACAAACGTTTAACTAAACAACTAAATCCGATACTGGCAAATCCGCCGAAAGGCGGAGACGCAAAGCCACGGGTCTAAAGCGAAGGAATTCGCCATGATCGCCGGGTTGCCGAAGTAAGGTTGTTTTTTGTTAGCCTCCTTTGGCGCCCCGATCAATTAAGCCTTAAGGAGGAGGCCTATTAAGATGCTTTAAGATGCGACGAATAATAATTTTCGGACTAACTATTTGGCAATACTTTAATCGCTTATCCGCTTCCTCAGAAACTTAAGGTAAGATGGCAAGTGATCTCACTGAGAATGCAGTTAGAAACTGTAAACCACAACTATAATATGGGAGTAAAGTTTAGTTTATAAAGTTAAGCGGGTAAGGTAATTTGAAATCGATTCGCCCAGTTTTTAACTATACCGGGTCAAAAATAAGTCAACATTTAATAACCGCTGGTTTAAGGGATATGATATACTAAAAATGCAGTTTTTAGTATATCAATCTGACAGCGAGGCTCTCATGCAAGAAATCCAATGGTTTCCGGGACACATGGCCAAGGCCAAACGGCAATTGACTGAACTACTAAAATATATCGATGTATTAATTGAAGTCCGGGACGCCCGGATTCCAATTACTAGTCATAATAATGACCTGGAACTAATTTTAGGCAAAAAACCCGTTATCGCGCTTCTCAATAAAATAGATCTGGCTGATCCGGCGTTAACTGAACAATGGTGTGGATGGTTTAAAGATCAAGAAACCCCGGTAATTGAAGTTAACGGCAGAAACGGTAAGGGAGTAGAGGGGATATGGCAGATGGCCGCGGCCCTGTTTGGGGGTAAGGCTGCCGGGCGGGCGAAAAGAATTGGAGTAGTCGGTATTCCAAATGTCGGGAAATCTTCAATTTTAAATCGATTGTTAGGTACTGGAGCCGCCCGCACTGGAAATACTCCCGGAGTAACCAGGGGCAAACAATGGATCAAGCATAAAGGGTTTGAGATTTTAGATACCCCGGGATTGTTGCCGCCGAAGATCAACGGCCGGTCGGAGGGGTATAAATTGGCCTTAATCGGTACTATCAGAGATGAGATTGTACCGGTCCATGATTTAGCTTTATACTTGTTGGAATCCTATGGCGTTAGCTTATTTAAAAAAGAAGCGTCTTATCCGAAACAGCTTTCTCCGGATGCTCAGTTACTTTGGTTTGCGGAAAAACGAAAATTTTTAGCCAAGGGCGGGGGACCGGATCTGAACCGGGCTGCCGGAACCCTCCTTCACGAGTTTCGAAACGGACGGTTAAATAGGATTACTTTGGAGTCGCCGCAGACTGCCGCAGTCGAATCGGTCGATTGATCAATCTTAACAGCACAACTCCCCCTACAAAGGTGGACAGGTAGTAACTTAGAAACCGCCATAAAAAGATGAATATCGCCCGGAATTGTAATGGGATAAAGACCAAAACCGAAAAAAGGCTTAGTTCCATAACTCCCGTTCCGCCGGGAATCGGTAAATAGGCCAGGACAAACACTAAAATGAACTGGAGTAAGATTATTTCCATGACTTTTCCCGCCGGGTTCAATCCAAAAGCGTACATTAACAAAGGGGCAATTCCGAAGAAAAATACCCAATAGACGATGGTAAAAAAGAACACTAAGATGATATTCAGCCCATTACGGAACTCTTTGATCGAACGGTGAAAGATCTCAGCTTCCAAGATTATTTTATCTAAAAATGGTTCAATCCGATGTCTGATTCGGCCTAATTTCAAAGAGTTTAAAAATTTCATTAAAAGGTTAGCGGTTAATTTCGGATTGAGGATAAAAATAATTAAGCCAATCGATAATATTACCGCTAAGGGGATGGCGACGGTTGTAACTTGACGCAATATTCCAAAAGAGAAACGGGCATGGTAAAATAAGAGTAAAAATGGGGCAACAGTTGTAAATAAGAGAGTGGATATGACAATTCTGATGGTCACCAAAGCCCCGGCCCTTCCCGGAGTAAGTCCGTTTTTGCATAAGAGAAAGATTTGGGTCGGTACTCCTCCGGAGCTAAAAGGAGTCACATTCCCGGTAAAACTCGAAGCCAGATTGATTTCAAATATTTTAATGAAAGAAATTTGTTCCCCTAATCCCGAAGCGATTATTTTAATTCGTAATCCTTCGGCTAACCAAGATAGAATTAGAGCAAGACAAGCCAATCCCAAAGATGGATAGTTTAATTGGTTCAACTTGACCCAGTTGCCTGAAGTTATCGAAGATGAAAAAAGAAAAAAAGAACTGATAATAGTCAGCGTGATTACAATACTAAGGCCTTTTATAAGTAACTTCTGTAACGGGAAAGTATTTCTTTTCATGAAAATCTCCTGTCCTTAGCTGTTATAAGATAAACCAAACAAAACCGGTATTGTTATTAAAAAGCGATCAATCGGATTATTTGCGACACAGTTTTATAAATTCGTTTTTTGAATAACTATTCCTGCCTGTATTAGGTGCTTTATTATGTTATTTCACCAAAAAACATCCATTTGTTTTAAAGATTTGCTCTAAATATGCCGATTTATTTAAAGGTAATAATAACTAAGAAAAAGGTTTGGGCCAATGTCCGAAGCATCACTTAAAAGTAGCAAGCTCGGTTGGGAAGAACGAACTGAGTTGGAACGAACTTGTTGGGAAAACGGGTGTCAAAGAGTAGCCGGACTTGATGAAGCCGGCCGCGGCCCATTGGCAGGACCGGTTGTGGCGGGAATTTTTGTAATTACCTCCGAATTTTACAACCCGGAGGTTTATGATTCCAAACAGCTGACTCCATTGCAGCGGGAGAGGTTATTTAAACTTATAACGTCGGGTCGATGGGAATACGGGGTGGGAATCGTCGAACCGGAAGAAATTGATCGGATCAATATTTATCAGGCATCCCGAATTGCGATGCTCAAAGCCTTGCGATCAATACAACCTCCGCCGGATTGTTTATTAGTTGACGCTCTGGTAATTCCGGAGACAGAGATCGAGCAACGCTCGATCATTCATGGGGATGTTCGTTCGGTTGCGATCGCCGCCGCTTCGATCATTGCGAAATATACCCGGGATCAAATCATGATCGATTACGAACAGAAGTATCCCGGTTACGGTTTTGCCAAACACAAGGGGTATCCGACCCGGGAGCATTACGAGGCGCTGAACAAACTGGGACCTGCGTCGGTTCACCGGAAATCTTTTTGCTTACAAAAACGAAAGGCCGGTGAATCGTTGAACTTATTCGAACATAAAGAGGTTCTACCTTGAAGATTAATGGATTTAATCCTTTTTCAACCGGCAGTACTTTGCCGGTAGAAACCCTTAACCTTAGAGACGGTCAGAGAATTGTCGGAAAAGTGATTAGCGTTTCGGCTGATGAAGCATTGTTAGAAATGGCCGGTCATAGTTTTCAAGCTAAAATAGAGGGCAACCCGGAGGTTGAACCCGGCGCGGTTTTAAAGTTTTTGGTGAACTACGATCAACAAGGCAGGGTATTGCTTAGACTCATCAATAACGATCAGCCGGCCGGTAATTTAGATAGTCCTGACGCTTTAGGCAAACAAACCATCGATCAAAAAACGATCACTACTGCTTTAACCAGAGAAGGTTTGCCGGTAAACCAGGAGAATATCGAAAATATCATCCGGCTGATGCAAGGGTTTGAAAACAAATACGAACAAACCTTACCACCCTCAGTGTTAGCTTTCATTACCGCTCACAAATGGCCGATTAACCCGGAGACCATCATGACTTCATGGTTATATCAAGACTCCGAACTCCGTGATTTGCTTTGGAATTTGCTGCGCCAGTCCGATTCCGAACAATCCGGAACAAATATATTAGCCCGTTTAATGCTGGGAATGTCATCGAAACCCGAAGAAGTCCGAGGCAAACTTGAAACTATATTCAAACAGATCGAAACAATAATGCGTTACCTGAACAAGAATGAGAACGACTCTCTGGGGTCGGCAAAGGAAAACCAGGCTTCAACCAAAGGGTTATTCCGCCAACCATTAATTGCCAACTTTGAAGTTAATCAGTTATTGCGTCAACCGCAAACAAAACCGGCGCCTGGAGCGGAACCCCCTCAATCTACCAGCCGGAACCATAATTCCGATCCATTCGTCAAAACCGCTAATAATCAAACTCAGAGCCAAGGAGCAAATACTTCCGATTTTAAAACGTCATTAGTTAACGAATTAAAACAATTACTATCTAAGTTGACTTCGACCTTTGGATCTAAGGAATTATGTGAAAAAGTCGAAGTTATGCTGGACCGAAACTTGGCGTTAAATAAAGCGATCCTTCAGGAAAATAACATTAACGGAAATTATAACCTAATCCCTTTTTTAGTCAATGATTCGCAAAACATCATCCATGAAGTGTTAATCAAATGGCGGGAGGAGCCTGACGAGGGTAAACAGGGCAAGAGTGAACAAATTTTACGAATGAATATTCCTACGGAAAATTTGGGCGAAATTCATTTATATCTTCGAACCGGATCTAATGGAAGCCAAATTACCTTTAAAGTAGAAAATGATTCAATCCGAAAATATTTGTTAAGAAACTTAATTGAATTAAGGGAAAACGTTAACCGGAAAGATGTTGCAATCAACGTAGAACTTGAACCGATAGAGAATTATTCAGATTCACCTATATTGGGAGTAGATCTATGGATTTAAAAGATCAAAACCCTAATAAAACAAAAACCAAATACGCGGCAGCGTTGCGCTACCGCCCCGGAGTCGATCCGGCTCCGGTTGTTCTGGCTTCCGGAAAAGGAAAAATCGCCGAGACCATCCTCCGGCTGGCGATGGAAGCCGGTGTTCCCGAACATACTGAACCTTCTTTGGCGAAAATTTTAGCCGAATTGGAACCGGGAACGCCGATCCCGGAAGAGACCTATCAATTAGTCGCCACCATCTTGGCTTTCATTTGGAGAATTGATAAAAAGTATCATCAGAAAAGTGAGGTTAGATAATGCAAAAAGTACGCATCGAAGATTTGCAAGTGGGAATGGTTGTTGGTAAAAGTATTTTTGCTCCAAATGGTATGGTATTAATTAGGGAAAAAGCGGTTATAACAGCGTCGATACTAAGCAAATTAAAAGAGCTAGGCTTACCGGCGGCCTATGTTATCACTTCGCCGGATGGAAAAGCGCCGGAGGATTTGGTTTCGGAAACAACCAGAATGGATTTGGTCCGTAGCCTATCCAAACTGGATTTACAGGTCCGGGCCGGGCAAAACTTGAATATTCTCTCTAGCAAACAACCACTGTATGCCTTAATCGATGAGATCGTATCCAATCAAAAAAGTATGTTGGGTATGTCCGATATCCGGCTGCATGGCGATTATATTTACGGACATTCCGTTAATGTATGTACCATTGCGGTCAAAATTGGCTTGCTGTTAGGTTACAACCAGTTGAAATTGGCGGAATTAGGCATTGGCGCTCTGTTTCACGATATTGGAATGACTAAAATACCGCTTCAGATTTTAGATAAAACCGGTAACTTGACTAATGATGAGATGAAATTGATTCAAACTCATTCGGAAGTCGGTTTCGGCATGTTAAAAGATAATTCAGCCATTTCAATGGTTTCAGCTCATGTCGCCTATCAACATCATGAACGTTACGATGGCTCCGGTTACCCCAGAGGAATCGCCGGCGAAGCGATTCATGAATTTGCTAGAATTACCGCTGTTGCCGATGTTTATGATTCAATGACTACCGAGAAGATCTATCGCCCGGCCAAATCAACCGTTGAAACTCTCAAATATATTCAAAGTAATAGTGGAATTCAATTTGATCCCAATGTAGTAGACGTTTTAAAACAAATTGTTTCGTAACAACTTAAGTGATATACCGTGTTATATCCCGATTCAAACAACTAAGCTTAAAACCGATGGGCCGATTTGGCCTGTTTTTTTTGCAGGATAATGTAAGAAAAAAGCGAAATTACCAAAACATGACACGATTTTCAAACCGGAAATAGTTTGAGCGCTTGGGGAGACAGTAATAAGATGCAAAATGATTCAAAAAACAGAAAAACCTTAGGTGACTGGGGTGAAAAACTAGCAGTCGAGTATCTGCAAGAGCATGGTTATGCCATCATTGAGTCCAACTTTCGCTGCCGTTATGGCGAGATAGACATTGTTGCCAAAGAAGGTCCGGTTTGGTGCTTTGTCGAGGTTAAAACCCGCAAAAGCAATCGTTTCGGCCGGGGTTTTGAATCGATAACCGCTATAAAGAAAACGCATATCACTAAAACCGCAGTCTCTTTTTTGAATCAACGCCGTTTAGATGATGCCCCGGCCAGGTTTGACGTTGTCTCAATTGATTTTTATACCGGAACGGAATACAAGATCGAATTGATCAAAAATGCTTTTTATAATTAGAAATTGGGGGTATCTTTTTTGCTTGCCAAAGTAGAGAGCATGGCTGTGAACGGGATCGATGGGTATCTGGTCCAAATTGAAGTGGACTTGGGAGGGGGAATGCCCAGCTTTGATATTGTGGGATTACCGGATATGGCGGTGCGGGAAGCACGGGATCGGGTCCGGGCGGCGATCACCAATTCAAAGCTGGAATTTCATTTTCACCGGATCACTGTAAATATGGCCCCAGCCAACATTAAAAAAGAAGGGTCCGGATTTGATCTGCCGATCGCTATTGGGATCTTAGCCGCTAAAGGCGATCTGAAACCGGATAAACTACCGGATACGGTTTTTGTAGGGGAACTGGCCTTGGATGGATCGGTAAGGCCGGTTAACGGGATGCTTTCCATGGCCTTAGCCGCCCGGTCTGCCGCTAAAAAATATCTGATCTTACCGGCTTCAAACTTAGCCGAAGCTTTGGTTATTACAGGGATCAAAGCGATACCGGTTGAAAATTTGCTTCAGGTATACGATTTTTTAAATGACGCCTGGTTTCCTTCGGAAGAAGTTTTCAACATGGCTACACTAGAACGAGTCACCGCTACTGAGGATTTAGACTTGGCCGATGTGAAAGGCCAGGAACAAGCGAAACGGGCCTTGGAGATCGCCGCCGCCGGAGGGCATAATTTGTTGATGGTCGGCCCTCCCGGATCCGGTAAGACCATGTTGGCCCGAAGGTTGCCAGGAATCTTACCCCCCCTTTGCCAAGAGGAAGCGATTGAAATCACTAAAATATATAGTGTCAGCGGGTTCATGCCTGAAGGTGAATCCTTGATTCGGAGCAGGCCCTTTCGCTCGCCTCATCATACTACCAGTCCGGCGGGTTTGATCGGCGGAGGCAAAATTCCGAGGCCGGGAGAGGTCAGCCTAGCCCATCACGGAGTATTATTTTTGGATGAGTTACCCGAATTTCCCCGTGAAGTCTTGGAGGTGCTGCGTCAGCCTTTGGAAGACGGTAAAGTAACAATTGCCAGGGCAGCCACGACACTGGCCTTTCCGGCCCGGTTTATGCTTACCGCTGCCATGAATCCATGTCCGTGCGGCTATTTGGGTGACCCTTTCAAATCCTGTACTTGTAATCCATTGCAAGTTCACCGGTATCAGTCCCGGATCTCCGGTCCTTTATTGGACCGGTTCGACATTCAGATCGAGGTCCCCCGGTTGCAGGAGGTTGAGTTCGATAATGCTCCCGCAGCTGAAACTTCGGCAGCGATTTGCGGCAGAGTGGAAGCGGCCCGCCGTAAGCAACAAAACAGATTTAAAGGGCGTCATTGTTTTTGCAATGCCCAGATGGGGTCGAAAGAGTTGAAAGAATTTTGCAGACTGGAGCCTTCCGGCAAGGACTTGCTCCGCCAGGCGGTTCAGCGTTATAACCTCAGCGCCCGGGCTTATACCAGAATCCTTAAAGTGGCCCGGACCATCGCCGATCTTGACGGTGCTCCAAAGATTAATCTAGGGCACTTAGGTGAGGCGATCCAGTATCGGAGTTTGGAGCCGAAGAGGAGCCTATAGAATAACAAGTTTAGGGATTATTCGATATTATATCCTTTAAACCCTTGCTACTAGTTAATTTTACTCTGTTTTTAATAGAAAGGTTTGTTTGAATTTAATTTTATCAGGGATTGATATTCTCCAATTCCCGGGTTTCCAAATTCAACCGTCGGTAATAGCAGTTGCGCGGTTCTCCTTGGCGGTTCTTGGTGTGGCAAATCCCGCCCCGGCGGGGCCGGACCTTGAATACCAACGAGTTTTGTTCGCAGTTTACATAGACCTCCAATAGTTCAAAGGTTTCTCCGGAGGTCTTGCCTTTTTCCCACAGCTCATTTCGGGAAGTGGACCAAAATACCGCCGTTCTGGTTTGGATCGCGGTTTTCAAAGCCAGTTCGTTCAGATAAGCTATTAGGATAATTTCGTTGGTATCAGCGTTTTGAACCGCTACCGGAATCACATCTTGGCACTTGACAGCGATTTTAGCGATCTTCGAAAAATCGAGCCGTAGTTCTTTGCCCTCTTCAAGTTCTTTCATTTTTTTCTCCTTTAGGATATTTTTTCAATAATATATCATACTGATCATTGTTTTGTCCAATTTAACTCGAAATTAGAGAAGGCGGCACTGAAATAGTCACCATCGAATATGGCGGTTTACCCGACCAAATTATTAACCTCAATCACGAGTTGGAGCTGATCTGGCGTAACGACCCGTTGGAATTGAAAGCAATGATTTTTCGGGTATTGACGGTGTTAGAAGTTAATATTGGGTGAGTATCGGATCTAAAAAGTGCCCTTTTTGGCAACTTGAAATGAGAAGATCGCTCCTCCCAGCATGAAGAAGGCGGCAATTACCAGACTGCCCCGGATTCCTAAGAACGGAATCTTGGTAAAAAACATACCGATGATCGGTCCTAGGGCTCCGGCCATATTACCGGTTACCGTATTCATAGCTACGAAACGGGAACGGTCTTTAAAAGGAGAGACAGCTAAAACCATAAATTGAAAGCAGATCATATAAGCGTTCCCGGTGAATCCCCATAGTGCGGCAGCTAAATACAGCCAAGGAAGGATAGGGGTTACAGCCCAGATCAAAGGTGGTATGACCGCGGTTAAAGTGCTAAAAAGTAAAACATAACGATAGCCTAGGCGGTTAGAAGTATGACCGCCCCAATAGGAACCGAACAAAGCGGCCACCCCGGTAAGAGTTGCTATTAATCCGATGGTTGCGTTGTCCAAGCCTAACTCCTGAACTTGTCTTAATGTATAAAGCGGAATCGCCATTGAGTAGCCGATATGAAAAATAAAGATGGCGAATGAAGTCAGACTGAACATCGGCCCGTAAATTGGGTCTTTAAATGTGCCGATGGTTGTTTTAAAATCGAATTGAAATAAGGGACAGTCATTGGTTCGATAGTTTTTTTTGGTTTCGCCGGGTTCGGGAACGATCGGCTCAACGTGTTTACCAAGGTAGTATAAAGAAACCATGGTTCCGGCGAAAGATAAGATAAAAATGAAAGAAAAGGCTGGTAGAAAAGGCATTTTACTAAGGACAATACCGGCAAAGATGGTCCCCAATAAAGTGGTGGCTCCTGTAAAGGCGTTTCGTGTGCCGAAAAATTTACCTTGGATCTCTTTAGGAATGATATTGCTCATCATGGGTGACCAGGAAATGGTACAAAATGACCAAGGGATATAAGTCATTCCCCACATCATAAAGAGCATCCAGGCATGCCATTGTTTTGGAAATAAAGGAATCATGGCTATAAAAAAAATAAACAACCTCACCCAGAGGCTGGGGGCCATCAGAACAAGTTTTTTCTTTTGAAAACTATTAACGTAAGAGGCGGCTAATAAAGAAACAACACTTAAGACAATCGGTTGAATCGAAGCTATTAAACTGACCAACTCCGTAGGTCCGTTAAAACGTAATACGTAAAGACCCAAATAAGGAATGGTAGTCCCCATCATGAAACAGAAAGTCATTCCATCAATATATGAATACCGGATATTACGGGCTAAAAGACGATGCTGCAGCTTTTTATTGATTTGCATTTTAACTCCAACAACTATGTAGATCCCTTTGTTCGCTACGGATTGGTTGAAAACCTTCCGTTTTTATTTCGTTACAAAAATTATATATTTAAATTTAACCAAAGGTGATCTCGACGTCTGCTTCGAGGAGAAAATAAGAAAATGTCCTAATTGATTATCAATTAATACCATGCTATACTATTACTATACTGGGTAGGGTAAAATGAAATTCAGTATTCAGGTTAAACTAAACTTATATAAATTTTTAAGGAGCGATTCAAGATGATGAATTTGACAGAGGTAGACTTTCAGCAGGAAGTTTTGAATTTTACAGGTGTAGTTTTGGTTGACTTTTGGGCGGCCTGGTGCGGACCTTGCCGGATGGTGGCCCCAATTTTGGAGGATTTGAGCGTTCGATATAACGGTTCCGTGAAGGTTGTCAAAGTCAATGTGGATGAAAACCCAAATTTGGCTGCCCAATATAATGTGATGTCAATTCCGACGATGATCATTTTTAAGGATGGAAAGGCCGTCGATGAATTTGTCGGGGCCCTGCCGAAACCATCGATTGTTAATCGTTTAGAACGCTGGATCAATTGATTTTGTTTTAAAAAGTACTTTTCAACCTTTGTTTCCTATGATATACTATTTAGCGGTGTATTCTATTCTACTTACAGTAGATTATTACACACGCCTTCCGATCTCGGCGGGGGTCCCTTTTAGGGTCCGTGCGAGAACAGACGAGGGCGGAGGAAAAAACCAAGAAAGGAGGTGGCTAATGTGGCTGTGATTTCCATGAAGCAATTGTTGGAAGCCGGCGTGCATTTTGGTCACCAAACAAGACGTTGGAACCCGAAGATGGCTCGGTTCATCTTCACCGAGAGGAACGGTATTTATATTATTGACCTTCAAAAAACCGTCAAAAAGGTTGATGAGGCTTATAATTTTGCCCGTTCCATAGTTGAAAACGGAGAGACCATCCTTTTTGTAGGCACCAAGAAACAAGCCCAGGACGCTATCAGGGAAGAAGCCGAACGTTGTGGCATGCCTTATGTTTCCCAGCGATGGTTGGGTGGGACGATGACCAATTTTAAAACCATTCGTTCCCGGATTGACCGGCTTCGCAAGATCGAACAGATGGAACAAGACGGTTCTTTTGAATCGCTTCCGAAAAAAGAAGTCCTGGAACTGGAAAAAGAAAGAGCTCGCTTAATGAAGTTTTTGTCGGGGATCCGTAATATGCATAAACTGCCCGGCGCAGTGTTTATCGTTGATTCGCGCAAGGAAAGAATTGCAGTGGCCGAAGCCCGTAATTTGGGTATTCCTTTAATCGGAATTGTTGATACTAACTGTGATCCGGATGAGATTGATTATGTGATTCCGGGAAACGATGACGCTATCAGAGCCGTTAAATTATTGGCCGGGAAAATAGCTGATGCCGTTATCGAAGCCAAACAAGGTGAGCAAATGACGGATGCTGCTCCCGCCACTGTTGAGGAAGGTTCTGACGAAAACTTATCCGAAATGGAGTTAGTTGAAGAAGAAGCTTAATTCATAAAGGGGTGGTAAGGGAGGACCTGACCCACCCTTTTTTTAACCAAGAATTGACTTGATTAAAAGTTGTAGTAAAAGTAGATTTAGAAGATTCGAAGGAGGAAGAGAAATGGCTGAGATTACTGCTGCAGTTGTTAAAGAATTGCGTGAACGGACCGGGGCGGGTATGATGGATTGTAAAAAGGCCCTCAATGAAACCTGCGGCGACATGGATAAAGCAATCGAATATTTGCGTGAAAAAGGCTTGGCTGCGGCCGCTAAAAAAGCCGGACGGATCGCGGCCGAGGGTTTGGTTAACGCTTATATTGCCGAGGGAAAAACGGTCGGAGTTTTGCTCGAAGTTAACTGTGAGACTGATTTTGCCGCTAAAAACCCTGATTTTCAACAATTTGTCAAAGATACCGCTGTGGCTATCGCCCAGAATGAGCCGGCTGACAATGATGTCCTGGCAAATTTGAAACTTGCCAATGGCAGTACTGTGGGTGAGACTGTTACCGGTTTAGTAGCTAAAGTCGGTGAGAACATGAATGTAAGACGGTTTGTGCGCTTTGAAAGTAAAGAAAACGGGCTAATCGATTCTTATATACATATGGGCGGTAAAATCGGTGTTCTTTTAGAATGTTCCTTCTCAAAGAAAGAGACAGCCGTTAATCCTGATTTTTTGTCCTTAGTCAAAGATTTGGCCATGCAAGTGGCTGCCGCCAAGCCTGAGTATGTTCGGAGGGAGGAAGTTCCCGCTGAAGTTTTAGAAGGGGAGAAAGCTATCTATAAAGCTCAAGCCATGAATGAAGGCAAGCCGGAAGCGATTGCCGAAAAAATTATGGTCGGCAGACTTGAAAAGTTTTATAAAGAAATCTGTCTGCTTGAGCAATTGTTCATTAAAGATACGGAAAAAACAGTTACTAAGTTACTCCAAGAGTTCAACGCCAAATTGGGCGGGGAGAATATCACCGTTAACCGATTTGCCCGTTTCGAAAAAGGCGAAGGCCTTGAAAGAAGACAAGATGACTTTGCGTCTGAAGTAATGTCCCAGATCAAAGCTTAAGTTAGGAACACGAAAGTGTTCCTTTTTTCTGTAATTATATAGGATGAAGTAAATTTCTTATCTAAAATTTATATTCTTAATGCCGAATGCAAATAAGCATTAATCAGTATTTACTTCATCCTATTACAGAAATTCATAAATTGAAATAAACACCTAATTTCTCCTTTTCCATCCATGGTTTAAGGATGGAAAAGTTTGCTTAATATTTATTTCAATTTATATAAGCAGGAATTATGATCCGATTCGCGAAAATATATTATAGCTTGGCGGAGGTAGACCAGTGCAGACCCGGAAATATAAAAGAATTATTCTTAAGCTAAGCGGAGAAGCATTAGCAGGCGAAAAAGAGTTTGGAATCGATCAGGAAGTCCTCAATTCAATTGCCCGGCAAACCAAAGAAGTGGTCGACTTGGGAGTGCAGCTTGCGGTAGTGGTTGGCGCCGGTAATTTTTGGCGGGGCGCGGCTGGCAGTGAGGCCGGGATGGATCGGGCAACTTCGGATTATATGGGAATGTTGGGAACTGTAATTAATTCTTTGGCTTTACAGGATTCATTCGAAAAGCACGGTGTCGCTACCAGGGTCCAGACAGCCATCGAGATGAGGCAAGTTGCCGAACCTTATATCAGAAGAAGGGCTATCAGGCATCTGGAAAAAGGGAGAGTCGTAATTTTCGGGGCCGGAACAGGGAACCCCTATTTTTCAACCGATACCACCGCAGCTTTACGGGCAGCTGAAATAGAAGCGGAAATCATCTTAATGGCTAAAAAGGTAGATGGAGTTTACAGCGCCGATCCCAAAGTTGATCCCTTGGCGGTTAGATTTGACGATTTGCATTTCATGGAGGTTTTGCAACAACGTCTGCGAGTGATGGATTCTACGGCAACTTCATTATGTATGGACAACCAGATTCCAATCGTAGTATTTAATCTCAATCAAACCGGAAATATCATGCGTATTGTATTAGGAGAAAAAGTCGGAACATTCGTCAGAGGAGGAGATTGATATGGTGAATGATCTTATTAAAAAGACTGAAAACCATATGAAAATGACGATTGAGGCAACAAAGAAAGAATTTCAAACATTACGGACCGGAAGGGCCAGCGCCGGTGTGTTGGATCGGGTGGTGGTCGAATATTACGGTAATCCAAGCCCATTGAATCAGGTTGCGAGTATTACAATACCTGATCCTCGCACTATCGCGATTCAACCATGGGATAAAACTCTTTTAGCTTCAATTGAAAAGGCGATTCAAAAAGCGGATTTGGGTTTGAATCCCGTCAACGATGGAACGGTCATTCGTTTACCTGTGCCTCAGTTGACTGAGGAACGTCGTAAAGAATTAGTTAAAGTCGTTCGTAAAGAAGCGGAAGAGAAAAGAGTAGCCATTCGTAATCTCCGCCGTGATACCAACGATAAGATTAAGTCTTTGGAAAAAGGCAGTAAGATTACTGAAGACGAAAGTAAAAAAGGCCTGGATGAAACTCAAAAGCTAACCGATAAATATATCGCCGAAATTGATAAGTTGCTTGCCCAAAAAGAAAAGGAGATTTTGGAAGTTTGAATTCCATCCCTCCGAAGAAGTATTGAAAAAGTTGGTTGACTTTTTCAACAGCGTGTTATCTTGTGATTCGGGAATAAACACACTGTTCCGCGGAGGGTTTTTTATTACAATGAATAATGTTAAATGGTGGTTTAAAAAAAAGCCAAGTGTAATAATGGCGCCTGAACACTTGGCAATAATCATGGATGGTAATGGGCGATGGGCCGAAAAAAGAGGATTGCCGCGTTCCGCCGGGCATCGCGTCGGTGTGGACCGAATTCGTGATACCATTGAGGTCTGTCTGAAATCAGGTGTAAAACATCTCACTCTTTATGCTTTCTCCACCGAGAATTGGAACCGTCCCGCCGCTGAAATCGATTATTTGATGAATCTTTTTCTCGAATCCCTCCAAAATGAGGCGCCAAAACTGCATAAACAGCAAATCCGGATTAGGTTTATCGGACTTAAGGAGAAATTGGCTTCAAATTTGGTAGAGCTTATGGAGGAAAGCGAACGATTAACCGCTAATAATCACGGTTTAACGCTTAATATCGCCTTGAATTATGGCGGACGCTCCGAAATTATGGCCGCAGTCAAAGGTATAGCCCGCCTAGTAAAAGAGGGTAAGGTAGATCCGGAACAGCTTCAAGAAGCGGATCTTGCTCAACGATTATTTACTGCCGGACAACCTTACCCCGACTTGTTAATACGTCCCGGAGGGGAAAGCAGGATCAGCAATTTTCTCATTTGGCAAGTTGCATATACGGAGTTATATTTTTCAGAACTTTACTGGCCGGAGTTCACCAAAAGTGATCTTTTAGCCGCTTTTGAATCATTTGGGCGCCGGGAACGCCGTTTCGGACGAACAAAAGGAGGAGGGTCGGGTCAATGATCCAAAGATTGATATCGGGAATTTTAGGTGGAGGTTTGTTATTGGCCCTGATTGGTTTTGGCGGGTTTCCTTTTGCTTTGGCCATCGGCTTATTAACTACTTTGGGAGTTTTGGAATACGCCGAATTAATGAAGCGCCAGAACTTACGTTCTCAAACAGCAATGATGTTATTTTGCTCCTTATTGTTACTGGTCTTAATCTATGTAGTGGGGAGCAAATTCGGACTTGAACCCTTGGAGTCGGTCCATATCGGCGAACAAACCTTTGCCTTGATGTTATTTGCCACAATAGTCATGGTCTTTATTAAAGAGATTTTAAGAGGGGACCCGGAGCAAGGCTTGGTAAATGCGGCGGCGAATTTGTTCGGAACGGTCTATATCGGTTTTATGTTTGCATATATCTTACTATTAAGATTCATTCCCGGTCGGGACGGTCTGTTTTATGTCCTATTTACTGTCTTAGTCACTTGGGCCAATGATACCTTTGCTTACTTTATTGGGGTTAATTTTGGAAGACATAAACTCAGCCCTAAAATTAGTCCTAAAAAAAGCATCGAAGGCTCGCTAGGGGGCTTGGGCGGTGGTTTATTAATGGCAACAGTGTTGGGAAGCTATTTTCAGAAACCGTCCTTATCGATGCTGCTTTTGGGGTTGTCGGTTGTAATAGCGGGCCAATTTGGAGATTTAGTAGAGTCGATCATCAAGCGTAATGCGGGTGTTAAAGATTCCGGCCATTTCTTACCAGGGCATGGTGGGGTATTGGACCGTTTTGACAGTTTACTCCTGGCCGCGCCGGTCGTTTACTACATAGTAATTTATTTTAAACCGTTTTTTTTGGCAATATAGTTAGTTGTCTTGAATAATGATTATAGTTTTGAGCACAAAACAAAGCTCAAATTAAACTCCCGTGTTCATGGGTTTAAACGCTGATTTAAAGCGGTGTTTAGCTTGAATAAGGAAATTAAGATCTTTCTGTGGATAATTGCAATTAGTTTCGGTGTAATTTTGGGTATGCAATATTTATTTCCGATACTGACCCCTTTTATATTGGGAATTCTCTTAGCTTGTCTGATTGAACCGGCGATAAAGCAGACTGAAACTTATTTGGGATTAAATCGTAAAATAGCAGTATCTTTTGTTTTAACGGTCACTTTTTTCATACTTTTAACTATAATTGGGATCGTTCTTTTAGTAGCATATCAAGAAGCGTTAAGAATACTGCCGAAGATTCCGACTTTTGCCGATAAACTGCTGGGCTTGGGAGAACAGTTAATCATTTTTTTAAAAACCCGCTTTCAGATTCCGGAAGCTTTTTTCCAAGATTATTTGGCCCAACCGGATGCCATTGAAGGGGTTTTTCGTTCAATAGTAGTTTGGGTTATCAATTTGGTTCCCGCTTTTCCCGAACTGACGCTAGCTTTGAGTTTAAGCGGGGTTACGGCTTACTTTATCAGTCGCGACAAAGTATTTTTTAGTGAATTACTGTATAAAAGTATACCTCAAAATTGGCGTTCTCTTACTATCCAAGTAAAAGAGGAGGTAATAGCCGCCTTTATTAGTTTTATCCAGGCTGAAATCTTGTTGGCGGTCTTAACCTCAATCTTAACTGTTTTGGTTTTTTGGTTGTTGAAGATTCCCGGCGCTATTGCCTACGGGTTCTTAGCCGGGATTTTAGATTTTGTGCCGGTGGTTGGTCCGGGATTGCTTTATTTGCCTTTGGTGTTCATTTTTTGCTTATTTCAAAATTATTACCAAGCTATCTGGCTGGCTGCTCTATATTTTTTAGTGCTCTTCCTCCGCCAGTTGGGGGAAGCTAAATTGATTGGAGAAAATTTACAGGTTCATCCTTTAGCGGTAATCTTTCTAATTTATCTGGGCATGAAAATTTTCGGGTTAACCGGCATTATATTTACGCCGATTATTGTCATTACGCTCCGGGCAGTTCTCCGGGTTTTAAAGGTCAGCGGATCCGGATTTACGGAAAATGGGTTAAACTGAAAGCTCGGGTAAAAAAGATAGTACGTTTTCATTACTGAGTACGAAGAGGATACAGGGAAAGTCAAATATGGTTTTTGTTCTTCGCGTTCTCTGTGGTTGAACAATAAATTGTTTTCATCTTATCTTTAACAACAGCAGGTGTAAAATGTTAAAAAAGCTAGCGATTTTGGGCTCTACCGGTTCTATCGGTCGTCAGACTTTGGAAGTAATTGACGAGTTTCCGGAAAGGTTTCAGGTGGTAGCCCTGGCCGCCGGTTCTAATACTCGCCTTTTGGCGGAACAAGCTCGGAAGTTCAAACCATCGTATCTGGTGATCAACTCGGCGACAAAATTACCGGAACTGCAAGAAATGGTTTCCGGGTTGAATATTCAGATCTTGACCGGGATTGAAGGGATGAGTCGGGTCGCTGTCCTGCCGGAAGTGGATCTGGTTTTAACGGCGGTTGTCGGTTCGGTGGGGATCAAACCTACTTTGGCGGCGATCAATGCCGGAAAAACCATTGCCCTGGCCAACAAGGAAACATTAGTGGCAGCCGGCTCGATTATCATTCCCGCCGCAGTAGAAAAAGGAGTTAAGATTCTTCCGGTTGACAGCGAACATAGCGCAATTTTTCAATGCCTGGAAGGAACTAGATCATCTCAAGTTGAACGGTTGATTCTGACTGCTTCCGGCGGCCCGTTCCGGGGGTATCGTCCCGAGGATTTGGCCAACGTCACTCTGGAACAGGCTTTGGACCATCCTAACTGGAATATGGGCGGGAAGATCACCATTGATTCCGCGACGATGTTCAATAAAGGGTTGGAGGTAATCGAAGCCCATTGGCTTTTTGGAATGGGGTTCGACCGGATTGGGGTTGTGATTCATCCGGAGAGTATCATTCACTCCGTGGTGGAATTGGTTGATGGTTCACACCTTGCTCAAATGGGACTGTGCGATATGCGGTTGCCAATCCAGTATGCTTTGACCTATCCGGACCATCTTCCCAATACCTTCCCCAAGTTGGATTTGTTAAATAGGGCTCGATTAAATTTCCTTCCGGTGGATTTCCGGTTGTTTCCAGCGGTTCAAATGGCTTACGAGGTTGGGATGCACGGCGGCGGCTTGCCGGCGGCGATGAACGCCGCTAATGAAGAAGCGGTAAAATCTTTTTTAATGGGTAAAATTAAATTTATCGATATTATGGGTATCGTTTCCGAAGTGGTGACTGATTATCATAAGGAAAACTTTGCTAAAGATCCGGGTTTGGAGGAGATTTTAGCGGTTGATTCCTGGGCCCGGATCCGGAGCGCACAAATAATCGAGCAGGGGAGGAAGTTTCTTGGGATTTGATTTTAATGCGATTTGGAAAACCCTTTTATTGTTAAGTTTTTTAGTAGTGGTCCACGAGTTCGGCCACTTTATCACCGCGCGGTTCTTTGGCGTCAAAGTCCATGAATTTTCCGTCGGGTTTGGCCCGTTAATCGGTAAATTTAACTGGAAAGGGGTCCAATATTCATTTCGCTGGATTTTATTGGGCGGTTTTTGTAAGATCGCCGGGATGGATATGGCTGTGGAAGGAGATCCGGAAGAACTTCCGGTTGATCCCAAAGAATCTTTTAACTACTTATCCCTTTGGAAAAAGGTAGTGGTAATCGGCGCCGGTCCTGTTTTCAATCTGATCTTGGCAATGATTTTAATCTTTTTCATGGCCGCTTTCGTTGGGCTTCCCAGCAGTCTTAAAAGCCCGGCGCCTATTATCGAGCAAGCTACTCCCGGGTCCCCCGCTTTTGAAGCCGGACTGAGACCGGGAGACAGGATCGTAGCCATTGATGCGATACCGGTTAAAGAATGGATGGATATTCCCAAATTGGTCTCCGAATCCGAGGGAAAGACTTTGAAAATAACCTTGGAACGCGGAGAACAAATCCTTGAAAAGCAGATTACTCCATTTTATAATCCGGTCGAAAAAAGGTATCTGATCGGGATCAGTCCGGTGCCCAATTATGAAAAGACGTCAATCGGAGAGGCGGTTAAAATATCTTTCGTCTTTACGTGGAATTTCATTGGTCAATTTTTTAAGTCCTTCGGGCAGATTATCTCTTTAGCCTTTAAAGGAGGGGTAATGGGGCCCATCGGGATGGTGACGGTGATCGAACAAAGTTCGGGGTTGCCGGTGTATCACACTTTATTCTTGTTGATCCAGATCAGTATGTTTCTGTTTCTGTTCAATATGTTGCCAATCCCCTTGCCGTTGTTGGATGGGGGCTGGATCGTAATTTTACTGTTGGAGAGGTTATTCCGGAAGGAGTTTTCCGCGGAGCAAAAAGCCGCCGCCCAGATGGTGGGGTTGATGGGTATGTTGGTATTGGGAGTGTTGGTGACTTATAATGATGTGTTAAGGTTTATTAGGATGTATTTTTAAGTGGCAAGTTGGTTCTTTAAGGTATTAAAGATGTGATAACCCGGTCTAAAGAGAGGCCGGGTTTTTATTATGAGCAAAGTGAACAAAACCGCAGGTTATGGATGAAAAAACAGAAAAGGTTATGCCGATGAGTGTAAAGTAAAAAAGCCATTATCGAGCACCCGTTATGTAGGAGAATATAACTTGAGTCTGTCCCTCATTGCTATTTTAAAAAAATTTTTCCCGATATGGTTTGTTATAATTAGGTATTGTGGAATTTTTTGAATTATTTTTAAAATCTTTGCAGGATTTTTCTTGGTAATGATGAATTTTGGATCTGATTTGGAAACTAATACCTGAACTTTACGGAAATTAGATCCTGATAATGGATGATAGAGTTTTGTCCGGGTTAGGAAATGCAACCATTTTAGTAAGGGGGCTTTTTCAATGACAAAAAATAAAGCTAGGCTCATCCTTTTTTTATTAATCGCAGCATTGATCGTCTTTAACGCCTTGCCGATAATGGCTACGGCGACGCCGCTACTGGTGCGGATGTATAACGGCAATACCGCGGCGCAGATCAATACTATTTTTCCCTGGTTCAAAATCACCAATACCGGTTCCGCCCCGGTCAACCTGGCCGAGGTTAAAATCAGGTATTATTATACCATCGACGGAGAGAAGCCCCAGCGCTTCTGGTGCGACTGGTCCAACATCGGCGCCGGGAATGTCACCGGGACCTTCGTTAAACTGAAAACTCCCTTCAGCGGGGCCGACCACTATTTCGAACTGGGTTTTAAACCGGGAGCGGGAACCATTAAGCCGGGACAGAGCGTTGAAGCTCAAAACCGGTTCGCTAAGCACGATTGGAGCAATTACAATCAGACTAACGACTATTCCTTCAACCCGACCGCCCGAACCTACGTCGACTGGGACAAGATCACCGTCCACCTGGGAAACGATCTCAGTACCAGCCACGACTATGCCTATGGCGGCCAATGGGTGAACCGGCCGATAACCATCCGGCTGACCGCCAGCGGCGGCAGCGGCAGTCTCACTACTTATTACAAGATTAATAACGGCCCAACCATAACCGGCAACCTGATTCAACTGAATGAAGACGGAGAATACAACGTCAGCTTCTGGTCGGCGGACTCATCCGGCAACAGCGAGACGCCGCAGTCCCTCACGGTTAAGCTGGACCAAGCTCCGCCGCTATTAGGATATTCGCTTAGTCCGGCGCCCAATGCCGCCGGTTGGCATAACCAAGATGTGAAGATAACCTTTAACGCCACCGATGGGCTTTCCGGGATTCAAACGGTGGCCCCTCCGCTGACTATCGCCACCGAAGGCGCGGGGCAGGTTGTGAACGGGACCGGGACCGATTTGGCGGGCAACAGCGCCACGGTTGCCGTCAGCGTTAATCTGGACAAGACCCCGCCGCTGATTAGCAATCTGCAACCGGCGAATGGAGCGCAGATCAATCGGAAACGGCCCGCGATCTCCGCCGGAGTCTTTGACGGGCTTTCCGGGATTGACCCGGCTGCGGTTCTTTTAACACTGGACGGCTATTTGGTGAACGGGACCTTTAACCCCGTTTCCGGTATTGTAAGTTATACTCCGGTCTCTGATCTGTCCTCAGGCAGTCATAGCATTTCTTTAACCGCAACCGACCTAGCAGGTGACCCAGTAACGGCAGGCAGTTCCTTTATGATCATCTCCTCCGACCCCAACCTGCCGCCGGACCCGGCGGAAGTGGCCCCGGCATTAGATCCCGCTATTGTCTCCGACATGAAGACCGCCACTAGCTTCCTCTATACCGGGGAGAACCCGATTCAGACCGGGATGGACCCGGAGATCATCGAACCGGTCCGGGCGGCGGTGATCCGGGGCAAGGTGCTGGATAAAGACGGGCAGCCGTTGCCGGGAGTGAAGCTAACCGTACTGAACCATGGAGAATATGGGCAAACCTTAAGCCGGGCGGATGGGATGTTCGATTTGGCGGTGAACGGCGGGGGGTATTTGACGGTTAGGTATGAGAAGGAAGGGTACTTACCGGCCCAGCGGCAGGTGAATGTTCCCTGGCAGGATTATGTGTGGGCTGAGGAAGTGATCTTGGTTAAACAAGATGATAAAGTAACCACTATCACCCTTAATAGCGATCAAGCTCAAATCCATCAAGGAAGCTTAATCACGGATAGTGATGGGCAACGCCGCGCTACTATCGTCTTTCCGAAAGGGATACAAGTTTCAGGCATGGACGGTGGCATAAATATTCGGGCTACTGAATATACCGTCGGACTAAACGGCCCAAAAGCCATGCCCGCGGAATTACCTTCGACCACTTTCTACACCTATTGCGTAGAATTGACCGCTGATGAAGCGGAGCATGTCGAGTTTAACAAACCGGTTTTCTTTTATGTGGAGAACTTCCTCAACTTCCCGGCCGGGTGTATTGTGCCGGTCGGATATTATGACAAAGGCAGGGGAGTTTGGGTCCCTTGTGACGACGGAAGAACCATACGCATTCTCAGTATAAATGATGGTATTGCCACAGTTGATCTAGATGGAACCGGACAGGCCGCGACTACCAAAAAGCTCGGCGAGTTTGGTTTTACCACCGAAGAATTGCAGAATCTGGCTGGCATGTATCAGGTTGGTCAAAGTTTATGGAGGGCTCCGGTAAAGCATTTTTCAACCTATGACTTGAATTACGGCGCAACCCCTGATGAAGGCGCCGAATCACCCAACGGCGGCGAGACGGAAAGCGATGAGCCGACACCGGAACCGGAGATCGGGTGCGGTTCCGTAATTGATATCCAAAACCAGATCCTTGGTGAAAATGTATCTATTACAGGGACACCGTTTTATCTGAACTATTCCAGCGACCGCGTACCCGGACGGACAGCGGTGAACAAGTTGAAAATCCCCTTAAGCGGCAGCCAAGTGCCGGAGATCCTCAAGAAAATCATATTAAGAGTCACCGTGGCCGGGCAATTGATATGTAAGGAATTTCCGGCCGAAGCCAATCAAAGTTTTGAATTTGACTGGGATGGACTTGACGGTTATAGCCGTCCGGTTTACGGTGGCCAACAAGCCACGACAGAAATCGGATTTGTTTACGATGGTTTTTATAATCTGCCGCCAAGCATGGCTCAAAGTTTCGGCTATCCCAGCGGAACACCGGTTCCGGGAAATATAAGAGCACGTGAAGGCGCGGTTTTATGGAAGACTTTCTACAATACACTGGAAAAGAAACAATTTAAAGATAAAGGTGTTGGGGGTTGGTCACTAAGTGTTCATCATTTCTATGATACTCAAAGCAAAACAATAAATTTGGGGACCGGCGGAAAACAATTTGCTCAAAATTTAAGGGAAGTAAAAGTCTTCGCTGGGAATCAGGAGTGGAGGAACGATGATGAAGATGAAGGTAAGCCTGCGCTTGAGACTTGTTTGGATGAGCCAAATTCAATAGCTTTCGGTCCCGATGGGAACATATATTTTGCGGAGCGAAATCGGATTAGAAAAATTGATAAACAGGGGATTGTTACGACAATCATCGGTAAAAAAATGATAATTCAACCGGATAACAATGATCAGGATGAAGATGAATATATCTCCCCGCGAGGCTTGTTGGTTGGCAAATTTGGAGAACTTTATTTTATAGATAAAAGAAATAATTTTGACAATGATGTTAAAGTAGTGAAGAACGGCGTAATTGAGACTTATGCTCAAACGGGCTTAAATGCCACCAGCCTAGCCATGAGTAATTTTGGGAACTTATACATTGGCAGTCTGGAAGATGCCAAGATAAACTGGTTTTGGACCGACAAGAGCTTGAAGGAATATGCTGGGACAGGAGAATGGGGATATGGTGGTGACGGTGATCTTGCTTTCAAGGCCTCTTTAAATCCCAGCGGAATGATCTCTGGAAAAAACGATAATGTATATGTGGCGGAGTATTATAACAATCGGGTCCGGAAAATTTCTCCCAACGGAGTTATAACTACTGTTGCCGGTAATGGAGAATTCGGTTATGAAGGCGACGGTGGCCCGGCTATTCAAGCTAATTTAGACGGTCCGGTAGATGTTGCCGAAGCCCCAGACGGCAGCTTATATATAGTTGATTTTTGGAACGGAAAGATCCGGCGGGTGGGAACCGACGGAATCATTTCCACTTATGCTGATATTAGCAAATATGCATATACCTATGGGTGCGGTTTTGCTCCTGAGAATCCATCCAAGATTATCATTGGTGCTGATGGTTGTCTTTATGTATCTTTATATTATGCTGAGGTTATTCTGCAAATTGGCCCTCCCTTCCCCGGTTTTAATGAAAAGGACATTGCGGTGGCCTCGACGGACGGAAGTGAAGTATATCATTTTAATCCCAATGGCAGACATCTGAGAACTTTAGACGCCTTAACCGGAACAGTAAAATACACCTTTGAATATGACGGAGCGGGTAATCTCATCAGAGTGACGGATGCCTATGGAAATACCACTACTATCGAGCGGACTTTTAACGGAGTTCCTACCGGAATCGTCGCTCCATTCGGTCAACGTACTATTTTGAGTATTAATAATGAGGGTTATCTTAATTGGATTACTAATCCGGCAAACGAGACGGTTCGGATGAGCTATCAACCGGATGGACTCTTGGAGACTTTTATTGATTCCAGAAACGGAGTGCACCGGTTTAGTTATGATAATGACGGACGGTTAATCAGAGACGAAGACCCAGCCGGTGGCTATATCGCCTTAGAACGAGTGAAAACCGAAAATGGTTATCAAGTCACTAAAACTGAAGGAGTAAGCAGTCGGCAGATTTATGCCACCACTTATTTGGAAGAAAAATTGCCCAATGGCGATAATCGCCGGGTAGTCAGCGGTTGTTGCGGCGGGTTGACCGAGACCGTTACCCGTGCCGACGGCGGCACCCGGTTGACTGCCGCGGATGGCACCATTACTGAAACTACAGTAGCTCCCGATCCCCGTTTTGGAATGCAAGCGCCGGTTATTCGATCGGAAACCGTGACTACGCCGGAGGGAAAAACCTATCAGCTGGAAACGGAAAAAACCGTTATCCTCAATGAATGGTTCAATCCCTGGAGTATCGAAACTATTACCACTACCACCACCATTAACGGACGAACTTCAACCGGGCTCTATGACGCCGCCACCCAGACCATTACCGTAACTTCTCCGGAGGGGCGTAAAACTGTAACTACTCTCGATGAAAAAGGGCGGCTCAGCAAGTCCGAGATTCCGGGTCTGGCTCCGGTTGTAATGGAGTATGATTCCTACGGACGGCTGGTGAAGACGACCACCAGCAGTGGAAGCGAAGCCAGAGTCAGCTTGATTAACTATAACAGCCAGGGATATGTGGCGAGCACTGTCGACCCGCTCAACCGGACGACCGGATTCTATTATGACGCGGCAGGCCGGGTAATTAAACAATTCCTGCCGGACGGGAAAGAGATTTCCTTTACTTATGACGCTGCCGGTAACCTGACTAGTTTGACTCCCCCCGGAAGGCCTGGTCATGGGTTTGAATATACGGCCGTCAACCTGGAAAAGACCTACATGCCGCCGGAAGTGGGGGCGGGGGATAATATTACCGAATATGCCTATAACCTTGCCAGGCAGCCGGCCTTGGTCACTAGGCCGGATGGGAAGACGATCGGGTTCAGTTATGATACTAACGGCCGGTTGCAGGAGATACTGATACCGGAGGGGGAAGTCACCTTCGCCTACCATGCGACCACCGAGAATTTAACTAATATTCTGGCTCCCGATAGTACTTTGAGTTTTAGTTATGACGGGTCGCTGCCGACTAAGACCGCTTGGGCGGGGACGGTTAGCGGGAATATTGGTATGGTTTATAACGATGATTTGATGGTTACTTCTCAGAGCGTCAATGATGGGAATAACGTTAGTTACGGGTATGATGATGACGGGTTGTTGGTCACGGCGGGGAGTTTGACGATTAGCCGGAATACGCAGAACGGGATGATGACCCGGAGTAGTATTGGGGGTGTAGCGGATAGTGTTACGTATAATAGTTTCGGTGAAACGATTTCGTATCGGGCTACTTATAGTGGAAGTACGGTATTTGAAACGCAATATCAAACCGATAAATTAGGACGGATTGAAACCAAAACAGAAACAGCGGATGGAGTCACCTACATTTACCGTTATGTTTATGATTTGATCGGTCAGTTGACCGATGTTTATCAGGATGGCGCGTTGGTATCCCATTATGATTACGATGCTAACGGAAACCGGGTGAGGTATACCGGTACGAATGGGACGTTCAACGGGACTTATGATGATCAGGACCGGCTGTTGAGTTATGGCGGGAA
>JAEWZY010000004.1 GCA_023394955.1 Bacillota bacterium
ACTATACGGCGGAGCAGTTAAGAGCGCATTTTCTTGGTTTGGGACTTGGCATCCGAAGCGTCGGATTTCAGCCCAAACCGTTAAATCCCACCGCTTCCGCAAAGGATAGCGATCCGGTGCTGAAAGAGGGCAATCTACTGGCGAAAGATAATGCTCTCCGCCTTCAGATCCTGGCTGACGCTTTTCATATGATTCGAACAGCTACGGCTCTGATGCATCCGATTGCGCCAATGGGAACCGAGATGATTCGCGAATATTTAAATCTGGGTGAAGATTTCTGGAACTGGGAATGGATATTCGAACCCGTATATTTCTTTATGAATGATCCGCAGGAGCATAGGCTGAAGTTTCTTGAACCAAGAGTTGATTTTTTCAAAAAGCATTCAAACCAGATTAAAACAGAGAATATTTAACAGTTAAATTTAAATTACATTTTAAAAATCTGCGAAACAGGGCGGAAAATGTCGGAGATCCGCCTTCTTTTTTAAAAAATATCGGACTTAGCTCGATTTTTTGACTAAACTAATGACATTTTCGGTATAAAAGGATAAAATAATGCTTGTGCGCGGAAAATCTTTTAAAGATCCCCGGATTCGATTTAGAAAATTAAAGGAATTACTGATTACGGAATCTTAATACATAATTTCAACCTTTAAAGGAGGGGACGGATGACAGTTACATTAGAGGATTTTTTGAGTCAATTAATATTAAATCCGGCACTTGTGATTACTTCGATTCTAACATTGGGAGTCGTCCTGGTTAATGGATGGACCGATGCCCCAAATGCCATTGCTACTTGTGTATCTACCAGGTCAATGGGGCCTCGCGCCGCGATTATCATGGCGGCTGTCTTTAATTTTCTTGGTGTTTTGGTAATGACAGCAATCAATGCGACAGTAGCGCAAACTATTTATAAGCTGGTTGATTTTGGGGGAGATTCACATGAAGCATTGGTCGCTCTTTGCGCGGCGCTCTTTGCTATTGTGCTATGGGCGACGGCTGCTTGGTGGTTCGGTATCCCGACCAGTGAGAGCCATGCTTTGATCGCGGGAATATCGGGGGCGGCCATTGCCTTACAGGGAGGTATTTCCGGAATCAATCCCGCCGAATGGGTAAAAGTAATCTACGGATTGGTACTTTCAACCGGCATGGGATTCGGCTCGGGCTGGCTCATTGTCAAGTTGATCGAAAAAACGTGCTACGATTTTGATCGCAGAAAAACCTTTTGTCCGTTTAAAAATGCTCAAATTGCGGGTGGAGCCGGTATGGCATTTATGCATGGCGCCCAGGACGGCCAGAAGTTTATGGGTGTGTTCATGCTGGGAATGTTTTTAGCCCAGGGACAAGCAAATGTTACGGAGTTCCAGATTCCCATCTGGCTGATGTTGCTTTGTTCGGCAGTGATGGCGCTGGGTACTTCCATTGGGGGATACCGGATCATCAAATCCGTAGGAATGGATATGGTGAAACTCGATAAACATCAGGGTTTCTCCGCCGATTTGGCGGCCGTGATTTGCCTATTGATCGCTTCCGTCACCGGCATTCCCGTAAGCACTACCCATACTAAGACAACAGCCATTATGGGGGTCGGCGCCGCGAAACGCTTATCTTCGGTAAACTGGGGTATAGTCCGGGAGATGGTGCTGGCGTGGGTTCTTACCTTTCCCGGGTGCGGGCTTGTCGGATGGCTAATGGCGGAATTATTCATGCGGTTATTTTAATATTCGGACAGCCGTCCGCGTAAACATCCTATCCTGTTGAAAGCTATAATTAATGTGCGATAAGGAGAATAATAAGATGGCGCGAAAAAAAGATGAGAATTATTTCGGTATATTTGTCGAATTGGCGCAATATTCCCGTGATGCCGCTGTTCTTTTAAACGAAATTATAATCAATTTCAAAGCAAGTGATCTGGAAGAAAAAATGATACAGATGCATAATATTGAGCAAGCTGGTGATGTAGGAAGACACCGGATGATGGAAAAACTGGTCCGGGAATTCATCACTCCCATTGAGCGGGAAGATATCGTAGCCTTGGCTGATGCGATTGATAATGTGACGGATACCATTGAAGATGTTATGTTGCGGATTTATATGTTTAACTTTACCGCCATGCGTGAAGACGCCATTAAAATGGCGGGCCTTATTATTAAATGTTGTGACGCTCTAAAGGAAGCCTTACAGGAGTTCCATAATTTTCGCAAGTCCCAGACCCTCCATAAACTGCTCGTTGAGATCAATCATTTGGAGGAGGAAGGAGATACCTTGTTTGTGAAGGCGACTAGGAACTTATTTGTCAATGAAAAGAATTCCATTGAAATTTTGGCTTGGAGGGAGACCTTGGATTATATGGAAAAGTGCTGCGACGCCTGTGAAGATGTAGCCGAAGTAATTGAAAGCGTGATGATGAAGAACTCGTAAGAGTTGAGAAGAGAGAGTATATTCAAAGATAAGAAATGCAGGAGACAAGAGTCAGGCGCCGGAAATGACGGCTTTCAAAAGAGACTATTTCTTTATTACCTTTTGGCCATAGGATATGTGCTATTTGGAAGGGAGGAGAGAAATAGTTAAGCTTTGAGACTATATTATTAGAGAAGGTGAAGGATTATGGAAAAAACATTGGTGTTAATCAAACCGGATGGGGTTGAACGAAGATTAATCGGCCAGATTATTTCGATTTATGAAAGAAAAGGGCTCGACATAACCGCCTTAAAATTTATCAAGCCCTCCGTAGAAATTGCGGAAAAACATTATATTGAACATAAGGATAAGCCGTTCTTTACGGAACTGGTTAATTTTATTACCAGGGGAAAGGTATGCGCCATGATTATTCAAGGGGACAATGTGGTCAAAACGGTCAGAAAAATTAACGGAGCGACGGATCCGGCAGAGGCGGAGATGGGCACCATCAGAGGCCAATTCGCTTTATCTAAGTCAGAAAACATAGTTCATGCTTCCGATTCGGCCGAAAGCGCCGAACGGGAGATCAAAATATGGTTTCCTGAGATTAACAGCTAGCTACGGATCGCTAAATGGATGGTCATTATAACAGGTTTGGTGGTGAATTAATTACAATTAGTTTATCCTAGATCAAACATCCCCACGGCTTGCTTTAAGCTAGCGGCAATTTGCGCCAGTTTGTCCGCTAAAAGGGTTACTTGTTCCATCGAAGCGTTTTGTTCTTCGGCAACTGCCGAAACCTCCTCAGTACTGGCAAGGTTTTGTTCGCTAATCGCGGCAATCGCGCTAACAGCTTCGGTCGCTTTTTCATTATTGGCAGCCATTTGTCTGGTAGAGGCTACGATCAGCTCAATTTGAGCTACGGTATTCATTAACGCCTTATAAATTTCCTGGAACGTTACGGTAGCCTCTTCCGCTAAATTTTTGCCTGCTTCCGCCCGGGAGATTTCTTGTTGCATTACTGCCACAGCATGGTCGGTACGGACTTTCATCTGGATAATTAATTCGGATATCAGTCGGGCCGACTGTTTTGATTGTTCGGCCAGCTTTGCGGTTTCTTTAGCGACAACCGCAAAACCCTTTCCATGTTCTCCGGCGCGGGCGGCTTCGATTGAAGCGTTTAAAGCCAATAAACTCGTTTGTTCCGCTATACCTTCGATGATGGAAGTGATGCCGCTAATCTCTTCCGAAGTGCTAATTAAGGTATTAATGACTTCGGCTACTTCCTTTGTGGAATGATACAAAGCATTGATCTCCAATGCTACATCATTAGCGGCTTTTTGCCCGAGTTCAGCTGATTGGGCCACTTTGCCGGAAAAGTCCCCTATTCTTTTTGAGTCTTGGGTCACTTGAATAACCATCTCCGATAGCTTTTGAATTGAATCAACCGCTTCCGTAATTTGTTTGACCTGTTCCGAAGAGGCGGTAGCGAGTTCTTCGGCTGCCCTGGCTACTTCCGTTGCTGCCAGACCGGTTTCCTTCGAAACCGATATTAGCTCAGCGCTGACATTGTCTACAGTATTTGATTGATCACTAATATTAGTTATTAAACCCCTTAAACCCAAAATTGCTTGACTTAATCCTTTAACTACCTCGGTGACTTCGCGAGAACCTACAGTGCTAGTAATACTATGGGATAAATCTCCGGTTTCCAGCGATTTTACCCTGGCGACCATTTTTTTTAAAGGTTTGGAAATAAAGCCGGCGATGAGCAGACCAATCAAGGTTGTGATAATAGAGCTTATTAGGACTATTATTATATTCATTTTTTTTAATTTTGTCGCAAGACTGTCATTGTCCAAAAATAAATTATAATTAATATTACTAGTCGTGATCCGCAAACGTCTTATCAGGCCATGTAAATCATCAATAGCTTGACTAAGAATCGCCAAATTAGCGGAATTAGCCGGTTCAGACAAGATCGCTTTTATTTCGTCGAAATTTCTTGTTAATCCCTCGTTAATCGACGCATCAATACTCTTTATGGTTTTAACCTTGTTAAATAATACATTCACATTCGTTTTGAGAGCCGAACTTACCGTGGCTTCCTTCGCAAGGGCCGCCAAATAGTGACTCCGAATTTTTTCAATTTCAATTTCAACGTTGGAGGTATTTTCTTCCCCTATGCCAGTTGTATTAGTATATAGTTTTTTAGTATTTTGCTGGATGGTATCCATAGCTTTAAAACTGATAACACTTTGAATCCCCATCGAAACAATCATCATGGTAATAATCATTAAAAGATAGTAGAATACATTTATTTTGGAGAGAATTATTTTTAATAATGAAAGTAATTTAGACACATTATTTCACCTCGGTTTAATCATAACGTATGAAATTTAAGGTTGCCGTAACAAATATTTAACAACTAACATCGGTATCGGCAAATCGGATCCACTTCTTTATAGTTTCCTAATCCCTTTTTCAGTAATGGCGGACGTTTTCGCATAGAGAACGTAAAAAGATATCATTTATCGACGCTTAACAGTCGATCTGTTTCAGAGGATGAGAGAAATTAGCGGGAAAGGAATAAGGGGAAATTAGAGATAAGATTTTCAAATGGGAAAACTGCCTCTAGATTTGTCATATACCGCCGATTATGTTATATGTCATGCAGTTCTGTAAAGGGTAGGTCATTTGAGAGAAAAATTGCAATACGGTAAGATTTAGAATAATACATATGGAGGCGGTTATGAATTTTGAAAGCAAGATTTGTATAATCACCGGAGGGGCCAATGGAATCGGGCTCTGTATCGTCAATGAGTTTATTAAAAAGGGGGCAAAGGTAGTTTTTATAGATCTTGATAAAGCAGGCGGGGAAAGAGCTTTGAATAATATCAAAGCTAACGGCGGCGATGGCCTGTTTTATTGGGGTGATATCGCCGAAAGAATAGTGCTGGAAAACTTCGCGCGCCAAGTCATTGAAACTTACGGCCGCATCGATTATCTGATCAATAATGCTTGTTTAAGCCGGAAAGGGATCATTTCCGGTTGCGATTATGATGGTTTCAATTATGTCTTCAATGTAGGAGTGACAGCCCCGTATATGCTGGCCAAGCTATTCCGGGATCATTTCGGCGCGGGCGGAGCTATTGTAAATATTGCCTCGACTCGGGCCGTCATGTCGCAGCAAGACACTGAGAGTTACACTGCCGCTAAAGGCGGCATATCCGCTTTGACTCACGCTCTGGCCGTAAGCCTTGCCGGTAAAGTTAGGGTTAATAGTGTAAGTCCCGGGTGGATCGATGTTAGTGCTAATTATGACCCGGATTTTGATAGTAAACACAGCCTGGCCGATAAGCATCAGCATCCTGCAAGCCGGGTTGGCAAGCCCCTTGATATTGCCCGGGCCGTAATGTTCTTGTGCGATGAAGAGAATGGTTTTATCACCGGCGAAAACATCACCATTGATGGAGGTATGACCAAACAAATGATCTACCACGGCGATTATGGTTGGGGATATAGAGAACCTTAGAGAACGATAGGTATTTAAGTAAATTAAGTTGACAGATTACTTTCAATTGGGATATAGATTTCACTTTCCGACTCTTCATTATCCGGCCCGCAGTAGTTTTTTCCATAATACTCGAAGTTGTACGGTAGTGATAACTTGTAATCCGACTGGGGTAGCCAGGTTTCATAGATGTATCGGTACGTTAATCCCACATTACAAGCAAGTCCTTTATGGATAAAACGCAAATATTTGGCGGAAGGCAGACTTTTGCCGACCAAGTTGATGCCGATCTGGTCCAAATCAGATACCTCGACCGCGCACATTACAAAGAAACCATTTAAATCGTAATTTTGGGGCCAAAAAGCGACTTGGTAGAAACGTTCCGGAATGATCCGGTTATTAATCTTACCTATATCTGCTGAAAATTTGGTCCATAACTCCGTAATAATCCGGGTGGAACCTTGAACCAGAGTTGTTGGACCCAATAGGCGGATTGAATTAAGTTCCATAATTTCCGGTTCGATTGTTCTAATTTTAGCTATTTGGCGGAGGTTTTTTCCGGTGATGGCGGTTAACAGAGGTAAGTGTCCCAAAGTGGCATTTTTTCTAAGCTCGGTAGGGTTAAGTCCAAAAGTTCGTTTAAAGGCACGGTTAAATGTTTCGCTGCCATTAAACTGATAAGCGAAGGCAATATCACTAATCTTCCTTTGGGAATTCAAAATATCTTTGGCGGATTCGGAAAGGCGGCGTCTTAAAAGATAGTCCTTGGGGGAATGACCGGTCACGCCATGAAATAAGCGGCTGAAATGGTAAAGAGAATAGCCGATTTCCATTGAAATATCCAATACCGTAATTTCATTTTGGAGGTTGGCTTCTATAAACTGAATTGCTTTCAAAATTACATCTTGATTTGACATTACAATCGCCTTTGTTCTTATTTCGCTAAAGGTCTTTATCGCCCGCAGAGACGCCAAGACGCAGAGAAAGACCTTTGATTCTTATTTTACCTTTTCAATAACGCTGCGTCTCTACAAGGAGAATACAAAATTCTTCATAGTTCATGTTTTAAGTATAAAATACCTTTGGCCCTATTTCAATCTAGTACTCATCAACAGGCGTTGACAAATTCGGCTGCCCAGTCGAAACTACCTGATTCCTCATAATATTTCGGCCAATGGGAACACCAAGCCGGGACGGATACTTCCCTAATCCGCTCAATGGATGGATGGTATGGTTTAAGATCGATAATCGGGGTACCGTCTTCAGTGTCGATATAAGGAACCTGAATTATTCCCCGTTGATGATCCACGGTTAAAATAGGCGCGACACTTAATCCAATTGGATTTGGTCGCATCTGAGAACGGGTAGCGAAGATTCCCATTTTTGGCGGAGAATTTTTATAGGGCTGTTCTACTTCCAGAATAAAGCGATTTTCCGTGCTGTCGGAAAGATGAGGCCACCATAACACATTAACATGACTAAATGTAGACAATTCTTTTAACCCCGGGATATATTCCTTAGCAATCTCCAGAAAAAAACCTTCTTGTCTAGCACGCACATACCCGATGGGCGATACTGTAAATGAGTCTTTCATATAACTGTCTCCTTCAAATTTATTGTTTGTCACAGCTATATTCTAATTAAAATCAGACGCATTGTCCTGATGCTTTTTGCGGTAAATAAGGCAAATAACTAAAAAATATCAGGATAGTTTGATTATTTTTGCTAAGCATAAATTAGCGGAAGTCGTCACTAAAGACAGGATATAAAATGAATTGTTGATAAACAAAAAGGGACTGGAAGAATGATAATCGGCGTAATCTCCGATACTCATGGGTTAATCCGGGCTAAAGTATTGGAAACTTTTAAAGGAACTGACGTAATATTCCATGGAGGAGATATCGGGAGCATTGAAGTCTTAAGAGTGCTTGAAAAGATTGCTCCGGTGGTAGCGGTTCGAGGGAATTGCGACCGTGATGATTGGAGCAAGGAGATTCCCGTCAGTCGCTACATTGAAGTAGGGGAGCGCTGGTTTTTGATCATCCATAATCTACATGACTTAAAAAATCCTCCCAACCCTTTGGATGCGGTCATTTTCGGGCACTCGCATCAATCAAAGGTATACTCAAATAATGAGATTCTTTATTTAAATCCGGGAAGCGCCGGCCCGAGAAGATTTCGGCTCCCGGTTACGTGCGCTCGGATCAGGATTGACAATGGAATTATGATACCTGAGGTTATTGAGTTGCAACTTTGATACTTCCGAAAATTCCATGTCTTACTTTCGCATTTTCCACAATTCTCAAGAATAGCATTTATACAATGGAAACAACGATCTCATACCTTTTACCTGTTACATTTGGCCTTTTTATAAAAATAAAAAGTGGTTCTGATTTTATGACAAGTTACATATCTTTTAACAAGATGTTAAAATGTTTCTTTGGGAACTAGGCATAATCGAAGTAATAACTAAAGGCTAATCTTTAAGGGAAGAACCGCGAAAATAGAATAGACAATATGGTAGAGAATTGGAGACCATAATGACTGCGCTTAAAGGTGTTAAGTTTAGTTGTTATGGTTTTTTCACATATCTCGGAAATATCAAAATTAGTAAAGCCGGTGAAGGGAAATGAACGGAGATAGTTACTGTTACTATTTCGATAATCCCATTATTGCGGCGGTAAGAGATATTTGCGATCTAAATGAAGCGCTCCGGAGTAATGTATCATCTATTTTTTTGTTAACCGGTACTCTACTGAATATTAAGGATATTGTGACGGAGTGCAAGGGGAAAAAGTTTATCTTTTTACACGTGGATTTAATCGCCGGATTAGACAGTGACTTTGAGGCCTTGAGATATCTGGCGGAAGCGGTGAGGCCTAACGGGATCATTTCTACCAGGAACAATGTGATTAAAAACGGGAAAGTAATGGGATTTTGCACTATTCAAAGATATTTTTGCATGGATTCTTTGGCGTTCCGCACCGGAATCCGAACGATCGAACAGACCAACCCGGATATCGTGGAAGTGCTCCCCGGAGTTATTCCCAAAGCCGTAGCTTATATGGTATCCCAACTTAAGAACCCAATTATTACAGGAGGCATGGTTACTACGAAGGAGGATGTGATCGCCGCTTTACAAAATGGCGCGATCGCTGTCTCAACTAGTTGTAAGGAGCTTTGGAACAAGTAAATAAATAATAGGGGAGATATAGAGGCCGTTTTAATTGACACGCTGAAAAATGATTGATTACGGTGGTCTTTTTTATATCAAAAACCCTGAAATTGGGGCAAAGGAGGTGAAATCATTGAGAAATTTAGGCAGTTTTGTCGGAGGGGCTATCTATGGAATGCTCGTTTTTGGAATTTGGCCGGAAATGTGGCAGACCTACGGCGTTTTTGGGGGTTGGGTCGCCGGCCTGTTTGTCGCCGGTATCGGTTGGTTTTTAAATCATTACGTTGGGCTTATTAATAATCAACCTGACGCCGCCGTTGTTGACATGGGCTGCGGAGCAGCTACAGCCGGGACCGTATGGCTAATGGTAAAGAACGGGTTAGCGATCGGCCCTGCCATTCCTAGTATTATTCTTTGTATAATTGGGGGAGCCATTGGTGGTTTAATGGCCGGCGTGTTTACCAAGGCAATCGACCAACCGAAAGAAGTGGATGTTCAAAAAGGAATAAATGTCAGAGGCTAAAAATTTCAACCGGAGTTCGTTTAAGAATAAAAGGAGGTGAAAAAATGTCGATCTATGGAGTAATTACCACATTGGTGGGGGCCTTTTTACTTCCGTTTATGGTCTGTATGTGCTGGGGAAAGCTGGTAAATGCTTTTGGCCCGGCCGGAGGTTTTATAGCAGCCGGATTTATCGTTGGTACGGTGTGGACTATTTGTCATGCTTTACCGGGAGTAGGCTTTGCAACCTCCCAGACCGTTGTCAACAACCTTATTGTACAAGGGTCAAACGCTCCTTGGGTAGATATGGCTTGGGCTGCAGGCGCTGGGATTTACGTCAATTCCATTTATAATGGCGGTAAAGTTAGTAAGTCTTTGCCCACATTAATTATGGTTCTTTTAGGTGGAGTCGCCGGTGGTTGTATTTTAGGGATAATTGGCAAGTAACGTAAATATTTTCGGATACCGGACTTTAATATTCGGTTAAAGTCCGGTATCGTAAAAGGTGAAGGAAAAAAGAAATGGGGGGAGTAATTTGGCGAAATATATTTTGGCGATGGACCAAGGTACTACTAGTTCCCGTACTATTATTTTCGATGCGGACGGGAAAGCTGTGGGTTCGTTAAATAAAGAATTTGAGCAGATCTATCCGAAAGCGGGATGGGTAGAGCATAACCCGCTGGATATCTGGAATTCCCAGATGGAAACGGTCAAGACCGTATTGGGCAAATGCGGGTTAAAACCGGATGATATCGCGGCGATCGGAATTACCAATCAACGGGAAACCACCTTAGTTTGGGATAAAAGCACCGGTGAACCGGTATATAATGCCATTGTCTGGCAGTGCCGCCGTACGGCCCCGATTTGTGACGATTTAAAAGCCAAGGGGTGGACCGATAAAATTCGTTCTAAGACCGGTTTGGTGGTAGACGCCTATTTCTCCGGCACTAAAGTTAAATGGATACTGGACAATGTAGCCGGAGCCCGTGACCGAGCTAAGAGAGGAGAACTCCTATTCGGTAATGTCGATACCTGGTTGATTTGGAATTTAACCAAAGGCAAAGTCCATGTCACCGATTACTCCAATGCTTCCCGGACCATGCTCTTCAACATCCATAAATTGGACTGGGATGAGGAAATTTTAGCCGGGCTGGATATTCCAAGGAGCATGTTGCCGGCGGTTAAACCATCCAGTTTTGTTTATGGTCAGACCGACGCGGCTGTTTTCGGGGCGGCGGTTCCAATTGCCGGCATAGCCGGGGATCAGCAAGCGGCCCTTTTCGGGCAGGCCTGTTACAAACCGGGTATGGCAAAGAATACTTATGGCACCGGCTGTTTCATGTTAATGAATACCGGTGAGAAAGCAGTTCCCTCCCAAAACGGCCTTCTGACCACTATCGCTTGGGGAATTGACGGCAAAGTTGAGTATGCTTTAGAGGGCAGTATTTTTATCGCCGGAGCGGTAATTCAATGGTTGCGGGATGAGTTGAAAATAATCGATAATGCCCCGCAAAGCGAGGAATACGCCACCAAGGTAGAGGACACCAACGGTGTTTATCTGGTACCGGCATTTGTGGGTTTGGGAGCGCCATATTGGGATATGTATGCTCGCGGCGCTATTGTCGGATTGACCAGAGGCGCTAAAAGGGAGCATATCATCAGAGCAGCTCTTGAAGCTATCGCTTACCAGACTAGAGATGTATTGGAGGCCATGCAGAAGGATTCCGGTATTACTTTACAGGCTTTAAAAGTCGATGGCGGAGCCGTTAAAAACGACTTTTTAATGCAGTTCCAATCGGATATTTTAGGGGTTCCCGTTGACAGGCCGGTGGTTAACGAGACCACAGCCCTTGGCGCCGCTTATCTTGCCGGTCTCGCCGTTGGTTACTGGAAGAACAAGGATGAAATCGCTCAAAAATGGGCTGTCGACCGGAACTTCCAACCGAAAATGGCTAATGGACAACGGACTCAATTGTACCAAGGTTGGCAGAAAGCAGTCGAGCGGGCTAAAAAGTGGGAAGAATAATCAGTTTTATCAATCAATAAAAATGGAGAAGTGGAGAGCCAATTTTTTGCAAGACAGCGCGCTGTCTCGTAAATAATTGGCTTTCTTTTTAAAGGAGGAACCAGCTTGTATGATCTGATTATTATTGGAGCAGGTATCGTCGGTTGTTCGATTGCCCGGGAAATTTCCCGCTATCAAGTGAAAATACTGCTGTTGGAGAAAGAAGCCGATGTTGCTTGCGGAACATCCAAAAGTAACAGCGCGATTATTCATGCCGGTTATGATGCTAAACCAGGATCTCTAAAAGCCCGCTTGAATGTGGCCGGTAATCTTTTATATGAACAACTCAGCCGGGAGCTGGATATTCCCTTTAAGAGGAATGGCTCAACCGTGGTAGCTTTCTCGCCGGAAGAATTACCGGCGTTGGAAGAGCTTTATCAACGAGGGCTTAAAAATGGGGTGCCAGGAATGCGGATCATCGATCAGAATGAGCTGCGAAGGTTGGAACCGAATATTGCCCCGGAAGCTTTAGCGGCCATGTATGCGGAGACCGGCGGGATTATTTGTCCGTTTTCGGCTACAATTGCCGTGGCGGAAAACGCCTATCAAAACGGAGCCGAGTTTTTATTCAATGCCGAGGTAAGCGAGGTAAAAGTCAATGCCAACGGGAACTGCTTCCTGAAGACCGAGCAAGGAATATTTGAATCTAAGTTTGTAGTGAATGCCGCCGGGGTGTTTGCCGACGAACTAAATCATATGGCCGGGGGAGAACCGTTTAAGATTACCCCTCGGAAAGGGGAGTATTGTCTTTTAGATAAGGAAGTTGGTGATTTGGCAAAAACCGTTGTCTTTCAGGTTCCGACCAAAATGGGAAAGGGAATTTTGGTCACACCAACGGTTCACGGTAATCTACTAATCGGTCCAAATGCCGATGATCTTGAGGATAAAGAAGACACCGGGACTTCGGCCGATGGGTTGAAACAGGTTATGGACGGCGCTTTAAAAGCATTTCCCGGAATTCAGTTCTCAAAAATCATAACTGCCTTCGCGGGTCTGCGGGCTGTTCCGGACGGTGAAGATTTTATCATTGGTCCTGCTTCCGGCTGTAAAAAGTGGATTAACGCCGCCGGAATTGAATCACCCGGATTCACCTCTGCGCCGGCCATTGCGCAGTTAGTCTGCAATCTGCTTCAATCAGAGGGTTTGCCACTTAAGGAAAATCGAAAATTCAATCCATACCGGGAACCATTGTTTACCTTTAGTGAACTTTCCCTAAAAGAACAGCAGAAACTGATCGCTAAAAAACCGGAATATGGCAGAGTGATTTGCCGTTGTGAAACCATTACCGAGGGAGAGATCCTTGATGCCATCCGGCGGCCTTTAGGCGCCAGGAATGTAGATGGAGTGAAACGCCGGGTCCGAGCGGGGGCGGGGCGGTGTCAAGGAGGCTTTTGCCTGCCCCGGGTCGCTGCGGTTTTGGCCAGGGAATGTAATTATCCCTTAAATCAGGTAACCAAATTCGGCCGCCAATCCTGTATTCTTGACGGCCCAACCAAGGATCCGGAAGCGGTCGAAGGAGGAAAGTCGAATGGAAAATTATGATATCGTGGTTATCGGTTCGGGGCCCGCCGGTCTGGCGGCAGCCTTGGCTGCGTATGAAGAAGCTAACCGACGAATTTTAATCATCGAGCGTGACCGGGAATTGGGAGGTATTCTCCAACAATGTATTCACAATGGTTTTGGGCTATTTTATTTTAAAGAGGAGCTGACCGGACCGGAGTATGCGTTGCGTTTTATTGAAGGGGTCAAGCGGCGTGGGATTGATTACCGTTTAAATACGATGGCGCTTGAGATTGATGTTACCAAGACAATTACCGCAGTAAACCAAAGCGAAGGTGTCCAGAAGATTAAGGCTAAAGCGATTATTCTTTGTATGGGTTGCCGGGAACGGAGCCGGGGGGCGATTAATATTCCGGGAATGCGGCCGGCCGGGATTTTCACCGCCGGGACCGCCCAGCGGTTTATGAATATGGAAGGATACAAACCGGGGCGGGAGATTGTGATTTTGGGTTCAGGGGATATCGGCCTGATTATGGCGCGTCGACTGACTTTGGAGGGAGCAACCGTCAAGGCGGTACTGGAGATTTTACCGTACTCCAGCGGTTTGACCCGAAATATCGTCCAGTGCCTGGTCGATTTCGACATTCCTTTGTTTTTTAATCATACGATAACTTATATCCATGGCCGCGATCGGGTCAGCGGCGTTTCCTTCGCCCAAGTCGACCAGGATCGAAAACCGATTCCTGAAACCGAGCAATATGTAAGTTGTGATACCCTCCTTTTATCGGTGGGACTTATTCCTGAAAATGAACTGTCCAAAAAGGCCGGGATTAAGCTGCATCCGGTGACCGGCGGGCCGGTGGTGGATGCTTCGATGGAAACGTCGGTCCCTGGAATTTTCGCCTGCGGTAATGTGGTCCATGTCCATGATTTGGTTGATAATGTTTCTAAAGAGAGCGAACTGGCGGGACGGAGCGCTGCCAGATATGTCGAAGGTAAAGCCGGAGAACGCGACGGGGAGATTAAAACTATTCCCGGCAAAGGCGTGGCTTACGTGGTGCCTCACTCAATTAAACTAGAAAATTCGGAAGAACGAGTGACAATTTATCTACGGGTGAAAGATGTCTATCAAAACGCGCGCTTAGTCGCTAAAGCCGGAGAATCAGTAATCCGGTCCCAACGAAAAAGGATTATGGTCCCGGGAGAGATGCAGTCATTGATGCTGACCAAGGAGGAACTGAGTCGGCAGGAAAAATCCCAATGTTTGACACTTGAGGTTATTGAAGAAGGAGTTGGCTAAAGGTGGAGAAAGAAATTATTTGTATCAGTTGCCCGATGGGTTGTCGGATGAGTGTAATCTCTGAAGAAAATGGGCAAATCATGATCACCGGGAATAGTTGCCCTAAAGGAAAAGAATATGCCGTCAATGAGCGCTTTAACCCAACTCGGATGGTGACTACTACGGTAAAGATTGAAAATGCCATCTATCCGTTGCTTTCGGTCCGGACCAGCCGACCGGTTCCCAAGGACTCGGTTCGTAAATGTATGGCGGTATTGCGGGAAGTGAAAGTGGATGCTCCGGTCTATGCCGGGCAAGTGATTATCAGAAATATTGTTGATACTCAAGCGGATATTCTTGCCACCAAATCGATGGAGCGGGTGATTTAGCTTGAAGGAAGGCGGATCGCCTTCCTTTTTAACATTAAAATCATAGATACGTTGTTTTAAGAAAATTAATAGGATTTAGGATCGTTAGCCTTTAGGATATTCAGAAAACTAACAAAATGGATTCATAACAATTTTAGCGCTCGTACTCTTTAATTATCGCCTCAATCATGTTGTCGATAGCCGTATCGACCACTTGCTGATCCGGATTTTCTTGATACCATTTAATAATCTCCTTGACACCATCCTCAAATTTGATGGTTGCTTTATAATCCGGCGCCAAACTTTTGATTTTGGCATTATCAAAGATCACGGAGTGGGCTTTGTCCCCTAGTAGGCTCCCTTCCATCCGGGGATCGATCCTGGCAATGAAGTCGGATGGGATATGCGCGGCGTTAAGAGGCGCGCCTGATTCCTTAGCCATAAGCTCATAAATTTTATTCCAGGGTAAAAGTTCATCACTGGTAATATGGAAAGCTTCACCAATGGCTTGGCGGTTTCCCAGCAACCCGAGGAAACCTTCAGCGAAGTCGCGATGATGAGTTAGAGTCCACAAGGAGGTGCCATCGCCATGAATAATTATTTTCTTTCCTTTTTTAATACGATCTAATACGGTATAACCCCAATCGGATGGAACTAAAGTTTGATCATAAGTGTGGGAAGGCCGGACAATTGTGGCTGGGAATTTATTTTTACGGAATTCTTCCATTAGCAGTCTTTCGCAAGCTATTTTATCCCTGGAATATTGCCAGAAGGGATTGTCCAAGGGAGTCTCCTCAGTAATGGGCAAGCGTTGCGGCGGTTTTTGATAGGCGCTGGCGGAACTGATAAAAATGTATTGACCGGTTTTCCCTTTGAAGATTTCGAGGTCGTTCAAAATATGTTCCGGAGTATAGCAAATCCAGTTGACTACTACATCGAAGGTATACTTTAAAAGAATATTTTTTACTTCCGGCTTGTTTCGGATATTGCCAATAATTTGGTTGACCCCTTCGATTTTGCGATGGCTTAAACCGCGGTTTAAATGATAGAGTGTAATCCCCTTTTCGATTGCCAGCTCCGAACAGGCTGAGCTGATAACCCCGGTTCCTCCGATAAATAAGGCTTTCATACAGCCACCCCTCTCTTTTAATGTTTGGAAACAGATAAATAATGAATTAGATTCTAAGTATTATTTATAATTCCTCTTGAAAAAGATGTATGAATGAGTATGCCGATTGAAAAATATCAAATTATTTGGTATGATTATACAATCATTTAACTGTTAAGGAGGAAAATGGATGGACGGAGGAAAAGTACAGATTTTTATCGCCATGAGCCTATATATGTCGGTGGTAATCGGCATTGGAGTGTATTACGTCAAGCGCGCCAGCCAAAACAGCGACAATTATCTGATTGGGGGCAGATCGATCGGTCCTTGGATCACTGCTATGGGGGCCGAGGCGTCCGATATGAGTGGATGGCTGTTAATGGGACTACCGGGAGTAGCTTATTGGTTTGGCTTAAGCGATGCGGCTTGGACCGGGATCGGGCTTCTGATCGGAACTTATCTAAATTGGTTATTGGTAGCGAAAAGGCTCCGTGGTTACTCGGTTATCGCTGGAGACGCAATCACGATTCCCGATTATTTCAGCAACCGTTTCAAAGAAGAAAAAAAAGTTTTAATGACAATCGCCGCAGTATTTATCTTGATATTTTTCACGGTGTATGCCTCAAGTTGTTTCGTAGCGGTAGGCAAACTTTTTGCGACATTATTCGGTGTAAAATATATAACGATGATGATTACCGGGGCTTTATTTGTAATACTCTATACAGTAATCGGCGGTTTTTTGGCCGAAAGCGCTTCAGACTTTATGCAAGGCACAGTGATGTTTATTTCGTTGGTCGCAGTCCTAATAGCTGGTATTTCCTATGCCGGCGGCATTTCGGCCATTGCCGCCAATGTAAAACAAATTCCGGGATTTTTTGATTTCTTCGGAATCGCGCAGCCGGTAATGAGCAACGGGGTCCAACAGATTGGAGAGTCCGGTAAACCTTTATTCGGCACGGCAGCTAACTATGGGTTATTAACGATCATTTCCACCCTCTCCTGGGGGTTGGGTTATTTCGGCATGCCGCAGGTCCTACTAAAATTTATGGCAATCCGTAAAACCAGTGAGCTGACTCTATCACGGAGAGTCGCTACGATCTGGTGCGCTATCTCCCTTACCGCCGCAGTAGCCATCGGTATTATCGGCAGGACGCTCTATCCGGAGGCGCTGCTTACCCAAAGCGCATCAGAGAATATATTTATCCTAATGTCCACCAATTTCTTTGTTCCATTATTTGCGGGAGTTGTGATGGCAGGCATTCTGGCGGCTACGATCAGTTCTTCCGATTCCTATTTATTAATCGCGGCTTCTGCTTTTTCGAAGAGTTTGTACCATGGCATTATGAAAAAAGACGCATCCGATAAAGCTGTTTTGTACGTAACCAGAATCACTTTGTTGGTGATCGCGATTTTTGCAATGTTTATCGCTTTGGATGAAAACAGTATCATCTTTACCATCGTTTCCTTTGCCTGGGCCGGTTTCGGCGCTACCTTCGGGCCGATTATGTTGTTTTCGTTGTTTTGGAAGCGGGTCAACCGGGCCGGCGCGATTGCGGGGATGTTGGCCGGAGGAGGAATGGTCTTCATCTGGAAGCTGTTCCTGAAACCGATGGGAGGAGTTTTGGGGATTTACGAATTGTTCCCGGCCTTTGTAATATCTTGTATCGCGATTGTAATTGTTTCGTTATTAACTAAAGGGCCATCCCCAGATATTCGGAAAGAGTTTGAACAGGCCAAGATATTTGAATGCTAAGTAGGAAAGATGCATGAGACGCGAGGCGTGAGTGGGAAAGCGACGCTCCGTTCGCTTATGTCCATCTTCGATTGCCATAGTAAAGCTGGAGTGGATAAAAACAACTAGCTGCTATAAATAAAATGGCATAGAAAAAGCCGGACGGGACTATTTAATTGAGTTTCATCCGGCTTTTTTATTCATTTGTTTGGTTCGGATTCTAATTATTAAAGGTTTTATTTGAAAATTATCCCTGGCAACCACATTGAAACTTGCGGCACATAGGTGATTAAAAGTAACACTGCTACCATAACGGCGAACATCGGCAATATCTTAATCGAAGTGCGCTCGATCGGAGTTTTTCCTACAGCGCAGCCGACGAAGAGCGCGCTGCCTACCGGAGGTGTACATAAGCCAATAGCTAAGTTGAAGATGAGCATAATCCCAAAGTGGACCGGGTCCATGCCTACGACGGGACCGGTGACTACCGGCAATAAAATGGGGGTCATGATCAAAATCAACGGCGCCATATCCATGAAGCAGCCTAATAACATCAATAAAAGGTTGATGATGAACAGCAGCAGGTATTTATTATCGGTAATACCGGTCAATGTAGCTGTCATCGCATCCGGAATGCGCAACAGGGTCATCATGTAGGCAAAGGCCTTGGCCGCTGCGATCAACGTCAACACGATCGCCAGGGTTTTGAGGGTGTTTTTCAGCACCGTACCTAGCGTCTTGAAGGATGCGGAACGAAAGATCACATAGGTCAGGAGAAATGCATAAACACAAGCAATAGCCGCGGATTCGGTAACGGTAAAGATACCCATCGCTACGCCGCCCATGATGATGACCAGCGTCATCATGGGGAAGAAGGCGTTGATCAGGATCTTAAGGCGTTGGTTTTTGGGTATCGGCTCACAGCGGGGAAACTTGTATTTACCCGACATAAAATAGCATAAAGTCATCAACGAAAAGCCCAACAGCATGCCGGGGATTACACCGGCGATCAGCAACTCGGCGATGGAACCGCCGATGCCCGCAGCCAAGGCGTAAATGACCATGTTATGGCTGGGAGGGATTAGCACTCCTTGGCAGGAGGTGACAACTGTCAGGCCGACGGCGAAATCCTCGTCATAACCTTGTTTTTTCATCATCGGGATGACAATCGAACCCAAACTGGAGACATCGGCCACGGCGGAACCGGAGATGCCGCCGAAAAACATCGAGTCCAGACAGTTAATATAGGCCAAACCGCCCCGGAAGCGCCCGACCAACAAATTGGCGAAATCCACAATTTTATTAGATATCCCACCTATACTCATGATCTCGCCCATGGCGATGAAAAAGGGGATAGCTAGCAAAGTGAAGTTATCAATCCCTTTGACCATCTGCTGCACCAATGTGGACAAACCTTGTCCGCAGACTAGCGCGCTAAAGACCGCGGAAAGTAGTAGTGAAAAGGCCACAGGAATGCGCGTCAGCATCATCAGGACGAAACTGCCCAGTAACACAATTGTAGCCAAAGTATTAGTATCCATTATTGCGCGCCTCCCTCTTGAATTCCCCCTTTTTTGATGTGGAGCACCTGATATTCTTCTTCTTTCTCCGAATACATACGGTCGTCTTCGTTGATTACACCCAGCATATAAAGAAGGGAATCGTAAGCGATAATCGCTCCCGAGATTGGCAACGATATATATTGGACCCAGCGGGGCCAGCCGGTGGCCGGCATGGTGAACCGTCCTAATTGGGCGCAGAGGTTCCAGCCGTAATAAGCCATGATTAAACCGGCGAATAACGTAGCGGAATAACTGAGCAGATCCATCACTCTACGGGCTTTCCCGCCTTTGGGAAAGCGGCTGTAGATCACGCTGATACCGATATGCAGTTGGTCCCGGACTCCCATGGCGCAGGCGATAAATGCGAATAGCGCTACTAAGGTGCGGGGCACTTCTTCAGCCCAGATGATTCCGGTATTCAATACATAACGATAATATACTGTGACAGATACGATAGTGATCATAGCGGCCAGCGCCACCTGTGCCATAACCAATAGGATTTTATGAACCAAAGTATCGATGGCGCGCAGGCCTTGAGCTAATTTTTGCATATATGACCGTCACCTCACTATGATAATTATAAAAAAGGGGAATCTGAGCGATTCCCCTCGTGTTGTGAGCAGAGATAAAAATTAAAACTTCTTGCCAACTTCAGCGATGGCATTGATGGTGTCGGTGTATTTTCCGCCGTATTCCTTATATAAAGGAGCCATTGCGTCTTGGAAAAGCTTCAGCTCGTTAGCGGTTAGTTCCACTACGATAGTGCCGCCTTTACGGACTGCTTCCTCAGATGTTTTCTCCATCTTGGCCCATTCTTTAATCTCAAAGTCTTGAGTGGCTTTGGCGCATTGTTTGATGCTGTCCATATCTTTTTTGCTTACTCTGGCTTTTTTCAGAGCTGATTCGGAAGCAAGCAGAATCTCCGGCACGCGGGTATGATGGTCAAGGATGTAGTATTTAGCGGCCTTATAGTCGCCTTTGGTGTGATAGGTGGGCCAGTTATTTTCAGCTCCGTCTAAAACACCGGACATAATATTGGAATAAATATCATTCGGGCCGATACCGGTTACAGGAGTGGCGCCTAATAATTCGACCAAGCGGCACATCATTTTGTTATCTTGCATCCGGATCTTAAGACCAGCCATCTCTTTGGGAGTGGTAGCTTTTTTGGTGAGGTAGAAGCAACGGCTGCCCGAATCATACCAGGCGAGTCCGATCAGTCCGGATTTGGAAGATTGGACTTTGTTTAGCATGTCTTGTCCGATTTTACCATTGAGAACAGCCCACATATGATCGGCGCTCTTATACAGGTAAGGAAGTTGAATAGCGTTCATTTCAGGCACAAACTCGGATACCGGAGAAGCGGACACCCGGGCGAAACCAAGTTCACCAATGACCATAGCTTCGATGGCTTCCGGTTCGGAACCATATAAGGTACCGCCGTAATAAACTTCGATCTCAACCCGTCCATTGGTTTTTTCTTTGACCAAACGGGCGAATTCTTGATCAGCCAATGTAGTAGGGTAACCGGCAATATGCACTTCGCTCAATTTGAGCTTGATGGGGCTGGCTGCCATACCGGTAACCGAACCAAGGGTCATGACAATAAGCAACATGATAACAAGAATCAAAGCTGATACTTTTTTCATTTTTAAACCCTCCTGTTTTTATTTATTATTTCACCGCGTTTAAGCAGTAAAAAGCTTTAAAGAATAGTCACCTACATCGTTTCTTAAAGGACCATCTTAATTATACTTTACCATTTTTAATAGCTACAACAGATTTAATCTGGGAGAGAATAAATTACTCAATATTTGCAATATATTTTTACATTAGCAGTTGGTTACAATGATAGGGAGAAAGGACCGCAAAATTTGATTACTATCTTAACAGTTATATTATATATATGTTAAAATTCGGCCTTTTTCCTCTTTTTAATTAGAAAAACTTATATTTTTTTATTTTTTTTAATTATTTAAATCGAAATAGATGGTGGTTATTTCAGGAGTATTGTCTATTATTTTGGATTACAAATGCAGTACTATTTACTTCGCGTCATTAAGTATATTTAATTTTGCATCACCGTAAAATACATAAGATTTATGTACAATTCGTGTTGACGCTCAGACCGGGGGATGATATTCTGATTTAAGAGTTTAGTCACTCCATTGTTTGATGAGGCCGATCATTTTTTAGGCGCTTTCGGCATTTAAGCCTTAATACCTTTAATTTTAGACCTTAGTTTAAATGTAATATTTAAATAATAAAAAGGAGATTATAAATGGCAAAAGACGCTTCATTTGATATCTATTCCACAGTGGACATGCAAGAGGTGGACAATGCGGTGAACCAGACCAACAAGGAGATCGGGCAACGCTATGACTTTAAAGGCAGTATTTCCAAGGTGGAAATCGAGGGGGAAGGGTTGAAGATCCTCGCCGACGATGATTATAAGCTCCGGAGCGTTGTTGAGATTCTCAAGGCAAAAATGGTTAACCGGAAGGTACCGGTGAAAAACCTAAATTTTGAAAAAGCCGAGGCTGCCAGCAGTGGGACCTTACGGCAACAGGTCAAGATCCAGAATGGTATTGAGCAGGAAAAGGCTAAGGCGATCGTGAAGGATATTAAAGGCCTAGGCTTGAAGGTCCAGGCTCAAATCATGGACGACCAAGTCCGTGTCACCGGCAAGAACCGGGACGACCTGCAAGCGGTCATCCAAGCCTTGAAAGCAAAAGATTACGGGGTGGAGCTTTTATTCGGGAATTACCGTTGATCATGATAACGCCAGTAATTTTTTAACCTCCCGAGTAAGCCGTTATATATGAAACTATACCAGCAAAAGGGTTGTCTTTAGGTCAAAGACAACCCTTTTTATAGGCAAATATCATATCACCAATACGCGTAGGCCAACTTAGAATATTCTAGATATGTTGAAAAAAGTTTTGAGTACATTCACATCCCAAATACCGGATGTGAATGGCGAACCCGTCTTTCACTGTTTACTTCTCTTCCACCTTGTCCCCGACCGCGATGGCGTACTTGGAATTCAATTTAGTCGCCACCGTGCAGGTCGCCGATTTCTCCTTCACTTCGGTCACCTTGATCTCGGCGATTGCTTCGCTCACTTCATCGATTGTCTCGCCGGTAGCCGGATCTTTAACGATCTCCAATACGTGTTGGACGATTAAGGTCATCCCGGGTTTGATTCCTGATTCGGAACCGATATTGACCACCACCCGGTTGCCGCTGGCATATGCCACCAGACCGGTGATTTTAACAGACTGGGCCGCTCCACCGCCAGCGTAGGCTGTTTCCACCAATTGTTTGGCGACCGAAGCGACCGCTTCGCGGGTGGCTATCCCCAGGTCGGTTTGGCGGAACTCGTCGCTGCCCAGGGCGATGGCATCCCATTTGTAGGCCACTTTCACGTTGGCGGTGCTTTTATTGCCTTTTCCGGTGACGCTGGCAATGATCTCGGCGCTGTTCGTATTCACCAGCCGGGCGTCAATCGCCACGTTGGATTTGGTGTTCTTGAGTCCCAGGCCGATGCCTTTTTTGAGGCTGATCCCGCCAACTTCGGTGCTTTTGAAACTGAATTCGGTGACCCTGCCCATCACCAGGTACTGGACGCCCAAAACCTTGCCGATCTTGGCGGCGCTGCTGGTATCGACCCGGCCGCTGGCTCCGAAATTCTGCTCGTTCAACACTTTAGCGATCTGTTCCCGTTCAATCAGCCGAAATTTGCCGGTCTTCAGCAACTCGGTGACCAGTTCGTCGGAGACGCCTTTCCCCACGTCCCAGTTCCCGCCCCACCAGCGGTCTTTAATGGAACCGTCGTCGAAGGGAAGGACGGCGATCTTATACGGCGTTGCAGCGCCAAAAACCGGGAAGGCCAGTATAGCACAGATCAGAATCATGATGAAAGTCAAGCAAAGGTTGCGGTTCATTTTTAAAACACTCCTTTTTTTGATTACTTTTGTTTGTATTCAAATTCCATGCTAGCGGTTTTCTTTTCATTTTTGCCAGAAGTCCAGAATGAAGAGCCTATTGGCTCTTGGTATAACCGGCCGGAATCTCAAAGAAAGCCGCCGCCGTTTTCTCTGGCCGGAAATCCGTTGCTTCCATCGTTAACACAATTTTATCGTTTTCCCGGATTTCGGCTTTGAGAACGATATTCAGGCCTTGCGCGATATAAGCAGTGGTGGTTTTGGCGTTTTTTTGCATTTGATAAATATCACACGGGTAATTTAAAAACTTCGTCGCGCCGGTTTTTTGGCACTGATCCCAATCCCATTCAAAAGCGAACCCCCCTATAATGCTGTCCCAGGCGCCTTGATCAAGGGCTCCTTCCTGATATTGTTGGCTAAAGGAGTATAAGGTCCAGACCAGGCCTTTATCCTTTTGAAAGATCTTGCTCAGGCGCACGGCGCCACTGGCGGAAAGATAGTCGATCCGCAATTTCAGGCCGTTATGAAGATAGTATTTTAATGTCATTGTGGTTAGCGCTTCACGGTTCGGTTCTTTTTCTTGATGCACATAGGTCAGCGCATAATCTGGCGGTGCAGCCATCCAAGCCAGGGTGGAGGATAAAAGCAATCCGGTGATCACCAACCCAATGAACTTCATTTTGAATTTCATTTTTAACACCTTCCTTATTTAAAATGAATTATCATCCATCCGCGCTGATTCCGTTTGAGCCGGCCGTTTTTTGCGTTTAAGCAGTAACAAGGGCAGCGTGGCGCTGAGCAACAGGAGCACGGCCAGCACCGGCCGGTAGAAAAGCCAGGCGGCGGCGATGGTCACCAGTGAAAAAGTCAAAGCGAGCAGAAAGGCGATGAACCCGGTCCCGGCCCCTAAGATCCGGCCCACCACGGGAATGAAAGCGCCGATGGTTGATAGCGGTTTAAAAATCAAAACCAGTCCGGCCAACATCAGGATGAATCCCAGGAGACGCAATAGCCAGGTCATCAGCTGATTGCTTTTCTGGGCGTTGGCCACCATGGCGGCAGCGCTGATGGTGCCCGTTTCCAACAGTTCCGTCAGCCGGCCGTTTTGCGACTGATAAGGTTCGAAGGTGTTGGCGATTTGTTTGGCGATAATGCTCAGCGCGGTTGCCGCGGGAACCAGCCGGTAACGAATCCGGTAGTCTCCCACCCGGGGCATATTCGGTTCCGGATTCTCCCGCGCTCCGAGATAGAGGTAGTCGCCGGAAAGCTCGGCCCGGGAACGAAGGGAGGCGGGTAGTTTCGCGAGATCCTCCGGAGTCAGGGCGAACTGCTCGGTGGGGTTGATCTTGGTAATCAATCCCGGTGAAAGCAAAAAAGAACCTAAAGAGACGGTTTTCGCGGTGATGGCGGTATTGGTATAGAGCATCGCCGGATTGGCGTGACCTTCCGGTTTTTTGAACCGCGCCGGGTCCTGGTAGGTCCCGGACCATTGGGTCTCGTAGGTGTAAGTCGTGACGGTCTCCTTGGAGCCGCCCACCTTTTCCCTGGTTTCCGACTTGGCGGATTCGACCCATTGATACATTTCCACTTCACGGTGAAGCTTGATGGCGGGGGCCGATATTCCCAAACTGGGGTCACGAAGTGTCTCCCCGGTACTGGCTGTGCCGGTGACGTAAATCAATTGGCCTTCATTCCGGGGGGAGACCTCGGGAGCAGGCAGGGCCAGCACCGTTTTTGCTATTTCTCGCAAGGCCTCCGCAGTCTTTACGGTACGGCCTTCATTGAACCAAAGGAGCAAGAAGGAGCCCACGAAGATCAACAAGCCAAACAGCACCCCGACCAGACTGTCCCTGATCCGGGAGAACCAGGATTGCGTTGTAACTTCGGTATAAGTGTCCTTGGACATGATGATGCCTCCTGTCTTTTTGGCGATGATATTAGTAAGCTTTTAAATCCCACTCCAGCACCACCTTGGCGCCGCTGGTCTCCGAGATGGTCTTGGAGCCGGTCAGTTTGTCATAAACGGCCGGTAAAGGAATATCGGCGGCGGTTTGCCCCATGATGCCGTAAAAATCAGCAAATTTGCCTTCGGCGGTGGTTATCCCGGCGGGAATATTTTCAACAGGCCCCGCAATGATGGTATATTTCCGCTTGGCCGTATCCATCGCCAAGGTGATCCCGACCTCGGAATCTTTCACAGTCCGCGCCGGGCAGCGGACGGTGGTGGATGAATCCTGCATATCTGCGCTGGTGGTTACGGAGATGTCGTCTTGATTCATAAAGTGATAGAGATTGGCTTTCTGCCCGCTTGAAATAAGAATGAAATTTTTATAGGTCACCGACTCGTTGACTTTCGCTTCCGCAGTATTGAGGGTTCTTTGCAACGTAATCGTTCCTTGATACTTTTGGGGAACCGTTTCGGCACCCGCCGCTTCAATCCGGGCAATCGGAAACAAAGATGACACTCCGGCGGTTACGAACGCGAAAATAAGCGCTAAGGTCATCATGGTTTTTCTAGCCATTGCTAATCCTCCTTGAGGGTAATATTTTCTATCATTTATTACAAGCAGCAAGTTGCAGGTTTACTCGCTGGTAATTCCGATGATAATGCTGGTTCCGGAATCATCGGGAGTGAGCGTTACGCCGCCCCGGCGGGAATCTTTTTGAAAATCGATCAGTTTCAGATCCCCAATTTCGCTGGCTTTAACCGTCCAACCCTGCGCTTCCAAGTTTTTGATATAGTAGTCGCGGATCTCCCGGACCGGATCTTGGGAAGTGAAAGTAGCGGTGGAACCGGAAAGGGAACCATTTTTACCGCCAAGGTAACCTCCGGCCACGGCGCGGGGGTAAACGGGAACATCTTTGGGGAAGTTATCCGGCAGACCGGTACCGACGCTCACCTCCCCGATTTGGATGCGTCCGCCCTGCTCCTTGATGGTCACTTTCCGGCCGGTGGCTCCGCTGATGATTTGGGAGGCCAGATCCGTGCCGGCATTACGCGAAGCGTGCCGGCCGAATCCGAAGACCGAAAAGGCGAGACCGGCCAGTAATAAGACTCCCACGACGATGCCGGCTACTTGAAGCATTTTCTTGGCGGGTTTGAACGGCACGGCTTCTTTCGTGGCAAGCTGTTGATAAGCGAGGGTGAGCCCCACGATGCCGAAGGGCAGGGTCAGGATGACTCCGATACCCAAAACGACCGCTCCGATGCCGCCCAAAATACCGGTCAGCAGAGCATAAAGCCAGAGAGGCAGCGGTTCGGCGGCGCAACAATCGATACTCCGCCGGAGTGCTTCCAGCGGTTTCATCTTTTGATCAACCACAAAACCGATGGTCAGCCAGTACAGCAACCCCAGTGCCGGTCCGGCGATGAGGTTCACGATCCAGCCCACCGCCGGAATGGCGGTGATAACCCAGATGACCAGCGCGGCGGTCCAGAGCATCAGCGTCACCAGCAAGGCGGGGATAAATTGATCAAAATGGGCGAAGATCTCTTTGAATTCCCCCTTCTCCCCGCGCGCCAGTTTTAAGCCCAGCGCCAGCAGGCCGCCGGCCAGCGGCCCGGCCAGGATCCCAAAGGTGATCACGGCCAGTACTCCCGCAATCAGGCAGGCTAATAAGAGAGTTCCGAAATGCTGACGATACAAATGGAAACTTTGTTGAAGGTTTTTACCGATGTCCATTGCTTGTTGCCTCCTATCATTTTTGATTATGTTGCCATAAGTTTTTTGACCTCTTGAAATACTTGTCGGCCTCCCGGGCGAATACATGGTAAGTGAAACTACAAACTTCCATCCCGGCCGCTACTCCATCTCCACTTGCATGCGCAGTTTCCATAAAGCGTCGTCCTTTTTGGACCAGGCGCCCCCTTTCCACCGCTGCCAACTGCCATTCGGCTTTTCACCATATGCTTTGGTATCTGCCCCAAGGCCATTATCAGTAGACTCAGTGTAGTCTTTTTCATAAGAGATCCAGAGATCTCCCGAACCGACGGTTGGCTGTTGCCCTGCCGGTATGGGCACCACATGCCAGTTCGAAAATGTGGAACAAGTGGTTTCGTACAGCAACGGTCCCGGCTCAACCGGGGTTCCAGGGCCATAAAGCTTGATTTTACAATTCGTACCCGATGCATTGAAGTGAATCTCGGTCACTTTTCCTCCCCGGTACGTCCCTAATTCATCCGGGGTAAAGCGCGCCGCCATCTCAAGTATTCCTGAAGGGGTTTTTACCCATCGTGTGGGACTAGCGTCACTACAATATTGAAGCAGATAAGTTCCGGCGGGCGTCGTCCATTTGGCGTAGAGTGTAACAGCGGCCGCGCCCATCGTAAAGGTTTCGTTCGGATTATAAGTAGTTCCGCTGCCGTTGGCCAGCGTGTTCCAACCGGAGAAGATGTATCCGGTTTTGGCGAGATTACCAGGATTTCCGAGAACCGTGACGGGCTGACCTTGCTGGTAATTGGCGTTATCTGTCGGTACAAAACCGCTAGTAGATCCGTTGGGATGATAGGTCACGGTGTAGGTGGGGTTTGCAGTCCATTTGGCGTATAAAATAACATTGGCCGTACCCATCATGAAGGTTCGTTCCGGGATATAAGTGGTTCCGTTTCCATCCGCCTGGCTATTCCAGCCTGCGAAGAAAAGATTAGTTTTGGCAAGCTGGCCGGTATTTCCGAGAATCGTGACCGCCTGGCCTTGTTGATATTTGGCGTTGTCCACCGGGACGTCTCCGCCGGTGTTGCCGTTACCATTATAAGTTACGGTGTAAGTCGTTGTTCCTCCGCCTCCAGAACCACCGCCGCATCCGGCGAAGCTAAAAACAAGAACCGATATCAAAATAAATCTCCAATAAGCATATTTTTTCATTTTTCATCGCTCCTATCATTCTTACTTCTTGAAACACGGGTCAGTTAATGAAAAATTTATGATTTGCTGATCGCCACGTTATCGAAGGTATCCGTCTCCAATGTATTTTCATCATAGGAGAAAACAAACATGCCGACATAAACCGGATCGCTCATTGCAACAGTATAACTATTGTAAAACGATGGAGTCCACGTGTTTCCATCAGCCGAATAAAATCCGGAAAAAACATTTCCATTTCTGACTAATTTAAGATAGATGGGGATTTCTTGAATATCTTCACCTCCGCTTGAGAAATTACTATCAATCTCCATACGCGATCCAAAACTACAATGATATGGGGGTGAACTTACATCACTTATATAACTTACATAAAATTTAACCATTTGACTATTTGGCTCAAGGTTATTACGGATCATCAGTCCAGCAGAAGCAAACTTTTTTGTTTTTTGCATTGAAGTTATCCTGGCGATAATAGTAAAGTCTCCATTAATCGTTTGATAGACAAAATGAAGTTGATCTTTATTCAAGGGCAAGATGTTACCCGCGCCGGTAATGGTGAATGTTCCATTTTGATAGCTGGCTGAACCTGCGGGCATTCCCGTCCCGATATCCCGATGAAGCCAAGGAGAAGGCAAAGTTGATCCTCCACCTCCATTACCTCCACCCCCGCAGCCGCTCACCGCTGACAGAATGATGATTCCAATGATTACAATTGCCAATCGTCCGTAGTTCATTGATTGACCCTCCTGATAACTTTTGTGCTTAATATCTTTTAGCAACTCACCCTTTTTGTTTTCCCTCTCTTTCAATACCGAAATAGAGGGAAAAAAGGTTCAGTCGGGATTGGAAAAAAACCATGCCAACCCTTTTGATATAGGCCTCGAAGCATCCCGGTTACCTTCTCTTGCAGGCAAGAGAAGGCCAGGATGAGTTCGTTAAATTTAAACCCGACTTTTTCGTAAACCCTATTTTAAACCCCCCGGACGACGAGCCCATCTCGCGCCGAACTTTTTTAGGCCGTGAAGGATGGTGGTTGCCCTTTTAAAGGGCGAGGGATCGCCTTAAAAAAACCGGCGCATGAAGTAAGAAATGTCCCAAACGGCGAAATGGCCGATCCTTTCACTTTTTTAACTCTCACCCGGTATCTTTTCAGCGGCGGTCTGCCTACATCCGTCCCGCGATCACCTTGCCGATGGTGATCAAGAACTCCTTATTTTTGGGGTCCTTGGCGCTGGCGAACGGGGTCTGGATCATCACCCCGAACTTGCCTTTGACGAAGGTCAGGCGGTAAGGCGTGTCGCCCAGGGTATAGGCGGCCTTTTCGCCGACCCCGGCCACTGACGTGTAGTACTTCTGGTTCTTGACCACTTCTTCCTGATAAAACTCGGGACCATAAAAGCGGGCTTCCACGATCTTTTCGTTTTTGGCATTGTAAAACTCCAGGGTCAAGGCGACTTCCTTCCGGATTACCCCCTTGATCCCGGCAGCCTTCTCCACATCGGCCACGTTCAGGTATTTACCGTAGAGACTGGTATTGCCGGCGGCCAAAGACGCGCATGGCAATAACGCCAGAGAGAGTAAGGTAAAAGCGATCATTAAAATGAAAAAACGTTTCATGGATAGTTCCTCCTGTTTCAATGAATTTCTGAATATTATTGTCGGACTGTTTGCCGGCCATGGGTCTTTAACCCGTGGATTGCGAACGAAGCATTTCACCTTAAATTTCCTTTTATGCCGCCTCAACCGGATAACCTTGGGTTTTAACCTGTGGCCCGGCTTTACCGGCGCAAGCTCCGGATTCCCGCCCTCTTCGTGGCTACTTGAAGCTCGGCATTTTAAAGGGCAGCTTGAGTTCAGTATAGCCGCTGGGCACTTCAAATAACGAGTCAGCCAATTTACCGGTTTTAATGTTGGTATAATCCACGGTCAGGGTGACGTGGCCTTTGGAGTCTTTCGTCAGATAGCGCACGGGATAATTCAGCGATTTGGCGACCCATTGGACCGTCACGCCGTATTTGGGATTTTTATAGGTGTATTGAGTGACCCGGCAGTCATAGCCGTTGACCTTTTCGGTCCCCAGGTCGCTGGTGGTATACTCATGATCTTTGGAACCGCTTGCCGGGTGAGCCGGATCGAAATTCAAGGCAACTTCCATGTATTGTTTTTCAGCGGGGATTAAGGTCCAGGACAATTTTTTATCCAGCCTCAAAATAGTGATGCTGCTTTGGTCGTCAACAGTTGTTTCCTGCCGGATTTTTTCGCCTTTGATGAAAACTTTACCGGTGGAAATCTTTTTTTGGGCGTCGCTTACAGTGATAGCGGCGGAAAATTCAACCGGAGCCGCCGCGACAGTGCCAGTGGCGAATAACACTAGCAACATTGCCAATAATCCGTTCCAAGATTTACGATACATTGCAAAAGCCTCCTGATAGTTTTCTAGAATCATGGTTTTGATTTTTTGTTTATACAAATCGATTTTTCTTACAACCGCCCCGCGATCATCTTACCGACAGCCAGCAACTGCTCCATATTTAACAGGGTTTTCCCCCCTTCCAGCGGAGTTTGAACCATGACGCAAAATTTTCCTTGAAGAAAGGTGATCCGATAGGGCATACCGGGAATTGCCAGACCGGCTCTTTCGCCGATTCCTGGAATCTCAACATAATAATCCCGGTTTTTTTCAACCTCGGCTTTATAAAAACCCGGGCTATTGAAACCGGCTTCCAATATTTTTTCATGCTTATCGTTATAAAACTCCAGGGTAAACGCGATTTCTTTTCTGGTGACGTCTTGGAGACCGGTAATTTTTTCAACATCAGCCGTAGTAAGGCATTTTCCATAAGGGCTTTCATTGGAAGCAACCGGTAAAACAGCCATGCTGAACTCTCCTTGGTAATTATTCAGTTTAATTAAATCAAACGGCTCTGACCAAAATCTTGTCAAAATCTTATCAACGATCTGGCAGGCATGTTATAATAAGTGAAGACCTTATGGAGGTGGGCCGATGACCCCGATTATGGTCACCAAACTTTTGCCGCCCCGGAGTAGCAGCGAATTAATTGAACGGCCGCGCCTTTTAGAATTATTCTCCCTGAATCAAGGGGTAAAATTAATCGTTTTGGCGGCGCCGGCCGGCTATGGCAAAACCGTAGCAACGCTTCAATACGTCAACACCCTTAGAGTTCCGTTTGTCTGGTATCAACTGGACCGTTACGATAATGATCCGGCCGTCTTTGTGCAGTATCTGATCGCCGGAATCGGGCGTCATTTTCCCGGCTTTGGCGCGGAAACGCTGCAATTGGTCTTGCAAAGCAATATTACGTCAGCTTGGCGTTTAATCGTGATTACGCTCATCAATGAACTGGCCAATCTGCCGGAGCGGGATTTAACGTTGATTCTCGATGACTACCATGTGATCTTCACGCCGGAGATTCATCAGTTCATTCAGGAATTATTGGAATATCTCCCCGCCGGCATTCGTCTGGTAATGATCAGCCGCCTCTCGCCTCCTTTGAATTTCTCCCGTTACCAGGTAGCGGGGGAGATGGTGCTGTTCGACAGCGCCACCCTGCGGTTTACTCTGCCGGAAGCGCAGGAATTTATCGCGAAAAAACAGCTGGCTCCTGCCCCGGAAGTAGTGGATTCGTTAATGGCCAAAACCGACGGTTGGCCTGCGGCTTTGAAGCTATTGGCTTCGTCCGCCGTCACCAATGATTTTGTATTGCAATCAAAGAACGCGGAACATATCTACGATTACCTGGCCAATGAAGTATTGGACCGTCAGCCCGCGGCGATCCGCGACTTTTTGCTTGCCACCGCGGTTTTGGAGAGCGTCACCCCGGAAATGTGCGACTTATTATTGGAGCGGAACGACTCTCGCAGTATTCTGGAGCGCTTGGAGAAACAACAGTTATTATTAATGCCGCTGGCCGGGCAGAACAAAGCCTACCGTTATCACCAGTTATTTCGCGATTTTCTGCTGGAGCGGCTTGGTTCACGCCAAAACTCACTACTGCAGCGAGCGGGGCAAATCGCGGCCCAAAACGGCGACTGGGATCACGCCATTGAGTACTTGAGCGCCGCCGGAATCAGCCCGGAGCTGATTTCGCTCCTTATCGAAGCGGGCCGGCCGGCTTTTCTCCAGGGGCGGTGGCAGACGGTGGAACGCTGGCTGGGAATGTTAACCCGGGAAGCGATTGCCGCGAATGAGTGGTTAGCGCTGTTTCAAGCCAGGATCGGCGTCTACCGGGGCAAACTGGAGGAGGCCGAGGCTTGGGTGGGTAAAGCGTTGACCGGTTTTACCAGCCGGCAAGATCCGGCGGGTAGCGCCGAATGCCGGCTGCTCGAAGCGCGGATTTTGCGGTGTTTGGGACGGTGCCGGGAAGCTCTGGCATTGCTGGAGCAAGTGGAAGGCACCCTGGCGCCGGAAGCCTTAAAAGGGCGTTTTGATCTGCCCATGGAAAAAATGCTGATTTTCGTGATCACCGGCGATTTCGCCGCGGCGGAAGCGCTCCTCCAATCGGCGCTGGCGACGGCCGGCAAAGGGAACGACGGCCGCCTGATCGCTCATTTGCTGGAAGGTTTGGGCAATATCTATTATTTTCAGGGCCAATATGCCAAGTCGCTCCAATGTTATCAGCAGGGCGCCGCCAGCTCTCCGGAGCAGATATTGCCGAGCTATTATATGCAAGACAATATCGCCACGATTTATCAGGATTGGGGCGAGCTGGACAAAGCTTTTGAATATGCCGAACGGAACGTGGCCTTGAAGGAGCGATACGGTTTGAACGAAGCGCTTCCCTCCGCTTATGTGCAGTTGGCCGCGATCTGGGTTGACAAAGGCGACTTAAACAAAGCGGAGGAGTTGTACAACCGGGCGATTCAATTAATACGGGAAAACAAAGGAGAGCGCTTTTATTTAAAGCTGAATCTGGTGTTCCTGGCGCGTTGCCTGGGATTGCAAAACCGCTGGCTGGAGGCGCGGGAAAGGGTTAGCGAAGCTTTGCGGGAGGATATCCAGTCCGAGTTAGTCAATGCGGTTTGCCAATCGGTGGGGGCCATAGCTTTGATCCGGACGGAAAATCCTGAGCAAGGCAGCCGGATGTTAAACGAAGCGGTAACGGTTTTAGAGCGGATTTCTTTTCCAGCGGCTTTAGTCTGGGGTTATACCGATCAAGCGTGGTATTATTGGTCTATTAACGAGGTTGACCTGGCTTTGGAAGCGATCGGGAAAGCCTTAAACTGGGCAGCCCGGTTAAATTCGCTCCAACACTTTATCACTTATTTCGCAATGATTCGTCCCGTATTGACCTTGGCTTTAGCGCACGGGATCGAACCCGCTTTTATCCAGCGGATCATGGTTCGTTTGGGAAAACCTTCGCTGGACGTTCTCCGGGATCTGGCCAAGCATCCCGCTGCGGAAACGCGGCGGAGGATCATTGGGCCGCTGGCGGAGATCGGCGGTGATGAGGCCGTCGCCATCTTACAAACGCTGGGCGCAGACCGGGATGGGGGAGTCCGTCAAGCCGCTCAGGCGGCACTGGGAGGTTACCAATCATTAATCTCCGTGAAGCCGGTAACCGGGGTAACGGAACAGCAACCGGTCCGTTGCTCGGAACCGGGTCAGGACTCCGTGCCGCTGCTGCAAATTGGGATGCTGGGACCGGTCCGGATTAATTTGGAACGGGCCGATATCACCGGAGTCAAGTGGCGCTTTACCAAATCGCGGGATTTGTTATTATACCTTGCCCAGCAAGGGCAGCCGGTTGGTATTAACCGGATTTTAGAGGATCTTTGGCCGGAGATCCCGCTGGAGAAGGGATTAAACCTCTTTTACGGCGCGTTGCACTGGCTGCGGCAAGTTATCCAAACAGATTCCCGGCCCGAACTGGTGACCTATCGGGCGAAAACTTGCTACTTGCAGCCTGCGGTTTATACTACCGACCGGCGCCGTTTTGGGGCCTTAATTAATGAAGCTTCCGCTGAAGGTGAGGTTAACGAAGAAAACGCCGGTTTGCTGGAAGAAGCGGTAGCGCTCTACCGGGGTGAATACTTAAATCAACTGGACTATCCTTGGGTTATCCCGGAACGGGAACATTTAAAGCGCCTTTATCTGGAAAGCGCCCTCCGTCTGAGCAAGTTTTATCTCCAAAATCGGGCTCATCTTAAAGCGGTCAAGTTCCTGGAGCCTTTGGCCGATGAAAACCCGTTACGCGAAGAGATTTTCGGGTTGTTGCTCTCCGCTTACGCCGGACTAGGCGATAAGCTGGCTGTAATCGGAAAATATCAACAGTTACAGGCCAACCTCGATGCCGAGTTGGGATTAAAGCCGGCGCCGGAGCTTACCAAATTATATTACCGGCTGTGCGGTGCGGCTACGGGTTGCCCGGGTGATTGAAGCGCAGCGAACCTGTCTGAATTTTCGGAGGGACAGCGATGACTCCCATTATGTTTACCAAACTCTTACCGCCCCGGATCAGCAGCGAACTGATTGAACGCCCCCGTTTACTGGAGCTGTTTTCCGGAAGCAAAGAGGTAAAACTGATTACCGTAACAGCTCCGGCAGGTTACGGTAAAACAATATCAACCCTTCAGTACGTCCATAAGGTCGGCCAGCCCTTTGTCTGGTATCAGTTGGACCAATATGACAACGATCCGGTTGTTTTTATTCAATATCTCATCGCGGGCATAGAGCGCTGTTTCCCTGGTTTTGGAGTCGAAACCCGGCAACTGGTTTTACAAAGCAATAATGAGTCATCCTTGCATTTAATCGTAATTGCGCTCATTAATGAACTGGCAAATTTAGCGAAGCCTGGTTTAACCCTGGTTCTCGATGACTACCATGTGATCTTCACACCGGTCATTCATCAGTTCATTCAGGAATTATTGGAATATCTCTCCGACGGGATTCGTCTGATCATTATCAGCCGGATCTCGCCTCCTTTAAATTTTTCCCGTTACCATGTATCAGGCGAAATAGCGGCGTTTGACAGCGAAACCCTCCGATTTACCAGGTTGGAAGCGCGGGAATTCATCGCGCAAAGACAGCTCGCCCCTTCTCAAGAACTGGTTGATTCATTAATGGCCAAAACAGCTGGTTGGCCTGCGGCTTTAAAGTTATTGGCTTCGTCCGCCGTCACCAATGATTTTGTATTACAATCAAAGAACGCGGAACATATCTACAACTACCTGGCCAATGAAGTATTGGACCGTCAACCGGAGGAGATCCGCGACTTTTTGCTTGCCACCGCGGTGCTGGAGACCATCACCCCGGAAATGTGCGACTTATTATTGGAGCGGAACGACTCCCGCAGTATTTTGGAGCGTTTGGAGAAACAACAGTTATTATTAACGCCGCTGGCCGGGCAAAGCAAAGCCTACCGTTATCACCAGTTATTCCGCGATTTTCTGCTGGAGCGGCTTGGGCCGCGTCAAAGCCATTTATTACGGAAGGCGGGAGAGATTGCCCGCCAAAATGAAGACTGGGACCAGGCCATTGAGTATTTTGCCGCTGCCGGCAGCGGTCAAGAGGTAAGCGCTTTATTGGAGAAAACAGGCAGGCAGGCTTTGCGGCAAAGGCGTTGGCAAACGGTGGAACGCTGGCTGGGACTGCTGGACCGGGGGCAAATTGCCGCTGCCGAATGGTTGGCGCTGTTCCAGGCCAAAATTGCCGTCTACCGGGGTAAACTCACCGAAGCGGAAAACTGGCTCCATAAAGCCAGGGCCGGTTTTGCGGAGCGGCAGGATGAGGTCGGGATCGCCGAATGTCGATTTTTACAGGCCAAGATCTTGAACCGTAACGGCTGCTATCAAGAGAGCCTGAATTTGCTGGCGGAAGCTTATGCGGTTTTGCAACAGTCGGAGCCGCTGTTCCGTTTCGAATTGCCCTTGGAAAAAGCCCTGCTCTTTATCCGCATGGGCCGGCTCCGGCAGGCGGAAGACTTATTGCTCAAAGGATTGCAGGTCGTCGCCGAACAGGATGATCCCTGGATCACCGCTCATTTCCTGGAAGGACTCGGCTGGACTTATTATATGTTGGGTGAAACCCATAAGGCCTTGGAATATTACCAAAAAGCGGCCCGGTTGTCTCCCGGCGGCATTTTGCCGAGTTATTTCCCTGATTTTAGCCCTTTTCTGTATCAAGAGTTGGGGGAACTGGACCGGGCTTTGGCCGATCTCGAAACTAGTATCGCCGCCAAGGAAAAAAACGGACTCTTTGAATCGCTAATACCGGATTATTATCAACTAAGCTGCATTTATACGGATATCGGCGAACTGGAACAGGCTGAAACCGTTTATCGGAAAGGGATGCAATTAATTGCCGAAATTGGCGGGGAACGCTTCTTTCAGATCGTGCTGAAGGTGAATTTAGGACGAATCCGGGCGCTGCAAGGCCGTTTGGCGGAAGCCCGGGTCATGCTGGAACAGGTTTTAATTGATTCCCAGCCCGAATCCGGGGTAGCCTTACTGATGAACCAAATCTTTTACGGACTGGTTCTCTTCCTCTCCGGTAGCTTCAATGAGGCGGAAACAATCCTGCTGGATGCTTTGGGATCCGATATCGAATTTGCGAAAGCCTCAAATTATGCTTATTTCCTGTTGGCCGCCATCAAGTTCGCTGCCGGAGAGATGGCGGCGGCGGCCCGTTATGCCCGAAAGCTCTTGGATTTTTCAGCCGGTAAGCGCTTTGAACAGATGTATGTTTTTATGGTTGATAATTTATACCCGATTATCCGGTTCGGATTGGAAAACGCGGTTCAAATCCCTTTTATTCAACGGGTTCTAGTATTGTTAGGCGAACGGGGTTTGCCACTATTAATGGAACTGTCAACCCATCCCGACCCGGGGATCCGCAGCCGCAGTATTTTTCCTTTATCCCAAATCAACAATGCCGCCGCCAATCGGGTGTTGCAACTGTTAGCGGCGGATCCGGATCTCAAGCTTCGTAAATTGGTAAAACAATGCATTTCCGGTTCGGACAGTTCACTTGAAACAGATCAGAAAAACCTGACTCCTCCCAAACAGAAACCAGGCTCGGCCCGACAAATCAATCCGGTGGCCCAGGAGGAGTCTCGCGCTCTTTCCTCACCATCGGCCAGGCCCGCTCTTCAGATCGAAATGTTGGGCCCCATCCGCATTGGATTAAATCAGCAGGATCTTACCAATCTCAAATGGCGTTTTACCAAATCACGGGACCTTTTATTATATTTGGCCCATCAAGGCCAACCGGTGACGCTCAACCGGATCTTGGAGGATCTCTGGTCGGATCTGCCGCTAGAAAAGGCAAGCAATTATTTTTACACCGCCCTGCACTGGTTAAGGCGCGTAATTCAAAAGGATTACCCGGCGGAAGTGATCACTTACGCCTCGAAAACCTGTCAACTGCTTCCCGCCTTTTATGAAACCGATCGCCAGCGGTTTGAAGCGTTAATCAATCAGGTTTCCGGCCAAAGTCAATTATCCCTAAAAAAGCCGGCGGTTTGGGAAGCAGCGCTAAGCCTCTATCGCGGCCATTATCTCTGCCAACTTGATTATCCCTGGCTGATTGCGGAACGGGAGCATTTAAAACGACTGCAGCTGGAAACCGCGATTCGCCTCGCCAAACACTATCTTCAAGACCGGGAGCATTCTAAAGCCGCCCAGCTCTTGGAGGCGTTGGCCGGGGAAAATCCCTTGCGCGAGGAGCTCCATGGCCTGTTGATGTCCGCTTATGCCGGACTGGGAGATAAAATGGCGGTCATTCGGCAATACCAGCAATTACAGGCCCATCTGGCTGAAGAGTTGGGCTTGGCGCCGGCGCCGGAGATTACCAAGCTCTATTATGAATTGTGCAGTGCAAGCAGGAGACCCCGGTAGGCGGCTAAAAGAGTCTACGTAATCCCTCAATAAATTCGAATATTATCGCGGAATATACCGCAGCGCAGGATTGTTTTATACCTATTTTTTTATTTTCACCGAAAGCCGCCAATCCAACTCCGAAGCGTATTGTCTAAAATAACCGGCTATTTTACGAGGCTTCGGGGTTTCCTGATTTTTGACTCCGAAAATTATTTTTGATTTTTCAACTCCGGTTCGGGGTATTCAACGATTTTTTCGTGGTATTGATCGATTTTCGAGCGGTCGGCAACGATTTTTTCATGGTGTTGATCGATTTTTGAGCGGTCGGCAACGATTTTTTCATGGTATTGATCGATTTTTGGGTGGTCGGCAACGATTTTTTCATGGTATTGATCGATTTTTGGGTGGTCGGCGACGATTTTTTCATGGTATTGATCGATTTTTGGGTGGTCGGCGACGATTTTTTCATGGTATTAATCGATTTTTGGGTGGTCGCCACCCCGGCCCGTGAATGAAAATAAATAAATTTTTACTCTGTGTCTCAGTGTCTCTGTGGCAAAATTATTATTGGCTACAGAGACACTGAGAAAGAACTGCATAAACTAAAATAAAAAGTATTTTCTAAATAATCGTTTCAATCGGTTTCAATTTTTGCCGCATGAAGAATCATACCTCAAGGCGGATGGTTTGAGGGAAAAATGGGCCGGAGAAATTCCGGAAATGCCGGAGCGCGGAAAAAATCAATCCAAAAGCCGGATGTGAATGACGAAATTATTGAGCTTTTTTCAATATATGAATCAAGGAATATCTGTTGCAGTAAGATTTTTATTCAAAAATTTATTGCAACAGATATAGCGATCGATATTGCAAGAAGAGGAAATATCTAGTAAAATCATAACGCGGATTCGATTGAAATTGTTTAGAAAAGGAGAAGGCAAAATGGCAAAAGACGCTTCATTTGATATCTACTCCACCGTGGACCTGCAAGAGGTGGACAATGCGGTGAATCAGACCAACAAAGAGATCGGGCAGCGTTATGACTTTAAAGACAGTAAGTCGAAAGTGGAGATTGAAGGTGAAGGGCTGAAGATCCTCGCCGACGATGATTATAAGCTGCGGAGCGTCGTCGAGATTCTCAAAGCGAAACTGATTAACCGGAAGGTCCCGGTGAAGAATCTCAGCTTTGAAAAGACCGAAGCGGCGAGCGGCGGTAGCTTGCGGCAACAAGTCAAGATCCAAAACGGAATCGAACAGGAAAAAGCCAAAGCCATCGTGAAGGATATCAAAGGCTTAGGTCTTAAAGTCCAGGCGCAGATCATGGAAGACCAGGTCCGCGTCACCGGCAAGAACCGGGACGATCTGCAAGCGGTCATTCAAGCCTTGAAAGCTAAAGATTACGGGGTGGAGCTGCTGTTTGGGAATTATCGGTAAGTGTTTTTAAGCCGATGTCAAAGGGTTGTTTTAGGGTTGAACTAAAACAGCCCTTTTTTAATAGGCCAATGTCATAACACCTTTGCTAGTAAGTTAACTTACAATATTCTAGCGGTAGTCGGGATATATCCTCGCTAAGTTGGGGTGGGACTATCATGATATTGAAAAAGGTGATTCCATGACGTTACCCTATGACTTAAAGGAAGAAAACTTACAATTAGTAGGTAAGGGCTCTCAAGGCAGGGTCTATTTGCTTGACCCCCGGCGATGTATCAAGATTTACCATCGTAAAGAATTTCTCCCTTTAGAACTGGATATCTTATTGAAGGCAAAAGATGAACCACAATTTCCCAAGGTCTACGGGTGGGGCGATGATTATATGATCCGGGAGTATATCCCAGGGGTTAGCCTTGGGATATACTTACGTCATAATCCGCTGACCGAAGATTTATCGCGTCAAATCGCTGAATTGTTCTTGGCCTTCGAAAGGCTGGGGTTCAACCGCTTGGACACTCGAATGGCCCATCTGATCCTCACACCCGAGGGGCGAATCAAAGCCATCGATCCGGCGAACGCCATGCGCAAGCACGGCCCATATCCGAGAAAGTTTTTATCCCAATTAAGCGACTTGAAGTGTAAGAAGACCTTTTTTAAGCATCTTCAAGGGATCAATCCTACGCTTTATGAAAGATGGCGCTGAGTTGTCCTTGGGTTATCAAAAATAAGAACCGGTTATAAAAATACCCTCCTTGTTTTCAGGGAGGGTATTTTTATCATTCAAGTTCTAAGAAACGAAACTCCTTCGTTTCTGGTTTGGTTTTTGATAATCCGGTCTTTTTTGAGGGAAGTTTCGATTATTAACCGGAGTAAATTTAGGGATTGTCTCTTCCGGACTGTGTTGTGAATTTTTCTGTTCCATCGCGTTTTTTAAGAAAGCGGCGGCAATATCTAAAGTGGTCAGATAACCATTAGTTTCCGGGCTTGGTTCTTCAAGCATTTTTTCAATATAAGCGACATATTTTTTGAGTTGTCCTTCAACTAGCGCCGTTTTCACCGTATCCAGGATCCGCTTGACCTTTTGATCTTCAATATCAATTAGTGAAGGCGGTTTTAAAAGCGAAATCGAAGACTTGGTATAGCGCTGAATATCCTTTAGTTTATAAATCTCTCTCCCCGAAACAAAAGTGAACGCCCGGCCCGCCCGACCAGCCCGGCCGGTCCTTCCGACACGGTGAACGTAGTACTCCTCATCGCTGGGAAGATCATAATTGAAAACCGCGCCGATATCATCAACGTCAATTCCACGGGCTGCCACATCGGTGGCGATTAAGATATCGATCTTGCCTTGTCTGAATTGGGCCATCACTTTATCCCGTTGGGTTTGGCGAATATCCCCGTGGAGGGCTTCGGACAAGTAACCTCTGGCCTGAAGGTTAGAAGATAGTTCATCAACCCGGCGTTTGGTATTGCAAAAGACCAAAGTCAACTTGAAATTATAAGCGTCAATCATCCGGGTAAGCAGATCCAGCTTGGTTGATTCCCGGGCCTCAAGGTAAAACTGTTCAATCTGGGGTACGGTAAGCTCTTGATGGACAGCTTTGATGGTGACCGGGTTTTTTTGATATTTAGCCGTTAGATCCATAATCTCCCGCGGCATGGTTGCCGAGAAGAGGATGGTTTGTTTCCGAACCGGGACTTCTTTCAAAATGATATCGATATCCTCACGAAACCCCATATTTAGCATTTCATCGGCTTCATCAAGGACCATCATTTTGAGGTTATTCAACTTTAAAGTGTTCCGCCGTAGATGGTCCATGATCCGCCCGGGGGTCCCGATGATAATCTGAGGATGGGTCCTTAAGGCGGCAATTTGACGTTCAATTGGTTGTCCGCCGTAAATCGGCAAAATGCGGACCCCTCTTTTATATTTGGCTACATTTTTTAACTCCTCTGCCGATTGGATCGCTAATTCCCTGGTAGGGCAGAGGACCAGTCCTTGAATACCCGCGGTTTCGGGATGGATCATATCCACCACGGGAATCCCAAAAGCGCAAGTCTTTCCGGTACCTGTTTGAGCTTGGCCGATCAGATCTTTCCCATTCAAAATATGGGGAATGGACTGAGACTGAATCGGAGTCGCCTCTTCAAAACCCATCTCAGCGATGGCTTTTTGAGCCTCTCTCGAAAGGTTCAATTCTGAAAATCTTAAATTTTGCATGTCAATCCTTTACTATACTTATTACAAACAGCTGAAATAAAGATTTGAGAGGAAGAGTCAAGCTTTGCAGGGGCTGCCGCAAGGGAAGGGAGTAAAAGCAAACTCTTGATAATAGATCCTAAAACGGTTAGAAATCCGATATAAACCTATACCTCATTCAAATATTGCTATTTGCCTTTATAAGTATACGCGTCTTAAATGAGAAAAGCAATTAAAAAATTTTTTTGAAAGAAAATGGTAACATAATAATTGGCAATGAGGCGGTTTTTTCAGTTTCATCTCAAGTTTTCGGTGGAAATATCCGTTGTTATTAATATTGAGTTCGTAAATTTCGGGGATTGGATTGATCCAGGGAAATGGCCAAGTCTTCACCAAAGCTAAACCAAAACAACCGGATCGGGAGCACCCGGGTCATTCCGATCACTAGGCGGATTATCGCCATTTTCGTCATTTCGATTTTGGTGACTAGTTTCGCGTCCAATTATATCAATCTCGCTTTCAACCGGACAGAATTGATCAAAATGATGCAAGAGCTTTTAGTGAAAGATCTCAAGGATGTATATGACTTTATCAATTCTCAATATGAGATCTATCAATTTTCTAAAAAGGACCCGGATGCATTTGAATCCACCATTAAAAGTCTGGAGTCCAACGCAGCCCGCCAGCTGAAGAATAAGAAGTCGGTGACGATGGGGTTGTTCATCAATGATGAGCGGCGGGGCTTAATCGTCTTCCAAGCATCCCGAATTCCCAGACTTTCCGTGTTTGACGATCAGACGGCGCTACGTAGAATCTTGCAACAAGAAACGAAAGGGATTCGCGAAGGCGCCTTAATCTTTGATATCCGGGGCGAAGAATATTACGGGGTCTATAAATATTTCCCCAAATGGAACACTTATTTGATCAGAGCGGAGGAGATGAATGAATTCAGCCGAAACTCGCGCCGGATTTTTCGTAATGTGGCCGTTATAATCGGTTTAATCACTTTGGCTTGCGCTTTGATTGGGACTTATTACATCCGGCATATTACCCGCTTTATCGATCGAATTACAGCCGCGATTATGAAAATGAGCGAAACCCAGCAAATGGAGGTCATCGACCTTGAGGGCGCTACTAACGACAATATTACCTTTATGGGAATGGCCTTTAACTCCCTATCAAGTTCCATCAATAATCTGCTCTTGATCTTCCGGCGGTTCGTCAATCAGGATGTGGCAGCCCAAGCATACCGGGAAAAAACGGTCCGCTTGGAAGGGGACCAGAAGGAACTGACGATTCTTTGCTCGGATATTAAAAGCTTTACTGCGATGACGGAAACCTTGGGCACTGACATTATCAATGTTTTGAACCTTTATTACCAGCGGGCGATTCGGGCGATTTTACAGCACAACGGGTTGATTGGGTCGATTGTGGGTGACGCGGTGTTAGCGGTTTTCGGGATTGAAGTTGGAGAAAGCTCCGCTAAGGTTAACAAGTCATATCAGGCTGTCTGGGCAGGTTATGAGATTCAAAAAGCGGCCCGGACCCTCCGAATGGAGATGAAACAACGGCGTAAGGAGATTTTAAAGGTCGAGGGAGCGTTGACCCCAGATGAGGAAGAAATTTACCAAGCGGTTTTAGTCGAAGTCGGAGTTGGGATCGACGGCGGCACCGTTTTTTATGGCAATATCGGTTCATATGAGAGAATGACCAATACGGTGATTGGCGATAATGTCAATGCCGCTTCACGATTGGAAGGGCTGACCCGGATCTATAAAGTCCCGGTAATCTGTTCGGAATATGTAAAAAGGGATATTGAAGATAACTTGAGGGAGAACTATTTTTATTTCATAGAATTGGATACGGTACAGGTCAAAGGAAGAACTGCCGGTCAAAAGATTTATTGGCCCATCCCCACCAAGGCGTTGGATGAGGATTTGAAAGCGGATTTAATCAAATATGAAGAGAGTTTAAGCCTTTACTACAAGGGTAAATGGCGGGAAGCTCATCGGCAGTTTCAAGAAGTACGGTTACCAATGGCCGAAGAATTTATTAACCGAACAAGGAGTGGAAGCGCTCCTGAGGACTGGAGAGGAATATGGAGCATCAGGACCAAATGAATAAGAAGCTTTCCAGTAAGGAATTTTTATTACAAAATAGCCTGGCCGATAATGAAAGGCCTGTCGTTTATTCTTTAGAGGCTGAGTTTGCCAAGACTAAAAGGAGCCGGGACTTAAAACCGCGCCTGGTTGTTTCCGGTTTCATCCTTTTACTGATTGGGCTCACTTGGGCGACGGTCAGTTATTTAGAACACCAATCCAGACAGATCAACATCGACATCACTGATTTTGAGGATTTACGACTGAAGGATGCGCTTAATGAAGCCATGGCGGTAAGTTCCGATTTGGAAGTTTACCAATATGCGCTCCAAATGCTATTGAAGGAGAAAAAAGCCGCCGGCTGCATTCTCGATCCCAGACAGGCCGATAGCATTTTGGTTTTTCTCAATCAAATAATAACGACGGAGATTATTGTTGACTTATATCGCTCAGACGACATCTATGTCGGTAAGATCAAACTGGTCCCGAGTGCAAACCGGGTATGGGTGGAAATGGTTGAAATGGCTGAGAATGAAAAGGTTAAACCCTTGGATTGGTTTAGGTTGCCGGAACCATGAATTAATCAAACTGCGATTTTTCTAAACCAATATAGATGGGCATAGTGCTTCTCCCACAGACACGAAGGCGCGGAAAGAAAAAAGTATTTTCTAACAAATATTTAAAGCCGAGGATATCCATTGTTCAGCGGCGGGACCGGCCCTGAATTCAGCGGTCAATTGCTAGAATAACCATTCCGTTTAACCGAAATACTATTGATAAAGGAGGAGTGGAAGATGGAAGAACTAAGAGAAAAGGCCGCCTATATGCGGGGCGTATTGGAAGGAATTAATTTTGACGGTAACGAACAACAGAAACGGATGTGGGAGAGTTTAATTGACTTCTGTGACGGTGTGGCGGATGATCTAGACCAATTAGAAGACGCTCATGATGATTTTGCCGATTATATTGAAGCGATAGATGAAGATCTGTGTACTTTAGAAAAATACTTTTACAGTAACGAAGAAGAAGATATGGACAGCCAGGAAGTTACTTTTACCAGCGATCAGAGGCATGGCGTTTTCGAAATGAGTTGTCCCTATTGCAATCAGGGTTTGTATTTTGAGGATGACGAAGGCGAATATGAAGTGGTTTGCCCGGAATGCGGAAAAGTAATCTGGAATAGTGTTGATAAGACAGTGACTCCGGTTAACCGAAAGGATGATATAATCTGAATTTTTAGAATACAGCCTTTATCAAGGCCATTATTATCCTTTGCTTAAAACCGGATCGTAAACGACTTAGTTGACATCTATTAAAGGGGATTAAATCATAACCTTTTGATATTAGTTACAATCCGCGACTTGGGTAACAATGGTCGGTAAATTTTTTAGGTGGAATGTCATAAAAAGATGCCCGTCCCCATAGATATAAGTAGGGACGGGCTTTTTTGTTTGGGTAAACCGATCTGCTTATTTAAAAGAAAATAATTATTGGTTAGGACAAAAAATAAATCAAAGATGAATAATGAAAAACCAAAACCGCAGTTTGTAATTGATAAATCGAATAGCCAAAAGTTAAGTGAAGCGCTCCATTTTTTCCCGTCTGAGTTACGCCAGGTTTTACTGAGGATACCTCGAGATTCGCAATCAAAATTGATCGAAATCAGAATGCGGACTAATCAACCGTTGGAATTGAATTTTGGAGCGACTGACAGTTTTATTTCTTCGAAAGGGGATTTGGCCAATAAAATTGAAGAGGCTTTAGTTATCAATAACGACCTGCTCCGTAAAACGCTCAACGCTTTTACTACTGGTTCTTTTTATGCGCTGGAGGAAGAGCTCAATCAAGGCTATTTGGCCCTTCCGGGAGGACACCGGGTTGGTATAACCGGCCAGGTTTTTTATAATGGTGAATCGATTAGAATAATTCGTAATATCTCCAGTATCAATTTTAGAATCGCCCGTTCCATAATTGGTATTGCCAGGCCGCTATTGCCTTTCCTTTGGAAAGAAGGGCGGTTTTTAAAAACTTTAATCATTGGCGCTCCGGCCACAGGGAAGACCACTTTGCTAAGGGAAATCATCCGGGAGATCAGTACCGGCGCCCCGTCGCTGGGGATACCCGGAATTCATGTGGGGCTGGTCGATGAACGCTCTGAGATCGCCGGAAGTTATCAAGGAATCCCCCAATTAGATGTTGGGCCGCGGACTGATGTTTTGGATAACTGCTCCAAACGGGACGGGGTTTATTTGTTACTCCGGGCGATGAACCCTCATCTGATCGCCACCGATGAGGTAGGCCGGGAAGATGACTTTCGGGTGATTGAAGATATCCTCAACGCCGGCGTTAGTTTTTTAGCTACAGCCCACGCCCGTAACTTAACCGAAGCAATCCTCAGGCCCGGCCTTAAAAAGGTGCTTCAGGAGGGAGCGGTGGAAAGATTGGTTTTTGTTACTAATCGTTTGGGGATTGGAACTGTGGAAAGTATTAAATCTGGGATTAATGGTCCGGAACTTTTGACTAACAGGTTAACGGGGGTTAACGGATGTCCAAAATAGTTGGCGCAATGCTTTTAATCGGGACCAGCACTTTCATGGGTTTCATGATGGCGGAACGGTTGAATGAACGTAGCCGGTTGCTTGGGATTCTAATCAGATTATTAAATATTCTAAAGACAGAGATTGGTTTCCATGCCGGATTGCTAGCGGAGGTATTTCAGAGGGCGGCCCAAGTGATTCATGATCCTAAAATGGCGGTCTCCCTAGCCAAGATCTCTCAAAATATTGGATTTGGTTCCGATTTTGACATCGAACGGCTTTGGGATGATTTTATCAATAATCCGGAGATGGGGGCTTTGTTAAAAGAAGACCTTGCGGTTCTCAAAGAATTGGGAGTTTATTTCGGCAGTACGGATCGGAAGGACCAAATCGAGAGAATTGAAGCGGCCCGGTATCGACTGGAAATCAACTTGGAAGCGGCTGATATAAATAAAATGAAACAGGTCAGATTGTACCGCTATTTCGGTTTCGCCGCCGGAGCGGCCATGGTTTGTCTATTATTATAGTAGCGCAGATGACGCAGCTGCCAGTCGGGATAAATGAAAAGATGAAAATAGGTGACAGAGCTCTACTTTTACTTGTGCCTCGCTCCCTTTTATACTAATTGAAGTAGGAGAAATTGGATGGATATCAATCTTATCTTTAAAATCGCCGGGATCGGGATTTTGGTTTCGGTTTTAAATATGGTCCTCAAACAGGCGGGTAAAGAAGAACAAGCGCAGATGTTAACTTTAGCCGGAGTGATTATCGTGTTGTTGATGGTAATTCAGTTGGTACAAAAACTATTTATTGAGGTCCGATCAGTTTTCGGGCTGTGATTTTGTACGAAATGATAAACAGGGAACTCGGAATGAAACAGCTTCGAATCAGCGCACTAATTCGTGGGAGGCGGAAGGGTGACCTTCTATGGGGTATTGGGTTTTAGCCTGATAGCGACAGTTTTATTATTGATAGTTCGCAAAGAACGCCCTGAAATAGCGGCGCCGATTTCGATAGCTGCGTCCGCTTTGATCTTGATCGGATTGATGAAGAATATTTCCCAGATTTTATCCGTCTTTGAGTCTTTGGCCTCCAGAGCCCAAATCAATTCCGGTTATTTTAAATTAGTCGTCAAAATAGTAGGAATAGCATATTTGGCTGGGTTTGGCGCTCAAATCTGCAAGGACGCCGGGGAGAACAGCATGGCCGCCAAGATTGAACTGGCCGGTAAAATATTCATTTTAAGCTTAGGAGTTCCAATTATGGCCGGTTTATTGGAAATGATCATCCGTAATTTGTAGGGATTGCGTTGGTGGTCGGCTCTCAGGCAGTATTTTGTTCCAAAGAGCAAAGTATAAGGCCAGCAACCAACGGCTAATAGCTAATGGCAAAGGGTTACCTGCCAACAGTTGGCGCTTAACGGCCAACAGCCAAGAATATTTTAACGGAGTATTTTAATGAAGGGGATTTTGATAGTCGCACTATCGATAATAGCTTTGATGGTTCTTGGAGAAACCGGTTCTGTACTGGCTTCTCCGGTCTTACCGCAGGAGGTGGTCGATGCGGTTGATCTAAGCGATCTGAAAGAATTTTTAAATACAGTGGATCAAGATGTGCAACGCTATTTACCGCGTTTGGATTTAAGAACATGGGGTATAACCGGTCCAAAATGGGACTTACCAAAAATCGGCAAAGGAATACTCCAATTTTTCTTAAGGGAAATATTTTTTAATTATAAACTGCTGGGGCAGTTGATTATCTTAGCAATGGCTTTGGCGGTTTTGGAGAATATTAAGCATGCTTTTGAAGAGGATAACATCAGCCGCTTGGCTTTTAGCTTGTGTTTTTTAGTGGTCATGGGTATAGTGGTGAATTGTTTTCGGGTTACCTTCACTATCGCTCGCGGAACGATTACGGAGATGACCAACTTCATGTATGCGATAACCCCGGTTCTGTTTAGTATCGTAGCGGCCGGAGGCGGCGTCGCCACCGCAGCGATCGTTCATCCGCTTTTAATATCCAGCGTTGGCTTGGTCGGCAGTTTAGTAACCAACTTAGTTTTGCCATTGATCATGTTTACGGGGATTCTTGGAATGGTCAACCATTTGGTTGATAGCTTCCAGGTGAACAAATTAGCCCGCTTTTTTAAGCTGGCGGCCAATGGTTCGTTAGGTGTAATGATGGCGGTTTTTATCGGAGTAGTTACCATCCGGGGATTTACCGCCTCGGTGGCGGATAGCCTTTCTTTGCGGACCGCCAAATACTTTTCTTCCGCTTTCTTGCCGGTAGTCGGAGGAGCGATCTCCGATACAATGGAAATGACCGCCGGATGCGCGGCGGTTTTAAAAAGCGGTTTAGGCGTATACGGATTAGGTTTGATTACTTTAGTAACGATTTTTCCGTTACTAAAAATTTTGGCGGTGGCGGTAATTTTTCAAATGACCGGGGCAGTAACCCAACCACTGGGTAACAACCGGCTATCTGATGCCTTGCAGACCATTGGGGATGTTTTCCTCTGTTTATTTGGCGCGGTTACGGTAGTGGGATTAATGTTCTACATTGCGCTGGCGATTTTGGTCGGGGCAGCCAACTATGGTCATATATAAATCATAGGTTTATAGGTGAGAACAGTGCATAATTTAACGGATTGGCTGCGACAGTTGATTACTATTATTATAGTAGCGGGTTTCATCGAAATGCTGACGCCGGAAAACAGCTTAAAAAAAACGGTGAAATTAGTGATCGGTTTGATGGTAATGGTAGTCTTGCTTCAGCCTTTGACTCGCTTCTTTAAGATTCCCCTCGTTCCGGACGGGATTATACATTTGAATTCAATCGCTAATCAGCAGGCTTCACAACAAGTATTGGAGCGCGGTTTGGAAATGCGACACCGCTGGCAAGCGGGTTTTGATATACAACAACAAGCCTTAGCTGAGGAAAAGATCATAAGCGTTATCGGGTTGATCGACGGTATTGAGCTACGGGAGGTACGGTTCTCCGATTCTGCTTCCGGACCTTTAGGAGTTTCCATTAGAGTTGTTCCCGCTGTGGAGGGGGAGCTTTCAAAGGATTTTGAAGATAAAATGACTATGAAGATAAGGCAATCGGTCCGATTGGTTTGCAATTTCTCTAAAGAGCAGATCGAGGTGATTTGGGATGAAAATAGATAACGGCGGAAAGGATTTTGGATTGCATAATCTCTGGATCTATTTTCAAACGAAGCCGGTTTCGATTTGGATTTTAATTGGGTTGATAGGTTTAGGAACAGTTTTACTAATGAGTGGGAATCCACGGGAAGAATACCTCAAAGAGAGATTCGACCAAGAACGGGTGAAAGGCGAGATTTCTGGCCCCAATCCGGAACTTGATGAAGAACGGCTGGAAAGAGAACTCACTAAGACCCTGGCCGGCATAACCGGAGTCGGGGAAGTGAGGGTCGATATTAATCTTAAAGCAAGCAACCGTAAAATTTGGGAGCGCCAGGCCCATATCAGCAAACGGGTCAATCAAGCTCAAGGGGCGGTTAACACCGAGGAAAGCACTAGTGATGAATTGGTTTTGGCAAAGGATCGGGAGGGCCGCGACTTACCGGTTTTAAAAGAGGAATTAGCTCCGGTAATTGAAGGGGTTGTTGTGGTTGCGACAGGCGCTCATGATAGTCGCATCCGAAGATTACTGACCGATACGGTGACAACCATTTTAGGCTTGCCCGACCATCGAGTTTTAGTAATTCCCGGAAAATATTAATGTGTACCTAAAGGAGTGGCTAAAATGAAAAAAGTATTTTTGGTAATAAATGATAGCAAGTATTGGGCTATAATATTTTTGCTGTTTTGTGGGATTATGTTCTGGTATGGGTACCGGCAAGTAAGCCGGGCTAATCAAAGTCCGGCCCCGCCCCCGACTAAAAATCCTATTCCTTCGGTTCCCCGGGAATTTAATCCGGGGGACTCCCTATTAGACTTGAAAATAGAAAGGGACCGGGAGCGCAGCCGGGAAGTTGAGAGGATTCAGAACTTATTGGATAAAATAGGACTTTCAGACCAGGTTAGAAATGAAGCTGAGAGAGAATTATGGCGTTTGACTCAATCAAATTCAAAAGAGCATGAGCTTGAAAACCTTTTAAAAGCGAAAGGTTTTAAGGAATGTATGGTAACGATCAGTCGAAAAATGGTGACAATCGCAATCACGGGAAAACTTCAAGAAACTGATGTTAAAAATATTGCGATCACAACTGCCGAAGTCACGGGATTCAATTTGGACCAAATTCAAATTTTGGAACGGTGAAAGTACGAAAATGCATATGGGTAAGGATAAAAGATAAAATTAATTAAAAGAAGGAAAAATTTTCTCATTGGTGAATAGATATCCTATGCCTTTCCCATTCCCTAGAAGGAGGACAATGAATGAACATTAAGGAAATCAAGGAATTGGTAAAGATGTTGGATGGGACCGACATTAGTGAATTAATGTTTGAAAGTGAAGGAAGCAAGGTTTCGATAAAGAAAGGAACAAGCATTTCGAATATTATACCTCAGACTCCCGTTATACAGTATCCCTCGCCTAGTATTATGCCTACAATTGCCCCGGCCCAATCTAATCCTGCTACGGCAATCGAAGAAAAAAACGAGGGACTTGGGCCTAATCAAGTCTTAATTAACGCCCCGATGGTTGGGACTTTTTACCGTTCCCCAAGTCCCGAGTCCGAACCATACGTCCAAATAGGACAAAATGTCGAAGATGGGCAAGTCGTTTGTATTATTGAGGCTATGAAACTGATGAATGAGATCGAGAGCGAATACCGGGGCAAAATCGTCCAGGTTTTGGTTGAAAACGCACAACCGGTGGAGTATGGCCAGCCTCTATTCATTTTAGAAAAAATATGACTCTGACTCAAAACCGGAGGTGTCGTAAGATAAGATGTTCAATAAGATCTTAGTTGCCAATCGTGGTGAAATTGCGCTCCGGATCATCCGGGCTTGTAAAGAATTGGGGATCCGGACCGTCGCTATATATTCGGAAGCGGATCGTGAATCTTTACATGTTCACTATGCGGACGAGGCATTTTGTGTTGGGCCCGCTCCCGGAAACCGCAGCTATTTAAATATCCCTAATATTATTAGCGCCGCCAGTTTGGCCGGAGTGGACGCGATCCATCCCGGGTATGGTTTTTTGGCTGAGAATGCGCGCTTTGCAGAGATTTGCGAGACTCATCACATCAAATTTATTGGGCCTTCAGCGGAAGCTATTGAAAAAATGGGCGACAAAGCCATCGCCAAGCAGACGATGAAAGATGCCGGCGTGCCTGTAGTTCCTGGTTCCGATGGCGCTATCAGGGATGAAAACGGCGCCCTGGAAAAAGCCGAAGAAATTGGTTATCCGGTTATTATTAAGGCCTCAGCCGGTGGTGGCGGTCGGGGGATGAGAGTAGTTTTTAGTCAAGACGAATTAATTAATGCGTACCGGACCGCCCAAACCGAAGCTAATAACGCTTTCGGAAACCCAGAAGTCTATATGGAAAAATATATCGAGGAACCAAAGCATATCGAGGTCCAGCTGCTCCTGGACGAACATGGAAACGGCGTTTATTTAGGTGAACGCGATTGTTCGGTGCAACGTCGGCACCAAAAGGTAATTGAAGAGGCGCCCTCGCCGGCGGTCACTCCTGAAATGCGTCGCAAGATTGGAGAGATCGCTCTTAAAGGAGCTAAATCAGTTGGTTATTCGAATGCTGGAACGGTTGAATTTTTACTGGATAAAAACGGGCAGTTTTATTTCATGGAAATGAATACTCGGATCCAGGTTGAACACCCGGTAACGGAGATGGTTACCAACGTCGATTTGATCAAAGAACAGATAAAAGTTGCAGACGGCAGTAAGCTCAGCCTAAACCAAGACCAGATTCAGGTCAGAGGTCATGCCATCGAGTGCCGGATTAACGCCGAGGATCCAGCGAAAAATTTTCAACCGTCGCCTGGTTTGATTCAAGTCTATCATCTTCCGGGAGGACCGGGGGTCAGAGTTGATAGTTGCGCTTACCAGGGCTATATTATTCCCCCTTATTACGATTCGATGATCGCTAAATTGATCGTTTGGGACGAAACCCGGGATGCTGCCCTAAGACGGATGAACCGTGCTTTGGAAGAGTTTGAGATTCAAGGTGTTAAGACTACTATTCCTTTTCAAATGGAAGTATTGAATAATCCTTATTTTCAAAGGGGTGAGGTCTACACCAATTTCATCCAAACCAGAATTTACGGCGCGGAATAAGGCATATTCGGCGTCGGCTCTGATTAAAATTTGGTATGGAGATTTTGGAGGTGTAGTTAATGTCGGAACAAATTGAAAGATATGAATCAGGTAGTATTCGAATCGCTAGTGAAGTAGTTAAAATAATCGCCGGATTAGCCGCTACTGAAATCAAGGGAGTGGCGGGAATGAGCGGCGGTATGGTAGAAGGTTTCGCCGAACTGTTAAAGAAGAAGAGTTTGGCCAAGGGAGTAAAGGTTGAAGTCGGCGAAAAACAATGCGTAATTGATCTGTTTATCGTAACTGAATACGGGGTCAAAATACCGGATATCGCCTGCCAGGTACAAGAAAATGTTAAGCGCGCCGTTGAAAGCATGACCGGTTTGGAAGTGATCGAGGTAAATGTTCATATTCAAGGAGTTGAGATCCGAAGTGAGGAAACTCATGAAACCCGAGTTCTTTAAGAGGGATTTCACGGATTCCGCGGATTGTAAGCTGTGTTAGGCGTCAACTTTGATCTTGATGTTTACAAACATCATCAAGAATTGTATGCTCGCGTTTTATATTAGGCGGCTTTTATAGTATTATTAATAGAAAGGAAGGATTTCACGATTCATGAATGTTGGGGAACGGTTAGTCAGTCTATTGGCCGGAATTATTTTGACCGTAGTCGGCGTGGTGTTCTTAATTTTAACTTTAGGTTGGGGACAAGCCGATATCATTCTCGAAAACCTAAAGGAACTATCGTCCCAAGAGCGGTGGTGGGCTTTGGGAGTATCGGGAATATCTTTGTTGTTGGCGGTCTTTGCAATTAGGATGGCGCTCCGGATGAAACGTGAGGAAAAAACCATAATTCACCAGACCCAATATGGCGAGATTCGAATTGCGGTTTCGGCGGTTGAAAGTTTATCTTTACGGGCTTGTAATCGGATTAAAGGTGTCAAGGATGCTCATGTAGGAGTCCGGGCGGATTTAACCGGCCTGGATGTCTTCATTGAAGTTACTGTTACTCCGGATTTGAGTGTTCCGCAAATCTCCGAAGAAATTAAGAACAAAGTCGATGATTACCTTTTTGAAACCGTAGGCATTAGGGTTAATTCGGTGAAAGTCTTAGTAACCAAAATTGCCAATGAAGTCAGGGCGAGAGTTGAATAGAAAGGGGTAGCGCCTGTGGAAGAATTTTTTAAAGATAACCTCCCTAAGCTCTCCCTTTATAAAGCCAGAATTTTTGGCGGGTTAATCGGATTTATAGCTGGACTTTTATGGGCGTTTATGGGTTTTTGGAGAGCGTTGGCTTTTGTTTTTTGTATTTTTTTAGGGTACTTCTTGGGTAAACGTGTTGATCAGAAGGGTTCTTTACGGGACATCTTCGATAGAGTATTCCCTCCCAAAGAATAATTTGAAAAAGGTGGTTGTATGACCCGGCGTGCTGCCCGTGAAGAAGCTTTTAAAATAATCTTCCAAATTGATTTAGGTAAAAATCCTTGGAAGGAAGTGCTTTCCAGTAATTTAAGAGATTCGGATCTTAGCGAAGGAGGTCAAATGTTTCTAAAACATTTAGTCGAGGGAACAATGGCCCATTTAGCTGAGATTGATGCCGAGATTATCAAATACGCCCAGGACTGGAAGTTAGATCGTATGTTAAGCACTGATCGGAACGTCTTAAGAATGGCTCTTTATGAGTTGAAATTTCAAAATGAAATTCCGGTGGGGGCTACCGTTAATGAAGCGGTCGAATTGGCGAAAACTTACGGGGATGATGATTCCGCCCGGTTTATCAATGGGATTTTGGGTAATATAATTCGAAGTTCCAATCCGGTCGGAGCGGAATTGACTGAAGACACTTAAATAGAACTAGCTTTTTAAGAGTGATATGGTTCGCGAAAGTCAACCCGATATCGGAACCTTTTTGTCATTGTACAAACAACGGAGGAGATACCTCTGTTTTTTGGTATTGGCGCGGAGCGGAATCGAAAGATTGTTTTGGGTTGACTTAACGTTGAATAGTAATTGCAATCGAAAAGAGTATAGTTAATGATTATTGCGATTGATACCAGCTGTTATACTACTTCCGTGGCAGTTATCGGCAGTGATGGCATTTTGGTAAATGAACGCCGGTTGATGCTCCGAGTAAAACGGGGCGAATGTGGGTTGAGACAGTCTGATGCGGTTTTTCAACACATTCAAAATCTCCCCCGGTTGGTGGAAGATTTAAATGGCGTCATGCCAATTAGAGGGGTAGCTGCTTCAATCAAGCCGCGACCGGTGGCTGGTTCATATCTGCCTGTATTTAAAGTGGGATCATCTATAGGGGCGACATTAGCCCATCTTATAGGCGTGCCTTTTATTGAAACCAGCCATCAGGAAGGACATCTTCGGGCCGGCCTATATAATCAGTCGTTACCGAGAGGGAACTTTTTAGCTTGGCATCTCTCCGGTGGAACGACTGAACTGTTATTGGTCAAGCCAACCTCAGGAGGTTTTAACATTGAAAAAGTCGGAGGCAGCTCCGATCTTCAGGTGGGTCAATTTGTCGATCGTATTGGTGTAGCATTGGGAACAGGATTTCCGGCCGGAGTTTTTTTGGAAGGTTTGGCGAAGGGTTCTAATTCAATTGAGTCACTGCCGGTGGTGGCTAAAGGCTTATCTATCAGTTTTTCAGGTCCCGAATCCGCCGGAAGACGGCTTCTGGATTCGGGGATCACTCCTCAGGAGTTGGCCCGGAGAGTATTTAATTGTATTAGTCAAACATTAGTTAAGGTAACTTTGGAAGCGGTTAAACAGTTCCAAATCGATCTGGTTCTGTTCACTGGAGGAGTAGCCGCAAATGAGCTGATCAGAACCGCGCTGTTACAAGAAGAAGCCCTGCAGAATGTGGAATTGATATTCGCACCCAAGGGACTTTCCGGTGATAATGCGGTGGGCGTGGGGTTAATGGGTTGGGATGTATTAAAAAGGCGAGAGGCAGAAGCCATGAGTAAAAGCAGGGGCGACGATTGAAATTTGGAAGAGAATTGTCCAGGTAATCATTTACTTCAGATTGCGGAGTATATGAATAAGCGACAGAACGTAATTTTTCAACTTATGCTTTATGCTTCGCGTCTCTTGCCTATATTGAAGAAAGGTTTCGGGAAATGAGTAAAGAGAAACTAATCATCATTGATACTTATAGTCTGGCTAACCGTGCCTTTTTTGCGCTACCGCCTTTGGCTACCAGTAGCGGGCAACCTACAAATGCCGTTTACGGAATGGCAATGATGCTCTTAAGATTGTTGGACGAAGCGAAACCCCAATTTATGTTAGCGGCATTGGACGCGGGAGCCCCAACTTTCCGTCATCAAGAATATCAAGAGTATAAAGGGCAACGTCTCAAGATGGAAGATTCATTGAGGACCCAGATTCCGATTATTAAAGAATTATTAGGGATTCTGGAAATACCCGCTTGGGAAGAACCGGGTTTTGAAGCGGACGACCTGATCGGAACTTACGCGAAGTATGCCGCTGGACAAGGGTTAGAAGTAGAATTGGTCACTGGTGACCGGGACGCTTTTCAACTGGTGGAGCCGGGGATCAAAGTGAAGTATACCCGAAAAGGAATTACCGAAGTGGATACGGTCGATCAGGAGTACATCCGGAACCGTTACCAGTTAACCCCGGAGCAACTGATTGACCTAAAGGGACTAATGGGCGATTCTTCCGACAATATTCCGGGGATTCCCGGTTTTGGTGAAAAGACCGCTCTCAAGTATTTACACCAGTTCGTTTCTATTGACGGCATCTATGAAGCGATCGATAAAGTTGATCGCCATCGGGACCGGGAGTTGTTGTTGAAATATCGTGACCAAGCCTATCTAAGCAAAAAATTGGCGACCATTGTCACTGATCTAAAACTCGGGATTGATCTTAAGGATTGTTGCAGAAAGCGACCTTATGACCGTCAAAAATTGCTTGATTTTTGCGTTAAGTATGAATTTAAATCATTAGTGAAAAAACTTGGCGACGGGGGCCGATCCGGAGGGGAATTGGGTGATAATTTACCGTCCCTTGAATTTGAAGTTCAGGTTATTAGCCGAGCCGATCCGGAACCGGTCTGCCGTCAATTAAAGCTAGCCCGGGTTTGCGCCCTTCAGTTTTTAACCTCCGGCGCCAATTGGGCTGGTTCCAAAATATTGGGTTTGGGGATCAGCGACCTTCAGATAAACTGGTTTTATCCTCTTTCCGAAGGCCGACAGCTTCCCGAATGTTTAATCCAAGTTTTGGCCGATGACAGGATTACTAAAATAGGGCATGATCTGAAAAAACAATCTCAAATTGCTTTGGTCAATGGGATAGAGATTAAAGGTGTCCTGGAGGATACGTTAATCGCCGGGTATTTGGTCAATGCGGGATTGGGAAATTTAGAACTGGAGGACTTGAGTCGGACCTATCTTCAAAAAACGGTTCCCGTTTTGAATAATGAAAAGGGTAAGCTAGTTTCCGTTTTCGAACTGCCGTCAAAATTGCCGGAAGAATCCTTGTCCAAAATCGCGGGCGGGCGCATCCAAGCGGTTCGGTTATTACGGGATGTTTTTCAAGAATCAATGACTGCGTTGGGTTTGATTGACTTATTTCGTGATGTTGAAACGCCGTTGATCAGTGTTCTGTTTAATATGGAACGAAACGGTGTTAAATTAGAACCGGGGACACTACGTTCATTTGGGGATGAGTTGCGGGTTCGGCAACATCAATTGGAAACGGAAATATATAGTTTCATAGGGGAGAAGTTTAATATCAACTCCCCTAAACAATTGGGAGTAGTTCTCTATGAAAAGCTAAGGCTCAAAGCGTCTAAAAAAACCAAAACCGGCTATTCTACCGATGCCCAAGTCTTAGAAGAGCTTTCAAACCAGCATCCGGCAGTGGCAAAGATTTTGGAATACCGGCAAAATATAAAGCTACAAACTACCTATATCGATTCATTAATCGGCTTAATCAACTCCAAAACGGAGAGGGTCCACACTACTTTCAATCAAGCGGTTACTACTACCGGCCGCTTAAGCAGCACTGAACCGAATCTCCAAAACATCCCAATTCGTTCCGATGAAGGGCGAATGATCCGGAAAGCGTTTGTCACCGGGGGGCCGGATTATCTGCTTTTGGCGGCTGATTATTCCCAGATTGAACTGAGAGTGATGGCCCATTTCTCCGGGGACGAAGCTTATCGGGAGGCTTTTTTAAAGGGTGAAGATATTCATCGGTTTACCGCAGCGGCAGTTAATGAAGTCCAACCGGAGCAGGTAACCGGGGAGATGCGGGCTCAGGCCAAAGCGGTCAATTTTGGGATTATCTATGGTATCAGTGGATTCGGATTGGCAAAAAATATCGGAGTAAGCCGTAAAGAGGCTGATTCATTTATTGAGGCCTATTTTCAGCAATACCCCGGAGTTAAAAAATATGTGGCGGAATTAATCGACCAAGCGCGCAGTTGCGGCGAAGCCCGTACTTTACTGGGGCGGATCCGTAAATTGCCCGACCTTTACTCGCGCAACTTCACCCTCCGGTCTTTTGCGGAAAGAATGGCGCGAAATACACCGATCCAAGGAACAGCCGCTGATATTATTAAACTGGCCATGGTAAAAATCGGACGGATTTTAGCGGCTCGCCCCGAATTGGGCGTTCTCTTGTTGCAGGTCCACGATGAATTGGTTTTTGAGGTTAAAGAAGCTAACTGGAGAGAATTGGCCCAAGTTGTGAAAAAAGAAATGGAACAGGCGGTAGCGTTAAGTGTACCTTTAGTAGTAGATTTTAAACTGGGGAGTAACTGGGGTGAAATGTCCCGGGTCTCATTGAAGGAGGATTAACAATGCCCGAACTTCCGGAGGTTGAAACAATACGTTTGACCCTGCAACAAAAATTGATTGGAGCAAAGATCCTCTCCGGTGAGATTCTTCATGAAAAAATGATCTTGGGGATTTCGGCGGCGGATTTTTTGAGCCGGGTATCGGGGAGAACCATAACCGGCTTGGAGCGACGAGGGAAGTATTTATTACTGGAATTATCGGAAGGTTTGGTTATCGGGATCCATCTGCGCATGACAGGCCGTTTAACGGTGGAAAATACCGATCAATCCATAGCTAAGGCTACTTATTTTAGGTTGTTACTGGATAATGATAAGGAACTTAGGTTTAATGACCAACGCAAGTTTGGTAAGGTTTTTCTGTTTGACCAAGGAAACCCGCCTCGGTCTCTTCTTAAAATCGGTCCCGAGCCATTAAGCCCCGACTTTACAGTTTCGGTATTAAAGAAAGGGTTCGGTCGTAGAAGTTTAGCTATTAAAAAGGCTTTATTAAACCAAGAGATAATCGCAGGAATCGGTAATATTTATGCTGATGAAGCCCTCTTCGTGTCGGGAATTCATCCCGCCCGTCCGGTCAATTCTTTGAATGAATCCGAAATTTCCGCCCTTTTTCAGGCGATCCGGCAAGTTTTAGGGGAGGCGGTGGAAAATCGCGGGACCACTTTTCGTGATTATCGGGATGGGGAAGGACGTTCCGGATCTTATCAAAATAAGTTACGAGTTTATGGACGGAAAGGGAAAACCTGCTCCAAGTGCGGCGGTCTAATAGTTAAAATGAATTTTGGCGGCAGGGGTACTCATTTTTGCCCGCTTTGCCAAAAATGAATCTTGGGGGTTGGCCGGGATGATTACGATTGGACTTACCGGAGGCATAGCGACTGGTAAATCAACCGTTGCTAAAGTATTGCATCGTAAAGGAGTCGCGGTTATCAACTCCGATGAATTAACCCATCAGGCGATGGTACCCGGAGAGCCTGGGTATGATCGAGTAATCACGGAATTCGGTTCTAAAGTGTTATCGCCCGACGGGAAAGTTAATCGCCGGTTGTTGGGAGAGATCGTCTTTAAAGACCGGGCGGCCCGAAAAAAAATGGAAGGAATTATTCATCCCATTGTAATTAGAGGAATCCGACAAGAACTGAAACATTATTCGAAAGGCGGCGCCCGAATTGTACTGGTTGAAGTGCCGCTCCTTTTTGAAGTCGGGTTGATGGATTTGTTCGATTATATTTGGGTGGTAAGCTCTTCTTACGAACGTCAGCTACAGAGGTTGATGGAGCGGGACCGGCTTACGGAAGCTGAGGCTAAACAAAGAATTGCAACTCAAATGAGTCTCGAGGAGAAGGAAAAAAGAGCGGATGCCGTAATTAAGAATGACAACGGTTTGGACTTGCTGGAAGAGCAAGTGTCAACTTTATTAAGGACTTTGGAGTGATCCGATTGCAGGAACAGCGGAGGGAAAACCAAGGCTGGTGGTTGCTTTTATTGATGTTCATTATCTTATGGCATAAGCCCATTCTAAAAGTGTTTTTTGTGATGAAATACCAAGCGGAAATCGTTAATTTAAGCAATGCTCATAAGCTTAATCCTTCTTTAGTAGGGGCGATGGTTTTTGTGGAAAGCAGATACAACCCGAAAGTTGTTTCCCATAAAGGGGCCATGGGATTAATGCAGATCATGCCCAATACCGGTCGATGGGTAGCTAAAGAATTGGGAGAGCCAAATCATACTGGGGAAGATCTGCTGGATCCCATAAAAAACTTGCGGGTCGGCACATGGTATTTGGCGTACCTTAAACGGCTTTATAGTGGAAATGAATACTTGGCGTTGGCTTCGTATAATGCCGGGCATGGAAACGTATCGCAATGGGTTCGGGAGGAGATTTGGAGCGGTGACCCAGTAAAGATCGAACAAATACCTTTTCCGGAAACTAAAAAATATTTGATCAAGATTTTATTATATAGAAAGGCTTATAGTTATCTTTACCCGGAACTAAACCTGAAGGTTGAAGATGAACGCGTAACCGTAATCAAAAAATAATTATTTCGTTAGATAAATATAAATAAATTCCCAACGGTTTACAATTTAAAAAAGGATATTGGAACTTTTCACCGAAAATATTTTTGAGGTGTTTGTCATGTTAAAACTGGTCCCCGATTTACATGAGGACCCTAATTTCTTATATACCAAAGCTAATGTATATTTAGCTAAAGGATGCTTCGATATCGCCGAAAGCCTCTACCGTAAACTTTTGAACCGTAGCCAAGCTGAAGCCGGGATTACCTCCGAGTTACGGGCCGATATCTTTCACAATCTCGGGATGATCTCCGAACGCCGCCAAAACTGGGAGGCGGCAGTTTACTTTTACCGGCAAGCGCTCCGAAGCAATAAACAGCACATCATGACATGGTTATTTTTAGCAAGAGTCTATCTGGAGCGGTATGAACAGTCCGGTGACATCCAGGACTATCAGGCGGGTAAAAAAGCATTAAATAAGGGGGCGGAGCTTAAACCGGAATACCCGGTGGTTAAGATCTTGAAAGCAAGATTTGAAGATAGTCGTCTACGTTAAACTGGTTCAGTTTATTGATAACCGATCCGATGAATGATTCTGGTTAAATGATAACACAATGAAACCAGAATCTTATTTATTTTTTAGGGCTGTTAAATCAAGTAAAACAAAGCCTTGGCCTCGTGATTCGCGCCTCTTATCCATGTTTATTAATATAAATCTTAATTGGGGAGAAAGTGAGCAATGCGGAAAATCGCCGTCACATCATTAGGATGCGCTAAAAATTTGGTTGATACCGAGATCATGCTTGGCCGACTAACCGAAGCCGGTTGGGAAGTTACTTCGGATTTTCAAGCCGCCGAGTTAATCTTGGTTAATACTTGCGGCTTTATTGGTCCAGCCAAACAAGAATCGATTGATGAAATTATTAAAATGGCCGAATATAAAAAACCAAATCAAGGCAGTTGTCAAAAGTTGGCGGTAGCCGGTTGTCTGGTCCAGCGTTATGCCGCCGAACTAATCAAGGAATTACCGGAAGTCGATGTCTGGTTAGGATTGGGCGAAATCGAAAATATTGTTGAGTTAATCAACGAAAGGGGACCTCAAAAGGGACCGGATTTGTCTGCTGCTCCTTTCCTGAATCAAACAAGCTTAACACGCTGGCAAGCCACGCTAAGTCATACTACTTTTATTAAAGCAGCCGAAGGTTGTAGCCATAATTGCGCTTATTGCGCCATACCCTTGATTAAAGGAAAGTTCCGCAGCGTAAATCCGGAGGCGATTATTACCGAAGTCAAACGGATGGTAGAACACGGGGTAAAAGAGTTTAACCTAATCGCCCAGGACTTAACGATGTATGGAAAAGACTTGGAACCCAAGACCAATTTGGTAAATTTATTGGAACAATTGATTAAAGAGGCTAAACCGCCATGGATCCGATTGTTATATGCATATCCTTCCGGGGTTGATCTAGAGCTCTTAAAATTAATCTCCAACGAACCAAGTATTTGTAGTTATTTGGACCTGCCGCTGCAACACATCAATGCTCGAATTTTACAGTTGATGAATCGGAAGGAAAGTCCGGAACAACTCCGGGAGAAATTGGCTTTGATCAGGGAGATAGTTCCGGATATTACCTTAAGGACCTCCTTTATTGTGGGCTTTCCTTCGGAAACCGAAGCTGAGTTTGGGGAATTAGCAGATTTTGTTGGAGAAGGACATTTTCAACATGCAGGAGTTTTTGCGTATAGTCGCGAAGAAGGTACTAAAGGATTTTTTCTTCGCCCACAGCTAAGAGAGACGGTGAAAGAGGGTCGCCGGGAGATACTCCTTGAAAAACAGGGAAAAGTATCGGCCCGGCATTTAGCCGGACGAATCGGAAAAGAAGTTCTGGTCTTAGTCGACAAAGTTTTTCCTGACGGTAGGGCTATCTGTCGTTCGGCAGCCTTTGCCCCTGAAGTGGATGGGGTGATTTATTTAGAACCAACCAGGCGCCAAGCGGGAGATTTTATTACCGTCCGGATTACCGGCAGTGATGTTTATAATTTAACGGCCATAGAGATTGAAAACTCCTAATTAGGATTGAGAATATTTGATGAGAATCGGTCGTGTCTTGGAGGAAATAATATGAACTTATCTAATTGGATAACGGCATTACGGATTTTACTGGCCATTGTCTGTGTTGGGATTTTGTTCTGGGATATCCCGAGTAAAGATTTATTGGCTGCCATAATTTTCATTATTGCCGGCCTCACTGACGGCCTTGACGGTCATATAGCCAGAACTCGCAAGGAGATCACGTCTTTTGGCAAGTCCTTTGATCCTTTTGCGGACAAGGTCTTAATCATCCTCACCATAGTTGTTTTGGCTAATTTACATCGAGTTCCCTGGCTAGCTGTTTGGATCATCATCGGTCGAGAGATATTAATTACTGTTTTGCGTTATTTTGCCGGGAAGAAAGGTTTATCAGTAGCAGCCAGCCCTTGGGGAAAATTGAAAACTTTCTTCCAAATAATCGCGATTTCTTTGATTATGTTGGATCAGTTTATGCCGTTTCCAATCGGGATCTGGGTATTGTGGTTTGCCGTATTCCTGACGGTTTGGTCTGGGATCGATTATTTGTGGTTATGGCGGACCTCCTTTACTCAAGGGTCCAAAGAAAATTTCACAGCAGAATGAACCGCTAATTAAGGGGCGAATTCCAATAATACGGAAAGCGCCCCTTCTCAATTCTCTCCTTGGTTATCATCTTTAACTGCGCTCAAAGCCAATCCGTTACAATTTTTAATGTTTATTATTAACCTAATTGAAACTTGATTTAAAGAGTTGAATAATTTAAAATAACAATTAAGCAATTGTTTAATTGTTTAGGAGGCGAAAGATATGGAAAACAATCTGGAAAAGACTAGATGTAACCCTGATCTGTGCGATAGCTTTTGCCCTTCGGACCAGGTTGGGTGTATGAAAGACAAGGTTTTGGAGGTCGCCGGATTGTCGGAAATTTTTAAAGTATTGGGCGACGAGACCAGGACCAAGATATTATACCTTTTAGCCCATAGAAGACTATGTGTCTGTGATATCGCGGCGATCTTGGAGATGAGTCTTCCGGCGGTCTCCCATCATTTACGGCTTTTAAAAGCGCTGCGGTTGGTCAAATATACCCGTGAGGGAAAAATGGTTTATTATGCTCTTGATGATGGACACATTATCAATATGATCAAAGAAGCACAGGAACACTTCGCCGAAGAAAGATAGTATTATATTCCCGTCAACCATTTGATTATTTTTAGCTTAGTATGGTCCATTCTTTCGTTATAAGGAAGGTTAAATAATGCGCTATATTTTGAATGGGTTGGACTGTCCCAATTGCGCCGCTAAAATCGAATCTGAATTGCGCAAAATTAAGGGATTGGAAAAAGTAACTGTTAACTTTGGGACGAAAAGCGTGGAGTTACCGCCTGAACTAGCGGCCCAGGCCGAAAATATTATTAGCCGGGTGGAACCGGAAGCAAAGCTTGAAAAAATTGAGGGTGGCCGGGTTATTCCCATTTCAGAGGAGAGAGAAGCGCGGAAAAAACTGTGGCTGATTGAAGCGGCGGGGGCGCTTTTTTTAATCGGACTGATATTCAATGAACAACTGCGTCAGACTTGGTTATCATGGGCGGAGTACGCGGTTTTACTTCCAGCTTATTTTCTGGTGGGATGGCCGGTAGTCAATAAAGCGGTGAAGAGAATGGTTCACGGTCAATTGTTTGATGAGAATTTCCTAATGACTATCGCCACCAGCGGAGCCATCGCGATTCATCAATTGCCGGAAGCAGTCGGAGTGATGTTGTTTTATGCGGTGGGTGAATACTTTCAGGATCGGGCGGTCAACCGATCACGACATTCCATTAGAGCTTTATTGAGCATCCAGCCGGAATACGCTAATCTATTGGAAAACGGCGGGTTGCGGCAGGTTAGACCGGAAATAGTGACGGTTGGACAGAGGATTATCGTCAAACCGGGAGAAAAAATTCCGTTGGACGGAGAGATCATTGAAGGGACTTCTTTTGTAGACACTTCGGCCTTAACCGGAGAATCGGTCCCCCGTAAAGTGGGGCCAGGAGAAAAGGTTTTAGCAGCTATGATTAACGGCCAAGGCCTCTTGACTGTAAAAGCAACCAAACCGTACCAGGAATCTTCAATGGTCCGGATCATGGAACTGGTAGAAAAGGCCGGTGAACGGAAGGCCCCGACCGAGCAGTTTATTACAATCTTCTCTCATTATTACACACCGGTAGTGGTCGGAATCGCAGCCTTGATCGCGATCGCGCCGCCGTTGATATTACCGGGGGCAGCCTTCAGTGAATGGTTTTACCGGGCCTTAGTTTTATTGGTCATATCCTGCCCCTGCGCATTGATGGTTTCAATCCCGTTAGGCTATTTCGGCGGGATCGGCGGCGCTTCCCGGAACGGCATTTTGATCAAGGGGGCCAATTTCCTGGACTCATTGGCGAAATTAGATACGGTAGTCTTTGATAAAACGGGGACCTTAACCAAAGGGATTTTCCGGGTCACGCAAATGGCTCCCAAAAACGAATTTATCCAGGATGAACTCCTCGCTGCAGCGGCCGGAGCGGAAATTTTTAGCAATCATCCCATTGCCCAGTCAATCGGCAGCGCTTATCAGGAGTTTTTCGGTGTTGAGGTCTCCCGGGAACAAGTCCAGGATTATCAGGAGATTCCAGGCCATGGGATTAGGGCTAGGGTGAAAGGCATGACAGTCCTGGTTGGGAATGACCGGCTATTGCATAAGGAAAACATCATTCACGAAGACTGTGATCTGGTTGGTACTAGTGTTCATGTAGTAATCGACGATAAATATGCCGGTTATATTCTGATCTCCGACGAAGTAAAAGAGGATGCCCGAGAAACGATCAGCCGTCTGAAACAACTGGGGGTCCGGCAGACCATTATGCTTACCGGGGACGAAAAATCCGTGGCGGAGCGGATTTGCGTGGAATTGGGCATTGATGCGTATTATGCGGAGCTATTGCCCGAGGATAAAGTGGATAAACTTGAAGCTTTAGAAAAAGAATTGAAAAACACCCGGCAGAAACTGGCCTTTGTCGGTGACGGGGTTAATGACGCCCCGGTAATTATCCGGGCGGATATCGGAGTGGCTATGGGGGGGTTGGGTAGCGACGCCGCTATTGAGGCCGCTGATGTGGTATTGATGGAAGACGCTCCTTCTAAATTAGCTTTAGGCGTGGAGATTGCCCGGCGGACTAAAAGGATTATACGGCAAAATATTTATCTGGCCTTAGGAGTAAAAGGATTCTTTATTTTTTTGGGAACATTGGGCGTGGCGAATATCTGGGAAGCGGTCTTTGCCGACGTGGGAGTTACGGTGTTGGCGGTCTTTAACGCCAGTCGAACCTTGCGTCATGGTAAGAACGGACCCAATCGATGACTTGGGCTAATTATAATCTTGACTAAGTAAATGGAATTTCTTATAATTAAGCACAATACATTTGATACAAACAACCAAGCGCTCTTATCTGGAGGGTACTTAAGATGCCTATTAAAATTCCAAATAATCTGCCGGCGACTGAAACGCTTCATAACGAGAATATTTTCGTGATGAATGAAGACCGTGCTTTTCACCAGGACATCCGACCGCTCAAAATAGCCATTCTAAATCTAATGCCCCTTAAGATCACTACTGAAACCCAGATACTACGGTTGATAGGCAATTCACCGCTACAAGTGGAGATCGTTTTATTACATCCCCAAAGCTACCAATCAAAGAATACTCCTGAAGAACATCTGCTCAATTTTTATAAAACTTTTGCAGAAGTTAAAACAGAGAAATTTGACGGCTTGATTATTACCGGCGCGCCTGTTGAACAACGGGAATTTGCTGACGTAGATTATTGGGAAGAGTTGACCCAGATGATGGAGTGGGCGAAGCAAAATGTATTCTCAACTTATTATATCTGCTGGGCTTCTCAAGCTGGTTTGTACCACCATTTCGGTATTCCCAAATGCCAATTGCCGAAGAAGTTGTTCGGTGTTTTTTCGCATAAGCTTTGTAAAAAGAATATCAAATTATTAAGAGGGTTTGATGATGAATTTTTAGCGCCTCACTCGCGCCATACCGAGGTGAGGAGGGAAGATATTGAAAAAGTGCCGGAATTGGAGATTTTAGCGGAGTCTTCCGAAGCCGGAGTATATATTGTCGCCACAAAGGACGGACGGCATATCTTTGTAACCGGACATTCGGAGTATGATCCCTTAACCTTAAAGTGGGAATACGACAGGGATATTGCCAAAGGGCTGAAGATTGACGTGCCGCGGAACTATTATCCGGACGATGATTCAACCAAAGAGCCGATCGTTAAATGGCGCGGTCACGCCAACTTACTATATGTAAATTGGCTTAATTATTATGTATATCAAGAAACTCCTTATAATTTAAATGAATTAAAATAATATGGAAAGCATCATCGATAAATAAAAAAATATTAAATATAATACATTGGTTCTTCTGGCAGGATGGTTTTAGCCCGGTCAGCTAGATCTTGAAGGGTAGTTCCGTTAAGGAATTGATTAATCCTGTCCCGTAGCTCCTCCCAAAATGACCGGGTAACACAGTATTTTTTCCGTTCACAATATGTTTCCCCGGATTTTTCTTCAACACAGTAAACGGGGACAATCGGCCCTTCCAAGGACCGTAAAATTTCTCCAATTGTAATTTGGTCGGCTGGACGGTTCAGTTCATAGCCTCCTTGGGCGCCACGGGAAGCTCTTACCAATCCCGATTTGCGCAGGTTGGTAAATACCTGTTCCAAATAAGACTCGGAGATATCCTGGCGCTCAGCGATAACCCTTAAAGCCATTGGTCCCTTGGTTGAGTGTAATGCAATATCAACCATAGCCCGTAATCCATAGCGTCCCCGAGTGGAAATTTGCATAACGATACCTCTTTTTGAAATACATAGTAAAATGATAGGATTTAAATAAATTTTAACATATCTAAATATCGCTTTCAAGTTTAAGATAGACAATACTTATAGTTTTAAAGTATTCAAATTACTTGATTTAGTCGGCGATTTATACTACAGTTAAAATAAGTATTTCCATGTATTTTTGTATATTTTGGGAGGGGCAACCTTGAGTAAATTGGATAAGCTTAAAGAAATTTTAAAACCCTTACCCGGGGTGGTAATCGCTTATTCCGGAGGCGTAGACAGTACTTTTTTGACCATAGTCGCTCGGGAGGTATTAGGAGAGCGGGTTTTAGCGGTAACCGCCGTTTCTCCGACCTACCCGGAACAGCAACTCTTTGAAGCCAAAGAATGGGCCGGACGTTACGGAATAAATCACACGGTGATCGAGACTAATGAATTTGATGACCCTAATTTTACCGCCAACCCTCCGGAACGCTGTTACTATTGTAAAAAGGCTTTATTTCAAGAATTAAAACAAATTGCTGCTAAAAAAGGAAATTGGGTATTGATCGATGGGGCCAACATCGATGATTTATCAGACCATCGACCCGGCCGTCGGGCCGCTCAGGAACTTGGTGTACGCAGCCCTTTGCAGGAAGCCGGAATGACTAAAGAGGAGATTCGGGATTTTTCAAAAGTGATGTCTTTGCCGACTTGGAATAAACCGGCGTATGCTTGTCTGGCTTCCAGAGTACCTTATGGAAACGAAATAACCCCAGAGGTTTTAAGGAGGATCGATTTAGCGGAAAACTTCTTAGCATCCCTTAGTCTAGTTCAAATCAGGGTTCGGGACCATTTTCCTTTAGCCCGGATTGAGGTTGGCAAAGATGAATTGGGTTTAGCCTGGGACAGCCGGGAATTGATTTGTCGGAAATTGCATGAGTTCGGTTATCCTTATGTTACCTTGGACCTTGATGGTTTCCGTTCGGGGAGTATGAATGAGGTTTTAAAGAAGGATTAATGATTTTATGGCATTGAAGCTTAAAAGGAGCCGTCTTTATCGAAGGGGCTCCTTGAATATTATTGTTATGAAAATTACGATTAATCCTCAATCACAATTTTTGTGAAATTGAAAGGCCTTCATCAAGGGCCTCGATGATATCGTCGGGATGCTCCAGTCCAATTGATAAACGGATCAGGTCGGGTGTGAGACCGCTTTCCTGCTGCTGCGCTTCGCTTAACTGGGAATGGGAAGTCGAAGCCGGATGGAGGACCAAGCTTTTAGCATCGCCGACATTAGCGAGATGTGAGAAAAGGGAAATATTATCGATTAATTTTATAGCCGCCTCATAACCGCCCTTGATCCCGAAAACCACCATCCCACCGAAACCATTGCTCAGATATTTTTTAGCTACCGGATAAGAAGGATCGTCGGGTAGTCCCGGATAGCGGACCCAGGCGACCCGTTGGTCATGTTTTAAAAATTCCGCGACTTTTTTGGCGTTCTCCGAGTGTTTTTGCATCCGTACTGGAAGCGTCTCGATTCCTTGAATAAAGATCCAAGAGTTATCCGGTGAAATTGCTGCTCCAAGATTACGAAGGGGTACGGTACGATAACGCAGGGCAAAAGCGATCGGCGCCAGGTGAGCGGGAAGATCGTAAGCCCATTTTAAACCGTGATAGTTTGGATCCGACTCAGTGAATAAAGGAAAATTCGGATCTTTCCAATTAAATTTGCCGGAGTCGGTTATAATTCCGCCGATAGCCGAACCATGTCCGCCAAGCCATTTGGTAAGCGAATTGATGACAATATCCGCGCCATAATCAATCGTTCTCAGGAGATAGGGAGTTGTAAATGTTCCATCTACAACTAGTGGCAGTTTATGGGCGTGAGCAATCTTGGCTACTGCGCCGATATCGGTGAAACCAAGCACCGGATTGCCGATTGTTTCAAGATAAATCAATTTTGTTCTCGGAGTGACGGCTTTTTCGAAGTTTTGCGGATTTTCAGGATCGACAAATGTGGTGGTAATTCCGAATTGGGGCAGGATCGCGTCGAACATTGTATAAGTGCCGCCGTAAAGGTTATTTGCGGAAAGTATTTCATCGCCTTGTTTGGCGATATTAATGATCGTATAATGAATAGCGCTGGTTCCGGAGGCAACCGCGACTGAGGCTGCGCCGCCTTCGAGAGCGGTTACCCGATCTTCGAGAATTGCAGTGGTGGGGTTGGTAATCCTGGTATAAATATTGCCCAACTCCTTCAAGGCGAATAAATTGGCTCCATGTTCAGTGTTTTTAAACAAATAAGAACTGGTGCGGTGTACCGGCACACCCCGTGATAAGGTTGTGGGGTCCGGAGCCTGTCCCGCATGAATTGATAGTGTTTCAAGGCGATAATTTTTTTCTGGCATTTTTAGTTCCTCCATTTTACATTATAAATCCTATAGGTTTAGTAAGGTTTAACTAATTATACACTGGATAAAAATGACTGTCAATAACTTGGCGCCCAATTAAACGAAAGGCTGAAAACTTACGTCAAATGTCCTTGCAGGGAAGAATAGTTTCTGAAATGAAGAGATATCTTGCTGGATTGGATTTAGGCGCGGGCTATAACTCTTTTTTAGAACAGATCCTTTACGGATTTCTCCAAAGCTTCTAAAAAATTGGACACATCCGATATGTTGTTATAACACCCAAAACTGACTCTAACCATACCCGGTAAATCACCCTCATTACTAACTGGGGATGACCCGGGACTTAGTCCCAACAAATGTTTGACATAATTCCGGGCGCAAAAGCAACCGGTCCTTACGCCGATTCCATATTCAGCTAAGGCTTCGGCCACTGCTTGGTGATGGGCGCCTGCCACATTAAAACTAATTACGCCGACGCGCTGGGTTAAGGTTTCATTGTAAATAGTTATGCCCGGTATTTTTTTGAGTCCGAGCAAGCCGGCTTCAAGTAATTGTTGTTCATGGTCGATTAGTTTTTTCCAACCGATCTTGTTAAAGACCTTACAAGACTCGGCAATTGCCAATGCGCCAAAGACATTGGGAGAACCCGCTTCTTCCACATCGGGCGGATCAACCCAGTATATGGTTTCGGAGTCAATGGTTTTGACCGTTCCCCCACCGACTTGGCTGGGCGGCCCTTGACTAAAAAGCCATTTCGGACCGATTAACACTCCGGAGCCAAAAGGCGCATACATTTTATGGCCTGAAAATGCCAGAAAGTCTATATGGCGAGGGTCGGCGGCGGAGTGAACACAGAGGGGGCGGTGTGGCGCCAATTGAGCGGCGTCTACTAAAATCCGAGCCCCGGCTAAGTGCGCCATTTCAGCTAAGGTGTAAATCGGCGGTAGATAACCGGTGACATTAGAAGCCCCAGTCACCGCCAAGAGTTTAACATTACCCCGGTTGTGCTTTAAAACCATTTCTAATTGTTCCAGATCAAGCCGGTCCCCTCTGAGCTCAATGATAAAGTGTTTACAATTAACCCAGGGCAATTCGTTGGAGTGATGCTCGAGGCGGGTAAAGATCACTAATTCACCAGGTAGATAGGGGAGGTAATGACGGACTTTGTTAAGGGAATCAGTGGTGTTTTTAGTAAAGATCACAACATCGTGACTGGGGTCGGCTTGAACAAAATCGGAGACTATTTTTCGGCTTTCCTCGTATCTTGAGGTCATATATTGCGACTTATAACCGGCTCCCCGGTGAATGCTGGAATACCATAAACCTTCTTTCATGATGAGCCCCACCACATCTTTGAAAGGAGGCGTACTAGCCGCGTTATCCAAATTGAGGTAACGCTTTAGTCCATATTTAGTAGGGACCTTTTGATCAAAACCATAAATTAAACTGCCAAAGTCAGCCATGCGAAAGGCACCTCGCTTTATAATATGAAGTGAAGCGCCAATCAGTGAACCATAAGCAGTTAAGAAAGAATTGTCATTATTTTAATGCGGTAATAGTCTCATTTAAAGTCTTAGCTTGATCAAAGCTGGAAAAGGGTAGATATTCCATTATTAAACGGCCGTTTTCAGTTCGGACCGTAAAATGAGCCCCGGGTTTTAATTCAAAATGGTTTACTACGGTTTCCGGCAAAGTAAGTTGGCGGTTCTCATTCATTTCCACGATGTATTCCAGGTTTTCTCACTCCTTTACTCCGATAGTATCCTCAAAAAAGGAGATTATCTTTCAAGTAAAATAAGATCAATTTGGTTTTTTTCTGAAAGGAAAGAAAAGTTAATTTAAAAACCTATATTGGAACTGTTGGTAGGAACAATGAAAAATTCCATACTTTTTGTGGTTTTATCCACATAGAGCTGGGCAAATTAGTTTTAGGTTAAAATGAAAGGAGGGAAAATTGATGGGTACCGGACAAAGAAGTAATTCTTACGTTGTTAAACAGGCAGCTCAGGCTCTTAACAACATGAAGTATGAAATAGCTAAGGATTTAACCTCAGCTCAAATAATCGACACTTCCCCGATTGTTGGTGACTACTGGGGCTATATGACTTCCAAAGACTGCGGTCACGTCGGTGGGCAAATGGTTAAAAACATGATTCAAGCTGCTGAACAGTCCTTGTCCCAACAAGCGGTAGCCGGTGTTCAAACAGGCTTCAACGCCGGACTTGGTTATCAGAAAGCCAATGATACCGTTCAAAGCGCAAATTTGAATCTTAACAGCTTAGACCAGAGGTATTAGTACTTATGGGGCGAGTTATCTCGCCCTTTCTTTTTTTTAAAAATATAGGCCTCCCTAGGCAGGAGTTTATTTTCAAGATAGCGAAAATAGCCACATTATGACACTAACAAGTTATACTACAGTAACCTCTTTAATGCTATGCTCGGTAGTATAACTGTTTGTTTGGATTGAGAGTTTAGATAGGGAGGTTTATTATGAAAACAGCGGAAATTGGAATTTTTGGCGGTTCAGGGTTTTATTCTTTATTGGAAAATGTCCAAGAAGTAGCGGTGGAGACACCCTACGGAGCGCCCAGCGATAGAGTCGCCTTAGCCGAGATCGCTGGGAAACGGGTGGCTTTTTTACCGAGACACGGAAAGCAGCACCAATATCCGCCGCATCTCATTAATTACCGAGCTAATCTCTGGGCGATGAGAAGCTTGGGAGTAAAACAAATAATCGGCCCTTGCGCGGCCGGAAGCTTACAAGCAAATGTTAAGCCCGGTGAATTTGTAGTAATCAACCAATTTGTGAACCGGACTTGGGGGCGGGAGGATACTTTTTTTGAAGGCCCCATTACCAAACATCTGCCTGCTGCTGAACCTTATTGCGCCCAGATGCGTAAGGTAGCCATCATCAGCGCTAAGCAGTTGGGAATCACCGTTCATGAAACCGGAACAGTAGTAGTGATTCAAGGGCCTCGTTTTTCAACCAAGTCTGAGAGTAGGGAGTTTAGTAAAAATGGTTGGGAAGTAATTAATATGACCCAATATCCCGAGGGCTGGCTAGCGCGGGAACTGGGGATCTGCTATGTAAATATCGCTTTAATCACCGACTATGATGTGGGGCTAGAGGATAATCCTGAGATTCGACCGGTGACCCACGAGGAGGTCCTCAAGGTATTCGAGACAAATAATGATAAATTGCGTAACCTTTTGTTCAAAATGATTGAAAACCTAGTGGATGAATCGGGATGTTCTTGCAAAGAACATTTGAAGAAAGACTTCCAGGATGGCTGAGCATTTAATCGATGGACTTAAGGTGCTGACAGCTTCGATATTGCCTTATTTGGAATTGCGCGGAGCGATTCCTTTGGCGTGGCAGTTGGGATTTGACCCTTTAGAAGCATATATTTTAGCGGTGATCGGCAATATGATTCCAGTAATTCCGATCATAATATCAATTGAACCGGTATTAAAAGCGTTTTGTAAAATCCCCATGTTTAAAAATTTATGTGAATGGGTTCTCGTCCGTAGCCGGCGTAAGGCCCCTCAAATCCAAAAGTACGGCTTCTGGGGACTTGCTATTTTTGTAGCCATTCCTCTGCCAATGACCGGGGCTTGGTCCGGGGCGACAATCGCTTTTGTTTTAGGAATGCGCAAAAGAGTCGCCTTCCTATCTATTTTTATAGGAGTTTTGGCGGCAGGATTAATTGTGACAGGTTTAACTTACGGTTTGGCGTATTTATTCGGCGAGTAATTGGTATATAAGACGTATCGGCGATAGCGTTTCCTAATTATTTGGAGATTAGTCTTTGTCTGAACGGAGAAGTCTCGGAGATAACGACGGAGAATATTTTGTTTGCTCCGTCTTAAATTTGAAACTTACTCTTCGTTTAGTAGATAGTCGTCCACGCTATTATCCGGCATTTTGCCGGTTTTTTAATATGGCTTTTAAGAGGGCTCAATTAATTTATTTTTAAAATTTGAGAAAGAACTTTAATAAATCCTTAAAAACAAGTAATATAAAGAAGAAGCCAGTGGGAACTAAAATGGGAAGGCCCCGTCAGGCCCTTCCAAGTATTCCCGGTTATTGGATGCGAAAATGTTTCATATGTTGGAAAAGTGTTTTCAAATATATGTTTCGTATCCAAAAACAGAGACCGCGGGAGCAAAATGAGTAAGAAAAATAAAACCGTCTATTATTGTGAAAACTGCGGCCATCAAGAAACTAAATGGGTAGGCCGCTGTCCGGCCTGTAAAGAATGGGGGACACTCCTGGAAGAATCAGTAGAAGATATAGTTGAGGAGTTGTCAAACTTAAGCAGCTTTCAAACTCCCCAGATTCTCAATCAGGTTAAAACCGGCGAATCGATCCGTCTTACTACCGGTATTGGAGAGTTGGACCGCTTATTAGGAGGCGGTTTGGTAACCGGATCGGTTCTGTTATTGGTGGGGGATCCGGGTATCGGCAAGAGTACCCTTAGTCTGATTGTAGCTGGTAATGCCGCTCGGGAAGGGGCCGTCCTTTACGTATCCGGAGAGGAATCCTCCGAACAAACCAAGATCCGGGCGGACCGCATAGGATTTTTTCCTGATGGTTTATACGTAGTATCCGAAACTAACTTAGAATTGGTCCATAAGCATTTTACAGTTTTAAAGCCAAGACTGATTATTATTGATTCCATTCAATCTTCATTTTTAAGCAAACTACGCTCTACTCCCGGATCGCCTTCGCAGATCAAGGAATGCGCTTTATTTTTAATTAAAATCGCTAAACAGGAAAATGTCCCGATTATCTTAATTGGGCAAGTCACCAAGGAATCGGAATTAGCCGGCCCCCGGGTTTTGGAACATTTAGTTGATACCGTCGTTTATCTTGAAGGGAACAGGACCCAGAGTTTGAGAGTGGCCCGAGCTGTCAAGAATAGATTTGGGCCTACCGAAGAAGTAGCTTTATTCGAAATGACCGGCGCCGGTTTGATGGAAGTGGCTAATCCTTCCGAGTATTTATTGGAGAGTAGAAATGAGACTATGCCCGGTTCGGTCATTGTAGCCAGCGCCAGAGGAAGCAGACCGGTTTTTACTGAGATTCAAGCTCTGGTTACTGAAGCGCCCGACGGGATTCCGCCGCGGCAAATCGCTGTCGGTGTAGATCGGAACCGGCTCTTGCTGGTGACGGCGGTAATTCAACGTTGGTTAGGGGAGCGGTTGACCAATAAAAATATTTTTGTTTCCATCGCCGGCGGTATCGAATCAGGAGATCCAGCCCTCGATTTGGGAATCGCCGCTTCGATTATTTCATCGATTAAAGGTGTAACTTTTAGTTCTAAATTGTTTTGGATCGGCGAATTGACCCTTTCCGGAGAAATCCGCCCGGTTCCGGGGATGGAAAGACTGGTTAGTGAAGGCAGTAGGCTTGGTTTTGAACAATGCGTTTTAGCCAAACGTTTTAAGCCGAAACAGTCTTCGCTGAAAGTATATGGACTGGAGCATTTACGAACTTTACCGGCTATAGCGCCGGAAATTAGCCGTAAAGATCCGGGTTGATTAACGGAGGTTCGAATCGATGGGTGATCGAGAACAAAAGCAAGAGGACCTGTTTAAAATCTTAAAGATAGTAGCTCCGGGGACCACTCTTTATGAGGGCTTGGAGAATATTCTCAGGGCTAAAACAGGGGCTTTAATTGTTGTTTCCGACTCCGAGAATATCATGAAATTGGTCGGAGGAGGATTTAGAACCAACACCGACCTAGAACCATCCAGCCTTTATGAGCTGGCTAAAATGGATGGAGCAATCGTAATTTCAACCGACGCCAAAAAAATAGTAGTGGCGAACGCTCATTTAACGCCCGATCATCTTATTCCGACTTCGGAAACTGGCACTAGGCACCGGACCGCTGAAAGGATGGCGATTCAAACCGGAGAATTGCTGATTGCCATCTCTCAAAGGCGGAATGTGATCACCCTTTATAAAGGAAACCTGCGTTATGTGATTCGGGAAGTTGGAGCAGTATTGGCTAAGGCAAATCAAGCCTTACAAACTTTGCAGAAGTATAAAAGCGTGTTAGAGCAAGCATTATTGAATCTATCGGCCTTGGAATTTGAAAATTTAGTTACTCTTTCCGATGTAGCTACAGTAGTGCAAAGGGAGGAGATGGTCAGCAGGATTGCGGCGGAGATTAGGCAATACATTTGTGAGCTAGGCACCGAGGGCCGGTTAGTAAGTATGCAGTTGGAAGAGTTAATGGTCAACATCGAGGATGACGGATTATTAGTTTTGAGGGACTATGTTGCCGGCCACTCAGATATGGTAATGGATATTAAAGAGACCTTATCGATCTGGGATGATGACGAACTTTTGGATTTAAGCGCCCTAATTCGGTTACTAGGCTATCCAAATGGAACAACGTCGGATCTATCAGTTTCCGCGCGAGGTTTTCGATTGCTAAACAAGATTCCGCGTTTACCTTTTCCAGTTGTTGAAAACTTGGTTGAAACCTTTGGTGAGCTCCCAAAGATCCTGGAGGCTTCAACCGAAGAACTGGATGATGTGGAAGGCATTGGCGAAGTGCGCGCTAGGACGATCAAAGATGGCTTGAGAAGGCTTCGGGAACAGATTTTACTTGACCGGCATTACTTTAACCGGTCAATTTAGATAATGTGTAAAAAACCGTTGACAAAGATAATAAAAACTGTTAAAATATTTAACTTGACTTAATTTAATCCTCGTTATATAATATTAGTGTGATTAGGAGGACTGAGGATTAAATGTTTAACATCGGCGACAAAGTGGTTTACCCGATGCATGGCGCAGGGATAATTGAGGGGATAGAAGAGAAAGAAATCTCCGGCGAAAAACTCAACTACTATGTGATTAAACTTCCAATGGGCGAAATGAAAGCCATGATACCCATGCATAAAGTGGATGAAGTTGGATTGCGCCAGATCATTGACGAACAGGAAATTTTGAAAGTTTTTGATGTCTTAAAGCATGAAACATCAAGTATGCCTATGAATTGGAATCACCGTTATCGGATTAATCTCGAGAAAATAAAGAGCGGCAGTATTTTTGAAGTGGCTGAAGTAGTCAGAAATTTAGCGAGCCGCGATCGGCAAAAAGGGCTTTCCACCGGTGAAAAAAAGATGTTGGAAAATGCGAGACGTATTTTATTAAGCGAATTGGTGTTGGCTAAAAATGTTGCTGAAAATCAAATGGAAGAAATCCTAGATGGTTATTTGAGTTAGGTTATATTAAGCAGCGCCTCACCGGTTATCACGTTATTTTTTAAATGTAGATAAAAAGCTCGGTATTTTTACCGGGCTTTTTTATTTGGCTTTTTAAGATTGATTTTACCTTGGTAAGCTAATTTAAGATCACTTTATGTGGATAAATTTAGAAAAAAGGTCAATACTAACACTAGTTTTTGAGGAAAGGGTGGGTTGAATTTTGCGCCGAAAAGGAAGTATCTTGGCCTTGATTAGCTGGGGCGCATTTGCCTTAACTGTAACTTGGCTTTTTAAACCGGCGGTTATAACCGGGTATTATTGGTTAATCATTGCTATTTTCGGAATGATCAGCGGCCGTCTATGCTCTAATTACGGGATTTCGTTATTAATCATGCGTCTGAATAAGATCAGTAGTCAGGATTTTCTGATTAAGACCGCCGCTTTTTTAATCGGGCTATTTGTAGCCGCTATCTTAATAATTGTATCCGGCCCGGTTATGGCGCTCCTTGACGACCTGCGTCGAACCGTTTTTATCCTGCTATTGCTGGTAACCTGTTCCGGCTTTTTTATGTTTTTGATTTCAATTAAAACCAAAGAGTTGGCGGATTTATTATTCTATTCCAGTCCCTGCACGGAACAAAAAATTAGTTCCGGAAAAGATTTATTGAAGATTCTTGATACCAGCTCAATTATTGACGGACGGATAGCTGATCTTTGTAAAACCGGCTTTTTAGAAGGAGTCTTGATCATCCCGAACTTCGTTTTGAATGAACTCCAAAAAATCGCGGACTCTTCGGATCCATTACGCCGTAACCGGGGACGCCGTGGTTTAGACATCTTAAATAAAATTCAGAAAGAGAACCAGGTCGCGGTCAGGATTTTTGACATGGACTATGAGGACCTAACCGAAGTTGACACTAAGTTGCTCCGTCTAGCCAGAGAACTGGAAGCAAAAGTTGTGACCAATGATTTTAATTTAAACAAAGTCGCCGAACTATACGGAGTAGAAGTCTTAAACATTAATGACCTTTCCAACGCGATCAAGCCGGTGGTCTTGCCAGGAGAAGAAATGGTAGTTCATGTATTGCGGGACGGAAAGGAATATGGACAAGGAATCGGGTATTTGGAGGATGGAACCATGATTGTAGTGGAGGGAGGCAAAAATTACATCGGCTTAAATATTGAAATTTTAGTAACCAGCGTCCTCCAGACTTCGGCAGGAAGAATGATCTTCGCCAAACCAAAGGATTACATAGTCTCCAAGGCAACTTCTTTATAAGAGAAAATTTAAGGAAAAAGAGATTGCTTTAGCTGAGCCGAATTTCGAAAGAAGCATCGGGGCGCCGTAAAAAGCGTTCTTTCTTTTTTTAAGGAGGAAAATTTGAATCGAAGCGGAAAATCAATATAATGAAACTATATAAAAGGTTAAAACAGCAAGTTGGAGAGTTTGATGGAAAAATCTTTTGAGGTCGGCGCAATTATTCCGGCTGCTGGGAATGGCCGGAGGATGAACTCCTCAATCAATAAGATTTGTCTACCTTTATTGGGGCGAAGCGTTTTAGAACGTACTTTAGAAACGTTCTTGGCTTCAAATTACATTGCAATAGTAGTTCTAGTCCTCAAAAGGGAAGAAAGGGTTGTTTTACAAAGTCAAATCACCCAATTGACTTCCAAATTTGACAAGGAGATTGTTTTGGTTTCCGGTGGCGAAGAGCGGCAAGATTCGGTAGCGAACGGCCTTGATTTTTTGAAACAATGGCCGGGATGGAGGGGGCGGAAACGATTGGTGGCTATCCATGATGGGGCTCGTCCCCTTCTAACCCCGGAATTACTTGAACAATCCCTGTTGGCTGGGCTGAACTATGGAGCGGTTGGAATTGGGGTTCCGTTGAAAGATACCGTCAAGCAAGTGGATGGGAATGGGATGGTAATCACAACGCCTGATCGCTCCAGTTTGTGGGGTATTCAGACCCCGCAGGTTTTTGATCTTCAGTTGTTGCTAGACTGTTACCAAAAGGTAAGGGCGCTCGGGAAAATATGTACGGATGACTGTGGGGTGGTTGAGTATTGCGGACAACCGGTTAAATTAATTCCAGGTTCATATGAAAACTTGAAGATTACCACTGTTGAAGATTTAATATTGGCGGAAGCGATCTTAAGGAGGAGAGATGATGCGGATCGGCCAGGGTTTTGATGTTCATCGGTTAATCTCCGGCGGGAAATTGGTGTTAGGCGGTATAGAGGTGCCGTATGAGATGGGTTTGTTAGGCCATTCCGACGCTGATGTGCTGATTCATGCCATAATGGATGCTTTATTGGGGGCGATCGGCGCCGGGGATATCGGGGTCCACTTTTCCGACAATGATCCCGGTTTCAAGGGGATCGACAGCGCCGTGTTATTGAAACGGGTTATCAAAATAGTAAATGACCATGGTTTTCAAATTGTAAATATTGACGGGACAATTGTCGCCCAAAGGCCTAAATTAGCGGAGTATATCCCTCAAATGAGGCAAAAAATCGCAGAAATTGGCGGAGTCGAGGTGTCACGGATTAGTATTAAGGCTACGACTAGCGAAGGTCTGGGTTTTACAGGCCGGGGAGAGGGTATCGGGGCCTTGGCCGTGGCTTTGGTGAAACCGATTTCAGGAGCCGTAAGTGATGGATAATCATTGGTGTAAGGCGTGGTTCGGGATTTGAGAGTGACGTTTCGTTGATTATTAATTCTTTCGTTTCCTAAAAATACGGGGTGACGAATAGCTGCTAATTCCTGTCTCTTGAAAATCAATTTCATAGGGTGTATCATATCAATTGACAGTTACCAGTGGATATTTAACATAAATTATGATTGGGATTGATTAACTTAGGATTAAGTGTTTTATCTATTTTCATTTTTAGTAACAAGTCTTTACGCCTATGTGACTTCATGGCTCAGTTTAAGATATTTTATTGTAGAGGACGATTGGCAATGCTTGAAATCGATGACGCCGGCGGAGGTTGTTTTATCGGGCCGGAGGTATTGGTGATTCATCGTTTGGAAACGAAACAGGTCCGGTATTTGATTATTCCGCCTCGGATTATCGAAAGGGTGGAATATGCCACTATGCTCTTGAAGAAAGCTTTTAAAGAATTGGAGATTTCTCCTCAGGAACCCGTACGGCTATGCCGGGGAGAAATCTTCGATCCGTTCCAAAAGTTTTTGGAAAAGCGGAGATATCAAGTTATCCGGGAAAAAGTTTCCGACGCCACCGACGAGCTTGTTGAGGCTAAATTCATGCAAATACTTCATTCATATGGGTTCCCCAAAGAATTAGTGTTAGAGCATAGAAATTATCATAAATTCTATGAAATGGTCGCTTTTTGGTATTATAGCCGGGAGAGCCAAAAGGGTGGTATTCGTAAAGCGCGGTTACAGCCTCCATACCGGATCAGACGGATTGCCCAAAAATATCCCCACCTTTTTCGATTGATCTTCCAAGAAGAGGTCGCCGGATAAAGTATTATCATTACGATGATACTATTTCTCTCATAGATAATTGATTAAGGCGGTTTTGCTGCTTCCCTTTCAGTTAGGTTAGGTGTTAACGGATAGCATGTAATATGATCTTAAAGCATATATTACCCCCGGAAGGGGGTTTTGGTATGGGCGAATATAATTTTCGGTTCGAGTTGGTATTTTGGTTGCAAGTCATGGGTGATCATGCCCGGTTCATCAAAGCTTCACTAAGGTCCGGGGACAATAATTTGGTGATGATTAGCACTAACTTCGTGCAATTGTTTGATAAAATGTTGGATAAAGTACGTCATGGAAACGAATTGGCTACCGGCAGGGATCTGGCAGATGAGATTACCGCCGGAGTAATCAGTTTTAGAGAGTTTAAGCGGGAACTACTTTCCGATCGCTTGCGAAACCTCCCGGTAACTTCATTGACACCGACATTTTACAATCATATGTTAAATGAACTCGAACAATTTTTAGCGATCTTATCAATCGGGCCGTCGGAAGGGACGGCTAAAGAAAATATCTTGGGCGAACATTTATTATGGTCCTTGGATGCTGCCGGTCATGCTACAGTTCTGGCTGGAGATTTGGACAAAGTGGAATACCGGCTGCGCGCCGAAGCCGAACTTTTTTTAACCCGTTTTGATGGCTTGTATTTAAAAGCGGTCGAATTGGTGGGGTATTATCGGAGTAATCCGTCGGCAGTCCAATCGGTATTGGGAGCCTATAATTTGGAAGTTGTCAAGGCAATGCAAGACTTTATAGGATATCTTGAAGAACTTAAAGAAGGGCTCCTGAAAGACAAGGTGTTAAGTAGATTATCACCCTTGATTCCGGATCATATGTACCGGGAAGGATGTTACTATCTGCATAAAGTAGCGCGGACCCAAACGGGGATATCGAAACCAGAGTGTGATCCGGGACGGTCGAGAGTAACGGAAGAAAATGAAAAAGGCGCATGAGCGCCTTTTTTGATTTATGTGTGAAGCCAAAAGGTTAATTAAAATTTTGCAACTCCTGTAAGAGTTGGAGTTTTTTCTTGTTAAGCCTTTGTTCTTCTTGGTTGATATTGAGAAGCTCATCAATGATCTCAATTTTCCGGTCCCGTTGCGGCTTGGAAAGCCCGGCCGAGTGCGGAGGAGTGATGGAAATATCGGAAGTGATAGCGCTCAACGTTTCCGAAACTGTATCCCCAATTAAAACTTGATTTTGATAAACCATGACAATTTTTTTCAGTTCAGCCTGGCGTCCCCTTTCAGACTCCATAAAAAGGGGTTTCAAATAAAGGATTTTGCCGTCGATGGGGATAATCAACAAGTTGCCCCAGATTACATTAGACTGTTGTTGGTTCCATAGAGTAACCAATTGGGATATGGTTTCATCCTGGTTGATGCGGCTGTCGATCTGCTCCGGACCGTATATATTTTGGTCTTTAGGGAGGGTATAAAGGATTAATTCCCCATAGTGGGGTTGGTCGCACCGGGCGACGAGCCAGGCGGTTAAATTCTGTTTATTCCGGGGCGTAAACGGCTGCATCATGACGAATTCCACGTGGCCCATCTCGGGAAGTTTAAGAGTTACGTAATAAGGCTCGAATAATTTCCCCTGGCGCTCCTCGGGAACATTCCAGTAATCTTCTTTCTCGTAGAAAGTCCGGGGATTGGTCATGTGGTACTGTAAGAGCATATCCCGCTGGACCGTCAGTAGGTCCTCCGGATAACGAAAATGACTTTTTAGACCGGGATCCATTCCTTCGCTGGATTTAAGAAGATCGGGAAAGACTCGTTGCCAGACTTGAATGATAGGATCGGTTGGGTCGACGATATAAAAGTCAACCGTGCCATTATAGGCGTCGATCACTGTCTTGACGGAATTGCGCACATAATTGGGGCCGCCGGGCTGATAAGGCCTGGAATAGGGATAACTGGAACTGGTCGTATAGGCGTCGATAATCCAGTAAAGTTTCCCCCCGGAGACCACCACATAAGGGTCGTTGTCGAAGTTTAAAAAAGGCGCTAGTTTTTTAGCTCTGATCTTAATATTCCGATAAAGCAGGATGCTGCTTGATTGTGTTAATTGCGGCGAAAGCAGGAAGTTCAGCTCTTGGTAGTTAATGGCCATTAAGGTTTTGACAAAGATTGATTTTAGGCTAATTCCAGGGACTCCTTGATAGGAGCCGATTATATTTTGGTCGCCTCGGGCATAATCAAACTCACTGTTTTTAGTATTGACGATCACATAGTTGTTGGTGCTTTCACCGAAATAAATCCCGGGCTCCGCCACCTTCAGCCCGGGAAACCCAGGCGCCGTTTTAGGCGGTAGATCTCTGGAGATAAAGATCGGCTGCCCCTCATTGGAAAATTGATTGACTTGGTTTGCGGCAAATCCGTAACCGTGAGTATAAGTGAGATGGAGATTAATCCAGGTCCGGGCTTGTTCCGGCAACCGGTCGCTGAGTAATTCCCGAGCGGAGATCATTACTTGCCGCTGGCCGTCGGCGGAAGGATAACGGTCGATATCAATATCGTTGAATTGATAGTAAGGCCGAATGGATTGAAGTTGATTATATGAATTTAATAAGGGACCGTAATCCCAAAGCCTTAAATCGGTCAACGAAGGGTGGCCGGTGGTTAAAGGCCCGATTGCGGTTTCAGATGGAACATAAGGAACTCGTTTGATTTGATCAAGGGCATAGGCTTGCCTAGTAAAATCGATATGATGTTTCAAGTATTCCGCTTCCAGCTCAAACTCGTTGGGAGTGACTTTAAATTTTTGGACCATACCTGGATAAAAGACATTTAAAATAAAGGAACAAGCAATCCAGACAACCACGCTTCCCAGCAGCAGTTTGGTTCCGCGACGGAAGAGACCGAAGATTAATAAGCCGATAATTGCAACGATCAACCAGGTTAACAAGGAAAAGGCAAAGACGCGGGCGTGTTCGGCGGTATAGTTGATCCCGGTAATTCGAGAGGTTTCTTGAAACATCAAACTGTATTTTCCAAGACTATAACCCCATATTTTAGCCGCAAAGAAAAGGACCGTCAATGTTGTAAGATGAATTTTAGCTCCAACGGACAGTTCCAGTGAGGTCCCTTGTTTCCAGAGGGACCTGGCTGAAAAGTAAATCAGACTAACGCCGGCTATTCCAAGAAAAGCGACTATCTGGAAGAGGTTGTTTAGTTGTTTATAAAATGGATATGCAAATAAATAATAACCGACATCTTGGTGGAAGATGGGATCTACCGTGCCGGTGGTTATGCGATGAATGAATTGTTGAATCACCGTCCAGTCCAAACTCAACCCCATTCCGAGCATGAACGCTAGAATCGCCGCGATGACGATTCCTGGGATAAAGACCGCTTCTTTGGTGAGTTGCGGCAGTGAATCATTGATCACATGAATCCGGTTAAAGGCGCGGATGGCGATTAATAGATTAACAAGGAAAAAGCCGAAGATTAATCCGGTGATGATTATTTTGGTAAGGGGCCCGGTTATAAGGCTGACCCAAAAGACCGGTGTAAAGCCGGTAGTTTCAAACCAAAGCAGGTCAATGTATTTGCTAGAGACAGCTAAGATGATGAAAAAGATTATCACAGCCGTCCCCAGCAGGATTCGGGATAATCGGTTCATATAAATCACTCCTCATAATTTTAAGTTCTCGTTTCAAATTAAAAATCCTTTTCAGGGAGGAAGTGGGTGAACGGCGCCGAATGTTAATTGATTGATTTGTTTGGCTCAAAATTGCCAATATATATCCGGAAAAAAGGTAGCAAAACTATTCATGAAGAACGGAAGGTCATGAAGGAAAAGATTATTAATATATTACTCGAATTACCTTATCTATAGAGGGAGAACATTATGGATAATTTCTCGGAAATTTTAAATTATCAATGGAGTAAAAAACGGTTTTTATGTGTGGGGCTTGACTCCGATTATTCCAAAATACCGGCTGAGCTTCAAAATTTTCCGGTTACGGAAGCCATCTTTCGGTTTAACCGGGCAGTAATAGAGGCTACGGCGGACCACTGCTGCGCTTACAAACCGAACAGCGCTTTTTACGAGGGTTATGGATTGGCCGGGACCGAAGCATTGATTAGGACCAATAGTTTTATTAGAGAACACTATTCCGAGCATCTCCTAATTCTCGACGCCAAACGGGCCGATATTGGCAATACTAATCGCGGGTATGTGCAAGCGGCTTTCGATATTTTTCAAGCGCATGCCATTACAGTCCATCCTTATTTGGGACGGGAGGCCCTGCTCCCCTTTTTAGAGGACCGGAATCACGGAGTTTTTGTGCTTTGTCATACTTCAAACCCAGGGGCGGCTGAGTTTCAGGAATTAAAAATAAGAGGAACCGACCTATATAAAGTTGTCGCGACTAAGGTAAGCCAGGAATGGAATCAGAATCAAAACTGCGGTTTGGTGATGGGCGCCACTTATCCGGAACAATTAGCGGAGGTAAGGAAACTAACCGGAGACCTTCCTTTTTTAATTCCCGGAGTCGGGGCCCAGGGCGGTAATTTGAAACAAACTGTAATTAACGGGTTAAACCATAAAGGGGATGGGATTATTATTAATGCTTCACGTAGTATCATTTACGCCTCCACCGAACCTGATTTCGCGCAGGCTGCGGAAAAGGAAGCGGCTATACTAAATAAAGCCATTCAAACAATTGTTAGTGGAGTTTAAACATTACTGCGGTGAACCGGACCCCTATTAAATAAATCAGGGAAAATACTTGAAAAATGATCCGTTTTCGGTAATAATTAAGTGAATATTGGGGATGGTTCAAGCTGTTTATGGGTCTGTCGATTAGTTCAAGATTATTTTTGAAAACTTCAAACAGTTTTATGAGGTGAATTATGAAGAAAATTATTTGTGCGGTAGTTGGAATTTTTATTTTAATAGGGATTTCGTTTTATGCCAGTGGATACAAGGTTGCTATTAAAAATGTGCCGTTCACCAAAAAGTTCGTTGTAGCCGTAACCAATTCAAAAAAACTATATCTAAAAACGTATGGACCATATACCAATCCTTTAAAAGCTTTAAGCAAATGATATAGGGAGATTATTTTTTGAATATCATTTAATGACATTCTTTCCTTTAACTTTGGAACTAAAGAAAGGGGCGCCTGAAGAATGCGCGTATTATCCGGAATTCAACCATCTGGGGATCTACATCTCGGAAATTATTTTGGAATGATGAAACGGATGATTGAATACCAGAGAAACCATGAGCTTTTCTGTTTCGTCGTGAATTTCCATGCTTTAACGTCAGTCTTTGACGCTGATCGGTTACGGCGTCAAACTTGCGAAGCGGTGGGCGATTTTCTCGCCTTGGGGCTTGACCCTGAAAAATCCATCTTTTGGGTGCAGTCGGATGTGCCCGAGGTGACCGAGTTGACTTGGTTGTTAGGTAATGTCACCGGCATGGGCTTACTAGAGCGGAGTCATTCTTATAAAGACAAACTGACCAAGGGAATACCGGCCAGCAATGGATTGTTTACCTATCCGGTATTGATGGCCGCCGATATTTTGGGATATGGCGCTAACCTAGTTCCGGTAGGCAAGGACCAAAAACAACATTTGGAGATAGCAAGGGACATTGCGATCCGTTTCAATAATACTTATGGTGAAACATTTGTGATTCCGGAACCTGATATTGAGGATGAGCTGGCGACCATTCCCGGCCTGGATGGACAAAAAATGTCGAAATCTTACGGAAATACCATTGAGATATTTACTGATGAAGCTTGCTTAAAGCAAAAGATTATGACTTTGAAGACCGATTCGACTCCGGTCAATGAACCCAAACCGATTGAAGGTAACATTTTATTCTCGCTTTATTCATTATTCCTCGACGATCATGGCAAAGAAGAGCTCAAAGATAGATTTCTGACTCCGGGGCTTAAGTATGGCGAGGTCAAGAAGGAACTATTCGCGCTAATCTGGGAACACTTCGCTCCTTATCGGGAAAAACGGGTTAAAATCGGCAAAGACCAGGTGGTTGAGGTTATGAAAAGAGGGGCTGAAAAAGCCCGGGTGGTAATAACGGAATATTTGGATCGGGCCCGGCATAATGTGGGCGTCGATTATTATCGCTAAAGACCGAATATGGGCGGATTTGATTCCGCCCTTGACTGTAGTTTTAACTTTTTAAAAATTAATTCTTCAGGTGATCTATTTGTTAAATGAAGATTTTTTGAAACTAGGAATTAAAATTCCAGAGGTTTTATTACCCAAGCAGGAGGTTGATCTTTTCAAATGGTCGGTGGTCGCCTGCGACCAGTATACTTCGGAGCCTGATTATTGGGAGGAAGTAGCCCGGCTGGTAGGGGATTCACCTTCGACGCTGAATTTGGTCTTTCCCGAAGTTTATCTGGGAAAAGGGGCGGAAATGGAACGGATTAACCGAATTCATCAGAATATGATTGAATATTTAATGAATAAAGTTGTCTATTCCTGCGGGGCTGGTTTTATATATCTCCAACGTCAAACAAGCCACGCGCCGTGTCGCAAGGGACTAGTGACGGCTGTCGATTTAGACCGTTACGATTACCATCATGGTTCAAAAAGTTTGATTCGGGCTACGGAGGGGACGGTTTTAGAACGGATCCCGCCTCGGGTCAAAATCCGTGAAGGAGCTCAGCTGGAGTCGCCCCATATTATGATCTTAATCGACGACCCTGATTGTCGGGTAATTGAACCCTTGGCGCTTCAGACTGGAAATTTTGAGAGTTTATACGATACCGAACTGATGATGGACGGCGGACATATTCAAGGGTTTTTAGTCCGGGACGAACCGGTCTTGGAAAAAATCTATCAAGGCTTTGCCGCTTTGGCCGAACCCAGTCAATTTAACCGGAGGTACAATGTTGAAAATGAACCGGCGTTCCTTTTCGCAGTTGGGGACGGCAATCATTCCTTAGCTACCGCCAAAGTGGTCTGGGAAAAATTGAAACGACAACCAGGTATCGACCTGGTTAATCATCCGGCCCGTTATGCCCTGGTTGAAGTGGTAAACATCCACGATCCCGGACTCCAATTCGAACCGATCCATCGGGTGTTATTTAAAGTCCTTGCTAAGGAACTTTTTGAAGCGATGGAGGATTATTTTGGAGCGGAACAATTTACTCTGGAAAGGCTGGCGGATCGTCAGACCATGGAAGCCCGGCTTAAAAGGGATGAACGTGGGAATGGAAGCCGGCTCCAAGTCGGGTTTGTTGATGATGAAGGTTATGGAATGGCGACCATCTCCAATCCCCAATTTGACCTGGAGGTCGGCGCGCTCCAATCTTTTCTGGATGAATGGTTGACCAAACACTCGGAAGCGGAGCTCGATTATATTCATGGCGCTGAGGTGGTCCATAAACTCGGTTCCAAACATGGAAATATCGGATTTTTCTTACCCGCGCTAGCAAAAAGCCTTTTATTTAAAACGGTGATCCGGGACGGCGCCTTGCCACGGAAGAGTTTTTCAATGGGGGAAGCGGAAGAGAAGCGTTTTTACCTTGAATGCAGAAAAATAGGCTAGGTTAAGGTTCTAGGTTTTGGGATTACTTTCGGATAACTATATGATAGGATTGTTTATTCATGGGGAGAAAAACAATTCTTTTTTCAAGATCATCTTGCTCATCACGACTGATTGATATTATCTTACCACACCGTAAAAACCTGCCTTGATGAAGGAAGAACCAATGGCGAACCCAAATCGAACTAAAACACCTACCATTCGTGATGTGGCTAAAGCTGCAGGCGCTGCTGTTTCTACGGTTTCATACGTTTTAAATAACGACCCTAATAAGTATGTTAGCCAGGACTTGAGGCAAAGGGTGCTTCAAGCCGCTAGAGAACTTAACTATCACCCCAATTTAATCGCCCGAAGTATGAAGGGTAAAGGGCGGCGGGTTCTCGCGATCATCGTTCCGCAGTTTGAAAACGTTTTTTTCACCAAAGTTATTAATGGGGCGGAGCGTATCTCTTATGAAAATGGATACATGCTTCTGTTTTGCAGCACCTTTGACGACCCGAATCGGGAGAAAAATTTCATTGAAAATTTAATTGCCCAACAGGTTGATGGTTTTTTAATCTCTCCCACTATTGAAGGATGGCGTAACACTAGTATTATCAGGGAAAGAAATATACCTTATGTGGTATTGGATCGCTTGTTAGATGACTTCGAAGTACCGTGCGATTCAGTCTCATTTGATAATAAAGAAGGTTCCTACCTGGCAACCAGGCATCTGATCGCTCGGGGACATCGGAAATTAGCATATATCAATTGGGATTCCCCGTTTTCCCATTTGAAACAGCGAATGAATGGTTTTTGGGAAGCTGTTAATGAAACCGAGATCTCCAGATCCGATTGTTTCGTTATCTCCGGAGAACATGTCAATGCGGAATCCGGCTATAAATTGGCGCAATCCTTGTTTTCACAATTCAATCCCACTGCGGTTCTGGCTTCCCATCATTTTTTCGGTGAAGGCTTAGTTACTTTTTTAAGGGAGACCGGGCGGGTGATCCCGGAAGACATTTCAGTTATCATCTATGGACAACCTTCCTGGGTTAGGTTGAATCATCCGTCTTTTACCTGTATCCACCAGCCGGCGCAAGAAATCGGGGAATTAGGCGCCAAAGTTTTGCTCAACCGAATCGGCGATCCGGGCCTTCCTCGTGAAAGCTTTGTCCTAAAACCCAATTTAATTATCCGCGATTCAGTTAAAACTTTGTCTCCCTAATTAAATTTTAAGTAGATTGTCATAAAGGCGAGAAAACGTTTCATTATTTTTCCCATTAAAACCATTCCCGCTTTTTTTGAGGGAGCCGCAAATAATTTAGTTAGCTTTATTGACAAAACATTGTAAGGAATGTAATATAAAATTAACTAATTATTATTTTTTTATTAATCCTGGAGAAACGTATTCCTGAATTATTCACCGCTTTTTGGGTGCTTTATGGTTGTAATTTTCAGCTTTAGAGAAACGTATCTCCAGAAAGAAGGTGGTTAAAGAACAAAATTTAATCCGGGAAAAGAAAGGAGTATAAGATGAAAAAATTTAGACATTTTTTTCCTCTAATTTTGATTGGTTTACTATTTGTAGGAGCTTCAATGGCATCGTATGACTTTAGCAAAGCCGGATATCGTGAAGGGGCGCCTTTGCCTGTCACAGGAACGGTAATCGACATGACAACCCGATTCGTCGTTCCCAATGATAATATAGACGACACTGCCAATATTCAGGCGGCCATCGATAGCCTAAAAGGTATTGCCGGGCCAAATAACCGGTATATTCTACAGTTCCCCGCCGGAACTATCGACATTAGCGACGAAATCCATATTGATGTCGATGGAATTATCATTAAAGGTATGGGAACCGACCCGACGACGGGTACCAAATTTCTTTTTAAACCCTGGAGCGCTTATTCGGTCCTCGACGGCGAACCTGTGATCGACGGAAAGATCTGGCCGGGGCGCGCCGCTTTCCGGGTTGAAACCCGGATTAAACATGAAGGCGAACAGAATTATGAAGGCAGTATTAACTTTCACTGGAAGTCCGGGATAAAAGTCGCCGGTTCGGGAGGGGGAACCCAAGGGGACAACCGCATATACCTAGCTAGTGGCGGTGGTTCTAAATTCCGGGTTGGTCAAACCATTTACGTAGGCGCCTGCAATACGGTTGAATTTTTGAAAGCAACCTATGTTAAACCTGAGGATTACCGGAACGAACATATGAGGACTCAAATGTTCAAGATTACGGCGATTTCCGGCGATACCCTGACCATCGATAAACCTCTCGAATTTGATATACCGTATAGCAACAATGGACAAATTGAAGGAACTACATATTACAGTAAAGTAATGCCCGTCACCGCTATCAGGGATGTGGGATTTCAGGATTTCTATTTTGAAGGGACTTTATCGCATACCAAATATGCGAATACCTGTAACGCCGGAGTTTATAACGCTGCTACCAATCCGGGGGGAGTTGGCTATCGCTATCAAAACGCAGCCCCGGAGTATGCGGTTCATGGGATTCTCTTTAAATTTGTCGAGGATTGCTGGGTCAAGAACGTCAGAATGTACATGACTCCTTCCCATCCGATTGTTACGGAGTTTGCGCATCATATAACCTTTGACGGCAATTACTTGGACGGTTCCTGGAATAAAGGCAAGGGCGGCCACGGCTATTTCCGCTGTTCCAAATCCTATGAAGGCAGTATCATCAATAACACTGTTAATCATCTTCGCCATCTGGCTTTGCAATGGTCCGCCACAGGTAATGTGGTAAAAGGCAATAACCTTACCTGCGACATTAATTTTCACGGCGGTTGGGAACGAAACAACTGGATCGAGGGGAACACCAGCGTGATTCCTTTTGAACACCGTAGTTGGACGGAAGAAGGCCCCGAAAATGAAACCTGGTACAATATTTGGTGGGCTTCCGGACAGCATGCAGGCGACTGGGCTGGAGCCTCAGGCTACAATAATATCCTCTACAACAATAACTTTAAGAAACAAGAAGTAGAAGGCGGTTCCTATAATACTTACAGTTTGTATAGTAATACCAATCTAATCCATTTGGGCTGGAACGGCTCCGGTTGGGAACATTTGAAGATTAACGGGACGCCCATTACCACTTGGGGCGGTTATCAAAATGTTGATTTTGCCGCCGCGCCCAATTCAGGCGTTTATGTCGAGGGTGAAGCGTCATCTACGCCAACTCCCATAACGACGCCGAATTCGGAGACAATCTACAATGCTTGGAACACCGCCAATTTCAAAGCCTTTTATTGCGATGTGGACAAGTTCCCGTTTGACGGCAATACCGCCAACCGAAACAGCATTAACGAAGCGACCAGCGCTCAATATACCCAAATCAGAGCTGTTGATGGCGCTTCCTGGACTACCTCCAACCCCGGAAGTTCCGATGAAGTCCTTTTATGGCTGGAGACAACCATCGCCGAAACGGGCGTCACGTCTCTCAAATTCACGTTTGCCGGCTGTTCTGAGGCAGCTTCGGACTTCTCAATCTGGGCTTTAAAAGTCAGTGGAGCTTCCGCGTGGCAGACGGATTCCAATTGGGTCCAGGTGGGCAGCGCACAGACAATCAGCGCGAATATGATCACCTCATTTACCAGAACGTTGACCGCTAATCTGACCGACTATATCGCCGGCGACGGGAAGATTATCTGGGCGATTTTCTCTAGCGGCTCCTCAGTTCCGATGCAGGTTGATTATGTAGGATTGGAAGTGGCGGGGAGCGGTAGCCAGCCGACAGCGACTCCAACTCCCACGGCCACTATGATACCCGGCGGTTCGGTAATTACAGTATCAACCGGATTTGAGCTCCAAACCGCTTTAATGAATGCGACCGCGGGAACGACTATTTTAGTGAACCCCGGAGTTTACACCGTTTCGCCCACAACGATCACAGTCGACAACGGTATCGGCGGAACGGTCAGCAGAACCTGGTTTTTTGGCGGGTCCCAAATTAATGGAATCGCTTCGGCCAAAATCGTCGTAAAAAGCGCCAATCCTTCCAACCCGGCCATCTTGGACGGCGCCGGTTGGAGTAATGCCGGCTATACGCTTTACATCAGAGGCGATTATTGGGAAATCAGCGATCTTAAGATCAGGAGCGGGGCTAAAGGCATCATGCTTGATAACGCCAATCATTGTTCTATTATCAACTGCGAAGTCTACGAAATGGGTCAGGAAGCTATCCACGTCCGTGACGGTTCATCCTATACGCTCATTGACAACTGTTATGTCCATGATTCCGGAAAACTGAACGACGGCTTCGGCGAAGGAATCTATATTGGTTCCGACAACAGCGTCTGGGTTGACGGCGATGGCGTAGTCACCGGCGAAAAAGGAAAACTTTACAGCAAGGAATGCCATTACAACACCGTCAAAAATTGCACCCTTGGTCCGAACATTACGGCTGAGCCCATTGAGATCAAAGAAGGAACAACCAATACCGTCTTTGAGTATTGCGTGGTCCGGGGGCCCGGCGTATCCGGCAACAACTATGCCGACAGCCATTTCGACATCAAAGGCTGTTGGGCGATTATCCGTTATTGCACTTTTTACCAAGACGGCAATACAACGATTGAACAATCAGGGATGATCGTTCCGCGGCAAAACGCCGGGGTTCCAGCCCAATTTACAGCGCATGACAACTATATTCATGACAATACTTTCTACATTGCCAGCAACACTTATATCTTGAAAGCCAATTCCGGTTCGGAGAACATTTATGCCTGGAACAACACTAAAATTCCTAATTCGGGTAATTTCTATTCCAGCAGAATTACAAAATCGGCTCCCGCGGGGTACGATCCTCCGGGAAGCACACCAACGCCGACGCCAACGGTAAATCCGACGCCGACAGCTACACCGACGCCTACTAAGACGCCGACCCCAACACCCGGAGGCGGGACGATTAAAGTTCAATACGATTGCGATGAGACCGATTCGGTTGTTAACCGTATTAAACCGTTGTTTAAGATTTATAACACCGGGACCGCTAATATCGACATCGCGTCGATTAAGATCAGATATTATTACACCATCGACGGTGAACAGTCTCAATCATTCAATATTGATCACGCTTCCGGCGTAGCCACTTCCAACTGTGTCGGCTCCTTCGTCAAAATGGCCAGTCCGAAAACTGGGGCCGACTATTACATGGAGTTAAGCTTCAAATCCGGTTCCGGCGTCATTGCTCCGGGCGGTTCGATTCAGGTAAAGACTAGGTGGAATAAGACCGATTGGTCGAAATATACTCAGACCGGAGATTATTCCTTCGATCCCGCTATCACTTCTTATACCGACTATACCAAGACAACGGGATATGTAAACGGAGCCAAGGTGTGGGGGACCGAACCATAATCGCTCGATATTGATACTGAAAAAGGGGCTGTCCCAGGAATAATAGGGGAACAGTCCTTTTTTACAATGAACAAAAGGAGAATTTGGAATGAATAGAAATAAAAAATGAAAAGAAATAAAATTTTCCAATAATAAAGTCAAAAAATAACATAATTAATAGTAAAAGAAGGGATTTTATAAAGTTTTAAGAAATATTCACTTGTTATTAGTATTGGTCGTTTCTTAAAAATTGTTCTTAAAATTCCAACTAAGTTTTGAATGTTACTTTAACAAAGGAACCAACCATAAAAGCAGTAAAGGGGTGAACCATGTATCCTCTGATTATTGTTGAAGATGAACCGATCTTACTAAATGGTTTAGCCAAACTGGTTGAAAGGACAACCTCTGAATTTCAAGTGGTGGGTAAGGCCGGTGATGCGTATAAAGCTATTGAACTAATTACAACTTTAGCGCCGGCGCTAGTAATTGCCGATATCAGAATGCCTAAAATGGATGGGTTGGAGTTGTGTTCCTGGATCAGAGATCGTCAACCGGAGATCAAGACTATTATCGCCTCGGGTTATTCCGACTTTGGCTATGCGCAACAAGCGATTCGCCTGGGAGTAGTTGATTTTTTACTAAAGCCGGTAAAAGAGGGGGAGTTGTCCAAAGCTTTGGACAAAGTAAATGCTTTAATCAATGAGCGTTTTTTTTCCAATACCGAGTTAACCTTGGAACCCGAGATTTTCAACCAGTTTGAAGAGTTAATCCGGGCCATCCAATTGCTTGATTTCGCCGAAGCGGTGGAAAAGGCAACTTTATTCTGGAGCCTGATCGCTAAAGGAGAGGATAACACCTGGCATTTTGATCTGCAACAAGCAGTTAACATTTTAAAAAACATTCAAAAAAGATTTCCGGAAATTGAAATTACCTCGGATATCGAATGGGTTGACGGTTTATTTGATTTAACTCCCGGAACGGAACAGGTAATGAAATATTTTGAGGAACAGATTAAGAAATTCATTAGTAAAATCAATGACCAGCGTAATTCCATTGGACGCCAGGCGGTTGTAAAAGCTAAAGGATTTATTGAGTCTAATTATGCAGCTGAAATAAGCCTCAAGGAAGTCGCCGATATCGTATATCTCAATCCCAGCTATTTCAGTCAATTATTTAAAGAAACTACCGGTGAAAACTTCATTAATTATTTGACTAAAGTGAGAATCGAAAAGGCAAAGGGTTTATTGGAAAGATCCGATTATAAAGTATATGAGGTAGCACAAGCGGTAGGTTATGCCGACCAGGCGTACTTCAGCCGGATTTTTAAGCAGGTTGTCGGATTAAACCCGGCTGATTTCCGGAGGCGTTTAGGGATATGATTGGGAGAATGCCGTTTTTAAAAAATCCTCGCCTATTTAAATATCTCACTAAAAATTCAATCCGGCGGCGGCTTTTTATTTATTTTACCTTATTGGTCCTTCCGGCAATAATATTATTGGGATCGGTTTCGTATTTAATCGCTACCAATGTCTTGGAAGAAAATATCACCCAAAGTGCAGGACAGGTTGTAAATCAGGTATTATTACATCTCGAACAGTATCTGCGTCAATATCAACAATACTCTTTGTCAGCATTAGGAAACAAATTTGCCCAGAAGTTCCTGATGGCCGATTCAAACGATGGGAATGGATTACGTTCCTATGCGATGCAGGTCGAAGAATATTTGTTCAATCCCATCTTCACCGGCCGCCATGAAATTGAAGGGATCTATCTGGCGGGAGCCGATGGTAGGATTACGGTTTATGATAAAAGGAAAAACCGCTCGGGACTTTTTTTCCAGCCCGGAATATTGGGAGAACTGCCTTGGTTAGCTCAAGTCCCAGCCGATGGTTCAATGTTGGTGAGCGGGGTTTATTTCAAAGAACCAGGCGGCAAACTACCGGTAATTTTGTTAGCCCGCAGGATTCCCGATCCGACCGACCCGTCTAAAATGTTGGGTCTTTTCTGGGTCGAATTGAATCTCCAAAGAATCCAAGAGATCTGTGAACCGGTCCGTTTGGGGAAATCGGGCTATTTAACCATTATTGATGGTTCAGGTAAGGTAATTTACCATCCCACCAGTGATTATCTGGGCAAATTGTTGCCCTTTCAATTTGTCAACCGTATTTTAAAAACGGCCAATGGCTATTTTTATAGCGAGATTAGCGGCTACGGTTATTTTTATAGTGATGTGGAAGCGGTCCGTTCCTTGATTATCCATAATATTTCCCGAGATACCAAATGGCACTTGGTAGCGATCGTGCCTTTTCATGAAATTGCCGGTGGCATCGTGCGCTTAAAGAATATCACTGTTTTTATGGTTGTTCTGTGGGGAGTCGCTACTTTATTGTTATCAATTACTTTCGCCGCCGGAATAACCAAACCCATTGAAAAGCTCCAGCAAACCATGGAAGAGGCCTCCCAGGGTTATTTGGAGGGAGTGGTTCCGGTGGAGAGCACCGATGAGGTCGGTAAGTTAACCCATAACTTTAACCGGATGCTAAAAAAGATCCAAACATTAATTGTGGATAATTACATCTCTAAAATCCATCAAGCTAACGCCGAATCCAAACAGCGCCACGCCGAACTTCGCGCACTTCAAGCGCAGATAAACCCACATTTTCTTTATAATACCTTAGGGACGATCAGTTCATTGGCGATGATGGAAGGGGTCGATTCGATCAGCCGGATGGCTGAAGCGCTCAGTGAATTTTTCCGGTATTCGATTCATAATGACGAAATTATGGTGACCTTACGGGATGAATTGGCCCAGGTGGAACGATATTTTATTATTCAGCGGATCCGATACGGCGAACGGATCTCTCTGGAAATAGACATTGATGATTTGCTAGTAAATCAACCTTTAGTCAAGTTAACATTGCAACCCATTGTGGAGAATGCTTGTATCCATGGGCTGGAATCCACCGGCCAGGGAAAGATTAGAATTCATTCCGATGTCCGGGGCAAAAAACTAAGGATTTTTATCACTGATACCGGAATCGGTATCAGTGAGACCGACCTTATTACAATCAAAGCCGCCTTGGAAAACCCGGATACGGTTGAAGAGACCGGAACTCCATTCGGAATCGGTTTGCGAAATGTTCAAGCCCGATTGAGATTACATTATGGACCGGAATATGGATTGGAGATCGACAGTAAAGGGGGAGAAGGAACAACGGTTATTTTGAATATTCCCTTAACAACGGATCATTAGCCCCTCCCGATTTACCGGACTAAAGTATAATGTCGGATTATCATTTGAATTTTTGCCAAGATTAAGGGTTTTGTGATATTATATTAAATTATAAGATTAACACTGTAATTATTTGGAGGAAAATATGAATTACCTTAGTACTAGGGGGAACGTTCAGATAGCCGATTCATCCGGGGCGATCCGCGCCGGGATCGCGCCGGATGGCGGATTGTTTACCCCTGAATCGATTCCGAGTCTATCTCAAGCTGTAATTCAGGCTTTGGCCGGGCTTTCCTATCAGGAACTGGCGGTTAGGATTTTAAGCATGTACTTGACTGATTACCGCCAGAGTGATCTCGAAAAAATGGCTGCCGCCGCTTATGCCTCGCCGCAAAAATTTAGCGTTCCCGAAGTGGCCCCGGTGGTCCAATTAGCCGATGGCCAATATTTATTAGAACTGTTCCATGGGCCGACTTGCGCCTTCAAGGACTTGGCCCTCCAAATATTGCCCTATCTAATGACCAAAGCCGGAGAAATAGCCGGAGATAATAAAGAGATCATCATTTTAGTGGCCACTTCCGGAGATACGGGTAAAGCAGCCCTTGAGGGATTCCGGGATGTTCCCGGTACACGGATAGTCGTCTTCTTCCCGGAAGAAGGAGTCAGTCAAATCCAAAAATTGCAAATGACGACCCAGGAGGGGAACAATACTAAGGTAGTCGGCGTTAAAGGGAATTTTGACGATACTCAAAACGGAGTAAAGGCGATCTTTACCGATGCCAGGCTCATCAAGGAACTGGCCGCTAAAAAAATGTCGTTTTCATCGGCTAATTCGATTAATTGGGGGAGGCTGGCCCCGCAGATTGTTTATTATTTCTACGGTTATCTGGATTTATGCCGCCGGGGAGCGGTTAAACCGGGTGAACCCTTTAATATTGCGGTCCCTACCGGAAATTTCGGCAACATTTTAGCGGGTTACTTCTCCAAAATGATGGGGCTGCCCATTGCCCGGATGATTTGCGCCTCCAATTCCAACAATGTTCTGACCGATTTCATCAACACCGGAATTTATAACCGGAACCGGGCTTTCTATACTACGATCTCGCCTTCGATGGATATTTTAATCTCCAGCAACTTGGAACGGTTATTATTTTATCTGTCCGGCAATGATTCGGAACGGGTGATCCAATGGATGAAGGAGTTGAAAACCCAAGGTAGTTACCGGGTGGACCCGGATACCGCCGCTCATATAAAGTCCCTCTTCTACGGAGGGTTTGCCGATGAGGCGAAGACCATGAAAACTATTGGACAGGTTTACCAAGAGAACCGTTATGTAATGGATCCTCATACCGCAGTAGGCAAGGTGGTGTCTGATCTTTATCGTCAAGAAACCGGGGATGATTTACCGGTATTAATGGTCGCTACCGCCAGCCCATTCAAGTTCAACCGGAGCGTGGTCCAAGGGATTTTGGGCGAAGCCGCGATCCGGGAAAAGAGTGAATTTGAACTACTGGCAAATCTAAGTGAGCTGTCCGGGAGGGAAATTCCAGCCGGGCTCCGAGACTTGGACCGGAAAGAGGTTTGCCACCGGACCGTCTGTGTAAAGGAAGCCATGCCTCAGGTAGTGCAGGAGATTTTAAAGTAGTATAAATTTTATTCTAAAGGCTGTCGATGATTTTCACTTAATAACTATGCTAAAATCCGCCGGGTGTTTTTGACACGGCGGATTTTTGTATAACCGGAAAGCTGTTTCCTCAGTATTTTTAAAAACTAAATAAACTCCAAGAAATACAAATCTTATCTACTAGGTTAGTTTATCGTTTAAACTTATAATAAAGCTAGGATAAATTAAATTAGCGAGGAATGTCATGTTTTCCGTCATTAAAAAGGTGGTTAATCCCGGTAACTTTTTACTGGAGCGAACATTATTATCAGGAATAAAAATTTTTCATCAGATTTTGACCTTAATTTTGATAATGGTGTTTTTTTTGTGGTTCCAAGGTAATCTGGGACTTAAAATTATTAATAATATGCACCAAACGACGCTTAGTGTTTTTGATCAGAGCGTTCGGGGACAGTCGGACATTTCCAATGCCAAATTACAACTGGAGCAGGTCAAAAGCGGTTATTTAGCGAGTTTAGCGGAAAAGTCGGAAACCAATGTTCTTTCCTACAGCGGTTTGGAAGAAGTTCTGGTTAGGATCCGTAATCTTGAATCAATCGACCAGAGTTCCCTGGATATGCTGGATACCAGTTTTATAAAACTGAAACTAATCATAGAGCAACCGATAAATTCGGCTAATTATCTCAAACTGCTGCCGGAGATCGATTCCATGATGCTTTCCTTAAATATTCTTGATGATTCAGCTAGAAATTTTGGCCTGCAAACCCTCTCCGTGGGAACGACTTATACGGTTTCATCCCGGCATAATACTTTTATCATCATGATAATCAGTGGTTTCATAGCGTTGACCTTTGGTTTGGCGATCGCCGCCTCGATCTCGCGGCCCCTGAAAAAAGTAGAACAAGCCGCTCAACGCCTGGCGATTGGCAACTTGACAGGCCGGATTTCCATCAAAGGGTGCGCTGAGATATTTGGAATGGCCGGGGCTTTAAACAAAGCGATTCAGGGTTTGCGGGATTTGGTGAGCGATATCACCGAACAAGCGCAGAACTTATACGTTGCCAGCGGAGAATTAAGAACGGCGTCTACCGAAACCGGCCAGTCGGCATTTGAAGTAGCTCAAACCATGGAGGATTTGGCCAAGGCCGCAATGGAACAAACCAATCAAATCAACCAGACGGTTGAAACCGCTAACCGTCTTGCCGATTTGGTGCGGAGCGTATCCGGTGAGATCGCTAACATCGCCGCATCCTCCCATAAGATGATCGAGTCGGTCCAGTTAGGGCAGAAAGCCACCGATGATGTGGCTAACTCCATTAAAGGCTTATATCAATCCACTCAAGAAGTCGGAGAAGTGATTACAATTCTGAGAGAGACTTCCGCTCAGATTCAGGAAATAACTTCATTGATAGGCGGTATCGCCGAACAAACCACACTGTTAGCCTTAAATGCTTCGATTGAAGCGGCGAGAGCCGGCGAACAGGGGAAGGGCTTCAGCGTGGTGGCGAAAGAAACCGGAAAATTGGCGGAACAATCGAAACAAGCGGCAAATGTAATCAATGATTTGGTTTTGGAAATGAGCCTGAAAACCGAACAAGCGGTGACGGTAGTACAATCAAGCATTGACCGCGCGGAATCGGGTAAAAATTTAGTTTCGAAAACCAATAAAACCTTTGAGGAAATTTTTGATAATCTAAATTTCAACCTGCCCCGGATCGACACCGTGGCCCAGTCGGCCCGGGAAATGGCTGACAACAACGAGGCCATGATTAAAGCGATTATGACGGTAGCGGCGATTTCCGAAGAGACAATGGCCAGCGCCGAAGAAGTATCGGCCACCACTCAGGAACAAAGCGCTTCGGTGGAGGAAGTATCGGCTTTGGCCGACAACTTGTCGCAGGTCGCCGGCGAGCTTCGGAAAGCTGTCGCCGTATTTGACACTACCTCTAAAGCGAATTAAGTACCTCAATAAATCATAATTTTAGCAGAATCCATTTAACAAGGAGGAATTTTCAATGAACAAAACGGATTTCATTAACGGTATTTTAGCAAAGATGACCACTGAACAAAAAATCGGACAATGTGTAGTGGTGGGGATGTCCGGGACTCAGATCACCAATGACCTGCGGGAAGCGATTACTAAATATCAGTGTGGAGGGATTCGGTTGTCGCCTTTTGCCAGAATGTTTAGGTATTTTAGTGATTCTAAGGCTAAACGGCAAGATTTAGGCGGCGACTATCAGGCTTCGCTCCAGAAAATCGCTAAATCAGGCCTTCCTCCATACCACACTCCGGAGCAATTTGCGGAAATGTTAAATGAATTGCGGGACTTGGCCAGCCAACGGAACCCGGCCATTCCTCTACAGATGGTTATCGACCAAGAAGGGGATACCAGTAAGGATTTTGCCCGCGGCGGAGTGGTCCAATTTCCCTCCAATATGGGAATGGCTGCGGCTAAAGATCCGCAAATCGCTTATGAGATTGCCAAGTGTATCGCTAAGCAAATGAAAGCTTCCGGATTGGATATGATCCATTCTCCGGTAGTAGATGTCAATGTCAACCCCAACAATCCCGAGATCGGATTCCGGGCTTTTAGCGACGATCCTAAAGTAGTGGCCGAGTACGCCATCGCAATGGTCAAAGGTTTTAAAGAAGAAAAGATAATTGCCGCCGCAAAACACTTCCCCGGGCGGGGCGATTCAGCGACCGACGCTCATCATGCCTGCCCGACCTTGAATGTTGACAATCAAAGATTCCATGAAGTCGAATTATATCCTTACCAGAAGTTAATCGAAGCCGGATGTGATTCGATTATGATGGCTCATGGCATGTACCCCCAGATCGATCCGGTATACATTTCCACCGTATCACGGAAAATAGTCACCGGTTTGTTACGGGAAAAACTCGGTTTCCAAGGGTTAATCACCACCGACAGCATGACCATGGGAGCGCTGATCGATCGATATGGTATCGGCGATTCTTGCGCCATGGCTCTGGCTGCCGGAGTTGATGTAATTCTAATGAAAGCTGAGAACCAATGGCGCGGCGAGATGTTCTATACTATTAAAAAATATGTGGCGGATGGCAGAATCAGTGAGAGTGAGCTTGACGCCAAGATCCGCCGGATTTTATCAATTAAATACGATTACGGCATGTTTGAGAAAATGGGTAAAGTGGATGCTTCCAAAGCGGCTAAACCTTTTACCGATCGGATTGTAGTCGAAACATCTCAAAAAGCTGCGCGAAAAGCCATCCTGGTTCCCAAAGATGAACTAGGAGCGCTACCGTTGGATACCAAGAAAAAGATTTTATTGATTAACCAACAAAATAGCATTAAAACACCGAATGATGTCTATGATCATCCGGCGCTCTTCCAGGAACTGATGGAAGCGGAAATTCCAACCTTGCAAACTTATGAAACGGCATTTGGCGCCAATGAGGATGATGAAGCCGGAGTTGTCAAATTTGTCGCTGAAAACAAATTCGATGTCGTTATCTGTACCAATTTCTATGATCGGGCGGATAAACCCCATGGGTACGTCAGGGAGTTAATAAATAAAGGGTATCCGGTGGTGTTAATTACCAATACGCCGTATTGTATCAAAGGCATTGGCGGGATGATCCCCGAAGCGAAGACCATCATTCTCAATATGAATCTTACTCCGGAAGGGTACCGTACTATCAGAGATGTTTTGTTGGGCGGAGTTAAACCTGAAGGTTCCTGGCCTTTATCAAATTATAATCCGCTTGATCTTTAACCAAACAACTGTCTAATAAAGATTCGAAAGGAAAAGGTTTACATGAAAAAGTTGGAGTTTACGGAAAACTATGATTATAAACTGTCCCCCATAACCGGATGGACCAGGAAACATTGGGAAGAAGCTTTTTTCGTAATGATGAAAGGGATTATCGCTAACGCTTCGGAAGGCGGGGCGCGCCAAAGAATACCCGGGCAGAGAAGTCATCACGGATTATTAGCTGATGAAATGGAAGGTTTTAGCCGGACCTTTATTATGGCGGGACCATGGTTGAATCAAAGCAAAACCGGTAAGTTTCTTTATCAGGGTGAGGAAGTCGATGTGGCGGTGTTTTATCGGAGGGGAATCTTGGCCGGCGCCGACCCTGATCATCCCGAGTATTGGGGCGATATTGTCGACTATGCCCAACATTTAGTCGAATGCGCCGCTCTGGCTTGGTCGATTTATCTTTCCAAACAACATGTTTGGGACCATTATAACGAGACCGAAAAGAAACAAGTCGCCGCTTATTTGTTCCAATGCACTAAGGTTAAATACCATCAAAACAACTGGCTGTTGTTTAATGTAATCACCAACACGGTTTTGAAAAAATTAGGGATGCCCTATTCTCAAGAGCAAATCGATCAGAACATCGACGCTTGCAACCATATGTACATCGGTGAGGGATGGTACCGGGACGGCGATGTAAACCGAATCGATTATTATAACGCCTGGGCTTTTCATTATTATTATTTGCAATGGGTGATTTTGGACGGCGATTCCAAACCGGAATTGGCGGCCACTTATCAACAACGGGTTCGTGAGTTTGCCCGAAACTTCAGATATTTTTTCTCCGGCGACGGTAGTACGCCTTGTTTCGGCCGGTCCATGATTTACCGTTTCGGGTATCTCTCCCCGATCGTATTGGGCTATTACTTGAATTGTCTCGATATTGGACCCGGTGAAGTCAGAACGATGTGCAATAGCGGGCTGAAATTCTTCTTTGATCAAGAAATTTTCACCGACGCCAATCACTTGAGTATGGGATATATCCGTCCTACAGCTGAAATCACGGAACATTACTCTTGCGGAGGGTCGCCTTATTGGGCGGTCAAGGCCTTTAATCTGTTTTTAATTCCCGAAGATAACGAGTTGTGGAAGACGAAAGAAGCCCCTCTTCCAATTCACAAATCGGATTTTTCGGCGCCGATTAAGAGCGCGGGTTTTTTATTGGTGGGCGATCACAAAACCGGTCATGTGCAGTTGATTAACCAGAAATCCCACCATGATAATCCGGAATATAACGCGAAATATACTAAATTTGCTTACTCTTCAGTATTCAGTTATGAGGCCAGGCCGGTTTATAAGTCGTTTAACTGTGACAATGTTTTGCAATTTTCGGATGACGGCATCAATTTTGAACAGCGCTGGGCCATGGAGCACCTCTATTGCGAGAAAGATTTTAATGCTTCAAAATATCCGTTATATAAAGTTGACGACAATGGTCTGGCCTACACTTACATCTTGGTAAAAGACGATTTTATGATTAATTTCCACCGGATTGAGACTGAAGAATCATTAGTCTTTAAAGAAGGCGGATATCCGTTGGGTTTTGACGACGGCAATGCCGCGGTAATCTCCGTCCCAGGAGGAGAGGCAGCCTATAAAGACGGCAAACTCAGCTTTATCCGCAATCTCTATGGTTATCAGAAACAATACAAGGCAGCCCCTTTTCTTGATAATGTTACCGGCACTAACGTCCGCTATCGTCAAAGTATAGTGCCGAAACTGGAATATGAAAATAAAGGCCGGAATATTTTCTATTTGGCTTCCATGGTCTACGGCAAGATCGGTAATGATTCGATCCAACAGTTAATGGGGCTGGTCAAGAGTTTCGCGGTTAAGGATAATGTAGCTGAAATTTGTTTTTATGACGAAGAAAGGGTCTTGATGCAGATCGGTGCCGTTAACGATTTGACGGTTACTTTAAACGGCAAATCGATTAGGGGTCCGATTGTTGTCGCCCGGGTTTCAGCCGACGGCGGCGGATATTGGCTCCTGGATCAAGCCGGCGCGGTCGATACCAATTACTAATGGAAAAATATCATCAAGACTTGGTCATTACAATTTAAGGGAGGTCCTTTGATGTCCGATCCGGCGCAAGCGCTAAAAAATTTGACAAGATCCCGCGAATTTTTAGTCGGAATCGATTCCGACGGTTGCGCGTTTGACACTATGGAAATAAAGCATAAAGAATGTTTTATTCCCAACATTATCAATTCCTGGAGTTTGCAGGCTATATCCAAATATGTCCGGGAAACGGCGGAGTTCGTCAATTTATATTCCAAATGGAGAGGGCTGAACCGGTTTCCGGCTTTAATCAAAGTTTTCGATCTATTGGCCGAACGGGAAGAGGTTAAGAACCGCGGGTTGAAACTTCCCGAGCTCACATCTTTGCGGAATTGGGTGGAAACGGAGACCAAATTGGGCAATCCGGCCCTGGAAAAGAAGGTCCAAGCGACCGGCGACCCCATTTTAAAGACTACGCTGGAATGGACAATCGCCGTCAATCAAGCCATCGCCGATCTGGTCCACGGTGTCCCGCCTTATCCCTATGTCCGGGAAAGCTTGGCCAAGGTTCAAACTGACGCCCAAGTGATCGTCGTTTCGCAAACCCCCAATGAAGCTCTGGAAAGGGAATGGGCCGAACATGATTTGGTTAAATATTTAAAGGTAATCGCCGGTCAAGAAATGGGCGCCAAAGCGGAGTGTCTGGGATACGCCAAGGCTGCCGGGGAGTATCAAGACGATCACGTATTGATGATCGGCGACGCCCCGGGCGATCTCAAAGCCGCCAAAGTTAACCGGGCGCTCTTTTACCCGATTAACCCCGGCGCTGAAGAACGGTCCTGGAAGAGGTTTTATGGTGAGGCCTTCGATAAGTTCATCAACGGCGGATACCAAGGCGAGTATGAAGCGAAACTGATCGCCGAGTTTGAGGCCTATCTACCCTCGACCCCGCCGTGGCGGCGATGAGATCAGCCGGCGGTAGCGATATTAAATCCCGGAACTATATATGAATCCGTGATAGACAAGGGGCTTATTGCCACATCGATACTTGGGATTAAAGTAAAAATGGTATTTTCGATCTACCTCCTTTAAAAGGCTGTCCGCAGGACAGCCCTTTTTTCGTTCAAAGCGAGTCATTAACAAAAAATTAATCAACCAAAAATAGTCCAAAGAATCCGAAATCCGTCTCATTGAAGATAGCCGGGTTTAAAAGTATGATCATAATAGCGTAATAAAGTTTTAATCAATCGCTAACTTTTCCTAAATAATCGGACTCAATTTAATTTTACCAACGAGGAAGTGTAAACATGAAATCAGAATTCGCCTCGGCAGCGCTCGCGGAACCAAAAAGTAAGAAGACGGATTCCCTTTGGAACAAGGTCATCGAACACCGTTGGTGCTACCTTTTTCTACTCCCAATGCTCGTGATGTTCAGCGCCTTTACCATCTGGCCGATCTTAGCCAGTGGTTATTTTGCCCTGTTTGACTGGAACGGGATCGGCTGGCCTGAAAAATTTGTCGGCTTCGCCAATTTCAAAGAATTAGTCAAGGATAAATTGTTTTGGAACGCTTTTCAAAACACTTATACCTTTGCCTTGACTCAAACCGCGGTTAAACTTCCCATAGCATTGTTACTGGCTATCCTGCTTAATAACAGGAAATTAAAAAGCGCTTCCTTTTACCGGACTTTGTTTTTTCTTCCGGTAGTGACAACCACCGCCATTATCGGTATTATCTTTACTTTCATTCTAAATCCTTACAACGGAGCTTTAAACAATATTCTCAAAGGTTTAGGCCTGATTAACCAGCCCCTTGATTGGTTGGGCATCGGAAATTTGGCCTTCCTAATGGTGGTGGTGGTAGGTTCCTGGCAACGGATTGGGCAGTATATGGTTTATTGGTTGGCAGGCTTGCAATCGGTCCCCGAGGAACTATATGAAGCAGGCAAAGTGGATGGCGCCAACGCCTGGCAGGTCTTCCGGCACATTACCTTCCCGCTGTTGAAACCGATTGCCGCAGTTATCTTGATTTTCGGTATTGTTCATGCGCTCCGTGTCTTTGACCTGGTAATGACGATGACCGGTGGCGGCCCGAATTTTGCCACCGACATGATGGGTACTTATGTGTACCGGACTGCTTTTACCAGCGAGTCGGGCATGCCCAGGATGAGTTACGCCTCCGCGGCCGGTTTGATCTTTGGCTTATCCCTGGTGATAGTGGCGATACTCCAATCGGGAATCACTAAAAAAATCAAAGATATTCGTCAAGGCCAGGGAATTTAAGGAACAGGAGGGTAATTAAATGCTGAAACGATTTATTGTACACCGAAACTTGCTTTCACATATGGTGCTGTTGCCATTGGGTTTTTTGTGGGTATATCCATTCATCTGGATGCTGTCCGCTTCGTTTAAAAGCGTCCGGGAGTTGTTCGACATCAATTCAGTCTGGAAGTTAATACCTTCTACCTGGCAATTTGATAACTATGTCCGGGCCTGGACCGAGGCGAATTTTTCCGGTTATTTTTTGAACACAGTGATTGTTACCGTAAGTACGGTGTTATTGGTTTTGATCATCACGTCGACCTGCGGATATGCTCTGGGACGATATAATTTTCCAGGGAAAAAAGTATTAATGGCTTTGATTATCGCGACGATCTTTATTCCATCAGGCTATACCATTATTCCCATCTTTGACCTGATGAAACGACTTGGTTTGTTAAATACCTTGATGTCGGTGATCTTAGCGGAAACCGGCGGCGGACATGTCTTGTATATCTTATTGTTCACCGGTTTCTTCGCCGGACTGCCGCGGGAGTTGGAGGAAAGCGCCCGGATCGACGGGGCTTCATTCAATCAGATTTTTTGGAAGATTATGCTCCCGCTGAGCGCGCCGATCATCGCCACAGTCGCTATTTTTCAGTTTATGGCTTCCTGGAACGCTTTCTTTAACCCATTGGTCTTCACTTTGGGACGTCCTGAGTTACGAACCTTAGGAGTCGGGATGTTCGCTTTTACCGGCGAGTATACCTTCGACTGGACCGGCGCTACCGCCGCGGCTTCGATTTCATTAATACCGGTGATTATCATTTTCATCTGTTTCCAACGGCACTTCATCAATAATGTCGCCGGAGCTATTAAAGGATAATTCCCGATTGGAAAGGCAAAGGGGGTGAAACCGGATTAAAATGTAAGGTTTTGCTGTCGATATTTTAAAAGAAAAGGGGAGATTTATAGTGTTTAACCGTAAAGCGATTGCTTTATTGTTCATCTGTATTATGGTATTGGCGATGCTTTCAACTACTTTAGCGGCGCCGAAAACCAAGATCGTCATCTGGACCTGGTCCCAGGAACAATCCAAGTTCTTTGAGGAAATGGAAGCGAAGATGGAAGCCAAGTATCCGGAGATCGACGTTCAGTACACCAAGATCGTCCAAGCCCAATACCGGAACAGCTTACCGCTGGCTTTCCGCGGCGATAACGCTCCCGATATCTTCTTTGAATCCAATAACCCGTCCGACTTGGTGGGCTTGGGATTCGCCCGTCCGTTGGATGAGTTCATGACCAAGAGTTTTGTCAATCAATTCCCGGAAGAATATTTTTATGAAGGTGTCTGTAGAGTTAACGGAAAAATCCATGCTTTACCCCAATCAAACTATAAAATCGCCCGCCCGATTTATTTCTACTATAACAAAGATGTCATGAAAAAAGCCGGCTTAAATCCGAACAAACCGCCGAAAACCTGGAGCGAACTCCGGGCGATGGCTAAACAAGTCACGGTTGCCGGTAAAGGCGAATATTACGGACTGGCAATGACCGGTAAACCAGCTCATGACCTTGAAAGAACCGCGTTGCCGTTAGCTTCCGCCTTGGGTCTGTCTACCGGTAATACCTTTGACTACCGGACCGGAAAATGGGGTTATGATGACCCGCGTTGGGTCGAATTATATGAATTTTTGAAGAACCTGAAAGATGACGGCAGTTTCTTCCCGGGATTCGCTTCGATGGATAAAACGCTGGCCCGGACTTACTTCGCGCAAAACAAAGCCGCTTTCTTTATGGATGGTCTCTGGATGCCCGCCACTTTCGTTTCCATGGGTTATCCCAGTTTGAATTATGGTGTGGCTCCGCCTCCGGTTCCGGATAAAGGCAGACAGGGATATTGGTATTCGATCCCAACCGGAGTTCCGATGTGGTATATGTCGTCTCAGACCAAATATCCGAAGGAAGCATGGAAAGTAATGTCTTTCTTCTATTCTCAAGAATATCAAAGCAAATTCGTAGCCGGCGACTTTGGTTACTCGCCGCTTAAGAACTTCAACAATGAGAAATATGTTGCTGATCCGCACCTGAAAGACATCATTAAAATGGCTCCGGACATCTCCCGGCTGGGCGTAATCCCGACCATCCGCAACCCTAAAGCCGGAAAGATCGCTATCTTCAACACGGTAAATACAATCCACCCGACTATTTGGGAATTAATGACCGCTTCCTTGATGGGCGAGGGAGATTTCAAGAGCGGGGCGACTGAGCTAAATAAGAAGATTACCGATGTCTTCGAAGCCCAACTGAAAGAAAACAATTTAACCAAGGAAGACTTTATCTTCAAGAACTGGGATCCGATGAGGGACTATGCGATTGAGATGTATGGGAAAAGCAAGTAATCAAGGAATTTAAGATTTAGGTAATGGGGCTGTCTCAATTTTCCGTAGAGACAGCCTCAATTTTATTTGGAGAGAAATCAATGTTTTATGGGTAAACTGAACAAATTGTTCAAAATCAGGGAAGGATAGCAAAGAAAATTCAGCATGATTTAACCTTTCAATTTGTTATTTTTTTGTTACAATTAACTTGAGAAATCAGCCCAAGCGGTATGGATTTATAGGAGGATTTTTATGAAAGTAATCGTAGCTCCGGATTCTTTTAAAGGGAGTTTAAGTTCGATCCAGGCGGCCGCCGCCTTGGAAAGGGGGATCTTGAAGGCAGCGGCTAAAGTTAAAAAAGAGGCGGAGATCGTTAAAATTCCCATCGCCGACGGCGGTGAAGGAACAGTCGAGGCAATAATCGCCGGAACCGGAGGTAAAATTATCCCTACCAGGGTTTTAAATCCACTGGGAAGGGAGATTCCATCTTCTTTCGGGATCTTACCGGAACAGACGGCAGTGATCGAAATGGCGGCCGCTTCCGGACTGAATCTGATCAAACCGGAAGAACGAAACCCGCTAATTACGACCAGTTATGGGACGGGTCAACTGATCCTGAAAGCCTTGGAAGAGGGATGCGTCAATTTTATCATCGGCATCGGCGGCAGCGCGACTAATGACGGTGGGGTGGGAATGGCCCAAGCCCTGGGAGTGAAATTTCTAGATCAACATAATCAAGAGATCCCTTTCGGCGGCGGTGAACTGGCTAAAATCAGGAGGATCGATTTGTCCGGAACCGACCCGAGGGTAGCCGGAGCAACCTTCACCGTGGCCTCCGATGTGAAGAATGTTCTATGCGGTCCGGGTGGGGCTTCGGCCGTATACGGTCCCCAAAAAGGGGCCACTCCTGAAATAGTCGCTGTTTTGGACCGTAATTTAAGTCATCTGGCGGAGCTGATCAAGAGGGATTTGGGAAAAGATATTGCCTTAGTTCCCGGTTCCGGCGCGGCCGGAGGTTTGGGCGGGGGACTGATGGCGTTCTTAAATGCGGAAATCAAGCCGGGAATCGAAATTGTCATGGAACTCACCGGTTTCCGGGAGAAAGTCCGGGAAGCGGACTTAGTGATCACCGGTGAAGGCGCTACCGATTTTCAAACCATGTTCGGCAAGGTCCCGTACGGGGTGGCCCAAGTCGCCGGAGAGTATGGGAAACCGGTGATCTGTATCTCCGGGACTTTGGGGAATGGTTATCAAAAATTATCTGACGCCGGTATCAACGCTTTTTTCAGCATTGTTAACCGGCCGATGGCTCTGGAAGAAGCGATCAAAAGAGGGGAAGAATTACTGGAAACAACGGCTGAGAATGTAATGAACACTTATTTTATAGGAGGTTGATCGGTAGATGACATCGGAATAATTAGCCGCGGCTAAAGAGGTTATGATCCACGGTTCGATGTTATTTACAATGGAACGGAGGACGGCTTCATGAAGATTACTTCCCAATATGCCCAGGAGATCTTGGAAAAGACCAAACGGATTTTAAAACATAATATCAATATCATGGACCAGATGGGGGTTATTGTCGGAAGCGGCGACCCAAAACGGATCAACTCTTTTCATCCGGGCGCGGCTGAAGTGATCAAAACCGGCAAAGCGTTAGAGATCACTGTCCCTGAGGCGGAAAAGATGGAAGGGGCTAAACCCGGCGTGAATTTACCGATTTATTTGGATGAAAAGATCGCCGGAGTGGTTGGAATAACCGGTGATCCGAATGAAGTCCGTCCCTTTGGCGAATTATTGAAAATATCGGTTGAGACCATGCTGCGGCAAGTCTTGCTTACTGAACAATTGGGGATGGAACAAAATGCCCGGGAACTGTACATCAGGGACCTGATCGAGGGAAATCTCAGCGAAGATGAAGACTTTTTTTTAATGAAAGGTTCGATCTTCGGTTTTGACATGACCATTCCCCGGGTGGCGGTAGTAATAAAAATCTACGGTCTGAACGAAGAAGTTTTCACCAGCGGGGCCGGTACGAAAAATGACGCCGAGAACCGCCGGATCGGACTTAAACTCCAAAAAAAACGGGAAAATATTTTGGAGTTGATCAAAACCGTCTTCAATAACGGAGCCAATATTATTAGTTCCAGCGCTAGCAGTAATTTCATTATTTTTTACGCTATCAAAACTGATTCGCCCGGGGAGATTAAGCGGGATATTGCGAATTTAGTCGAGAATATCCGTTCCAAACTGACCAAACATGATTTTTCCTGCCTGGCCGGGGTAGGACTGTTTCATTCCGGGATGGCCGGATTGAAGAAGTCTTATGATGAAGCGGTTCAGGTAATTAAAGTCGGAGAAAAAATGGCCAATGCCGGAAACAGGATTGGGAGCATCCTCACCGTTTTCGATTTGGGTTTGGAAATGGTTCTGACCAGCCAAGCGAATAAGATAGCGGGTTATCTTGACTTATTTTTGCTAAATCAAGCAAACCGGGGGTTTTTCTCGAATCAGCCCAAACTGGTTGAGACGTTGAAGGTCTTTTTCGAATCGGATCTAAATCAAAGTATCGCAGCTGAAGCCTTGAACATCTCCCGTAATACCTTGATCAACCGTTTGAACCGGGTGGAAGAATTGACCCAATACGACCCGCGTTGTTTTTCCGACGCCGTTAAGTTGAAACTGTTAATCCTGGTCAACGACTTGCATTGATAGAGGATTAGATCTTCCATAACTCAAGCAGTTTGTACATGAGCACCGCCGGCCAGAAAGCCCTTTGACAACTCCAACTCAACTACCCCGTCCCAGAAGGTAGCTGCATGCTGAATGTAGTAAAAGGCCGCCCCAACCAATTTATTATCACAATCTAGTGAGAGAATTATCTGTCATTACTAATGGTAACAAAGCTGTTTTCCACTGAAAAGCTATGCGGTGAGTAAAATTAATTGAATATTAAATTTTAGCTTAGGTAGCCCAGGTAGGGCTATAAATCCTATAGGTCGACAAACTTATTAGCTATATGTTAAGATTATTTTATCAGGGTTTTTACAAAAGCCTGAAATTTTCAGTAACATTTATTTGCGTTTAATTTTTTAGCTGGTCAACCCACGTCAGTCTTAATTGGGAGTACGCGCCAAAATAACGCTTACAGGGAGAACCGTCTATGACAATACAACAACTGGCTTTTTTTTTAGCAATTGTTAAGTATGAAAAGTTTACAACCGCAGCAAATGAGTTATTCATTTCACAATCGTCACTTTCAAAACAAATTTTAAGTTTAGAACGGGAGTTGGGAGTGAAGCTGTTTAGTCGTAATACTCGGAATATCGAATTGACGCCTATTGGAAAGGAATTGGTTAACTACGCCAAAAAAATAGTATCTGAATATGAAAAAATGACCTTGTCAATCAGGGATTTTCACGAAGACCAAAAAGAACGCATCATAATAGGAGCAATACCTATACTAAGTTATTATGGAGTTACGGATCTGATTGCCGGTTTTGAATGTCAACATCAAAATGCGAAGATAGAGATAATTGAGACAGATACGGCTACCATTTTTGAAATGCTTGATGAATCAAAAATCGACATTGGAATCGTTAGGACAGAATATTTACAGCATACTCGTTATGAGATAACTCCCTTTTGTGAAGATGAATTGGTATTATTAGTCGGTAGTCAACATCGGTTAGCCAAAAAGAAAGTTATAAGTTTGGTTGAAACGATGAATGATGAATTTTTATTTTTTAATTCCGATCCTTTCCTAGTCAAGTATTACGAAAAACTCTTTAAGGATATCGGGATCTCGCCGAAAATCCATTATTCTAACATGCGATTAATTACGATTAACAGTTTTATTAAGCAAAATATGCTTGTAACATTGATTATGAGACGCTTGGCGGAATCCTACGATGACCCCTTATTAAACATTGTATTATTGGATAATCATCCAACATTATCATTGTCGTTGGTATCGAGAAAAGGTGATTTATCACGTTTCAGTAATGCCTTAATCAATTATTTGGTTAAGCATAAAAATATTACTACAAATGTTCAGACCCTCCATTAGTGTTTTCCCGTTACAAGACTACATTTAGCAAATAAAAAAGCCCAAAGTCAACAGGGAATTTTACTGTTATCTTTGGGCTTAATAAATTAATTGATTTAATTTTTTTAAATTTGATCTTTTCTGGTTTCAAAAACAATGGCGCCGGATTTAACTAGAATTTCTTGCAATTCGGTTACATCCTTCTCAAGTTCTCTAGGTGTGATGCCTTTTTTGACGCAAAGACCGGCAGCCGTTCCGGCAGCTTGTCCGGTTACCATTGTTTGATGCAGGTAACGCAGGTAGGCCGGGCGATCGGTCGATACACACTTGCCTGCCGCCATTAGATTTTCGATTTTCTGGGGGACCAGGCAGCGGTATGGAATGTCATAAGATCCTCCGCCTTTGGGCCAGGCCATATCTTCTTTCACTTTGGCGCAGACATTTAAAGTATCCATCGATGCTACGTGATAAGCCCCGGCTTTCATGGAGCTTTTTCCGATTACGTCCGGGAAAGTCTGACAATTGGCGACATCATCCTTGGTTAGGATATAATCGCCGACAATTCTCGGACCTTCACGCAATCTAAGCTCAGTACAAATTTTTGTGATATAGGCGTTTTTAAAGCCGGGAACATAGTTTTTAAAGAATCTCCAGGCAATGGCATTTTGTTTCCGACATTCGATCATACACTTGGTAAGATCCCAGGCGTCCGTCGGCAGGCAGTGGTCAACTTGGGATGAATGTTGGAAGTGGGCTTGAATATGACCGCCTTCTTTGGGAGTTAGAAAAAATCCTGCGCCGCTGTATGGGTGCCAGTCGCCGTTTTTGAGGGCATTGTCACGTAGCTGATAGAAACCCATGATTTCGCCTAATTCGGTTATGTTGGTACAGTGACGGTATACGTTGTATACATCCTCTTGATTGTTGTCGTTGTCCGGGTGGATTAGTTGTTTGTAGGAAAACTCTTCGGGATGTTCACGCAAATATTTTAGTAGTTCATCCCAGTCAACGCCGTCAACGGTGAATGCCAGTGTATGAGGTTGAATCTCTTCCCGGGATACACATGCCATTTCCACTCCGGCCCGGTCTGCCACATAGCCTTCGCCGGTACAGTCAATGACTATTTTACCTTTAATCTCATTACGCCCGTTTGCGTTCTCAACAATAATACCGTTAACAGTATCGCCGTCTTTTGTTACTCCAACAACCAGAGTATCTAATAGCAATATAACGCCGTTTTCTTCCATCATATCAAAAATAGTCATGGTGAACCAATCAGGATCGACATATGAGAAAGTATAACCGGCTTTAGCGCGGAAAGCTGGCCTGAGATGAGGAAGAGCATGGTTTGTTTTGTATAACCGGTCATAAATCTCCTCGACAATACCGGCGATATCCTGCTCGCCTTTGGGATTAAACAGTCTAGCAAAGGCGAATCCGGGAGGTCCTGAAACATTCATCTGACCGCCTAAGGTGCCGATTCTTTCAACAAGTAAGGTCTTGGCGCCGGTTCTGGCTGAAGCGATGGCTGCGGCAACACCGGATGTGCCTCCGCCACAAACAATTACGTCATAGATCACGTCATAACCGTTCATTCACTTTCCTCCTTGATTAAGTTATTTTTTGTCACGAAGGAATAACCCTTCTAGTTTTTACCGTTTTCCGCTATAGCTGCTATCTTTTAAATTCATTGATGCTTTTAGCGATTTTACCATCGGGAAGCGCTACCGGTTCAACAATACCCTCGCTGTGAAGCGCCCAAGGTAGAATTACGCCGGAGTGGCCGCCGCGACCGCCGATCACAATAACTTCAACATCTTTGGGGCTGCGGGTTACCGGCATTGGATGTCTGTTGGCGAAGGAAGCCGGGCGAACCGGAACCAGCCCACGGTTACGAACCATTGGGACTTGATGATAGGCATAGGTATGGATATGCTCCTGAATCATTTCTTTGGTGTAGCCATCCTTCTTAAGCATCATACCGTGGTCGGGAGTTAGGCAAACTACCAATGGACCAGGCATGTAAGCGTTGTTTGAACCGAGTGTGGTACAGCAAGCCGTGATGGTGTCAAGCAAATCATGGCCATTGAGGCTCAGAAAGTCAATAATGTCATGCAGAGGTTCGGCTTTAAGCACATAAACGGTGGTTGTTTCCGAATTATAATGATCTTCGTTAATCGTGTTCCAGCACGCCAGTTCTTTTTCCTCAGCGAAGCAGTACGTGAATTCAGCCTGAGATGCAATACAGTCAAGGTCGCAGATGCCGGGGACGGAACGACAGACATTCATGATTACCAGGTTAACGGCGCGACCGATGGTTGCATTGGCGGGATATCCAGGCCCCATACAACCTTGGCCGCCGGAAATACCGATTTCCTTGGCTATCGGTCCGCTTACCAGAACCATATTTCCACCCGGATGGGAGGTGGTAACAGATTGAAGTAAATTATACTTCGGATTGTTCAGGGCTTTAAAAGCAGCAATCAACACCGGCATAGCGTTTGGTTTGCAACCGGCCATTACAGCTGCGACGGCTACATCCTTAACCGTGATATCTTTGCCTGTTGGTCCAACTTGATTGCAGAGAACTAGGTTCTCATCAAAAGGACAGTACTCCATCATTTTTTGGTAACGGGTTCTTGTAGGAGGAACGATGGGTAATCCGTCGCTAATGTGTTCGGCGTTGAAGTAGTCGTTGATCTCTTCTAAATATGCGCCCGGTTCCAAAAGCCTTTGCTCATCACCTTCAATGGTAAGCGGAAGGAGACCATCTTTAGCAGGAGCAATCTTGTCCATTTTAAAATCAATATGAGCGGTTTCCTCAAGTTTTTGACCGGTTGCGGTCAGTGAGTCGATAATATAGTCCCATTTGAGATCTACCTGGTTGCGGACCTCTTCTTCGGTACTTGCCTGATAGATATCTACCGAACAAAGACAGAGATTCCCGGCGCGGTATACGCCAACGCCTTCGGTGATTGACGATCCGGGAGGCGCTGTCATATAGACAGTTGGTATACCAAGTTTCTCAAGGGCGATAGTGACAACTGTGGTTGCGGCGGATGTACCCATATCGCCGAAAGCGACCACCGCGGCGGCGGGTTTTTCTTTGGCCAGCATCGCGGCGTATTCTTCCAGTTTCTTAGTATCTTTACCGCGAACCGTTTCACAGTAATCTACAAAGTTGGTGATTCCCATCTCCGCGAAGCGTTCCTTGATTCGGACAAATACTTGCATGTAATTGCAGAATCCTAATTTGGTGTTGTTGTAGAACAGAATCTTCCCCTTTTTCAAGTCTTCCAAGCTAACTCTAGGCGCCAGCTTTAGAATGGGGCGCTCCTGGTATCCCCGAGGATCCAGTAATGCGTTTAACTTCTGTGCCATAGGTTTCACTCCCCTTTCAAATATTGTTTCATTTGATAGTTTTATCTATCATGATTAATAGTTATTGTAGTCTGCAAAAGCAACGGAAAGCAATTCAGTTTGACTATGGATTTATTCCGTTGCGGAATATGGGAGCCTTCCACGTTGATCTAAGTAATAAGTGATAATGTAATTCCTGATAACGAGGTTATATTCCACATAGGACATAATCTAGATACAAATGGAATTGTTCAGATTGAATTATCGATGATATACTTAACTTAAATTTAACATTAACCCGGCATAAGCAGGGAAAATGTATATTTTCGGTTAATACAAGGGGAAAGTGGAAGGGAGGGAATAGAGTCGGGAAACTTAGGTTCCTTTCATTGAGCGAAGTAAAAAAACATTTCTGAAAGGGGTCGTTGCAATGAAACTCAATAGAAACTCAAAGATCATTTTAGGATTAGTTGTAGTAAGCGTATTATGCATATTAGGCTTATTGCTTCCCCGTCTTTCAAATCAGGGGACTAAAGAGCTTGAATCCGGCGTAAATATTGGAACCCATGCGGTAGGGGGCGCTTACTACGCAATGGGAACCGGCGTCGCCAAGATTATATCCGAGAACACATCTATTAATGGGACTGTTCTGCCGTACGCAGGCCCGGATGCATGGATGCCGGAACTGAGAGATGGAATTATCAATTTAGGTATAATATCAGGTGTCGATCTTACCTGGGCTTATAAAGGGGAGGTTGTTTTCGAAGAGCCCACTCCCGAGCTGCGGTTGGTGCTCAACGGCAACCAGGTTAACCATTGTACATTTACAGTATTGAAAAGTTCCGGATTTAAAAGCATTGCCGATCTTAAGGGCAAACGAGTCGGCTATGAATACGGCGGTAATAAATTCACCATTCATTTGGTTGATGCCGCTTTGGCTTCAGTAGGTTTGACGATTGACGACTGTGTAAAAATTCCGTTAACCGACCTTGCAACCGCCCAGAGAGCTTTACAGGAACGACGCGTAGATGCCGTGTTCAGCGGTTCTTCAACCACTCCCTCTTCGGTACAGCTCGATCAGTCTTTGGGCATTCGTGTTTTGCCGTTCGGCGATTTAAAGCCATCCGACATAGCCAATGGAGTGCCTGAGAAAATGCAGGCAATCTTAGACGAATACGTGCCCGGCGCTACATTGACCGTTTGTCCTCCGAGTGGAACCGTCAAAGAGGAGACAGTCTTGATTAGCTATCCCATCGATTTAACGGCTTCGGCCAATCTTTCGGAAGATGCGGTTTACTCGATCATGGAGGCCATTTGGGAAAAATATCCCGATTTAAAAGCCGCCAATGCCTGGGGCGCCGGCTGGATACCGGAGAATTTCGCCATTCAGAATCAGCCGGTTCCATACCATGACGGGTCGATTAAATTCTTTAAAGAAAAAGGGATTTGGACTGAGGCAATGCAGGCCCGCCAGGATCAACTATTGGGTAAATAGTAGGTTTATCCGGGTTGATCAAGTATTTAAACAAAACTTATGAATAGGTAAGCTACGTAAAATTTAAGAAGAGGTATCAGACGAATGATGCCTTTTCTTAATAGAGAGGGAGACTTTGGATGACAAACGTTGATCTATTGTTTGACAAGATTAGAACTGTTGTATTTTCCGTTATTGCTATTGTCGGTATTGCAATTATTGTCGATGTGCCTGCCTATTTTAGAATAGCAATCTATACCGAACAGTATCTTGGAATCTATCTAGCGATGGTATTGTTCGGAATCTTTATTTCGATGCCGCGCCGCAAGGGAGCATCTTTCAACGTGGTCGATCTGGCGCTGGCGGTATTATCGATTGCCGCAGGTCTTTTTATAACTATCTACTATCCTCAAATTTCTCAGACAATCGGTAAGGCAAATAATGTCCGCATGGTGTTTGGATCGGTCGCTGTCCTATTGATACTTGAAGCGCTGAGACGGACAATGGGTTCATCCCTGACCATTGTAGTAAGTTGTTTCTTACTTTACGCTAAATTTGCCTCCTATTTTCCGGGACTTTTCCATGGGAGGCCTTTTACCCTCTCTAAAATGATGAATTACATCTATTTAGATCCAAATAGCCTGCTTTATATGTTGTCCTTCGGCGCCACTGTGGGCGTGGCTTTCATATTTTTCGGACAAGTACTGTTGCACTTTGGTGGGGGTAAAGCCTTTATTGATATCGCGTTATTGCTCTGCGGCAAAGCCAAGGGTGGCAGCGCTAAAACGGCGGTTGTTTCGTCCAGTCTGGTAGGGACCATCACCGGCGCGCCAATGTCCAACGTGTTGTTAACCGGCAGTGTGACTATACCGATGATGAAAGAAGCCGGTTATAAACCTCATGTTGCGGCTGCCGTTGAGGCGGTTGCTTCTTCCGGAGGACAGATCATGCCTCCGGTTATGGGTATCGCCGCCTTCATCATTGCTGAAACATTGGGCGCGCCATATTCTCAGGTTGCTATTTCAGCGATCATTCCTGCGACCTTGTTTTATGTGGCCATCTTTATCCAGGTGCATATGGAAGCCGGAAAATTCGATTTGAAGCTCATTTCCAAGGATCAACTGGTCAAGCCTAAACAGGCATTTAAAAATGGATGGTTCATTTTCCCACCGATAATTCTCTTGCTTTCCTTAATGTTTTTCTTTGCTTTTCCCCCGGCTATTTCGGCTATTGTCGCCGGTTTCTTCGCCTTGCCGTTTTTGGCGATGAAGCTGGAAAACAGGGATGGTTTTTTCAAACGCTTCCTGGGCGCTTTAGCGGAAAGCGGCGAACTCATGATCAGCATCGGTGTTGTTATGGCAGGCGCCGGGCTTATCGTCGGCGCTATTAACGCCAGCGGCCTGGCATTTAACTTAAGTCTTGCCTTAACACAGTTAGGACAGGGAAACGTGGTGCTTCTTCTTGTCTGCGCTGCTGTTTCATCGTTGATACTCGGCATGGGTATGCCGTCGGTTGCGGCGTATGCCCTAGTTTCGATACTGGTGGCCCCGTCCCTGATTCAGTTCGGGGTTCTTCCGATGGCGGCCCATTTGTTTGTATTCTACTTCGCGGTTATCTCCAATATCACCCCGCCGGTTGCGGTCTCGTGCTTTGCAGCAGCGCCGCTGGCGGGAGCGAATCCTACCAAGACGGGGATTACCTCTTTTAAGCTTGGTATTGCTTCTTACATTGTACCGTTTATCTTTTGTTTCCAGCCGACTTTGCTGATGGTCGGAGCCCCTTGGGAGATCATCGTCGATACGGCGTTCGTTTGTTTCGGCCTTTTTGGCGTATGCATCGCTTTGGCCGGATTCTATACCGCGCCTGTTTCCATACCGCGGCGTATAATGCTTACGGCGATTAGCGCGATTATTCTAGTGCCTACGACCACATTGATTAACGCAATCGGCACGATTGTGCTGCTTATTGTTTTCTTACCGGATATTAAGACCTTTATTGCAAATAAAATGAAAAGGACTGCCGCTACATGATAAGCTTAGCTGATATTATTCCGAAAAAATGGTCCAAAGTAAGCGGTAAAATCTCCGATAAGAAGTTTTTCGGCATGATTATGGGGATAGTTGTATTTCTGGCAATCTGGACACTGCCGATCCCCAATATATCGGTCGAAGGCCAGAAGTCTTTGGCGATCAGCATATTTGCCGTTATATGGCTGGCGAATGGTGTGACCGCGCCAGCTTTTACCGGTCTGATGGTACTTGCCGCATATATCGTATTATTGGACCATAATGTAGTGCCGGTTCAGACAATTCTGTCCGGATGGACCACTTCGGTGGTATACATGGTAGTGGCAGGCTTCCTGTTGGCGGGAGCTGTTTCCGAGTCGGGCTTGGGAAAACGGATCGCCTTATTTTTCGTGTCCCGCTTTGTTCATAGCTATACATCATTAATTGTATATTGCTATATTTTAAACATTATTTTATGTGTGGTAATTCCCCATCCCTGGCCCCGCGGCATGCTGCTCGCCTCAATATTGGCGCAGACCATGACGGGACGCCTTCCCAAAGAACATGTGCGTCAGATTAACTTGGCGATTTTTGCCGGGGCGGTTTCAACCTCCTTGATGTTTTTGACCGGTGACCCCAGTTTTAGCTCCGTAGTAATAACATTAAGTGAAACACAGGTCAGTTTCACTCAATGGATCGGATATATGTTAATTCCGGGACTGTTTATTTCAATATTTGCCTGTATTTCACAGCTGCTCGTCTTTCATCTGCCTAACCATAGAATCGATCAGGAACAATTTAAATCAGAGGCCACTTCATTAGGGCCGATGACCAGCAAGGAAAAACATTTGGTTTTCTGGCTTCTGGTAGCGATGATCCTTTGGTTGACAGGATCCATAACAGGACTTGACGCCGGATGGGTTACAGCCGCAATCGCGGTAATTCTCAGTCTGCCGGTAATCGGCGGTGTGCTTGATGGAAAATCATTGAAGTCAATTAGTATCGACACACCACTGTTTATTGTGGCGGTATTGTCGATCGGGGCTGTCAGCAAAGCGTCGGGAATGAGTGACTGGTTGGCGCAGATTTTGCTTTCTTTGGGAGTGCCTTCAAACCCCTGGCTTTTTGCGCCGGTTACCGCGTTGCTCTGCATGGCGCTACATATGGTAACGGGGAGTTCGATGTCGGCAATGGGTGTGATAGCGCCTGCATTAATCTCGTTGGGCGTCGCTTTAGGATTCCCGCCGCTTCTGCCCGCGTTGATTGCTTTTATTTCCCTGGCGGGACATTGGGTCTTTCCATATCAGCATATGACGATTCAAATCGGCCAGAACCAGCTGGAAGAGAGCTTTACCGACAAAGAGGTAATCTTATTATCCATTCCCCAGACCGTTATAATAATCTTAACCAGCTTTGTACTGGTAGCGTGGTTCATGATCATTGGTATGATTTAGGGATGGAGTACCGTTATCTAAAAGGGATCCCACATTTAAATCTTTAACTTAAGAACCGTCCGGACATTTTTCGGGCGGTTCTTTTAGGCATAAAAGAGCATATTCAAATGTCATGAGGGACTACATTTTCCACAAATCCAACAGTTTGTACATGAGCACCGCCGGCCAGAAAATGGCTTTGACTACTCCTACTACTCCGTCCCAGAATGTAGCCGCATGCTGTAGATAGTAAAATGCCGCCCCAACGAAAGCCAAGCCATAAATACCACTGGAAATACCGTTCTCCTTCATGTTTTCCCTCCTGTTTTTGGAAATACCGATTTATAGTATAGCATTGTTATGGTGGAAAGAATAGCCGAAAATTATATTTTAATTTATCATTTAAATATTGAGCCTTCAATAAAAAAGGTAAGTGCACCTATCCCACCGCGTTCGCCGCTCCCTTTGTCGACTGCGAAGAATATGGCTTTTCAAAAATGGGGAGTTTATTTGAGTCAAAAAAGCCTGTTTCAATGACCGGTATGTTTAAAACCTTTGTAGCGAGGGGTAAAACAATATTATTGCCAAATCCGCAGAGAAGCGCCGGTCCGAGGCGGTTCCGGCTGCCGGTATCGGTGGCCCGTCCTTACACAATAATACAAGCTCCGGTCGAACCGCGAATAATCAGCTTAGGGGTATGTACAATCTCGCATTTTTCTTTTGAATCAGGATTATTAATACGTTCCAGTAACATCTTGGTCGCTTGGATTCCCACTTCGAAGGTGGGTTGCCAGACAGTAGTAAGGGGCGGGTCGGCGAGTCTCGCGAAGAAGAGATCGTCAAAACCAATGACGGAGATGGCCCGTGGGATTATTAAACCATGTTCCTTAATGGCCCGGATCACGCCTACTGCCGCCAGGTCGTTATAGGCGAAAATGCCGGTGACCTCCGGATGTTTTCGAAGCAGTTCCCGGGTGATGCAGTAGGTAAGTTCATCAAGCTGATAATCGGTATTGGGAAACAGGCAAATAATTTCTGGATCAACTGAAATGCCCGCTTCCTGAAGGGCTTTTTCATATCCGGCCCGGCGATTTGAGGTTTGCGAGCCGATATACGCTATCTGGCGGTGCCCCAGCTCGATCAAATGACGGGTGGCCAGATGACCGCCGCTCAAAAAATCAATGGATACCGAATCGATCCAGGGGATATCGGTCTGCTTGTTCAGGCAGACTGCTTTGATGCCTGATTTCGCCAGCTCCTCCAACCAATCGATCTGAATCGTTTTATGCATCGAGGCGAAGATGATCCCGTCCACCTGTTTCCGGATTAATAGCCGGACCAGTTCGGTTTCTTGGACCGGATCGCGATAAGTATTGCATAAAAGTACATTGTAACCGGCTTCCTTGGCAACTTGGTCGACACCCCAGACAATCTCCGGATAAAAGGGGTTGGCGATGGAGGGTAAAATTAAACCGATGACTTTGGTTTTCCGGGTCCGCAGGCTAGAGGCAAGATAATTCGGGCTATACTTCAACTCGGCAGCCAATTCTTTGACTTTACGCTTGGTTTCCCCCGCGACTCTCGGGTCATCGTTTAACGCCAGCGAAACGGTGGCCGGAGAGACCCCCAACTTTTCGGCAATATCTACCGTAGTTACTCTTTTCATTTTTCCATCCCATTCGATATGTATCCAAGCGTCCAATAAACGATACACTAATGATTTAATTCTGGTTTTTGGTAATATCTCCTGCCGATCTGTTCTTATCAAATTCAAATTAACCGTTTTGAACAGCGGAGTAGGTGGGATTTATGTACATGTAATCACTGAATATCAGACTAAGAATGAGTAAGACATAATTTAAAACCTTTTAAATCGGGATATTTACTTTGAAAACCTTCGCTGAAAACGAAGGTTTATTTTAAGGTCTTCGATTGTTTAAGCATCATCAACCTTTTTCGGGATGTATTCTAAAGTTGAAGCAGTCGTAAAAAAAACGGTAATCCGGTGGCGGGGCTTAAAAAGTTTGTATACGTGTGTATCTTGGTAATTTGGACAGCGATCCGTCTTTTAAAACCTTTTAAGGTATGTATATCACGGCAGAAATCGATGTGACTTTTAAAAAGCTAACATGTTAATATTTTGTTAAAGCACTTGAAGTGGAGCAAGAATGATCTGAATCATCACGGTGTTTGCGTTCCAAAGGTTATATTTTATTAAAAAGGAGTGAATCGATTGAAAACAAACAAAATTTTGCTTGTAGCATTAGCAGTCATGTTAATTACTGCTTGTACTTCGGTAACCTTGGCTTATACGATCACTAATCCCGGATTTGAAAGCAATTGGACCGGTTGGACCAACTCGGGAGCTGCCATCTCGACCAGCGATCATCATAGCGGCAGTAAATCAGCCAAGTGCGACAGCTCGGGAGATCAATTTTATCAGACGGTTACCGGCCTTTCTCCCAGCACCACTTACACGCTGCAGGCATGGATCATGTGCGACTCAAGCAGTTCCGGCAAGATTGGGGCCCGTAATTACGGTGGTTCTGATGTTTCGGTGACTAGTAGCTCGACCAGTTGGACGCAGAAGACCGTCGTCTTTACCACCGGTGCTTCCAACTCCAGTGTCCAGATTTACGGCGCCCGGGTAAGCGGCGTTTCCCGATACGATGATTTTACACTTAGCGGCGGTTCAGGGTCAACCCCAACTCCGACGCCTTCGTCCGGTTCCGATATTAAACTGGGATTATCGGTCAGCGGGGCTACGGCCGATGACGGCAACGTACCGGCTAATGTTTTGGACGCCAATCTCAGCACCCGGTTTGCCAGCAACGGAGACGGCGCTTACATTATCCTCGGGACTAACAGCATCGCCACGTTGGGCAAAGTGAAAATCGCCTGGTATAACGGGAGTTCACGCCAGTTCTACTTTGAGATTTACACCTCAACCGATAACAAAACCTATACCAAGGCCTATCCGGCCAGCGGTTACGCCACTTCCAGCGGTACGACCAACGGGTTGGAAGAGTATGATTTTTCAGACCGGCCCGCTAGATACATTAAAGTAGTCGGACACGAAAATTCTTATAACACCTGGTTTAGTCCGACGGAGATTGAAGCTTGGGGAGTCCCCGGTTCGCCTTTGCCGACACCTACTCCGGCACCAACGCCAAGTCCTGGGGTGGCCTACCCCTATAATGTGCTGTCGCTCACTAACTGGAAATTAACCGCCTGGAGTTATGCCGCTACCGCATTACAAGAATACTTTATAAATGGCAATCCGCCGCTGCAGACTTATGCGGACAACCGCTGGTTCTGGGTAAGCAATGAAGGCGGCTATAACTGGGTCAACTTCAAAGCCTATGCCAACTATCCCACGACCAGCGGTTCAAGCAATCCCCGTTGTGAATTGCGGGAGATGACTTCCAATGGTCTCAATGAAATTTATTGGGATCTGACCTCCGCCAATCAGCGCTCAATGGAATGGATCTGTAAAATAACTCAAGCGCCCAGTTCCGGTAAGGTATGTATCGCCCAGATTCACGCTAAGTCTGATTCATACGATGATTTAATCCGGGTTCAAGTCAGAGCCGCAGCTAATGCAAGCATTGGCGCGACTGGGACTCTTTACGTGATGGGTTATGTATGTAACGATACCGCCGATGATATTGGCGGCTACACTTTGGGTGACGAGCTACACCTGGAAATAGTAGCCGTTAACAGCACTATCACGCTTAACCGGGTAAACGCCAACGGCAGCAGGACTCAACTAAAACGCTACACCGGCATCGGTTCGACCGAGAATTACTTTAAGGCAGGCAACTATTTGCAGTCCAAGCCGACTTCCGGTACGGGCACCGTTATGTTCCGTTACCTGAGGACTACTCCCCATTGATTACTGATTGATTATATAATAAATCTTTTACATAACTGAAAAGAACCGTTCAGTAATATTACCGGACGGTTCTTGTATCAGTTTCATCGCTCAGAGCTTTTGCATCTTTTATAAAATGGAGCAACCAAGTGGATATCTATTGGGAATTTGTCAAGAAATCATTTTTACAGAAATTTGTGTACCGGGACGACTCATATATCCAAATCTTCGGGACCTTAATTAAACTATTTATTTTGATGAGCGCCTGGACAGCCCTTTATCACGGCAAAACCGAAATTAACGGGATTACCTTAGCGGACATGATCAGCTTTGTAACGATCAATATTGTCGTTTCAGCCCTCACTAATTCACGGGTGGCTGAAAAGATCGCCGTGAAAGTTAACGATGGCAGTATTGCCGTTGACTTTGTAAAACCGATTAGTTTTCGTTTCTTTATGCTCGCCGACGAACTGGGCGAAAACTTGTACCGGGCGGTTTTCAATACTATTCCTGCCTGTTTATTTGCAACATTGTTATGGGGATTCCGTCTGCCGGCAGATCCGGTTCGCTTGGGGGTTTTTTTACTAAGTTTAATCAATGGTATTGTTTTGGTAATGTACCTCAATTATGTTTTCGGATTATTGGCTTTCTGGTTTAAAACCGCATTTCACATTAATTGGTTTATGGGAGCATTATACGAATTGTTCTCCGGAACCTTTGTTCCACTCTGGTTTTATCCGAAAATACTCTTTAATATCAGTGTATTTCTGCCGTTTCGCTATATCTCCTTTGAACCGATTTCGATCTTTCTCGAAAAAATTTCTTTAATGGATTCGTTAAAAGTAATCGTTTGGCAGCTAATATGGATATTGATACTGGCCGGGTTGGATAACTTCATTTGGGGCAAGGCCCAATCAAAAGTAACCGTCCACGGAGGTTGAAAGATCGATGTATTATTTTCAGTTATATTTGGAGTTTATCAAAATACGGGTCCAGGCGCAAATGACCGATCGGGCGGCCTTTTTTTTCTTGTCTCTGGGGAAGATTGTCGGTTTCGGAGCGGAAGCGATGGTAATCTGGATTATGGTGGACCGCTTTAAAACCATCGGCAGCTGGTCCGCAAATGAGGTAATGTTCCTGTTTGCCTTGAACCTAGTTACCTATTCGATTGCGGCTTTCTTTTTATACCACCCCTTCACCAAACTGCCCATCAGGATTCAGGCGGGCGAGTTTGACGAAATTCTTACCAAACCATTAAACGGAATGTTTTATTTAATCAGCCGGGAAGTGAGCACCGGCTATTTTGGAAACTTATCTATTTCTATACTAATTGGCGCAATTAGCTTTAGTAAGCTTGCCATCAGTTTAAATCCGGTCAATGCGTTCTTTTTAATTACGGCTATTCTCGGAGGAACTTTGATTCAAGGGGCAATCTTCATTTTTGCCTATACGCCATCATTCTGGTTGGTTCAGAATAATAGTTTTAGCCGGATCCTGATGGACTTTCGAAGCTTTACCCGTTTTCCGCTTTCCATTTATAACGGGGGAATTCAGGTCTTTTTAACATTGGTGTTACCCTATGCCTTTATCAATTATTATCCGGCTCATTACTTTTTGGGAAAAAATGAGCTATCGATTTTTCACCCAATCTTTCAATATCTTTCATTGCCGATGGGATTGTTCCTGTTTGGCGCGGCATATCTCTTTTGGAGTTTTGCCTTGAAACATTATAAGAGTACCGGCTCATAAGGGGGTATCTCAGTGTCTTTTATTGAAGTCAATAACGTTTCGAAGGAATTTCAGGTTTACATCCGGCGGAAGGGATTTGTCAATTCGGTAAAATCTCTTTTTCAGCGTTCCTATGAGGTGAAAAAAGCGGTCGAAAATATCAGTTTTCATATAGATAAGGGAGAGTTGGTGGGATATATCGGCCCCAATGGAGCCGGTAAATCGACTACCATTAAAATGCTGTCCGGAATATTGTATCCGTCTTCGGGCGAAATACGAGTAAACGGGCGGATACCATACGAAAACCGGAAAGAAAACGCCATGCGGATTGGGATCGTTTTTGGCCAAAGATCCCAATTGTATTGGGATTTGCCGATGGAAGAGACGTTCGAATTATATAAGAAAATGTATCGGATTAATGAAAACAAATTCCGGCGAAACCTGGATTTTTTTGTGGAACTCTTGGATATGAAGGAGTTTTTACATCGCCCGGTCCGGCAATTGAGCCTCGGTCAGAAAATGCGGGCCAACCTGGCAGTGGCTTTGCTCCATGACCCAGAGATCATTTACTTGGATGAACCCACGATTGGACTGGATGTCGTCGCCAAGGAGCGGATTAGAAGATTTATCAAAGAGGTTAATCAGGAAAAAAAGACTACGGTAATCTTAACTACTCACGACATGACAGACATTGAAAAAGTTTGCGACCGGATTATGATGATCGATCACGGACGGATTCTACATGACGGCCCGCTGGAGGGTTTTATCGAGAAAAATAGCGGGGGGCATATGTTGACGGTTACCTTTTCAGGCCCCAATGTCCGGATCGCCGATCCCCGGTTTAAAGTCATCAAGGACGAAGGAGTCCTTAAAGTAATGTTATTTAAGAAGGAAGAAATCAGCGTTGCCGAAGCAATAACCGTAATTACCCGGAATTATGATATTACCGACTTGAATCTGAAGGAACCGGAGATTGAAGAGATTGTCCGGGGGCTTTATGATAAGCATTAAACGGTCTTGGATAGCGTCTAATTTCTAATCCGGCGATTACAATAAGTTATCTAATAATTAGGTGTCAACTGCTTGTTACTCCCTTTGATCAACCCTTGATTAATGACTTCCCATAAATACAAGGATGCCACGGTCCGGTAGGGGGCCCATTTCTTAGCATAGACACGCATGGTTCGTTCGGCCGGGAGCTTTTTTAGTCCGTAAAGCCACTGGATGGACCGTTTTAACCCCAGGTCTCCGAAGAAAAGCACATCCAGTCTGCCCAGGAAGAAGATGAGAAACATCTCCGCCGTCCATCGTCCGTCGTAATCTCCGATTGCATTGATTAACAATCCTAATCTGGGATCGGAGGAGCATAAGACTGCAGGATGCTGTCGCCGATTTTGAACTCTAGTTTTGCCATGGTTATATTATTGGTGATTTAAGGGTAAAAAACCTTCCGCCTCACCCCTTTTTCCCCTCTCCATCGTTACGGCGATGGAGAGGGGAGACAAGTTGAGTCAAGGCGCCTTTTCAGCGATTGGAGGGCCTTACGCCGCAAGGGAGCCGAAGTAGCCGGTTTCAGGATGTGAAAGCGCTAAAGTTGGTTTAAAGGTTTAAAAATTAAATCTGTTAGCTTTATTCATTAAAAGATCAGGTTTAGCTGTAACAATTCGTACGCTTGCAACAGTTTATTGAGATTTTCGATTCGCTTTTCGGGTGTTGGATGAGTGGAGAAAATTTTGTCAATGGCATAAATTTTTTGTTGGCGCATATCGGTAAATTTCCCCATCACCATTTGATAAGAAAGATGATCCATACCGGTGCGTTTTAAATGGGAGAGCGCCACTGCATCGGCTTCATTTTCTTGTTCGCGGGAGTATCCCTTTAAAACCAATTCAGTCATGACCACGGTTAATAATAATGTTTCCGAATCTTCGTAGTTTTTATTTGAAGCTAAAAATAAAGCGCTAAAAAACATAGCCGCCAATTTTTGGCGATAGTTTATTATCGAGTGTTTTTTCTCGATGTGTCCCATCTCGTGAGCTATCACAAAAGCCAACTCGTCATCTGATTCGACAATATCGAGCAACCCTGTGGTTATGTAGATATAACCGTTAGGAGACGCAAACGCATTGACTTCAGTTGAATCGAGTATCCGAAATTTAAAATTAACATTTTTGCGATAAGTATCTTTCAATAAAGGGACGGCCACCCTTTCCACCCAGGCGAGTAATTCCGGATTATTATCGACGCGATAATAATATTCAATAGTTCCACAACCCTCACTGCCCAACCTTTCTTCCAGAACCCGGTCGCTATATGAAAAACTTTTGTAAGACGGAAAACAAATCGGACAGGGACGATATTGCCCTTCTTCAGCTTCAATCCGGGAATCGAAACTCTCACAATTGGTTTCGCTTGGAGCATGATTAGTATTTAATAGATGATACATTCTACTGGTTTTATTACCCACCACTTGAACATCGGATGAACGTAGATTCCCTGAGCTTGGTTCGGCTGTTTCCAAGCTAAGATAATTATTGATTAGTTGGGATACCGAATTGGCAAACGCCGCTTGCCTTGCGCCGTCACTAAACCCTTCGCCGTTATAGTTCGTTTCGGTATATTCTATACAATTAACCACATATAATCCGAGAAGAAGTTGATAGCTTTTTTTGGATTTTTCTCTTTTGACTTCACTGTAACCATTGATATCTAAAACCAATAATTGGGCTATTCCCAACTCAGCTCCGATGGAATACAAGTCCGTTACGGTGCAAAGATTGGCGGCTTCATAGTAACTATCAAGCTTTTTTTTACTCATTAGCTCCTTGACTTTTTCGTGACTAATGAATTGTACCGAGCCTTGTTTTTGGATATTTGCGACAAATTCTTCAACTACTAATCGTTCCAGTTTATTACCGCCCACTGTGTCAACGCCGCTATAATTATTGATTTTGAGTAGGCCGACGGTTGGCTTTTCCATACCAAAGGCAGGTGTTGCTAAGCCGATTGTAATCAAAAAAACTAAACTAATCGACACTATTTGTTTGACATATTTTGGCATCCAAGTTCCTCCTTTTGGGCTAATATTATTTAACCTTAAATAGTAATTTCGGCAAAAAGTTTCCATAAAAATATTCGTTAATATTATCGTTTATCCTTTAATTATTAAGATGTAAATAAGGGACTCGTTGAACAGGGATGCGACCGCCGTTTTTGAACTGCTCACGTGAAGTTGGGAACCGGCGTTTTGAAGTTGGTCAACTGCCGGCTCGGAGTTCCGGACTGCTCTCTCGGAGCTAATAAACCCATTTTTGAAGTTGGAAACCGCTCATTTGGAGTTCGAAACCGTGTGTCCGGAGTTGGGAACTGCTCCTATGGGGTTCGGAACTTGCGATTTGGAGTTGGTCAACTGGACGCTCGGAGTTCCGGACTGCTCGCTTGGAGTTCAGAACTGCTCGCACGGAATTGGGAACCGCTGGTTTGCAGTTGGGAACTGCAGGGTGTTTCAGTTTTGAACCGCTCGCTTGCTGTTGGGAACTGCTCGCCTGGAGTCGGGAGCTGCATGCGCGGAGTTAAAAGCCGCATTGTTGGAGTTTTGAACCGCTCATTTGCCCTTCGGGAACCGGTCTTTGAAAGTTTTGAACTGCTGATTATCAATTCAGGACTGCTGGTTTGGAGTTCGGAACTGCTGACGTGGAGTTCGAAACTGCTCGCACGGAGTCAGGAACTGCAGATTCGGAGTTTGGAACCGGATGACTACGAAGCTTCAGAATATAAGGGGGTCGATCGCCTCACCCCCGAAACCTGGTCGGCTATAGATTCAACATGTTTCCCCTCTCCCTGAAAGCAAGCTCATTCCGGCTGTTGTGAGAGGGGAACGGCGCTTGGGTTTCAAATAGCGCCCGAGTTCGCGGAGGAGTGAGGCGAAGTTTGGCCCCGAACCATTCTTTAATTATCTTGGTCTTGTCCCGTCTCTGATAACGGTTCTTTCAATGGTGGGCAGCATTTTACGTTGGTTAAAGTCACTGACTCTGCTTACCAGGATGTCGATGGGTTTTGTTTTGATATTTCCCTGTGATGTGGGTAATGAATAGATTCCTTATCAAAAGAACAAAGGAAAACTCGATAGTATGGCGATTTTAGTCAGGAAGATATCCGGTTTTTAAATCAAGCGATTGTTCAATTTTTAAGAACGCTTAATAATAAATGTTCTAAATTATGCTCGCTGCAGGACGGGTCAAACTAGCGGAGGACAGGGAGGTCCGGGAGCGGGGGCACCCACTAGAAACCGGGATGAATGAAGGAGGGCTCCGGAACAGTGGGCTCAAATTGAATTGAGGTGAACCCGAAGATTGGAATGACTTAGTTAACAAGTATTCTTTTTTTTGATATACTGGAGATAGACCTTTTGAAAGGGGGATTTATTTAGATAATTGTTGTTTCAATAGACCGTTTGATGACCAGACTCAGTTACGGATTAGACTTGAAACGGAAGCTAAGTTATATATTCAAGCAAGAATCCTGGATGGTAAGTACAACCTTGCATGGTCATATATGCTGGATTTTGAGAATGCTCAAAATCCATTTGAGCAAAGAAAGGAAACAGTCCAAAATTGGCGTGAAATAGCTTTCATTGATATTAATGAAAACGACAAAGTAATCAGTTTGGCGGAAAAGATAGCGTCAAAAGGGCTTAAGCCCAAAGATGCATTGCATATTGCTTGTGCAATTGTTGCGGGTTGTGAATACTTTATCACAACAGATAGCAAAATACTTAACAAAAGCGTTGAAGGTATTATACTGATAGATCCGATTGGGTTTATCAAGTTAGAGGAGGATATTTACAATGATGACCGATACCGTTCTTAAAAGCACCGGTATGAAGATTTTAATAGAGAAACTTGGAAAGGTCGAAGCCGAGAGATTTATAGCGTTGGTGATTAAAGAACCGTTTGATTACACAAAATGGCAAAGTGAAATTTTCGAAGGTATGTCCGTGAAAGAAGTAAGCGAAGCGGCTATGGAATATCGAAAAAATCAGGATCAATAACAATCAAGATGCTGCGCTCATTAGGGATCGCTAAAACTAACCTAAACGGAATTTAAAATATCCTTCAAATGTAACTTCAGGCCCTCAAAAACCGTAGACCTAACCGTATCTTCTTCCTGGATTACAGTTAAACTCCTAATATCTCTTTCTTTTGAAAAAGAATATTGCATAATCCTTTTGCCTTCCAAATCCACAACCCAAAACTCCGAAACGCCGCTTTTCATGTAAAGGTTTAATTTGGTGACCAGATCCTTGCCTTTGGTCGAGGGCGACAATACTTCCACGATTAGGGCGGGTATCCCTTCATACTTGTTATCGGCATTGACTTTGTCCAGATCGCAAATTACAATCAGATCCGGCTGGACCACATTGGGATCTTCCTCGAACTTGGTGGCAAAACCGAAAAGTCTTACATCCAAGGGGGCTGTTAATGAACGACAGGGTTTTCCTTTAAAAAAGTTATAAAAATGTCCGGCAATTTCATTAACAACGAGTTGATGGCTGAAACTAGGGGAAGTCATCAGATAAATCTCGCCGTCGATCAGTTCGTACCTTTGATCGGATGAGTTTATCAGGGTTAGATATTCTTCATAACTGATTCTTTTTGGGGTCAGATATTCTTTGGCCTCTTCATGAAGGAGAAAATAGTCGGGCTCGGTATAGCGGGTGAGCTTAGCGACGTTTTTTCCGTTTTTGGTGATAATAATGTCTTCCTTTTCCGTCAGGGAAAGATATTTTCCAAAAGCATTCTGCAGGTCAGTGGTATTAACACGCATCATAACACCTCCTTCATTATGGCTATAATTATAAATATTATTAGCTATTATGTCAATTAGTATTAGCTATATCGAAAAATGATTATAGCTTTTAGTTCAAACATCTCCATGCTCTTCATGGTATAAACGGTCTTTTCTTGTACACCGCCCGTAGTCTTGAATCATCAACCGTTAAAAGAGTCATACTTTCAATAGCATAGAAATGCAAATCGTGGTTAAGAATTTTTTCATCCTATAAATAAGTTGAATTAAATCTCCAAATTATGCATCAGTTCCCTAAAGCCGGATCTGATGAAAGAATAATGAATTTAATTCAACTTATAACAGCGGTAAATAGGATGAAAAAAATCCAAATTTGCTCTCTTTTGCATTCGGCTTTAGGAATGCAAATCGTGGTTAAGAATTTTTTCATCCTATATTAGAGAAGGATTTTGACTTCCGAATCCCGAATAATCATAAGTTAACTTGGAATAAAGGAGCCAGAATGCAGCTTCCAGAGTACTATCGCAATTATAAACTCGATGATTTTCAGCGGCAAGCCGTCGCTGAACTTTTAAAAGGGAATTCGGTCTTGGTCTCGGCCCCCACCGGGGTCGGCAAGACCCTCATCGCTGATTACCTAATCGATCAGGCCATCGCCAAGGGCGATCGGATTATTTATACCGCCCCCATCAAAGCCCTGTCCAACCAGAAGTACAAGGAATTTAAAGCTCTGTATGGGTCGGAACGGGTGGGGATCGTCACCGGGGACGTAGTCATCAACTCTGAAGCGGAAATCTGCCTGATGACCACGGAGATATTCCGGAATATTTTGCACCAGGATAAACAGCGTTTAGAAGGGATCTCCCATATCATCTTCGACGAGATCCATTATCTCTCCGATGAGGAGCGGGGGACCGTCTGGGAGGAATCGATAATTTTCATGCCGCCCGGGATGAGGTTGCTCGGCTTGTCGGCGACCATCCCCAATGCCATGGAATTGGCGGGCTGGATTAAGGAGATCAAAGGCCACGAGGTAAAGGTGATCTTCAAAAAGGACCGGGTGGTCCCTTTGGAACACTTCGTATTCGAGAAACATCTGGGCGCTGCTAATTTAAAACAGATCGTCGCCTACCGGCAGGAATTGGAGTTGAAAGGTCTTCTGGCCGGGTTTGACAAACGCAAATGGGAAACGAACCATCTGGACTTGATTAAGTATATCAATAAAAACAAAGGTTTGCCCTGCCTTTATTTTGTCTTCAGCCGCAGGCTTTGTGAGCTGAAGGCGGAAGAATTGGGATATCAAAGGAGTTTTCTAAGCCAGGAAGATTCGCGCCGGGCTGAGGAAGTTTGTGACCGTCTCATCGAGGAATACGGTATCGGTTCCTTAAAAACGGCGATCCAAGCCCGGACCTTACTAACCAAAGGAATCGGTTACCATCACGCCGGGTTGTTGCCGGGACTCAAAGAAATCGTTGAAGTTTTGTTTGGGATGGGCTTGATCAAAGTGATGTACGCCACTGAGACTTTTGCGGTCGGCATCAATTATCCCGTGAAAACCGTCTGTTTTGACAGCCCTTCCAAGTTCGATGGGATCACCTTCCGGCCCATGACCAACCTGGAATATTTTCAAATGGCCGGCCGGGCCGGACGGCGGGGCATCGATCTCAGTGGCTCCGTTTACATTTTGGCTGATTTACGCATGTTGCGGCCGGAGGAGTTTCCCAGCATCAAACAGGAAGAGATTGAACCCTTAAAAAGCCAGTTTAATCTGACTTACAATTCAGTCTTGAATCTCAATCGCAACCACAACCGGGACGAGATCTCCAAAATCTTGAACCAAAACTTCGCTACCTATCAGGCCCGGATTGACAAAAAACATTTCGAACAGCAACTGGTCAGAGAGGCGCAACAGTTGAACCAGTTGAGTTCCGGGTTGTGTTTGGAACGGGAAAACCCCCAATGCCCGATTGTCTATTATAAATTGCGTCAGAAACTGAAGAAAAAACAACGCCGTTCCCGGTTTATTAAAGGACGGGCCCGGACGGCGATTATCGCCGAGATCAACGAACTAGTGAAATATTTGCAGAATATTAAACCGGCGGTTTGTTCTCCGGAGCGCCAGAAAAATTGTGAAACACAGATTCAAGAATGGGCCGAATTAAATAACCGGGTAAGTTCGTTACAAGAAAGGACCTCCCGGATTATCACTTCCGGCCGCTTTAACAGCGATTTGCAATTAAAAACGGAGATCTTGGAAGATTTGGACTATGTCAAAGACGGCAAATTGCTTCCCAGAGGGGAGTTCGCTTCCCAAATCTATACCCAGGAGTTGCTCGTCACCGAACTTTATTTTAACGGTATCTTTCACGAACTGGATCGGGACCAATTAAACGCCCTAATCGTAGCTATCGACTACGAACCGCGCAAGGGAGAATTTTATCCCAAAAATCTGCCCTACGACATCAAACCCATAAAGACCATCATCCGGAACCTAATTTACCGTTTCGGCGTGGACGAACGGGATGCCGGATTTCACCCTAGTATTTCCAATCTGGCTTACCTGTGGAGTAAAGGGATGTCCTTCCCCGACTTATTGAAGGAGGCCGGCAGTATTCAGGAGGGTGATATTGTTCAAGGGTTTCGGAGGGGCATTGATATCATGCGCCAGATCAAAGCGGCTTGCGCCGGGCAGGATCAAATTCTCAACGCTAAGCTGAAAGAATGTATGGATCTGATGGATCGGGACTTAATCACTGTTAATCTATAGGAAGGTGAAGTTATGAATAAAATTAAAATCTTCTTTGTCATAATAGCGCTTTTGGGAGGAGTTTTGAGTTTTGCCGTACCCGCTCGAGCCGACTGGCAGATGGAGAGTGGTGTCTTTAAACTAGCTAAAGATCAAGTTATTGAAGGCGATTTATTCTTCGGCGGCGAACGGTTGGAAATAGATGGGATCATCCAAGGCGATTTGATACTTTTTAGCGAAGACGTAATCATTAACGGTAGAGTTAATGGCAGCATTCTGGGAGCGGTCAGCGGTAAGCTAAGGAATAACGGAGAAGTCGGCGGTAGTTTGCGGGGTTTTATCAACGAAGCCTATCTTGGTAAAGACGGGGCTATTAAGGGGAGTATTAGCGCTTTCGCGGTCAAGCTAATCACTGAGGGTGGTTCGTCGATTGAAAACGGTATTTTAGGCCGTTTTACCGAAGTTGATCTAAAGGGGAGAATCACGGGGCCGGTCTCATTCAACAGCGCTATTTCAACGAAACTGAGTGGCGAGATCAACGGGGATATCCGGATCGGAGGCGTTCCGGTCAAATGGATTTCGCCTTTGATCATTAACGGAAAGGTCATTGACTCCACCGGCCATGACAATAACCCGGCCAAACTTGAAGGTATCAAGCTTGACGGAGAATATCAACGACAAAAACCTATCAAAGATCAAATAGGGTTTTTAAAAGGCGCGGCGATTTTTTCATTTATTTGGTTCTTGGGTTCTCTATTAGCCAGCTTGGTTTTATACCGGCTTTTTCCGGGGACGGCTTGGAATATTACCGAGCCTTCCGCCACTAATTTTCGGCGTAGTTTGTTGATGGGATTAATCGGTCTATTGGGTTTGCCTGTTTTAATAATTATATTAGCCATCACCGTTGTTGGCCTTCCATTAGCGATTCTTCTGGGATTATTTTATTTGGTTCTCCTGTTATTCGCGGGAATACCGCTTAATCTCTGGTTTGGCCGTTTGATCTTTAAGTCGGGATTGAACCCGGTTTTAATGACCGTCTTAGGCGGTCTGTTCCTAGCCTTGCTAAACTGGTTGCCAATAATCGGATTGCTAGTCAATCCCCTTTTGTTACTGCTTGGCATGGGAATGATTATCGGAAATATTCGCTTGCAAGTGAATCGGCATTTGAATAATAAATTGAATGTTTAACAAGATGAGAGCGACGGCGGTGAGAGTTGAAAAAACGAATTGATCTCCGGTTGGTGGAAGAGGGGCTATGCGCCAGCCGTGAACAAGCCCAGCGGGCTATTATGGCCGGTAAGGTTTGGGTGAATGGAAAACGGATCGAGAAACCAAGTCAACAGGTTGAAGAAGCGGACCCAATTAGCATCGCTGCTGCTGATAATAAATATGTCAGCCGGGGCGGTTATAAATTGGAGAAGGCCATCTCTGAATTCGGCCTTAAGATAACAGGAAAAGATTGTCTTGACGCCGGGGCGTCAACCGGCGGGTTTACAGATTGCCTCTTACAGGCGGGAGCGGCTCATATTGACGCCATCGATGTGGGCTACGGCCAGCTGGCCTGGGAACTCCGTCAAGATCCAAGGGTTACCGTTTGGGAACGGCGGAATATCCGGTACTTTCCCAAGGACCTATTGGAAAGCGCCCCTAGTTTGATCACCGCGGACCTTTCTTTCATCTCTTTAGAACTAGTATTGGCTAAATTCAAAGAATTGATCGGACCTGGCGGAGACTTGGTTACCTTAATTAAACCTCAGTTTGAGGCGGGGCGCGGGAAAGTCGGTAAAAAAGGAGTAATTCGCGACCAAGGGATCCACGTGGAAGTGCTGAAACGGTTGGCGGAAAATGCTCCGCAAAAAGGTTGGCATCTGGTTAACCTAACTTTTTCACCGATCCGCGGCCCGGAAGGAAATATTGAATTTTTAGGCCATTGGCGCGAAACCAGGGCGTCAATACCGGATATGGCTGGGGTGGTAGAACAAGCTTGGCATGATTTATAGCGATTCTTTAGGTCCGCGTTCAAAGTTTTCCGTGATTTTAGTAAGAGATTGCGGCATTCATCTTTAATGTTTTAACCCGTAACGTTTATTCAAGCTTTAGATCGGAGTGGAGCATAGCCAGACAGGAGGTGCGATATGCTTACCAATATTGAAAGATTCCAACTGAGAACAAAAATAGTTTTTGGGATGGAGACACTTCGGGAGCTTCCCAATGAAGCTAAGGATTTTGGAAAAAATGTGCTGATTGTAACTGGGAAACATTCAGTAATCGATAATGGGGTGTTGCAACGGGTCAATATATTATTGCGGGGTTCGGGGTTTGCCCCGGTTTTCTTTTCCGAAGTTGAACCGGAGCCTTCCATTGAGACAATCGCCAAAGGTTTGGCAATGGCCCGCAGCGAAGAAGCGGACTGGGTGATCGGCTTAGGAGGCGGTAGCGCAATGGACGCGGCTAAGGTGATTGCCGGATTATACCATTGCGAACAAGATGTGAAGTATTATTTTGGCGGCGGGCTGATCGAAAAAGAAGGCATTCCTTTGGTGACCATTCCCACTACTGCCGGCTCAGGAGCGGAGGTAACTTTTAACGCGGTATTATCCGACCATCAAAACCGGATCAAACAATCAATCCGCGACCCGAAGTTAGCCGCTAAAATCACAATTGTCGACCCTCAGCTCACTTTAAGCGCTCCGGATTCGGTGACCATTTATTCAGGGACCGACGCTTTGGCGCAAGGGATTGAGGCTTATATTTCCAAGGGAGCCAATGCTTTAACCGATATATATGCCTTAGGGGCTATTGAACGCCTTGGTAAATATCTATTGCAAGTTCATCAGGATAGCCATAATGTCACGGCCAGGATCGAAATGTCAAAGGGAAGTTTAATGGCGGGGATCGCTTTGAGCGTAGCCAGGCTAGGGGCTGTCCATGGTCTGGCCCATTCCATCGGAATCCGGACCGGCAAACCTCACGGTCTGGTCTGTGCGGTTTTGCTCGTACCGGTGATGCGTTTTAATCTAGCTGTCAGTCATGAAAAATTTGCCAAGATCGCCGCGGCGATGGGAAGCAAATTGCCGGGCGGAGATTTAATCGACGCCGGCGCTTTTGCCATTAAAAATATCATGGGACTCATGAGAAAACTAGAAATCCCCGCCCATATAAGCAGCTTGGGTATTTCGGAAGCGGATTTTCCGGAGATTATCAAGGAAAGCCTTAATTCCGGTTCAATGAAGGCCAATCCCCGGGAGGCAACCGCGGAAGATTTGATGAACATCTTGTCCGAGAGGGTTTGAGTTTAACATTATTTTCTCCCTCTTTTCTCCTGTTTCCCCACTTAAATAAAAAGGAGCAAAACGATGGAACTTTGGTACACTGAAAAACAAACGCCGCAGATGAGTTTTTCCTGTAAAATCACCCGGACTCTCCATGCGGAAAAGACGGATTTCCAAGATTTAGCAGTTATCGATACTCTCCAATTCGGAAAAATGCTGGTTTTGGACGGCATGGTGATGACTACCGAATTGGATGAGTTTGTTTATCATGAAATGCTCGCGCATGTGGCGATGAATACCCACCCCCATCCGGAGCGGGCGCTGGTGGTTGGTGGCGGAGACGGCGGCGCCATCCGGGAAATAATCAAACATCCGACTGTTAAAGAAGCGGTTTTAGGCGAAATTGACCGCCGGGTGGTTGAGGTCAGTCAACGGTACTTACCGAGTATCGCCGGGGCTTTGACGGACCCCCGGGTTACTTTGGATATTAGCGATGGCGTGGAGCATGTCCGCAACCATAAAGGGAAATATGATGTGGTTTTAATCGATTCCACTGAACCAGTAGGCCCGGCGGTGGGGCTCTTTAGCCGTGATTTTTATCAGGATGTCTTCGAGGCGTTGACTCCGGACGGAATCATGGTCGCTCAGAGCGAATCCCCATTTGTGAACCAAGATGTGATTCAAATGATTCACCGGAACCTCAAGGGTGTTTTTCCCGTCAAACACCTTTATTTGGCGAGTATTCCCACTTACCCGTCGGGTTTATGGAGTTTTACGATTGCCAGTAAAAAATGGGACCCTTTAAAAGTGGATCAGGGGAAAATTAAAGCGATCGATACCAAGTATTATACTTCGGAAATCCATTATGGAGCGTTTAAGCTGCCGAAGTTCGTGGCTGATTTAGTAGAGTAAAGGCAAGGGACGCAAGGCATGGCTGAGAAAGTAGCGCTTAGTCTTTATTGTGCCCCGGTATATGCCGGGGAGGGAGATTATCAAAAAGAGAGGAACCAGACTAAATGGACCGGCAAATAACCAAACCTTCGATTCTGCCCGGAAACATGGAGTTGCTCCCGGTCGGGCAGATCGCTTTCAACCAAATGATTGATACTATTCGTAATAACTTTGAGCGTTACGGATTCATACCTTTGGACACTCCAATGCTGGAAAAAGCGGAAGTGTTGCTAGCTAAAGGAGGGGGAGAAACCGAGAAACAGATTTATAGGTTTACCAAGGGAGATAACGATTTAGCGCTCCGGTTCGACCTTACGGTCCCGCTGGCCCGTTATGTGGCCCAACATTTTTCAGAACTCACATTTCCTTTCCGGCGCTATCATATAGGAAAGGTCTTTCGGGGAGAACGAAACCAGAAAGGGCGGTTTCGTGAATTTTACCAATGTGACATCGATATTATCGGCTCGAATAAGCTCAGTTTGATTAATGACGCTGAAATACCCAGCATTATCTATTCCACCTTTAAAGGACTGGGTTTTGATTCCTTTACCATAAGGCTGAATAATCGAAAATTACTGAACGGCTTCTTTGATTCCCTCGGTATTCAGGATAAGAGCGGGGTGCTTCGGGCTATTGATAAGTTGGATAAGATCGGACTCGACGCCGTGCTTGAGGAATTAAAAGAGCTGGGGTTCGCCGGCCGGACTGGAGAGGCAATTGCCGAATTCATCAGCATTAAAGGCCCAAATACGGAGATTATAGCTTCTTTAAAACAGTTAGCGGTTGGCAACGCCCAATTTGCGGAAGGCTTGGAAGAACTATTCCAGGTAGTTCATTACATAAAGTGTTTTAATGTTCCCGAAGACAATATAGCTATCGACCTTACCATTGCCAGAGGCCTTGATTATTATACCGGTACAGTATACGAGACCATCCTCAACAACCATCCCGGAATCGGCAGTGTCTGTTCGGGCGGACGTTATGATAATTTGGCGGGATATTATACCAAGCAACAACTTCCGGGAGTGGGAATTTCCATCGGCCTTACCCGGCTATTCTATCAGATTCAAGAAGCGAAGCTAATCCAATTGAATCAAGCGGCCACCTTAACGGAAGTCCTGGTTATCCAGATGAATAGCCAAATTGAAGCAGCCATCGGCGTGGCGAACCAACTTCGCGAAGCCGGGATCAGTGCTGAATTATACTTGGAAGAGACTAAATTAGATAAAAAAATAACCTACGCCAATAAATTAGGCGTTCCTTACGTGATCTTAATCGGAGAAGACGAGCTGAAAAGCGGTTTGTTATCATTAAAGATAATGGAATCGGGAGAGCAAGCTTCAATGGCTGTTACCCAAATAATTAAAAGGATTAAAAACAAACCATAATCCAGATGTTAAGAAAGGATGCCGCCGGAACTTTTTAGGAGGGCCGGTTTTGATTGAGAGGGAGGTTAACGATAAAGCGGGAACCTTTTCCGGGTTCACTCTCTACACTAATTTGACCATTGTGTCTTTCGACAATTTTATGGCAGATCGATAGCCCGACGCCGGTCCCCTCATATTCATCTTTTCCGTGTAAACGTTGGAATACGGAAAAGATTCTGATAAAGTATTGTTCCTCGATACCAATGCCGTTATCTTCAAAAGTTAATTCTAAAAATTCCCGCTGCCATTTCAACCTATTATGTTCAACATTGACTATCCGGGCTGTTGTTTTAACTAACGGCCGGACTTCAGGCCGGTGGAACTTTAAGCCGTTGGAGATAAGATTTTGAAACAATTGCCGGATTTGAATGGGGTCGGCTTCGATTTCAGGAAGATTATCGATTTCAACCTTGCCATTGGTACGTTCGATTAATGTTTCGAGATCGGAGATTACTTCGGCAGCGATTACATTTAAGTCGAATTTGACAAAAGGTTGGGCTTGAGTAGTCACTCGGGAGTATGACAATAGATCATTGATTAAGGTCTGCATTCGCAGGGCGGCATTTTGAATTCGGCTAAAATAATCGAGGGACTGTTCTCTAAGGTTGGCAGCTTCCTTTTTGATGATCCGGTCACTAAAAGCCACGATTTTCCTTAACGGTTCCTGTAAATCATGGGAAGCGGCATAAGCGAAGCTTTGTAATTCCTGGTTTATCTGAGTAAGTTTTTCGGTCTGTAATAGCAGTTTTTCCTCGGCCTGTTTTCGTTCGGTGATATCCTTGGAGGTACAGACGATATATTTTAGGGTTGAATTGTCATCCTTCATTACTGAAAAGCTTAATAAAACCGGAACTGTGGCGCCGTTCTTTTTTCGAAAAACAGTCTCATAATTTTTGAGACCACCTTGAGAAATAATAGTAGACAGATTATCACCATGTAACGGACTCTCCTCCGTAACCGGAAAGATCAAGTCGATTGATTGATTGATTAACTCATCCGTCGTATAATTGAGCAGATCGCCGGCGGCATAATTAACGGTTTTGATCTTCAAATCGGAGTCGGTAACGACCAAAGCATCCATCATACTGGAGATGATATTATCCATATATTCCTTGGAAACGGTGGTTTTCTCCAAATCAGCCGCCATCTTATTGAAGGAAAGAGCCAGCCGCCCAATTTCATCATGATTATTGATATTTAAGAGGTAGGAGGAGTTAAAACCCCTTTTACCTAGTTCATGGGCAAAGCGGTCCAATTTAATGATTGGCTTAGTTACCCAAAGGGAAAGGGCATACGCGATTAAAAAGAAGGAAAACGCGAAAAAGACAAGGGATACAAAGATCGAAGCCCAAATGTAAAGGTTTGTTTTTTGGGAGATCACCGTTGCCGGAAAACCGAGGATTACTGCTCCTGCGTGACGGCTAATAGTATTGAAAACCGGAATAATAATACCGAAAAAATGTTTCCGCCTTTGATGATAAGAGACAATAGTGGCGGTGGAACTATGAATTGCCTCCCGTAATTGAGGAACAGTTAAGCTGTTTTGAAAAAAGGAATCCTCGTTATGAAATAGGATCTTGCCGTTAGTGTTTACTACCAAGGCATAACTTAACATTGGATATTTGGCGATAATCTCTTGACATTGTTCATCAAAGCCCATGATGTCTTCCAAGGGAATTTCCAGGGCGAGCAAACGATCCAACTGTAGTTTGAGACTCTCACCGATGACCAATACTTCTGATTTTAAGGCTTCGGTATACTCCTTAACGAACATGCAGCTGGTTAACCAGGTATTGGTCCCGATCGTCAAGAACAAGATCAGAAGCAGAATAAGGGAGATTTTGCTGCTAAGTTTACTAAACATTTAACATTTATTCCTCCCAGAAATACTCCTTTACTACTTGCGAACTTAATAATACCGAACTTTTAATTTTGATGCCTAATTGATTGGCCCGAGCTAGGCTGATGAGGGGTTCTCCCTTAATCGTAGCGACTATTGGGAAGTCGGAAGGTTTTTTTCCGTCAACTAAAATTCCGTGGGCAATTTTACCGGCAGCCAGGCCTTGTTCAAAACCGGATACTGAAACTACGCATAAAGTCCCAAAGGAGACCCGGTCTTTCCAGAAACTAAAATCGGGAAGCTTTATGTTTTCTGCCGTCCAACGTTGAACTTCCTGATAGGGGACGTTTTCTCCCCTTTCATCCTTAAAGGAGAAAATTCCCAAAAAAACGACTGCGTCTACTTTATGCTCGTATTCTTTAATCTTTTTTTGGTACTCGGCAAAAGTGTAGATTGTATCCCAACTTACAAATTGGACTTCCGGTAATTCATTTATACGGGCTTTCATCCGTTGGATAACCGGGGACCACATTGGACCGTCATCGGTGATAACTGCTATTTTTCGAACTGAGGGGACTACTTCTTTTAAAAGCTTAACCGATTCTACGAAATGCTCCTTCTCCAATACACCGGTTATGTTTTGACAATCCTTGATCCCGTATTTCCCGGGACTTTCGTTAACGGCGCTGAAGACAATCGGCAGTTCCGAATGGATATAATATTTAGCGAGGTATTTTAGGGCGTCATCATCGCTGATATAAACCAAATCCGGTTTCCAGGCAGTGATTAAATTTCGGGCTTCTTCGGTCTTGGTCATGATTGAACTTTCCGAACTATATCTTTTGGTATCCATTTGAAAGACTTGATATTCAATGCTTAAATCGGATAAGGCGGACTGAAAGCCTGAATAGAGAGTGTCCGTCCATTCCCAGGGAGAATGGTAACTCATAATATGTAAAATCCGATAATTGTTAGAAGGTTGGGTCGGCGTCGCCGGAGTCGAGGACGGTCCATCCAGGTTCGGCGCGAGAGTTTGATGGTTAATGAAGAAAAATAAAACGATAGCTCCTGGTAACAACAAACCAAGGGAAAACAGAATGATGTTTCTGTTTATAATTTTTTGATAATCCAACATTAGGCCCTCCAATTGAAAAAACTCCTTTAACTGCAATTAAATTAGGGACTATATATTAATTCGGAAAAAATTGGCTCAAGCTTAAGAGATAGTCCAAATAATAAAAGGGGAATTTTCAATTTTTTTTCAATGGTCGTTCATTCCGGCAAGCCGGGGAGCATGACTATTGAAGTGATATTAAATCTGTGAATAATTGGGGTAAAAAAAGCCCCTTGAAAGGGGTTTTTAGAACAGTAGCTTGAAATAAATAAATGGGGTAACGATTATTTATCCATTACAATTTGGCGGTACATATCAGGTCGGCGGTCACGGTAGATTCCCCAATAATCACGGTATTTGCCGATTTGCTCCAGATCAAGCTCGGCAGAGAGATACAGTTCAGTCCGATCATCCGCTTCGGCTATTTTAGCGCCGGTTGCATCGGTGATAAATGATGAACCGTAAAACCTAATTTCGGAATCATCGGTTGTTTCGACGCCAATTCGATTGGAAGCTACCACCGGCACAATATTGGCTGCGGCATGGCCTTGCATACATAATTGCCAATGGTTCTTAGAATCGACTTCCGGCCGGTTGGGTTCGGAACCGATGGCGGTTGGGTAAAGCAGGATTTCCGCCCCCATCAAGGCCATACAGCGGGCGGCTTCGGTAAACCATTGGTCCCAGCAAATACCTACTCCAATCATAGCGTAACGGGTCTTCCAGACTTTAAAACCGGTATCGCCCGGGGTGAAATAAAATTTTTCCTCATAACCGGGTCCATCCGGGATATGGGTTTTACGATAAACACCTAGGATTTCGCCGGTAGCGTCGATAATGGCCACGGAATTATAAAATCGTCCGGAATCGGTCTCAAAAAAACTAAGGGGTAGGACTACTTCGAGTTCCCGGGCTATATTTTGAAAGCGTTTAATTCCTTTTTTCTGTGAATATTCACAGGATAGATTGAAATAATCTTTGTTTTTGACTTGGCAAAAATAAGGTGTCTCGAATAATTCCTGGAGAAGGATGATTTGTCCTCCGGATGCCGCAGCGCCGCGGATTAAATTTTCCGCTTTAGCGATATTGGCGTCAATATCCCAGGAACAAGACATTTGGGTGGCGGCAACGGTTACTTTGGACAATGGGGGACTCCCTTCTTATTGTTATTATGGTGGTAAGGGCGATTCAAGAATTACCCTTACCGGCAGGCATTTGTTGGGTCAGGCAATGGACATTGCCTCCGCCTCTGGCAATAGTCAATCCGTCAACCGTAACGATTTTACGGTCGGGGAATGTCTTTTTCAGAACAGATAAAGCGGCCTTGTCGGAGGCTTTATAGCCAAAGACTGGCATGATTATTCCGGCATTGACAAAGTAAAAGTTAAGATAACTTAAGGTTAAACGGAGATCACCGTAATAGGTGGCTGGAGGCTGTTCGATGGTGATGACCTTTAAAGGCCGGCCCTTGGCGTCGGTGACTTTTTTGAGAATCCCCAAATTTTCGCGGGAAATCTCATGGTTGGGATCATCAGGATCGGAACAGGTTTGAGCAATCACCATCCCGGGACGGGCGAAGCAGGCGATGTTATCCACATGGCCGTCGGTATCGTCTCCGATCCAACCCCGGTTTAACCAGATGATTTTGGAAACGTTCAAATAACTCTTTAAATACGCTTCAATTTGTTCCTTTTTTAGGTGAGGATTGCGGTTCCGATTTAACAGGCACTCTGTAGTGGTCAAGAGGGTGCCCTCGCCGTCCGTATGAAAGGAGCCGCCCTCCATGACTAGAGGGGCGTTGAAACAGGGTATTTGATAGCGATTCAATATTTTAGGAGCAACCAGGTTATCGAGCCTTGCAGAAAACTTTCCGCCCCAGGCGTTGAAGATCCAATTGATCCCCGCTAATTCTCCTTGTTCATTTAAGAGAAAGGTCGGCCCGTTATCCCGCATCCAAGAGTCATTATGCTCAATCGGTATGATTTCCACACCGGGGCCGCAAAATCGGTTTGCTTCTTGGATATGGGCTTGGTCCGCCAAGACGGAAACGGGTTCAAATCCGGCGATGGCTTTAACGATGGAGGCAAAGGCCGGCAGGATGTCGGCGAATGGTTCGGGCCACTCCGCTTCTTTCAAAGGCCATTCCATCAAAGTTCTTTGGTGTAGGCCCCATTCAGGGGGCATTTTATAGCCGAGTTCGGCCGGGGTCAATTTAGACCACCTCACGTTCGCGAATAATATTATTTTTAGCTTGAACAAACCTTAAAATTACGCTTTTTGTCCGTTGCGAAGAAAGCAAAATTCATTTTAATTATTTTGGGAGCGTTTTTTACCAGCCAGTTCTTTAATATAGGTTTGGTCAACTGCATTTAACCGTGTAATAACTTCAACTAAGGCTTGGGCGGTTTCGGGATAGCCGTCTTCCGCCATTTGATCGCGGATTATGCCTAATCGAATTAGTAATTTGTTAAATTCATCCCTGCATAATGACATGACGCCCTCCGGTAAATGAAAGTACGAGTATTCGAAGATAAAGATATAGAAGACAGAAACTAGAAGTGAAGCTGTATCTTATTATAACATGGTTGGGATTTATCTGTCAGAAAATTAATCCTTACTGGATAATGATAACAATAATAACGATACAAATAACAAATATCCTAACTGGTTACGCGCAATTTATGTTATAATTTTAAAATAGCGCAAAAGTCCATTTAACCGGAGGCGACCAAATATTGAACAACTTATTGATACCTTCTAATTATAATCCCAAATTAAATTTAAAAGAGACTGAAATTGCCATTAAAAAGGTGAAAGATTTCTTTGAAAACGCGTTAGCCCGTGAATTGAATCTTACCAGGGTTTCGGCGCCTTTGTTTGTAAAACCGGAAACCGGGTTGAACGACAATCTGAATGGGATTGAAAGGCCGGTCGGTTTTGACGTGAAAGCCATCGGCGGCTCCGGATGTGAAATCGTCCAGTCTTTAGCCAAATGGAAAAGGATGGCTTTAAAAAAATACAACTTCTTTCCCGGAGAGGGTTTATATACGGATATGAATGCAATCCGGCGGGACGAGGATCTGGATAACCTGCATTCTATTTATGTGGATCAGTGGGACTGGGAGAAAATCATCCCTAAAGAAGAACGGACTATGGACACTTTGAAGGAGATCGTGAACCGAATTTATAAAGTATTCCGGGATACGGAAGAATATATTTGTAATCTATATCCGGTTTTACAGAAGAGCTTGCCGCCGGAGATTCACTTTATCAGCACCCAAGAACTGGAAGACCGATATCCGGATTTGACCCCTAAAGAACGGGAGGATGCAATTACCAAAGAAAAAGGCGCTGTTTTTCTGGCCCAGATCGGGAAGACGCTTCGTTCCGGAAGCAAACATGACGGTAGGGCGCCGGATTACGACGATTGGGAATTGAATGGGGATATTATTTTCTGGTACCCGTTATTGGGGAAAGCCTTTGAAGTATCTTCAATGGGAATTCGGGTCGATGAAGCCTCATTAATCAGCCAGTTAAAGCAGGCAGAAAGTGAAGAACGGCTGAACCTCCAGTTTCACCGGGATTTAATGGCTGGGAATTTGCCTTATACCATTGGGGGGGGGATCGGCCAATCCCGAATTTGTATGTTCTATCTCAAGAAAGCCCACGTCGGCGAAGTCCAGTCGTCGGTTTGGCCCGATGCTATGATTGAAGACTGCGCTAAAGCTAAAATAATCTTATTATAGCATTACGATGGAACGCAATTCCGATAAAAACAAGGAGAGTATGAGTGATGGAGATCAGGGCAATTAAAGATATTTTTAAGGACGCTAAAGGATTATTGAATCAATCCATCCGGGTTTGCGGATGGGTGAAAACAATTCGTGATCAAAAAACCTTCGGATTTATCGAGTTAAATGACGGTACCTATTTCAAGAACTTACAAGTGGTGATCGAGGAAGGTCTGCCCAATTTTAGCGAGGTAGTAAAGTTGTCGGTGGGTTCGGCCTTGATTATCGAGGGCGATTTAGTTGAATCTCCCGGCGCAAAGCAACCCTTCGAATTGAAAGCGAAAGGGGTGTTGATTGAAGGGGAATCCACTCCTGACTATCCGCTCCAGAAAAAGAGACATTCCTTTGAGTATTTAAGAACCATCGCCCATCTTCGTCCCAGGACCAATACTTTTGCGGCGGTATTCCGGGTCAGGTCCCTGGCGGCCTATGCCATTCATAAGTTTTTCCAGGAACGGGGGTTCGTCTATGTTCACACTCCGATTATTACCGGGAGTGATTGTGAAGGCGCCGGCGAAATGTTCAGGGTCAGTACGATGGACTTTGACAATCTCCCCCGGGATGACCAAGGAAAGCTGGATTTCACTAGGGACTTTTTCGGCAAGGAGACCAACTTGACTGTCAGCGGCCAGTTGGAAGCGGAAACCTATGCCATGGCTTTCAGGAATGTTTACACCTTCGGACCTACTTTTAGAGCGGAGAATTCCAATACCCCCAGGCACGCGGCGGAATTTTGGATGATCGAACCGGAGATGGCTTTTGCCGACTTGAAGGATGATATGAAATTAGCCGAAGAGATGCTCAAGTTTATCATCAATTACCTATTGGAACAGGCCCCGGAAGAGATGGAGTTTTTCAATAATTTTATCGATAACGGCCTTTTGGAGAGGTTGAAACATGTCGCTAATTCTGAATTTGGACATGTGACCTATACCGAAGCGGTAGAACTTTTAGTGAAGGAGAACTCCAGGTTTGAATACCCGGTGGAGTGGGGAAGCGATCTCCAAACCGAGCACGAACGTTTTTTAACAGAGCAAATCTTTAAAAAGCCCGTCTTCGTCACGGATTATCCAAAGGAGATCAAAGCGTTTTATATGCGGCAAAACGATGACAACAAGACAGTCGCCGCCATGGATCTGCTGGTGCCCGGGGTCGGTGAAATAATCGGCGGCAGTCAGCGTGAAGAACGGCTGAATGTTTTGGAAAGACGGATGAAGGAATTAGAACTTCCTCCGGAGGATTATTGGTGGTACCTGGATCTGCGTAAATTCGGCGGAACCAGGCATGCTGGGTTTGGATTGGGATTTGAGCGGGTAATCATGTATATTACCGGAATGGGAAATATCCGGGACGTGATCTCCTTCCCCAGGACTGTCAAAACAGCCGAGTTTTAACTGCCGGTAATAGGCCCGAGGCATGGGACGCGAGGGTGAGAGAAAGCCTTAATAGCCTATTTCCATTTTCCATGAGTATTGAAGAATGAATAATTAGAAAACCAGGCAGAAGCCTGGTTTTTGGTTGACATAAACAGGGGACTATTATTCGTTCGTCTCTTCCGGTTCGCTTTCTTTTTCATGTTCCGAACGGAACCGATTCAAGATCTCCGGCACCTGATTTGGGGTGACTTGGCTAAATACCTTCCCGTTGATTGTTACTACCGGGGCTAAGCCGCAGACGCCAAGACATCTAGTGTTGGTCAGGGAAAAGAGTCCGTCTTTAGTGGTTTCACCCATATCGATTCCTAATTCATCTTTAAATATTTCCAGGACCCTGTCGGCGCCTTTAACAAAGCAGGCGGTTCCCAAGCAAACCGAAATAGCATACTTTCCTTGGGGTTGAAGCCGGAAGAAGTGATAGAAAGTAGCTACTCCGAAAACATAAGAGGTTGGGATTCCCAGTAAATAAGCGACTTGATCCAAGTGTTCCCGGGAAAGATACCCGAATTCCTCTTGTACTTTGTGGAGTACCGCTATTAAATAACTGTCCGGATGTTCCCGGGTTTTATAGGTCTCGATCAACTCTAAAATTTCCGGAGTCAATTCTTTTTTGGTTTCGGTCGTCATTTTTATATCCCCCTTGGAAACCGGTGAGTATAGCGCGTATGCAACAAACTATGCGCCAGTTCGCTACCGGGGTGTTTCAAGTATTCATCATAAAGCCTTTGGATATCAGGGTTCTCATGTGATTTGCGCAAGGTTTTGGCTTCATCGATTGAGTATAAAGCCGAAGCCCTTAACCTCAGAAGTTCCGGATCGAGAACATAATTGCCGTTATGGGGGTAAGGCTGGCCGCCGCCACCGATACACCCGCCGGGACAAGCCATCAATTCGATCATATGATATTGTTTTTCCCCGCTGTTAACCTTCTCCAAAATGATCCGGGCGTTTTGAAGGCCGTTGGCTACCGCCACATTCACGGTTTGTTTTCCTACTTTTAGTGAAGCCTCTTTTAAGCCGGTGGCTTCGCGGACCTGATAAAAGTTTACATCAGCAAGAGTTTCACCGGTTATTTTTTCATAAGCGGTGCGGAGAGCGGCTTCCATTACTCCGCCGGTAGTCCCAAAAATATCGGCTGCGCCTGAAGATAGACCTAACGGTGAATCGAATTCGCCATCTTCCAAGTGTTCGAAATTGATGCCATAGGATTTGATCATCCAAATCAATTCACGGGTGGTCAAGACCGCGTCAGTGTATTGATATCCCTCTGCGGCGATATGCTCGGGACGGCGGGCTTCAAATTTCTTGGCTGTGCAAGGCATCACCGCAACTACGAAGATGTCCTTCGGATCCAGCGATTTGAGTTTAGCATAGTAAGTTTTGATCAAAGTTGAAAGCATTGACATCGGCGATTTACAGGTAGACGCGTAAGGAATAAATTCCGGATAAAAGTGTTCCAAGAATTTGATCCATCCCGGCGAACATGAGGTTAACAGCGGGAGCCTACCACCGTTTTGGAGACGCTTTATAAATTCATTAGCTTCTTCAATTATGGTAAGATCAGCCGAGAAGTTCGCATCGAAAACAACGTCGAAACCGAGACGGCGTAAGGCGGTGACGGTCTTTCCAGCAGCTTGTGTCCCGGCCGGCATCTCAAAACCTTCGCCGATAGCGGCCCGGATCGAGGGTGCCACCTGAGCGATTACCGTTTTTTTCGGGTCCGCTAATGCGGCCCAGACGGCTTCCGTTGAGTCTTGTTCGATAAAGGCGGCTGTCGGACAGACATTAATGCACTGACCGCAGTTGATACAGACCGATTCCCGCATTGGGTCAAGATAGGCCGGGCCAACAGTAGTATCGAAACCGCGGTACATCTGATTAAGATTATATACTCCCTGAACTTCGGAGCAGACCCGGATACAGCGTCGGCAGAGAATGCACTTTTCAGAGTTTCGAACCACCGAGTCGCTGGAGTTGTCGATCTCGTATTGTTTTCGTTTGCCGGCGAAGAGTCGTTCACGAACTCCTAGAGTATAGGCAAGGTTTTGCAGTTCGCACTGGCCGTCCCGGTCGCAAGTTTGGCACTCCATGGGATGGTTATCGAGAATTAATTCCACCAAATCCCGACGGGCCTGGCGGATCTCGGGTGAATTGGTCTTGACTTTCATTCCCTCGGTGACTTTGGTAGCGCAGGATGCTAAATAATTTTTACTGCCGTCCACTTCAACGATGCAGATGCGGCAAGCTCCTTCCAATGAAAGATTAGGAAGATAACAAAGCCGCGGAATGTGTACTCCGATGGTATCGGCGGCCTGCATGATGGTGGTTCCTTCAGGAACTGTAACCGCTGTATCATCGATGATCAAATTGGTATTTTTCATTTGAGTTACCATCCTTCTTATACTTTCTTAATCGCTCCGAATTTACAACTATGGAAGCAGTCGCCACATTGAACGCATTTTTCCGGTTCAATATGATGGGGTTGTTTCGGACTACCGGTAATCGCAAAAACCGGACAACGCCGGACGCAAAGCATACATCCGGTACATTTTTCAGGGTTGATTTCATAATGAACTAGTTTGACGCATTTTTGAGTGGGGCACCTTTTGTCAATAATATGAGTTTCAAATTCTTCACGGAAACTCTTTAAAGCGCTCAACACCGGGTTAGCTGCGGTTTGCCCCAATCCGCACAGGGACGTTTTTTTGACAAGATTACCGAGACGTTCCAGTTTGTCAAGATCGGAGAGTTCACCGTGACCGTCGGTTATTTTTTCTAAAATTTCAAGCATCCGCAAAGTGCCTTCGCGGCAGGGGACGCATTTACCGCAAGATTCGCTTTGGGTGAATTCCAAGAAAAACTTGGCGGTTGACACCATACAGTCCTGGTCGTCAAGGATGATCATTCCGCCGGAACCCATAATCGAACCTGCTTTGGCCAGTGTATCGTAATCCACTGGAGTAGTCACGGCGCTGGCTGGAATACAACCGCCGGAAGGGCCTCCGGTTTGGATCGCTTTTAGGCTTCGCCCCGGGGCTAATCCACCACCGATATTGTAGATAATCTCATCTAAGGTGGTACCCATCGGCACTTCTACCAAGCCGGTGTTATTGATCTTACCAGCCAAGGCGAAAACCTTGGTGCCTTTGCTCTTTTCGGTGCCGATACTACCGAACCAATCGGATCCATAAAGAAAAACAACCGGAACGTTAGCCCAAGTCTCAACATTATTGATGACCGTTGGATGGCCCCATAATCCCGACTCAGTGGGATAGGGAGGGCGAATCCGCGGCTGGCCCCGTTTACCTTCGATTGATCGCATTAATGAAGTTTCCTCGCCGCATACGAAAGCGCCGGCTCCGAGCCTGATCTCCAAATCGAAATCAAATCCGGTTCCTAAAATATCCTTACCTAACAGACCAACCGCCCTAGCCAGGTCAATCGCTTTTTGAACGCGTTCAATGGCTAATGGGTATTCAGCCCGAATATACATAAATCCCTTTACGGCGCCGATAGCATAAGCGCCGATGGTCATACCTTCGATGATGCTGAAAGGATCACCCTCCAAGGCGCTCCGATCCATAAAAGCGCCCGGATCTCCTTCGTCAGCGTTACAGACTACATACTTAACCGGATCGTGCTTGGCATTGGCCGCGCTCTTCCACTTTAATCCGGTTGGAAAACCGGCGCCCCCTCGGCCCCGTAATCCGGCGTGAGTGACTTCGGAAACGACCCATTCCGAATCACCTTTTTCAAGAATGTTCGCGAGAGCTTCATAACCGCGATTATAAAGATATTCATCCAGGCTTTCCGGATCGATTAAACCGCTATTACGGAGAGTGAGGCGGGTCTGCTTGTTGAAAAACGCAACATCACCGTAGGCCGACATAAAATGGTCGATCATCGGCGGTAACGAAACAACTAATTCTTTACAGATTTTGTTCTCAACGAAATGGGTCTGAATGATTTGATCCAATTCGGCTTCGGTCTTAAAACCGTAGGTCACCTTTTCCGGTTGGATCATCATTTTGATTAATTCCCCATTTTGATGATCGGTCTTACAAAGGCCGATACAGCCACCGTTGTAAATTCGAACCGAATCCGGTTTGATTCCTTTTACCCCCAGCCGTCCTTGAAAGATATCCTCCCATTTTTTCGAAGAACGCAAGATGCAATCATGGGAGGAACAGAAGGTCACTACATGTGAATAATGGCGCGAGGTCTTTTTATCCAGGAGCATATTGGGGACAGGGTGGCCGCTGATGATGTGCTGTTGAAAGATGAGTTCCACTTTTTCCGGGGTTACCCGCTCGTACTTATAAGGTTTGTTATCAGGGATAAAAATGCCGACGATGGGTTCCCGCGAGCATCTTCCAGTGCACCCGGTTTGCTTAATGATGATGTCTTGACGGCCGGAGGCTTGAATTAATTTTTGAAACTCGCGCAATACTTCTTCAGAACCGGCAGCCCGTTCACAAGTGGCGGAACCGACTTGGATCACAATCTGACCGTTTTCAAAGTTTTTACGGTACCTCTTTTGGGCTTCTTTTTGAAGCTGTTGGTATTTACTAATTACCTGTTTCAAAGTTCTTCACCCTCAACATAATTTGTACTTTTTTTCACGATTAACGATAATAAAAAAACAATCCGAATAAATTATTTGTTACAAATTTCACATAATATATTATACCATAAACAGGGTGTTGGAGTGATAAAATCTGAACATGTTATCTTAAAAAAATGTTAACAAACTTTTTAAGATGTTATCAGAAGATAGGTAAATGATAAAAAATGTTCATATTAGGGTTGTAATAAATGAAATTTTAACACAAAAACATTAACAGTATTTTCAGTCTTTAAATATCTTTACTAGCTCTCAAAACAATTGTGATTTTTGCAACAAAGTCCTTTAAATATGGCCAGTTTTAGTGGATATATTATTTATTTATGGTATAATACAAGCTGAATTACATTTTTATCAAAATTTATTAAAGAACACGCATGTCGGGCGCAGCGCTTAGGTTCCGGCATTGTTTTTTAATCAGAATATTTTATGGAGGTGTATTGTAATGGGAACGCTTCAGGCATTATTTATTATTCTTGCGGATCCGGACAAAACCGAACGAGCGCTTGAGCTCCTATTGGAATGTGAGTTAAGGGGCGCTACAATTTTAGATTCAATGGGTATGGGTAAGGTATTGGCGGAGAACGCGCCGATCTTTGGATCGCTGCGCGCCCTTTTACTGGAAAGACATGAAAGCAGCCAGACTATTTTTACCATATCTAAATATCCCGAAAAGATCGATAAAGCCATGGAAACTATTTCTTCCGAGTTTAATGGGTTTAAGCAACCGTGTAGTGGGATGATGTTTGTTTTGCCTGTTGTAAAAGCGGTCGGATTTGGTCAAAAACAATGGTTCGAAGAGTGATTTCATCTGGAATACGAAGATTCGGAGGATGAGTAATGACAACAAGCGATCCCGCCTTATTTCTGATAAATATTGCCATAATTTTAGTCTTTACCAAAATTGGAGGGATGATCAGTAAACGTTTAGGCTGGCCTTCAGTTTTAGGTCAAGTGCTTACCGGCATCATTTTAGGTCCTTCTTTGTTTGGGTTAATTAAACCGGATGCTTTTCTGGATGAAATCGGCCAGATCGGAGTTATTCTTTTAATGTTTTTAGCCGGATTGGATACGGACATGCGACAGATGAAGACTCTTGGAGCCCGTTCGTTATTGGTCGCGGTGGGAGGTGTTCTCCTGCCGCTAGCGGCAGGTTTTGGGTTTACATTCATGTTAAGACAAAATCTCCAAGAAGCAATCCTGGTAGGAATCATTCTTACGGCAACCAGTGTTAGTATCACTGCCCAGACTTTGTTGGAAATGGGAAAACTAAAGAGCCCGGAGGGAAATACAATTTTAGGGGCGGCAGTGATTGATGATATTTTAGGCATCGTCCTTTTGGCCATGATGGTAGGAATGGGCCCGAATTTTAATATTTGGGCGCTGTTAGGGAAAATCGGCTTCTTTTTTGCAGTGGTCTTTGGTTTTGGTAAATTCGTTTTACCGCATTTAATCAATGCGTATAGTAAATTCGACATCCGCGAAGGTCGGGTAACTTTAGCCTTGGGTAGTTGTTTGTTATTTGCCTGGTTGGCGGAGTGTTTTGGAGTGGCGGCGATCATTGGCGCGTATCTAATGGGGATCTTTTTCGGGCAGACCAAAATCAAAAGGGTTGTTGTTGATCGGTTGGAGATTGTGGCCTATACTATTTTCGTACCGATATTTTTTGTGAACATTGGGGCGGTCGCCGATCTAAATCATTTGCGTTCCGGTTCATTTCTTTTCTTGGCTGGGATAGTCCTGATCGCTATTTTATCTAAGATTTTAGGTTGTATGGGCGGCGCGTTATTGGGTAAGTTTTCTTTAAAAAGTTCGCTAATTATCGGCGCCGGGATGATCGCCCGCGGCGAAGTGGGTTTGATTGTTTCCTCGTTAGGTTTGCGGAAAGGGCTAATCGGGCCGGATATTTTTGCCGGAGCGGTATTGTTGGTGCTTGTTTCAACTTTAATTACTCCGATCCTGTTATCGTTGTTTTTTAAAGATCCGCCCACTACGGACCAGGGGAAATCAGTTGGTTGATTATTGGATAGCAAACAATTTTTGCCGGGTTCAAACTTCGACTACCGTTCAATTTCAATTATGTTACTTTTAATAACAAAGGGAATCAAAAATTTAAAATGGTTATCTGGAAAAACAGCCAAACTTTACGGCTGTTTTTTATGTCGAAAAAGATAATAACCGCAGTCGTAGCATGAAAACTTCCAGATCGACCTATTATAAAGGGGATTTTTAAAAAGTGTCTAGAAAAAATAAACGTTTTCATAGTAGGGCAGGGACTTTAAAATGAGTTTATAATAATATTTGCTTATCGGTTTTAGACTCTGAACAATTAACCGTGATAAATGGAGGACAAAGATGCAATACGGTTACTTTGATGACGAAAAGCGGGAATACGTTATCACCCGGCCCGATACACCGGTCTCATGGAGCAATTACCTGGGTTCGCTGGATTATGGCGGGATTATCACCAATAACGCCGGAGGTTATAGTTTTGTAAAGTCAGGAGCAGACGGCCGGATTTTAAGGTTTCGGTTTAACAGTATTCCTCAAGATCAGCCGGGGAGATATATTTACCTCCGGGACCGGAAAAGCGGGGATTTTTGGTCGGCGTCGTGGCAGCCGGTGGGTAAGGACTTAAAGCGTTATTCATCCGTTTGCAGACACGGCACAACATACACAATTATTACATCGAATTATAACCGGATCGAATCGGAGACCCGCTTTTACATCCCACTTGATAAACTTTGTGAAATATGGGCTTTCAAGGTTAAGAATAACGATTCGAAAGCCCGCGAACTTTCGGTCTTTAGTTATGTGGAATTTAGTAATGAGAACAATGAGAACCAAGACCTGGTTAATTTACAGTACACCTTGTTCATTTCCAAAACTTATTTTAAAGAAGACCTGATTCTGCAAACCATCAATGAGAACCGGAATGACGGGAATGCGGCCTACCGGTTCGCCGGTTTGGTCGGCGCAAAAGTCACTGGTTATGACGGCAGCAGGGAAGGATTTATTGGTCCTTATCGTAGCTATGCCAATCCGGTCGCCGTCGAGAGGGGAAACTGCGGCAATTCTTTAAATTACACCGGTAATTCTTGCGGCGCTCTTCAGACCGACTTAGAATTAGCTCCGGGCGAGGAACGGGAATTATGTTTTATCGTCGGATACGGCGATGAAGAAACGGCCCGCCGGGTAATGAGGGAATATGAAAAACCGGGGCAGATCCAAGCGGAAATGGATCGGATTAAAGAATTATGGCACAGCCGTTTAGCAAAGTTTCAAGTCAATACACCCGATCCCGATTTCAATCGGATGGTTAATACTTGGAATGCTTATCAGTGTTTTATGACTTTTTTCTGGTCACGGGCTGCTTCGCTCATCTATTGCGGTTTGCGTAATGGTTTGGGATTTCGGGACACAATTCAGGACATTCAAGGAATTATGCACCTGGAACCGGAATCCGCCAAGGAGCGTTTGAGTTATATGCTTTCCGGCCAAGTCTCCAATGGTGGCGGCATGCCATTGGTCCCTTTCGATCACCGACCGGGTAAAGCTGCTCCTCCAAAACCGGAAGAGTATCGTTGCGATGACGCTTTATGGTTGTTTCAAACAGTTCCGCAGTATCTAAAGGAGAGCGGAGACTGGGGATATCTAGATGAAGTGATTCCTTTTGCGGATCAAGATCAAGGAACAGTGTACGAACATTTAAAAAGGGCGCTTCAATTCAGCTTGGAACGTTTGGGGAAGCATGGGTTGGTATTCGGCCTGGAAGCGGATTGGAACGATTGTATTCGTTTGGAGGAAGAAGGCGAATCGGTTTTTGCTTCACTGCAGTTATATTTGGCTTTGGCCGTCTTTGCCGAAGTGGCAAAGGCCAAAGGAAACAATGATGATGTGCTTTGGGCGGCGGAAAATTGGATGAAATTAGGGAAAAATTTGCAGAAACACGCTTGGGAAGGTGACCGTTTTCTCCGGGCTTTCACTAAAGATGGTCATGTGGTTGGCTCCAAGCAAAATGAAGAAGCGAATCTGTGGTTGAATCCCCAATGTTATGGGGTGATTAGCGGCGCCGCCGGGGGAGAACAAGGCGGAATCGCAATGGATAGAGTATATGAAGAATTAAGCACGGAACACGGAATCGCTTTGATGAGTCCGGCCTTTAAAAAACAGGGGTTACCGGTTTTCCGGATGGTCCTCTTCTTGCCGGGGACCAAGGAGAACGCCGGAATCTTCTCCCAGCCCCAGGGATGGGCGATCTTGGCCGAGACAATGCTAGGCCGGGGCGAGCGGGCTTATCAATACTATAATAATTGCAATCCGGCGAAGATGAACGAACACGCTGAAATCCGAGAGGCCGAACCCTATATTCACTGTCAGTTCACCGAAGGGAAAGAAAGCCCGTTCCATGGCCGGGCCCACGTCCATTGGTTGACCGGGACCGCTTCCACTGTCCAAGTAGCTGCGGTGGAAGGTATTTTGGGAGTTAAACCAGATTATGAAGGACTACGGATTGACCCCTGTATCCCATCTGATTGGAAGGAGTTCACCATGAGAAGAGAGTTTCGGGGTAAGATCGTACTGATTAAGGTCGATAATTCCCAGAAGGTTCAAAAAGGGGTTCTGAAGATTATCGTCAACGGTGAAGCGATTGAGGGGGATTTGATCCCGATGACGAAGATGAAAGAAGAGAATGAAGTTACCGTAGTGATGGGAAAGGAGTAAGAGGAATGGATCTTTCAGTTGGAAACGCAAAATATTCAAGAGTACCTTAGGCTATGCTTGGATATATATAAAAAAGAAATTTCTTAATTAAATTGTAAAGGAGCTGTCTCGTTTTAATTTGAGGCAGCTCCTTTAGATTTTTTATTTCAAATATTCTTGCAATGTCTTCCGTACCGCTCCCGGTCCGGACAGCATCTTGCCGATCATGTCTTGCAAGGTGGAGCCGGTTTCGCCTAGCTGGTATAGGTCTTGGCCCATAATGCCTTTATGGCTGATGGCTTCCTTGAAGGCGACCGCAGAAGCGGAATCGCCGATTTTGGCTTTAGCGGCGCAGGCCATCAAGAGATCCTTGTTAGGATCTTCCTCAAGATTGTATGTTTGAATTTGATCGTCGATCCCCATGGTATAACGGAGGAATCCGGCTACAGGCAGCAACACCAATTCCAGTTCATGCCGGGATAGGCCTTTGGCCTGGCCGGCGTAGTAAGTGTCCAGGAACCGGGGGAGCATTTTGGCGGAGGCGTTAAAAGCGATTCGCATCGGGTCATCCGGGATATTCGGATTGTTCAAGCGCTCGATGGCTGCCTTGGCGAAATCACGGGGGTCTAACTTTTTAGGACGTTCCACAGTTTTAATGACGATGGCGATGATCCGGTTGATCAAATCAGTCAGTTCCTGATCCTGCATACCCTTGTAAATGCCGTAATTACCCCGGTAGCCCAGGAGTACTCCTAGTCCGGCAATGACCGAATGGCTCATATTCAGGATCCGGAGTTTCATATCTTCATACTTCTTTACCTCCGCGTAACTATCTTCCATAAACACACCTTCAGCCTTTTCAAAACGGGGCCTGCCGGCGGGGAAAATATCCTCAACTGCCCAGTAGCGAACTTTTTCGGTTACTACCAAGTTGGAACGGACACCGAGTTCTTCCATGACTCTACGGGTATTTTCGTCCGGGTTGACCGCGATCCGGTCAATCATGCAGTTCGGGAAAGAAAACTGTTTCGGTTCGGATAGGTATTTGAGAAAACCTTTGGGGGCAAATCCTTTCTCTTCCCAAGCCTTGGCCACGGTTCTAACAGTAGCGCCGGTATAATGGCCGTTGCCTGAGAAATTGGTGCAGCTGACTAGGGCGAACTTTAAACCGGCTTTGAACCGTTCCCTGGCAAAGGCTGTCCACTTAGCGGGATCGGAGTTGACGGTCCCCTCCTCCATGTCTTTGATCAAAACCGGATTGACCGGTTCGGCGAATTCACCGCCGCTATAGATCACGCCGTATACTCCTTCCGGAGCGTTAATCGTAGCGAATTGCATTTCGGGGTCACGGGCGTATTCCAATAGTTTAGCCCAGGCGAGGCTATTGGAATTACCGTCGATAAAGAGCAGAGACGGGAGGGCGCCTTGAATCTTCGGAATTACTTTTCCCTTTTCATTTTCAAAGATTAATTGGGTCATCAGGTAGTCGGAAGTTCCCAGTTCCGTAACGTACTTGGGTGAGTAAGTCTCCACTCCGACCATTAAACCGGTCTGCGGGTCCTGGTTCAGCAGGTCCTGGAGGATGTCTCCGGTATGGCCGTAAGCCATTTTGCCGGCCGAGAAAGAGATCGACTTAATCGGAAGCTTCGTCCGGTCATATTTGGGAAGGAGGACGTCTTTTCCTTTCCAAATACGGGAATCGTCAAGCAATTTTTGGTTAAGCACCTTTGTTTCCACAATAGCCACTCCTTTGATCTCAATGTCCCTTAATTTATGTGGGGGCATAAAAATTATTTAGAATAATTCCACAGCTTTTGGTTAATACCTGCTAAAAAATTTATTATAACCACTGATTTCCTAAAGGAAAGGGTTTAATTGTAAAGAACTGTAAAGCTAAGAAAAAAAATGAAACCGTGTTTTGGGCACAATTGTAGTATGATTCATTACATAAGTTCGTTTGCTCTTTTGCCCGGTTTCGAACGTGGTGAGGGGGAGTAATAGCAGATGAGGAACACCGCGGCTAAAAGGGTGTTTATCTACGGTTGGCTGGTAACATTTTTAACAGTGGGTGGCGTAGTCAGAGGGCAGACTTATTATGTGCAACCTGGAGACTCATTGTATACGATTGCAGCCCGCTATGGAACATCCATCGCTGCTTTGCAACGGAATAACGGTTTAACAACTACGGAGCTCTTCCCCGGACAAGCCCTGAGCCTTACCAGACGGTATTCGCGGCAGTCAGTTAGATCTACATATACGGTCCGAGCCGGAGATTCACTTTTAATTATTGCTAAACGTCACCAAGTATCGTTAAATGATTTGAAAGCAGCCAATAACTTGACTGCTAACTATGTAACAGAAGGTCAGGTTTTGAAAGTTCCCGAACCTTACCGGAACCACCGGGTTCAAACCGGAGAAAGCCTCTTTAAGATTGCCCAAAGATACGGGGTTACAATTGAGGCAATCCAAAAGGCAAACGGGTTGAACGGAGATAGTATCGGAGTAGGCCAAGTTTTAAAAATTCCTTTGTCCAAAGACGGAACATCTAATTCAAGAATCTATATAGTCCAATCCGGCGACCCGATATATTTAATAGCCAAAAGAAACGGAATATCGGTTAAGGCATTGCTCGAAGCTAATCATTTGAGTAGCGCTTCGTCAATTTTTCCCGGCCGGAGGCTAATAATACCCAAAACGTCACCAGGAAGCGAAGGTCCGAGTGGAAAATTTAAACTGAGCCAAAACGATTTAGATCTCTTGGCAAGATTGGTTTCGGCGGAGTCGGCGGGAGAACCGTTTGTGGGACAAGTGGCCGTTGCCGCCACAGTCTTGAACCGTTTGGAGGACCCCCGTTATCCTAACACTATTCCAGGCGTTGTTTATCAGGTTGAGAGCGGTAAATACCAATATAGTCCGGTATTGGACGGACGGATTAATTTACCGGCCGGCCACAGCGCTTACCAAGCTATTGAGCAGGCCATTCGGGGGTTGGACCCCAGCAACGGGGCAAATGGGTTTTACAATCCGGCCAAGACCACCAATCAGTGGGTTAGGTCCCAACCGGTGACGGCGATCATCGGCGAGCATGTGTTTTTTAGATACTAAAAAACAATGTTTAAAGAGTGAAAGGTGAAGTTTGGAAAAAGAATTTGATAGGTTTGCTATTAACCCTGGTCCGGTGGGCCGGGGTTTTTCTTTAGGTGTAAAATTATTGTAAAATTTATACTAATATCATATAATTATGTACGGACAAGAAGTATTAATTGCAAATACAAAATCAATATGATTGCGGTTCTTTCTCTGGTTTAATCGCTTGTATAAAAAGTATATACATATTTTAGAATCCATTGGAAAGAAGGTGGTCAAACCAGGGAAATAGTTTTCAACCAAAAAGGAAAAGGAGGATGATTGAGGTGACTAAAGGGAAAGTATTATTTACTTTAGGTTTAATTATTACAATGATCGTTACATTCCAGGTATCGATTAGCGCGGCTACATTATTCAGCGATAATTTTGACGACGGCAATGCTAACGGTTGGTCCACCCAAAATGGGAACTGGTCGGTGGTGCAGGACGGTGGTTCCTATGTTTATTATCAGTCCAGCACTAGCGAAGGCCGGGCTTATACCGGCAGTTCTTCTTGGACCAATTACGCGGTCCAAACCCGGGTGAAAGTGGATAATTTTAACGGTTCCAACCGGGCTTACGTTTGCGCCCGGTATACTAATGGAAATAATTACTATGCCGCGAGCTTGTATAACTCAAGCGGGGGAAAACTGGAGATCCGGAGAAAGGTTAGCGGTAGCAGCTCGACCTTGGCTTCCAAGAATTATCCGCTAACAACCGGTTCTTGGTATACGGTCAAATTGGAAGTCAGCGGCTCAACTCTTAGAATGTATGTCAACGGTAACTTGGAACTGACGGCGACCGACAGTAATCTTACTTCGGGCGGGATCGGCCTGGTCGCATATAAAGTAGTCGTTAAGTACGATGATGTTTTGGTAGATGATTTATCAGGAGGTTCAACACCTACGCCTACACCTACTGTGGCTCCGACCCCGACTTCTACCATAATACCTACTCCTACTCCAACCCAGGGTGTGAGTACGATTTATCAAGCGGAAGACGCTTATATTTATCATGGCGTGGTAGCCAATAACCATAACGGTTACACCGGGACCGGATTTGTGGATTATACCAATGAAACCGGTAGTTATGTGGAATGGACAGTCTATATGGCCCAGCCGGGAAATCAGACCCTAAGCTTCAGGTATGCCAACGGAACAACTGACAATCGTTCTACGGATATTTACGTCAATGGTTCCCGGGTCGTTAGCAACTTGGCGTTCAATGGAACCGGGGCTTGGAATAGCTGGAGCACTCAAACCGCTACCGTCTACTTGACTAGCGGCAGCAATACAATCCGGGCTACGGCTACTACCTCCAACGGCGGGCCTAACGTTGATTATCTCCAGATAACGGGCGGAGCCGGCCAACCGACCCCGACTCCGCAACCGACAGTCACACCAGTTCCAACTTCAACACCGGTTGCAAACGGGACGCGCCAGATGGAAAACCTGGACCGGGGCGTGGTTGCAGTGAAAGTAAGCAACGGGGTTTTTGTCAGTTGGCGGATGCTAGGGACTGAACCGATCGGTGTTTCCTACAATCTCTATCGGGGTTCTACCAAGGTCAATTCCGCGCCAATCACCGGGGGCCCCAATTTTGTGGATTTGAACGGGACCACCGGTTCCACTTATACGGTAAGAGCGATCATCAATGGAGTGGAATATGGAGCGTCGCCTGGGGCAAGCGTGTGGAGTAATAGCTACTTGCAAATCCCGCTCCAGGCGCCTTCCGGAGGAACAACCCCCGACGGGGTCAACTATACTTATAGCGCCAATGACTGCAGCGTGGGAGATCTGGACGGGGACGGCAAGTATGAGATCGTGGTCAAATGGGACCCGTCCAATTCCAAGGATAATTCTCAATCCGGGTATACCGGAAATGTCTATCTCGACGCATACACCTTAACCGGAACCCGCCTGTGGCGGATTGATTTGGGAATCAACATTCGGGCTGGAGCCCATTATACCCAATTTATGGTCTATGACTTAGACGGTGACGGCAAAGCTGAAATCGCCTGTAAAACCGCAGATGGAACCCGTGATGGCAGAGGGACCGTGATTGGGGATGGGAGCAAAGACTATCGCAATTCCAACGGATATATCTTGTCCGGTCCTGAATACCTAACAATCTTCGAGGGACAAACGGGTAGAGCATTAAAGACGGTCAATTATGAACCGGCCCGGGGAAATGTCAGCGACTGGGGGGACAACTATGGTAACCGGGTGGACCGCTTTCTGGCGTGTGTCGCTTATCTTGACGGGAAACGCCCCAGCCTGGTTATGTGCCGCGGGTATTATACCAGGTCTGTTTTGGTCGCTTATGACTGGAGAAATGGTTCATTGACCAAACGGTGGACTTTTGATACCAATAACGGTTATTCCTCATACGCCGGGCAGGGTTGCCACAGCCTGAGCGTGGCCGATGTGGACAACGATGGCAAAGATGAGATTATCTATGGGGCCTGCGCTATCGACGATAACGGGAAGGGATTATATAATACCGGCTTGAAACATGGGGACGCCTTGCATGTCTCCGATTTTGATCCGGGACGGCAGGGACTGGAGGTTTGGCAGTGCCATGAGAATTCGCCTTACGGCGCTACCTTCCGGGATGCCCGGACTGGATCGATAATCTTCCGTTTCACAGCCCCAAGCGACACGGGGCGGGCTTGCGTCGGAGATATAACCGCCAATTATCGGGGGGCTGAGGTTTGGGCTTCCGGTGGAGTACCGTTAGCATCCTCCACGGGGCAGAATCTTGGCAGCCATAGTTTGCCGATTAACTTCATGATCTGGTGGGACGGGGATCTCCTCCGCGAATTGTTGGATGGGACTACTATCAGTAAGTACGGGAACGGCACATTGCTCTCCGCAGGCGGCTGTGCCTCCAACAACGGTACCAAAGCCACACCTTGTTTGACCGCCGACATCTTGGGCGATTGGAGGGAAGAGGCCATTTGGCGGACTTCGGATAGCAAGTATTTACGAATCTACACCACAACCGCAACTACTAGCCACCGGATTTATACTCTGATGCACGATCCGGTTTACCGCTTAAGTATCGCCTGGCAGAATGTGGCTTACAACCAACCACCCCATACCGGGTTCTATCTGGGTGACGGAATGGCTGAGCCGCCACGGCCGGATATCTACTTAGCGCCTTAAACAGCCAATTTGATATAAATGCGGACGTAAAAGCCCGGAGCGATTCGCTCCGGGCTTTCTTTTAGATATTGGTGTTTCTTTCTAAAGCGCCTCGGCTGAATGATTACTTTTTCAAAGATCTCCCTGAATTCGGCCGGATTATGGGTTGAATAAGGAGTTGACAGGAAAAAAGTTTTATAGGCCATAAAGTGGAACTCTTCGTCTTTGGGAGCGTTAAGTACAAAGAGAATCTTGTTCCACTTTTTCAGAAAAATTCATTTTGTAGCTGGAAATTGGTAAGTTTCATAAACTGTGATAGAACTTGTTTGCCATAATTATCTTTAGGGAAAAAGATTCGGAATTGCTCCAAACACACTCAATATTTTTTGTTTATTTCATTATTTTTGCGGCGCCGTAAGACATAACATCTATAGAAAGGGGTCAGCTGTAGTGAATATCGCCTTTTTTCTGCTTCCCAAAAAAGAGGTTATTTATCTTCCCATGAAGTGTACCATTAGGCAAGCGTTGGAAAAAATGGAGTATCACCGTTACACCGCAATTCCCTTAATCGATGAACAAGGCAAATATGCCGGAACATTAACCGAAGGCGATTTACTTTGGAAGATGAAGAATACACCGGGCTTGACCTTTGAGGGTACCGAAAAAATTCATCTGGCTGAAGTACCACGAAGGATCACTAATAATCCGGTTCGGATTGACGCCGAAATCGAAGATCTCTTATCCTTGGCGATAGTTCAAAACTTTGTGCCGGTGGTTGACGATAATGATATTTTTATCGGAATCATCCGCCGCCGAGAGATAATGGAATACTACGGGAAAATGCTTTTGGTAAAAGCCAAGGATACTAATGCCGAAAAAAATCTATCCCCCAAGTATCTCTTTTTCAACCTGGTAAAAGGATTAAAATCCCAGTGAATTTTGATTTAGAACCGCGCTGGCGGTTCTTTTTTTTATTACCTTAGTATGCAGGTAATTGATAGTTTGTGACGAACTCCTTTCCATAATTAGTAATTAGAAGGTTGGAGGAGTTAGAGGATGGATATCAATAGGCTTAAACCAATCGCCAACAAGATTTGGGGAGACAAAAAGCTGCTGGCTTTGGCCGGGGGAGGCCTATTACTGGCCTTGTTTTTAATCATCGGTGTTTCGACCACCTTCGATCGGGGTATTAAATTAGTCTCAATGACCCCGCCGGGAGAGATCGGCATCAAGTCCAACTTGGGCTTCATTTTTTCCGGTGATGTCATTGAGGACGGAGATGTGGGAACGACTACCATTGAGGAATTGATTAAATTCACCCCTGCAATCCCGGGGCGTTTTCGTTGGATATCCCGGCGGGAATTAAAATTTTTACCGGAAACTCCTTTGCAACCTTCGACTGACTATACCGCCGAAGTCAAGCCGGATTTGGTAAAGACCAAAGAGAGATATTTGGCGAGAGGGCAGAAGGTTGACTTTACTACCCAGCGGTTCAAAGTAAATACCATTAGCCTTAGTTTTATCTATCCGGGTGAACAGCAAAAGGGGTTGCAATTACAAGCCCGCCTCAATTTTAATCATCCCGTTGATCCGGTGGAATTGGGAAAAGCGTTAAAAATACGTTTTCAAGGTTGGGGCAAGGAGATCAAGTATAATATCGATCCCGGAACCAAGAGCGATACTTTCACAGTGACCAGCGAAAGGCTCTATCCCGAAGAGAGTGAACGAAAGATCGAACTAAACCTTCCTAAAGGTTTTCGTTGTGCGGGAGGGAATATCGGCTTGGCTTCAGGATACGATTATACCGCTGTTTTAGGAGCTAAAAGAGCTTTGACCGTGATCGAGGCTGTTCCCAAGACGGACAATGCCAAGTGTTGGATCTCGATCCGTTGTTCGGAACCGGTCGACGCCAAAATGGCAGCTAACTTTATTCGGTTAAAACCGGAGGTCCCGTTCAAAACCGAGGTTAACGGAGAGTATATTATCTTAAAAAGCGACCGCTTTAAATCGGGGGAAAGCGTCAACCTGCGTCTGGCCAAAGGGCTTCCTTCCCTGAACGGCCTCCCTTTAGAGCGGGAATTTGCGATGGGGATGGTATTGACCGATCTGGAACCCAGCTTGAGGTTTAATTCGCCGGGGCGTTACCTTTCGAGCAAAGGCCAGTTGAACCTGGGGCTGGAAACAGTTAATATCCAACGGGTTAACGTGGAGATCAGCCAGATCTTCGCCAACAATATCGTCGCCTATCTTAACAACATCAATGATGATTATTATGCCTATGAAAGTTATATCGCCCGGGTCGGCCGGGTTGTTAATTCGGACATCATTGATGTTAACCAAGGTAAAAATGAGCTAGTCACTACCCCGGTTAACCTGGGACGTTATTTATCGGATTTCCGTGGCATCTATCAGGTGGTCGCCTATGACGATGAACATTATTGGCGGCGTGATTATAAATACATAATCATCACCGACTTAGGGATAGTCGCTAAAATGGGCGAGGACGAGTTGGTGGTCTGGGTAAACTCCTTGGAGTCGCTGGAGCCTAAGGCTAAAGCGAAGGTGAGCCTGATTAGTCGGAACAACCAAATCTTAACCAGCGAAACCACAGACAATCAAGGGATCGCCCGCTTTAAAAATATTAAACAGACCGTGGCTGACTTCGAATCCTTCATAATCCTGGCCGAATTGGGCGAAGATTTCTCCTTCGTCCACTTGGGGAATGGCCGGATCTCCACTACTGATTTTGATGTCCGGGGTCGGCGTCATTTGGTTGAGGGCTATGAAGCCTTTCTCTACTCGGATCGGGATATTTTCCGCCCCGGCGATCAGGGTAACCTGGTTGCCATCGTCCGAGGGCCTAATGCCTCATTGCCTCCGGAATTCCCGGTTAAACTGGAGATTCGTCAACCGGACGGACGGATCTTTAAGGAGTTAAAGAGCAGTACCGGCCGGCTAGGGACATGTGAGTTTGGGTTCGACCTCCCCGAATATGCCCAGACCGGGAAGTATCAAGCCACCCTTAAAGTGGCGGAAGAGGTAGTCGGCGCCGCCGACTTCAGTGTGGAAGATTTCATGCCGGAGCGGATTAAGGTCGCTACTAAATTGGATCGGGCGGAGTATTCCGATGGTGAGACTGCCGCCGTCCGGGTGGAGGGGATGAACCTTTTCGGACCTCCGGCCGCCGGCCGGCGGGTCGAATTAAAAGTAAAGCTGGAGCCGGTCCAATTCAGCCCCCAAGGCTTTGCCTCCTTTACCTTTGGCGATCCGGAACAGCCTTTCGGCGTTAAAGAACAAGAATTGGGTGAAAGCAAGCTGGACGATGCCGGAATGGCGACTTTCTCCTATACTTTTCCCAAAGGGTTGACGCCCCCGGCCAAACTCCGTTCGGTCTTCCAGGCGACGGTCATTGAAGACGGAGGCCGGGCAGTCAGCAGTTACCAAGTGGCGGATTTACATTGCTACGACCGTTACATCGGGGTCAAACCGGCCACGGCTAGCAATTACTCAAATTTGAACCAACCGTATCAGGTTAAATATATAGTGCTCAATCGGGACGGCAAACCCCTTGAGAAAGCGGAACTGAACGTGGAAGTCTTCCGGATTGCCTGGAACTCGATTTACCGTAAGAATGCCAGAGGCAAATATGAATATGTTTCCGAGGAAGAACGGGAGTCTGTCTACAAAGGAAAGTTAAGCTCCGGCAATGGTGAGCAAATTTTTCAATTCGCTCCGAAAGAATACGGCCGTCATCTAGTCGTGATTCAAGACGCCAAGAGTCCTTCCAGAGCAACGGTTAGTTTCTACGCCTCCGGTTGGGGGTATTCTCCTTGGGCAATGGAAAACCCGGATAGAATTCAGTTGGAAACCGAGCGGAAAGCATACCGCAGCGGGGACCAGGCCAAGATTCAAATCAAGGCCCCCTTCTCCGGAAAAGCCTTGGTAACAGTGGAACGGGAGAAGGTTTACGAATACCGGATCGTTGATTTGAAAGAAAACAGCGGAGTGGTTACAATTCCGGTCAAAGAGGAATATCAGCCTAATGTCTATGTTTCAGTTCACTTGATCCGTCCGATTAAGTCATTGGAAAAACGGGCCCCGGTCCGGGCCTTCGGGACAGTGCCCTTATACGTGGACGCTTCCAAACACCGGATGGCGGTGAACTTGACTGTTCCCCCGGAATTAAGGCCGGAACGCCAGGTTGAAGTGGATGTAAAGGTGGATGGCGCATCCGACAAAGCTTACCTGACTTTAGCGGCGGTGGATGAAGGTATCTGCCAGATAACCAATTATGAAACGCCTAATCCCACCGACTTCTTCTACGGGAAACGCAGTTTGAGTATTGATAGCTACGATCTCTACGGTATGATCCTGCCGGAGGTGGAAACGGCCAAGACCCGGACTACTCCCGGCGGCGATCAGGACGGCGACCGGATCCGGAGACAAAACCTTAATCCGGTAGGGGTGAAAAGAGTAAAACCGGTCTCGTTATGGTCGGGACTGGTTAGTTTGGACCGGAGCGGCCGGGCCAAGGTGAAATTGGACATTCCCCAATTCAACGGGACTTTGAGGTTGATGGCGGTCGCCATGTCCGGCAGCGACTTTGGGTCCGCTCAACAAAAGGTATTGGTCCGGGATCCGATTGTATTGACCCCGACTTTCCCGCGGTTTGTCGCTCCTCGGGACCAGTTCACGGCGGCGGTAGGGGTCTTCAATACCACCGGTAAGGCCGGGGAGTTTCATGTTACGTTAAAGGCTGAGGGGCCGGCGGAGATCAGCGGCGACCAGCGACAGACGGTGAATTTGCAAGACCAGGAAGAAAAACAAGTCTTCTTTAATTTGAAAGCTAACAATAACATCGGCAAGTTGGCCTTTCACCTGCAGGTCACCGGTAACAACCAGACGTGTAATTACCGGGAGGAGTTATCGCTCCGGCCTCCGGTACCCCTCACCCACGACTTGGCCTCGGGGACGATCACCGCTGAAGAGCCGTTGATCTTGGAGCCCAATACCAAATGGCTGCCGGGGACCGCGGCTTACCAACTGATCTTAGCGCCCCTGCCGGGGTTGAAGTTTGCGGGCAGCCTCCGCTATTTGTTGGGTTATCCTCATGGCTGCTCCGAACAGACCACTTCCAAGCTCTTCCCCTTGCTCTACTTCGATAGTTTGGCCGAAGCTTGCGAGAGTGAGGTCTTTAAGGGCGGCAACGCCGATTCTTATCTGGCTCAAGGCATTGAAAAGCTGGAGGCCATGCAGTTGCATGACGGCAGTTTCGCCTACTGGCCCGGGGCTAGCTATAACAATGAATGGAGTTCGATTTACGTCGCTCATTTCCTGGTTGAAGCGGGCAAGGCGGGATATGCCGTTTCCGACCGGGTTTACAACAAGATGGTTCAATATTTAGAGACTGTCACTAAGAATGGGGGCCGTTCCGAACAGAATCTCCAGACTAAGATTTACGCTTTGTATGTGCTGAGTTTGGCCGGTAAAACCCAATTGAGTACGATGGCATATTTGAAAAACCTCTATCTCGACAATATTTCCGGTTATTCCCGGGCGCAACTGGCGGCAGCCTATTACTACTCCGGCGATCGTAAAACCGCCCGGGATCTGTTGCCGGAGACCTTTACCCCTTCCGGGACCGTTCGGGAGAGCGGCCGGAACTTCAATTCAGCGGTCCGCTCCGATGCGATAATCTTGAGCGCTTTGGCGGATATCGACTCCAGCCATCCGGCAGTCTACAAATTGATCCAGCGTTTATCGGAAGATGCTAAACCGGGATACTGGGGCACTACCCAGGAGAACGCCTTTGCCCTGATGGCAATGGGTAAAGTATTGGCCAAGAAGAGTGAAGGCGATTATCAGGGCGAAGTTTGGGTGGACGATACCAAGATCGCCGCCTTTACCCATAGTAAACTGTTGAAACTGGAGGATGACCGCTTAGGCAAAGGCAAGGTTACTGTGAAAATTAACGGTAAGGGCGAATGTTATTATTTCATGAAGGCCAGCGGCGTCTCGGACGGGGCCGATCTCCCCGAATACGACCGGGGACTGGCGGTCCGGAGAGTATACCGGGACCGGCAGGGCAATGCGCTCAATCCGGGCCAAATCCGGCAAGGAGAACTGATCATCGCCCAGCTGACCATCACCACCAAGCAGGATAATCTGAACAATATCGCCATTGTCGACCTGTTGCCGGCCGGGTTGGAGATTGACAATCCCCGTTTGGCCAATAATAGTAATTTCGCTTGGATGAGCGAACGTTCGGCGGCTCCGGATTATATGGATATCAGGGATGACCGGCTGGCGCTATTCTATAGCTTTCCAAAGGCCGGGACCTATCAGTTCTATTATGCGCTACGGGCGGTAACTTGTGGTGAATTCATCCTCCCGCCGGTGAAAGCGGAATGCATGTACCAACCGGAGTTGAGTAGCATCGCCTCCAGTGGCCGGATTACCATCGGGAGAGATTGAGCATGAAATTTTTGGGGAGTTGGGTTCGGGAATGGTTTCAGAGCAACCCTGGGTTCCCCTTGGCATTGGATAAAAAATGGCTAAGGATTGGGGCTTGGGCCCTCTTATCCCTATTAACCTTAAAACTAGCGGCTTTCTTGATGCCGGTTCCCAAGAGCGGATTATTCCGTCCTTCTTCCACATTGGTTTTTGACGCCGACGGTAAATTATTAAGGGCTTTTACGGCAGAGGACGACAATTGGCGGATCAGGACTACACTCGATCAAATATCCCCGGTTTTAAAAGAGTTTTTAATCGCCTATGAAGACGCCTCCTTTTATTGGCATCCGGGAGTCAATCCGTTGGCGATTATCCGGGCTTGCCGCCAGAACAAAGCAGCCGGGAGGATCGTATCGGGCGGTTCGACTCTCACCATGCAGATCGCCCGGATGATGGAACCGAAAGCCCGGACTTGGTATCATAAACTGATCGAGATCGGCCGGGCCGTCCAGTTGGAGCAGAGATACGGTAAAGGGCGCTTGTTGGAGATTTATTTCAATATCGCTCCTTATGGCGGGAATATCGAAGGAGTGGCGGCCGCTTCCTGGTTGTATTTTGGGAAAGAACCGACCCGCCTCAGCTATGCCGAAGCGGCCTTGTTGGCGGCCTTGCCCAATTCCCCGACCCGGCTCCGGCCGGATCTCCATCCGGAACGGGCCCGTCAGGCTCGGGACAAAGTTTTAAAGATCGTCTACCGCAAAGGACTTATTTCCCGGCGGGAATATGAGGAAGCTGTGGCGGAACCGGTCCCTGACGCCCGGCAGGAACTGCCGTTCTTAGCGCCCCAGTTTTGCCAAGAAATGTTGGACAAAAGCCCCGGCAAACCCCGGATTTATAGCACTTTGAAAACAGGGACCCAGCTCTTGGCCGAGTCGCTGCTCCGGGCTCATCTTAAAGGCCTGGCCAGTCAGGGTATAACTAACGGCGCGGTAGTGGTGGTCGATAATGAAAAACGGGAGCTGTTGGCGGCGGTGGGCTCGGCGGATTTTTTCAACGCCGCGGCTCAGGGCCAAGTCAACGGTTACCGGGCGGCCCGATCTCCGGGTTCGGCTTTAAAGCCATTTGCTTATGCTTTGGGTTTTGAAAAAGGGGTAATCACCCCCGAACATTATTTAGAGGATGTACCGATTGATTTCAGGGGCGGTTATGCCCCTGAAAATTTTGACAAGAAGTTTAACGGAGCAGTCTCGGCCAGGGAAGCCTTGGGCCGTTCGTTAAATGTCCCAGCCATTAATGTTTTATTAATGTTGGGGGAGGAGGACGGGCTCTATCCGATGCTGCGCCGGATCAACCTGTCGACCTTGGCCGAGGATGACCGGTACGGTTTGACTATCGCTTTGGGAGGCTGTGAAACGACACTGTTCGAGTTGGCTTCGTTATACTCGGCATTGGCCAATGGCGGGGTTTACCAATCGCCCAGGTTAACCAAGGACCAAGCGGATAATCTTCCGGTCCGGCTATTCAGCCCGGGCGCCGCTTACCTGGTCACAGAGATCCTGGCGGAGATCCGCCGGCCGGATCTGCCTACTTGTTGGGAGTTTACCTCCTTGCCTAAAATAGCCTGGAAGACCGGCACCTCCTATGGCTACCGGGACGCTTGGAGTATCGGTTATAACCGCCGTTATACCGTGGGGGTTTGGATCGGCAATTTTGCCGGATACGGGCGGCCGGGTCTGATCGGAGCGGAAGTGGCCGCGCCGCTGTTATTCGATCTTTTCAATAAAGTGGATAACGGCAAGGGTGGCTGGTTTACCCAGCCCGCCACGGTGGATGCCAGGCAAGTCTGCGCCGTGAGCGGACAGCAACCGGGGCGTTATTGCGGTCACTTAGTGACCGAGTCCTACCTGACGGACCGTTCCCCGGACCAGGAGTGCCAGTTCCACGGGGCTTATTTGGTTGATCCCCGGAGCGGGTACCGGCTGCCGTCCCATTATTACTCACAAACCAAGAACGCGGTCGAAAAAACCTACGTCAAATGGCCGCCCCGGATCGCCGCCTGGATGGAGGCCAATGGTTATCCGGTAGAACGAATTCCCCCGCTAATCCCCGATTGGCAGCGGCTCCAGCCGGGCCAAGCGCCGATTATCCGTTCCCCATCGGAAAACTATGTCTATCACCTGCGGGAAGGGATCGCCGCCGAATTTCAAAAGATCTGTCTCGAAGCGGCCGCGGCCAATGATGTCCATAAATTGTACTGGTTTATCGATGGTAAGCTGCTAGGAACGGTTTATCCCGGTGAAAAACTTTTTTATATGCCGGTCCCCGGTAGGCATCGCTTGGTTTGCCAGGACGATCAGGGGCGCAGTAGCGAGCTGAGGTTGGTGGTTGGGGAGTAAGGGGGGTGAAGGCGGGAGACGGCGCTAAGTAATCAAAGCTGCCGAAAATGGCGGCTTTTTTGTTTGGGAGAAGGCCCATTTGTCCCCCTGTTAGAAACTGTAAATGTTTTTATAAAACATAGTGTTGCCCCATCTCTTGTAACACAAGCTCTTTATTAACATGGATATAATAAAGTTAAGTCATTGTTCCACTTCGAACCGGAACTTCCACAACATTAGGAGAGCAAACCATCGGGCGTGGTTTGCGTTTGCCCTATGGCCGCCGTACCGGTAAAGACAAAGTCGCTAAACCCACGATTGTGGCTCATGATAGATTTCAAGAAATTGTCAATGCCGTGAATGGCCTTTGTCGACGGGAAGGAAGTCCTCAAGTAGATGCTGGCCGCCGCTAAGGTTAGTATCGGGGATTCCCTAGCGGAGACCCTGGAATTGGAAGAAGAGCCCGAAAAATTAGCCAAGGAGATCGCGGTGGCGCGGATCCTCGTCCACGTCAATTAAGGGTAATAATGATTATTGACCTGGATCGACAAGGGCCGGAAGATTTACTAGATGGAAAAAAGGATTTGGGAAAGGATTAAATTTTAAAAAATTGACTATAGTGTACGCAATCGTCTACTATAGTCTACGCGTTCATGTACTATAGTGTACGCGTTCGTGTACTATAGTGTACATCAACGTCTACTATAGTGTATTTCAAAACAGCGCCCATTTTAAGATTAAGCGGCTTGATTTTAAAAGTAGAGCCGCTTAGTTTTTGACGGTGGGGTGACCGTCCGAAAAGTAACCTCAATGAGATGGCAAAATAGGAAATAACCATTGTCCGATGATTCCGGTTAGTTTATAATGAATTCAGCAGTTGTCCGGCAAAGAGCTTGAATAAGCTCTTTTTTATACCAAGCTTAGGAGGTCGTTATGAATTTAACCCGGATTTGGCATCATAATCTGAGATGGACCTTGATTTTATGGATCGGGGCCGCCTTTTGGCTCCGTCTGGATTGGTTGGTCCTGGGGATCGGAATAGCCGTTTGGTTTATCATGGTCTACCTTACCGCTCCAGGGGTTTTATGGACTTATATCTACGCTTTGCCATTCGTCTCTTCAAATCCAATACGGGCAATTAAGATCTTACAAAAAGCGGTTGCCTCCAAACCTTTGATTCCCTTTCCTTATATCGCCTTGGGCGTGACCTACCTTCGGACCAAACGCTGGGAGGAAGCGATACCGCTGCTTGAAGAAGCGGCGCGGCTGGCAGATCGCAAATCGGTTCAGGATATTAAGACTTTTTTAGCTGTCGCCTATCGGGAAACCAACCAATACGACAAGACCTATGCGCTCCTCGATGAATTGGTAAGCCAGGGGGTTCGGAACCTCAAGATCTATTATAACTACGCCCTCTGTTATTTGAGGCAAAAACGGTTTAAAGAAGCCGTCGACGCGGCTGAAACTGCCCGTTCCTTTAATGCCAATCAACTTGAACCGGTGCTGTTGTTGGGCCAGATCTATTTTGAGATGGGGAACATTATAACCGCCAAAGATAATTGGGAGTGGGCGATAAACCGGAAACCGGATCTGATTGAACCATATTATTGGTTAGGCCGGGCCGAGTTTGAATTAGGGGAGTTCGAAGCGGCAGTCGACCATTTAAAACTGGCGGTGGAGCGAATCGCCAAGTACCCGTCATTCTCCAATGTTTCTGCGGTAGAGGCCGAAGAATGGTTGAAAAAGGCGGAGGCCGGAAGATAATCCCGGCCTCATATTTTATTCCAAAGCTTACCGGGGGAAACGTCTTAACATCCCCTGGGGGTTATGGTAAAATAAGAGCAAAGTTAAAGAAAGCCTTTGACAGAAATTTTAAGGCTATAAATTATAGGGGAATATCAGTGAAGATCAATTTACGCAAAGCGCGAAAAAAGTTAGAATCTAAAATCGTGCCGGTTTTAACCCCGCCGTTAGTCACCGGCCTTTGTAAAAGTTTGCGCTACCGGGTAGTCGGGCGGGAACAGTTGGAGCAGTATTACGGCAAAACCGGTTTCATCATCAATACCTGGCACGGCCAACAACTGGTGGGTTATTATTTCTTCCGGAATTGCGGTTACTATATTCTTTCCAGTATGCACCGGGACGGTGATTATTCCAGTAACATCATGCGCCGTTTCGGTTGGAACATTATCCGGGGTTCCAGTTTTAAAGGAGCGGTCAGCGGCCTACGCGGGCTGTTAAGGGTTATCCGGCAAGGAAACGGTGTCGTCTTAACCCCGGATGGGCCGAGAGGGCCTCTTTATCACATTGAACCGGGAGGGATTTTTTTAGCCCAAAAGAGCAGCGCGCCATTGATCCCGTTGGCCTTGGTATTTGACCGGAAATGGGTCTCTACTAAAAGCTGGGACCAGTATGTAGTTCCCAAACCATTCGCACGCTGCGTGGCTTATTTTGGGGAACCTTTGTTTGTGACGGAGACTTTGAACGACGAACGACTGGAGATCGAGAAAGAACGGCTTCAAGCGGCCCTTCATGAAACCAACCGCCGTGGAGAAGAGGTCTTAAAACAGTGGCTAAGCGAAAATTAGGCTATTTTTTTTATAATACCTTTTTAGCGTTAGCAGGGCTGATTTTATCGCCGTTTATCATCTTTCAAATTATAACCGGCTTTGCGGCGGTATGGACCTCATTAAAAAAAAGCAAACCATTACTCTCAAAACCGGTGTTTTGGATTCATGCGGCTTCGGAGGAACAGTTAACAGCCATAAACGGTATACTTCCGGAATTAACCTTGTCCTTTTCCGGATATCAACCGGTTTTAACTTATACCGGGAAAAACGCGTCCAATGCCGGTAAGTCTTTGGGATCCGACCTGATGTTCGTTGTTTTGCCATATTCGGTTGAGTTTTGCGCTTCCAAAATACTAGCGCAATTCAAACCCCAGTTGGTATTAATGATCGAGGATCCTTTTCATCCGAACCTGGTTCGTCATTGTAAAGCAGCCGGGGTCAAAGTCGCCTTGATCGGAGGCCGGGTCAATCACAGGCTTTCATTGGTTTACCGGTTGGCGCCACAATTTTTAAAGTCGGTCTTCCAAGGAATCGATTTGTTGATCATGGATTCGGTGGCTGAGGCCAACAGGATCGGGAAGTTGGGAGCTGTCCTTTCCACAATTCTGGTATCCGGGGCCGTCGGTTGTCAGGTCGATGCATGGCGAGATGATGTGAAACCGGTCGCCGATGATTCATTAAAAGAAACCGTTGAAGTAATCGTTACTCTCCTGGGGAGGGGCTTTTGAAGCGCAATAAATTAGAATCTTATCTACTGCGAGTGATCGCGAAAGAAGCAACCGGATTTTTTCCATCATTGGTGTTGGGACTATTAAGCGTCCTGGAGATCGTTTATTTGGTATTACTAAATCTCCAACGCGGTTTGATAAGGCGAAACCAATTGCCGGTCCCGGTGATTAGTATTGGAAACCTGGTGGCCGGAGGGACAGGCAAGACACCAACCGCGGCTTGGTTGGCCGTTTTTTTGAAAGGAGCCGGTTTTACGCCTGGGATCCTCACCAGAGGCTACCGGTCCAATGCCCCGGAGGAAGGGCTGATCTTTACTCATTCCGATCTGGAGAAGTTAACTCCTGATCTAACCGGGGATGAACCCTATTTACTAGCCGGGTTGCTTCCGGGGACAGTCATTGCGGTGGGGCGGGACCGCTATCGTTCAGGTTTAAACGCTTTGGCGAGTCATCCCGAAATCGATGTTTTCATTATGGATGACGGGTTTCAATATTTGAAGCTTAAAAGAGATTTGGACCTCCTCTTGCTGGACGCCACTGCGCCTTTTGGAAATGGTCACTTGATACCCAGGGGGACCCTTCGCGAACCCTTGTCAGGGTTAAAACGGGCCGATTTGGTTTTGCTGACCCGGACCGCTAGGATCGGAGCGATTGGGATCGCCAGTCTATCGGAATTCTTGCAAAAGTATCATTCCGGCGTTCCAGTGGGAACAGTCAAGGAGGAACATTCCGCTTTAATCCCGTTGGTTTTTTGGCGGCAAGAAGTTTCCCCCATTCCGGCTTCAAATTATCTTAAAGGGAAAAAAGTGGCCGCCATTACCGGGATTGGAAATCCGCGGCAGTTTTTGGCCTCGTTGGAATCATTAGGGGCCGAAGTCGGTTATTTTAAGTCTTATCCCGACCATTACCGGTGGGAAGAAGACGAGATTGAAAATCTGATCCTGACCCTGAAAGAATGGGGGTTTGAGGATTTAATAGTGACCGGTAAAGACGGGGTAAAATTAGCCGTCTATCTTGAAAAGTTTGTAGAAGCCAGGCTAAATTGCCTGATGTTGAGTTTGGAGTATCGAGTGGATAACCCCGAGATTACTCAGAGGATTATGGGACTTTTACCAAAGAAAGGTTGAGCGGAACGATGAATGTCTTAGGAGTAATACCGGCCCGTTATCATTCGACCAGGCTTCCCGGAAAGCCTTTATTAATGATCGGGGCGAAGCCGATGATTCAATGGGTCTATGAGGCGGCTAAAACCGCTGAGTTCATTGATGAACTGGTGGTAGCCACCGATGACCAAAGAATTTACGATACGGTAGTCAATTTCGGCGGCAAGGCGGAGCTGACCGCAGCCGACCATCCGACCGGCACCGACCGTTTGGCCGAGGTTGCCCGGCGTTATCAAGCAGAGCTGGTGGTGAATGTTCAAGGGGACGAGCCCTTGATTCAAGGCGCGGTCATCGACTCCATAATTAGGCCGCTTTTAGAGGACCCGGGATTGCCCATGTCAACGGCGAAAGTCCGTTTGACCGATCCGGAGCGGGTGAATGAGGCCTCCGTGGTCAAAGTGGTCACAGCTGAAAACGGCGACGCGTTGTATTTTTCAAGATCTCCGATTCCCTATCCCCGTAACGCCGGGAAAGCGGTTTATTGGAAACACATCGGGCTCTACGGTTATCGCAAGGATTTTCTCTTGCGGTATGTCGAATTGCCCCAGTCCCAGTTGGAGCTGGCCGAATCCTTGGAACAGTTAAGGGTGTTGTCCAATGGCTACCGGATTTGTGTGGTCGAGGTGGAACAGGACTCGGTGGGGGTTGATACCCCGGAGGATTTGGAGCGGGTTAGAACGTTATTGACTGAATGTTAGGCAAAAGACCGACCACCTAGCCTTATCTGCCCCTCTTTGCTGATGCGGCTTAAGGAAGCGTCATCGAGGGAGAGAGGGGCTGACTGAGGGCGACGATGAGTTGAAAATCGGCGCGGGGTGAGTTGATTTGGATAGGCTTGATATAAGGAGGACTTTTGATGGAATACGGCATGAAAGGTTTGTTTTCAAATCAGTTGTTGTTGATAGCGGGGCCGTGTGTGATTGAGTCGGAAGAGCATGTGATGATGATGGCTGATAAGCTGAAGGAGATTGCCGAAAGGGTAGGGATCAGATTGGTCTTTAAGGCTTCTTTCGATAAAGCCAACCGGACTTCGGTTTCATCTTACCGGGGACCAGGGCTGGAGCAGGGCTTAGCCATTTTAGGCCGGGTGAAACAAAAATTCGGTTTACCCGTTTTATCTGATGTCCACGAAGTGGAACAGGTAGAGAGCGCTGCCCGGGTTTTGGATGTCATCCAGATTCCGGCGTTTTTATCCCGTCAAACGGATCTGATCGTGGCCGTCGGTAAGACCGGGAAAGTGATCAATGTTAAAAAAGCCCAATTTAGCGCGGCGGAAGACATGAAGAATGTAATAGAGAAAGTCTATTCCACTGGAAATAAACAAGTCTGCCTGACCGAGCGAGGTGTTTCTTTCGGTTACAACCGGTTGATCGTGGACATGCGGTCCTTGCCGATCATGCGTTCTTTTGGGGCGCCGGTGATCTTTGACGGCACTCATAGCGTTCAGGAGCCGGGTGGACTGGGGAAAACCACCGGCGGTGACCGCCGCTTTGTGCCTTATCTGTGCCGGGCTGCTGTCGCTGCAGGGGTTGACGGCCTTTTTCTGGAGGTCCACGACAATCCCGACTGCGCCAAATCTGATGGCCCCAATATGGTAAAGTTGGCTGATTTGGAGCCGCTGCTCAAGACGTTGGTGGAGATTGACCGGATTGTCAAGAGTAGTCAGGAGACAGGAGTAAGTAGTCAGTAGCAGCGGATTGTTCAGAGGAGCTACTTCAAATAATAAATTATCGGGTCTAAAACAGACCCTGTTCCTTAAAGGGTATTGGTAGGCGCTGTAGGCTTTGAACAATTGACCACGAAGGATAGTGGTTACTCTTTTAAAGGGTGAGGGATCTCATTTTAGGCTAAACATTTGAGCAATCAGATAGTCAGATAATAGACCAGCCTTTTAAAAGGAGAGAAACCCATGTCTCAGATTAATGATCGGAACCAAAATTATTTAAAACAAGCCAGAGAAGTGTTATTGCTTGAAGCGGAGTGCGTTAAGCGTCAGGCGGAAATCATCGGCGATGATTTTATTAAAGCGGTTGAATTAATCATCCGTTGTCAGGGGCGGGTGGTCGTAACCGGCATGGGCAAGTCCGGTCTGGTGGGGAGGAAGGTCTCGGCCACTCTATCCAGTACCGGAACCCCTTCATTCTTTCTCCATCCCGGAGAGGGAGTCCACGGCGATCTGGGAATGGTCACTCCGGCCGATATTGTAATCGCCATCTCCCAAAGCGGAGAGGTAGATGAAGTTCTGGCTATCTTGCCGACTTTGAAAATAATCGGAGTTCCGATTATTGCGATCACCGGTTCCAAAAATTCTTCTTTAGCTGAAAACAGTGATCTGGTTTTAGTGGTTGAAGTAGAAAAAGAAGCTTGTACCTTGGGACTGGCCCCTACGTCCAGTACTACCGCCGCCCTGGCATTGGGGGACGCTTTGGCGGTGGTGCTGCTAAACGCCAGAAATTTCAGGCCGGAGGATTTTGCGCTATTTCATCCCGGGGGCGCCCTGGGCCGGCGTTTATTATTGACAGTCGAAAAACTGATGCATACCGGGGAGGAAAATCCGGTTATCGCCCAGGAAAATCTGATCCGGGATGCTCTGATCGTAATGACCAGTCACGGTAATCATGGAGCGGCGGTAGTCGTGAACGAAAAGGGCGTCTTAACCGGAATTGTCACCGACGGCGATCTGCGCCGGATCTTAAATAAATATCAGGAACCTTTAATCCTCCCTATCGAGGAAGTTATGACCCGTAACCCAAGGACGATTGGTAAAGAAAGACTGGCAGCGGAAGCCATGCGTGTTATGGAGGAAAAACATATCACAGTTCTTCCGGTGGTGGATTCCAAGGGCCGTCCCATCGGCATAGTTCATCTGCATGACATCATCCAAGGCCTTACCGGGATGAAAGCATAGGAGGATAAATGGCTAAACGTTCAAGACTGTTAAATGCGGTTGAGTATATCCTGTTCCGGCTGTTGTTGTTCGCGGTAAGAATTCTACCGATTTCCTTCAGTTGTTTGATCGGGAGACAACTTGGGAAATTAGCGTTTTTAATTCTTAAAAAAAGAAGGGAACTGACAATTTCCAATATTCGCGTCGCCCGGGAAAACGGCTTTTTCGAAACTGAAATCGATGAACGCCAATTAGCCAAAAGAGTTTGGGAACATATCGGGATGGTGGGCAGCGAGTTTCTATATTATTACGAACGTAAACCGGAAGTTTTCAAGAAAGCGGTGCGGTTTGAAGGTGAGGAGAATCTGAAGGGAATCTTGGCGCAAAATAAAGGCGCCATCTTAGTCTCGGGGCACTTGGGCAATTGGGAATTATTAGGTGTATCTTTAATGTATTGGGGTTTTAAGGTTAATCCGATTGTCAAATTTCAATCCAATGGACTGGTCGATCAGATTATTCAAGATAACCGGCGGTCCCTTGGTATGGGGCTGATCGATAAAAACGGATTTTTGCGGCCGATCTTTGCGGCGTTGAAACGCAATCAGATTGTATCTTTTCTAATGGATCAAGCGACCCATAAAAATGGGGTTTTAGTAAATTTCTTCGGCAAGGAAACTTCGCTTCCGAGAGGAGCGGCTGAATTTGCCTTAAAAACCGGCGCGCCGGTCTTTTCAGCCCGGTGTCTACGGGAAAAGCCCGGACATTACCAGGTGGTAATCGGCGACGAAATTGAATTGATCCGCACCGGCGACCATGAGCGGGATGTGGAAGCGAACACCGCCATGTTCATCCGGTTGATCGAGGCTATAATCAGAGCTCATCCGGAACAATGGTTATGGATGCATAAATTATGGCGGTAAAATTCGACTCTAGTCGAATTCCGACCTTTATTTAAAATCAGGTGAAAACCATTGTCTTGACAAGCTTCGCCCCATTATGTTAGACTGAAGAAAGTTAAAATTGGGATGAGTTTATCAAGGATTTTGAAGGAAAATTAAGGAGGGTGTCGTTTTTGAACTACTTTTTAACTGAAGAGCAGCAGATGATTAGGGATCTAGCCCGGCGGATCGCTGATGAAAAGATTGCGCCACGCGCTTTGGAATTAGACGAAACCGGGGAATTCCCTTGGGACTTAATGAAAATAATCGCCGACGCCGACTTGTTCGGGGTTTATCTGCCTGAAGAGTATGGCGGTTTAGGCGGAGGCGTTTTTGAACAGTGTTTGGTAGTGGAGGAATTATCCAGGGCATGTAGTGGCGTGGCTGTGAGTTATGCCGCTTCCGGTTTGGGTTGTATGCCGATCCTGGTATTGGGTTCCGAAGAACAAAAGCAGAAATATCTTCCGGAGATCGCTTCCGGAAAACGATTGGCAGCCTTTGCCGCCACCGAGGCCAATGCCGGCAGTGACCCGGCCGGAATGGAGACTACCGCTGTGTTGGACGGCGATCACTATGTGTTGAACGGGACCAAACAATGGATTACCAACGGCGGTGAAGCCGAGATTTATACAGTAATGGCGGTTACCGATAAAAAGAAGGGCCCCCGGGGTATCAGTTGCTTCATCGTTGAGAAAGATACCCCCGGTTTTACCTTTGGTAAAAAGGAAAATAAAATGGGTATCCGGGCTTCGGCTACCCGTGAATTAATCTTTAGCGAATGCCGGATTCCCAAGGAAAATCTGTTAGGCGGTAAAGAGGGCATCGGCTTTATCGCAACCATGAAGACATTTGACCGGACCCGTCCCGGCATCGGCGCTCAGGCTATCGGTATCGCTCAGGGAGCGTTGGATGCGGCGGTCAAATACTCAAGGGAACGGAAGCAGTTTGGACAAGCAATCTCTTCTTTCCAAGGCCTTCAATTCATGTTGGCGGATATGGCCACTCAACTAGAGGCGGCCCGGGCATTGGTCTATGCCACCGCTAAAATGATCGATTCCGGCGCTAAAAATTTCTCCAAAGAATCGGCCATGGCCAAGCTCTTCGCCTCCGATACGGCGATGAAAGTTACGGTAGACGCCGTTCAAGTCTTTGGCGGTTACGGGTATATGAAAGAGTACCCGGTGGAGAAGATGATGCGGGACGCCAAGATTACTCAGATTTACGAGGGTACCAACCAAATCCAGCGCCAGATTATCGCTTTGGAATTAATTAAAGAACTTGCTTCCAAATAAGAGAATAAAAAGCGGCGCCCTTCCGGGGCGCTTTTTATGGATGCCCGAAAATCCAGATAATCTCTGTGTCTTTGTGGCTAATTAATTGTTAGCCACAGCGACGTAAAGGCGCTGAGAAAATAGTTACCATAATTTGGGGGGATTTGACAGTGAAGATCGTAGTTTGCGCGAAACAAGTGCCGGATACGACTGAGGTTAAAATTAATCCCGAAACCAATACTTTGGTTCGGGAAGGTGTAGCTAGCATTATTAACCCTTTTGATCTGTATGCCGTGGAAGAGGCGTTACGAATCAAGGAGAAACTTGGCGGAACGATGATTGTGTTATCGATGGGGCCGCCTCAGGCCGCTGAATCTCTAAAAGAACTAATCGCTATGGGAGCTGATGAAGCTGTTTTACTTTCCGATCGGGCTTTTGCCGGTTCCGATACCTTGGCCACTGCTTACGCTTTGGCGAAAGGAATTGAGAAGATCGGTTCGGTAGATTTAATTCTCTGTGGCAAACAGGCAATTGACGGGGATACGGCCCAAGTTGGCCCGGAGATAGCTGAAAATCTCGGTATACCCCACGTTACCTATGTAAAGAAGGTCAATGAGATTAGTGAAAAGGAAATTATCGTTGAACGGATGACTGAAGAGGGTTTCGAACGGGTGCAGGCTCCGTTGCCGGCATTGCTGACTGTGGTCAAAGAGATCAATGAACCGAGGCTGCCGTCGTTAAAAGGGAAAATGCGCGCTAAAAGCATTCAGGTACCGATTTGGAGCGCAGAGATGATCGGCGCCGCCCCGGAAAAAATCGGCCTTAATGGCTCACCCACTTGGGTTAAACGAATTTTTATCCCCGAGTTGAAATGTCAAGGGGAAATCTTTGAGGGGTCTCCTGAGGAACAGGTTAAATCATTGGTGGATGCGATTTTAACCCGTAAAATTGTTTAACACAGATTACGCTGATGACGCCGATTTCGCAGATTATAGGCTGAGGTTCACGAACAAACTCATTACTTTTGAGGGGGAAGACGATGGGAATCAAGGTGCTTACCGATAAATGTTACGGTTGTAAAGTGTGTTTGCCGAGTTGTCCCTTTGGAATTATTGAAATTATAGATAAAAAAGCGGTTATCAAAGATGGTTGTAACATGTGCGGCGCTTGCGTATCGGCTTGTAAGTTTAAAGCCATTGAAATATTCCGCGAGGTTGAGACGACCATTGATAAATCGTTATATAAAGGGGTTTGGGTCTTTGCCGAGCAACGCGAAGGTAAGTTGGCCAATGTAACCCTAGAGTTATTGGGAGAAGGCCGTAAACTTGCCGATCAGCTCAATGAACCGTTGATTGCCGTATTATTAGGCAAAGGGATTGATTTGTTGGCAAAAAAAGTAATTACTCATGGCGCGGATAAAGTTTTCCTGGCCGACGGCCCTGAGCTTGAAAACTTTCTCGAAGATTCCTACACTCAAGTCATGGTGGATTTGGTAAAAAAAGAACGGCCCAATATTATTTTGTTGGGTGCGACTGCCATCGGACGTTCACTGGCCCCTAAGGTCGCCGCCAGATTGGAGACTGGTTTGACTGCCGACTGTACCGGGCTGGAAGTCGATCCGGCCGAAAAGAATCTCCTTCAGACCAGACCGGCTTTTGGCGGCAACTTGATGGCCACCATTCTCTGCCCGAATCACCGACCCCAAATGGCTACGGTCCGGCCCAAGGTGTTCAAACCGTTGGCTGAGGACTCCTCCAGGACCGGAGAGATCGTCCCGGTTGACTTGTCCGCAACTAAATGGGATATCCGCGCAAAAGTACTGGAAATTGTGAAAGAAACCGGTTATGTAGTAAATTTAGAAGAAGCCAATATCATCGTCTCCGGCGGACGGGGCCTTTGCGATCCGAAAAACTTCGCCATGGTGGAAGAATTGGCCCGGGTCCTCGGCGGAGCTGTCGGAGCATCGCGGGCCGCGGTAGACGCGGGATGGGTTCCTTACGCTCATCAGGTGGGGCAGACGGGAAAAACGGTCGGCCCGAAAATTTATTTCGCCTGTGGGATTCACGGGGCGATTCAACACATGGCCGGTATGTCGTCAGCCGATATAATCATTGCGATCAATAAAAACCCGGACGCTCCGATTTTCAAAATCGCCACTTACGGTATTGTCGGCGATGCGCGGGAGATTCTACCGTTGTTGACCAAAGAGTTCCAAAAGGCTGTAGGAGCGTAAAGTGTAATCGATATAAAGGTAAGGAATATGACCGGGAATATTACTAAATTCATTTTAGTAGGATATTCCCGGTTTTTTTACATAAATTATTTAAACCGCAGAGGACAGGAAAAAAGTATTTTCTAAGTTGCATCTATTCTGAATTAGCGTAATTATTAACAAAAACGACTGACATCCTGAATTAGCCACCACTCCCGGCTCCTGACTCCTAACTACTGTCTTTTGTAACCCTCATCTTTTAACATTCTTATCTGTAACTAGTTTATTAAGCCTAATTCAAGTGTAAAATAGTAACAGGAAATTGTTGTGGAATATGGAATTATGATGCGTTAACTTTCTGATAGTATATTTATTCAAGCAGCATACAACGGATAAAGATTAAATATAAATAAACAAAGAAGATACTCTTGCTATTGATGCATAATATCTGTATAATTATAAATTAGTAGCATAGATTTCCAAAGGAGTATAAGCAGATGATTAAAGTTGGCATTATCGGGGCTTCAGGATATACGGGAAACGAATTAGTTCGAATCCTGGCCCAACATCCCGAGGCGGAGATCGTGGCGATTACCTCACGGACCCATGAGGGGCGAAAATTCGAAGCAGCTTATGGGAATTTCACCGGTTGGAACGGGCCGGTTTTTACCGGTTCCGATTCTCCGGATGCGGTCGCTGACTGTGACGTGGTTTTTATGGCGATGCCCCATGGAGTCGCTTTGGAACTAGTCCCTCCCTTGTTGGAAAAAGGACAGAAAGTTATCGATTTAGGCGCCGACTTTCGTTTTCGGGAAGGGGAAACGTATCAAGCTTGGTATAAATTGCGGCATACTCAAGGGGAGTTAACTAAAAAAGCGGTTTATGGGTTGCCGGAAATATACCGGAAGGAAATTCGCCAAGCAAGTCTAGTAGGCAATCCCGGTTGTTACCCCACCAGTATCATTTTAGCGGTTTATCCTCTTTTAAAAGAAGGATTGGTGGATCCGGACCGGGTGATCATTGATTCCAAATCCGGCGTATCCGGGGCTGGGCGCAAAGGGGAAGTAGCTTATAATTATGCGGAACTATTCGGGAATTTCAAAGCTTATGGTTTGCCGGGCCATCGTCATACTCCCGAGATTGAACAGGAACTCTCCCAAGCGGCCGGCAAAGAGCTTCAGGTTTCGTTCACTCCCCATTTGTTGCCGGTGGCGCGGGGTATTTTAAGCACCATTCATCTTAGTTTGACTAACAGCGTTACCACTCAAGAGGTGGAAGAGGTATTAACCCGCAGTTATCAGGGAGAGCCCTTTGTGAAGATAGTAAAAGAACCGCAATTGCCGGAGTTGAAATGGGTTGTTGGCACTAACTGTTGTCAAATGGGGGTCCGGGTTGACCATCGGACCAATCAGCTAATTGTAGTCTCGGTAATCGACAATATGGGCAAAGGCGCCTCCGGTCAAGCAGTCCAAAACATGAACCTAATCTGTGATCTCCCGGAAACCATGGGTTTACAGCAATGGCCGGTTTACCCGTAGGAATGATTCATGAATCGTCCCTACATGAGCCAACGTATTAATATCCAATAATCATTTTTTATTTTTAGATGAATATGTTATAATCTTTTACGTATGGAGGTTTTTCCAATGAAAACCATCTCCCGTGGGGTAACAGCGCCACAAGGTTTTATAGCGGGCGGGACCGCCTGCGGCATTAAAAAAAATCAATTACCCGATCTGGCTATAATCTATTCTCAAGTTCCGGCTGCCGCGGCCGGGATTTTTACCACTAATCGGGTCCAAGCGGCCCCGGTTATCTTAAGCCGTGAGTATTTGAAAAAAGGAAAGGCCCAAGCGATTATCGGCAATAGCGGCAATGCCAATGCTTGTGTTGGGGTGGCTGGAATGGAGGCGGCCCGTAGAATGGCGGTGGCCGCCGGAAAAGCCCTTGATATTCCGGCTGATTCGGTATTAGTAGCGTCAACCGGAGTAATCGGTATGGCCTTGCCGGTAGAAAAGATTGAAAAGGCATTAGTTGAGAAGGCCGATTTTCTTTCCGATAATGGAAGCGCGGCTGCTGCCCAAGGGATTATGACCACCGATACTTTTCCTAAAGAAGCCGCGGTCGAATTGGAACTAGGAGGGGCAATAGTCCGGATTGGGGGTATCGCTAAAGGTTCGGGAATGATTCATCCCAATATGGCGACGATGCTTGGTTTTATAACCACTGACGCCCGGATTGAGCAGGCTTTGCTTCAAAAAGCGATCGCCATTGCAGGAAAAACTTCTTTTAACCGGATAACAGTTGATGGCGATACCAGCACCAACGATTGTCTACTCGTCTTGGCCAATGGTCTGGCGGAAAACAAGCCGATAACCTCGGAAGATCAAGATTATCAGGTTTTTCTGCAAGCTTTGACCGCAGTCTGTTTAGAGTTGGCCAAAATGATCGCCCGGGACGGCGAAGGCGCCACTAAACTGGTGGAGATCAAAGTCAGCGGCGGTAAAACCGAGGAAGAAGCGGTTAAAGCCGGTAAATCAGTCGCCACCTCCAATTTGGTTAAGACCGCTTTATTCGGCGCCGATGCGAATTGGGGCCGGATCTTGGCGGCGGTCGGATATTCCGGGGTAGAGATCGACCCGGAACGGATCAGTATCTCCCTGGGGGATCTCCCGGTTTATCAAAAAGGGGTTGGCCTAGTGTTTGATGAGGCTAAAGCGAAACAGATTTTATCTCAAAAGGAAATGTTAATTAGCATTGATTTGGGTGCTGGCAAGGGAGCGGCTTCAGTTTGGACCTGCGACCTGAGTTATGATTATGTGAAGATTAACGGGAGTTATCGGACATAATCAGGCGTAAGGTATGAGGCGTAGTCATGAGCATTAATCTTAGACGTTTATAAGCAAAAGGGGATATTTCACAGCAAAAGGAATTTTCTTACTTGCTTACATAAGGGGTGTATTTAGATGAATGGATTAGTGGCTAAAGCGGAGATTTTAATCGAAGCGATACCGTATATTCGAAAGTATTTCGGTAAAACCTTCGTCATTAAATACGGCGGGAATGCAATGGTTAATGAAGATTTGAAACGCGCCGTAATGCAAGATATAGTCCTTTTAAAGTTTTTGGGGGTTAACCCGGTTTTGATTCACGGCGGAGGGCCGGAGATTACCCAGATGTTGAAGCGGGTAGGCAAACAATCCCAATTCATTCAAGGCTTGCGTGTCACCGACTCCGAAACCATGGAGATCGTTCAGATGGTGCTGGTCGGAAAACTCAATAAAGAGATCGTCGCTAAACTGAATTTATTGGGAGGTAAGGCGGTGGGCCTTTCCGGGCAGGACGCCAACTTGCTGGTGGCCAAGAAAACCGTTCCCACCATGCCCGATGATTATCAGGGAGAGGTTCCGGATATCGGGTTTGTGGGAGAGATAATTAAAATCAATACCGAAGTCTTGGAAGAATTAATCGCTTCAAATTACATACCGGTAATTTCGTCGATTGGCGTAGGCGGGGACGGGATCAGTTACAATATTAACGCCGATACTGCCGCCGGTGAACTGGCTGCCGCTTTAAAAGCGGAAAAATTGGTAATGCTCACCGATGTGGAGGGTATTTTTGAGGATCATCAGGATAAATCGAGCTTGATTTCCGCGCTTCAGGTGGAGCGGGCCCATCAAATGATTAATCAGGGTAAAATCGAAGGCGGTATGATACCTAAGGTTCAAGCATGTATTACCGCTTTAAAGGTTGGGGTCAACCGGACCCATATCATTGACGGAAGACAACTTCATTCGATGCTGTTAGAGATCCTTACCGATCGGGGAATCGGAACTATGGTAGTGGAATGAAAGGTTGTGATCGAAGGTGAGTAACGCTGAGTATTTAAATACCGGACAGAAAACGGTAATGAAGAACGTAGGGCGTTTACCGGTAGTTTTCGTTCGGGGTGAAGGGTCCCGTTTATGGGATGCCGATGGTAAGGAGTATATTGATTTTTTAAGTGGAATCTCAGTCAATAATTTTGGACACTGCCATCCGGAAATCACCGCCGCTTTGACGGCACAGGCCGGAAAGATCTTACACGTATCGAACTACTTTTACCTTGAAGAACAGATTAAGCTAGCCCAGGAACTAATTAAGTTAACCAATTACCACAGCGTTTTCTTCGCTAATAGCGGCGCCGAAGCCAATGAGGCCGCCATCAAACTGGCCCGAAAATACGGTAAAACCAAGCTGGGCGGGGGATATCAAATTATCACCGCTAAAGGGTCTTTCCACGGCCGGACCATGGGAGCATTATCCGCGACCGGAAAGCCCCAGTATCATGAGGGCTTTCAGCCGATAGTCCCCGGTTTCGTCTATGCCGAGTATAATAGCCTCAAGTCATGGTTGAACGCAATAACCGACCAAACTTGCGCGATAATGCTGGAGCTGATTCAAGGAGAAGGCGGCGTCTATCCGGCTAACCCGGAATTCGTCGAGGGGTTGGCCAGACTTTGTTATAAGTATAAGTTATTGATGATCGTTGATGAAGTTCAGACCGGCCTAGGCCGGACCGGGAAGTTATTCGCCTACGAACATTATAATATGAAACCGGATGTTGTTACGACTGCTAAAAGTATCGGGGGCGGGGTCCCTTGCGGCGCTTTACTGGTAGATGAGGATGCCGATATATTTATCCCAGGCGATCATAGCACCACAATTGGAGGGGGAGGCATGGCATATGCCGCCGGCCTGGTTACCCTTAGACTCCTTCAGGAACCGGGCTTTTTGGATCAGGTCGTTCAAAAAGGGAATTATATCAAAGATACTTGGGAGTATTGGCGGCGGGAGATGCCGGTAATCAATGGCTGCCGCGGGCTGGGACTGATGCTGGCCCTGGATTTGAAGGTTCCCAGCAAACAGGTGATGCTTGCTTGTTTGGAGGAGGGATTGGTGGTTAACGCTGTTTCTGAAAATGCGATTCGGATTCTGCCAGCCCTTAACATCGGACAAGAAGATTTAGACACTGGTTTGACCATACTAAAGAGAGTATTGCAACAGTTATAAAATGTTACGCGCTATGCGTATTTATCAGAGACATAGCTGAGATTCAAACTTTCAAGGCGTGTAACACGGCTTGGGACGCATAACGTTATGAAAACAGGAGGATCATAATGGAGCAAAAAGTAAAGAAAGTGGTATTGGCTTATTCGGGCGGATTGGATACTTCGATCATCATCCCCTGGCTGAAAGAGAATTATGGTTGTGAGGTTATCGCTTATGCAGCCGATGTAGGGCAAGGCGAAGAACTTGACCCGTTAAATGAAAAAGCCATTAAGACCGGGGCTAGCAAGATATATATCGAGGATTTGAAAGCGGAGTTCGTAAAGGATTTTGTCTTTCCAATGCTCAAAGCAGGCGCAGTTTATGAAGGAAAATACTTGATGGGGACTTCGGTAGCCCGGCCGGTCATCGCCAAACGGCAGGTGGAGATCGCCATCAGAGAAGGCGCCGATGCGGTTGCTCATGGAGCGACCGGTAAAGGCAACGATCAGGTCCGTTTCGAATTAACTTTCAAGGCTCTAAAACCCGACTTGAAAATCATCGCTCCTTGGCGGGAATGGGACATCAAATCGCGGGAGGAAGAGATTGATTATGCCGTGAAACGGGGCATTGATGTGCCGGTGACTAAGGAGAAACCCTATTCCATGGACCGGAACCTCTGGCATATCAGTTATGAGGGTGGGATCTTAGAAGACCCCTGGAATGAATATAACGATGATATGTTCATCTATACCGTTTCCCCGGAGCAAGCGCCGGACAAACCGGAGATCGTGACTATTGATTTTGAACAAGGGGTTCCCGTAGCAATCAACGGGCAGGGGCACGACCCGGTAGCTTTGATCTTCAAACTGAATGAAATCGGGGGCAAACACGGGGTCGGCCGGGTGGACATCGTGGAAAACCGGCTGGTGGGCATGAAATCACGGGGTGTGTACGAGACTCCCGGAGGAACGATTCTCTACGAAGCGCACCATGGTTTGGAAACAGTCACTCTTGACCGGGATACGCTTCATTATAAGCAGATGTTGGCCGGGCGTTATGCGGAACTGGTCTATAACGGTCAATGGTTTACACCGTTAAAGAAAGCGATGGACGCTTTCGTGGATGAAACTCAAAAACGGGTTACCGGTTCCGTCAAAGTCAAACTTTATAAAGGAAATGCTCAAACCGTCGGACGGAAATCTCCTTTCTCCCTTTATCAGGAGAAGCTCGCTACTTTCGGCGCTGACGAAGTTTACAACCAGAAAGACGCCGAAGGATTTATCAATTTATTCGGACTGCCGATGAAAGTCCAAGCCGGTTTAGAGCAGAGTTTCAAGAGGTAAACAAACACCTAAATTTTGATGTTATAATGAATACTGGTTCCTCGCTATTGTTAGCTGTTTTTATGGATTTCGACAAACATAAATTTGTCTTAATGAATATAATACCGGGAATTGAGAGGTGGAAGGTCATGGATACGGACCCTAGTAGTTTTAAATATTTTAATGTGGTAAAAAATAATTCATTGGGGCAAACGATGACTTTTGAACACCTTTTAAAATCGGCTCGTTTTAAAATTTAAAATGAGTCTTATAATGGTGATCCAAAAAGTAGTTTTTAAAAACGCCCCCTTTATCGGGGGTTTTTGTTTGACCTCGGAAAGGAAGTAAAAATGGTCCAAGAAAATTTGAAAGGCCTCTTATTGAGAGAGGCCTTTAATGAGTCAATAGGTGTGGCAGTTGACATGCATCCGGTTGATGTGGCGGAAACATTAAAAGAAATACCGGTTATCGTCCAAGTCCGTTTTATATCAATACTCTCTCCTGAGCGAGCGGCCCAAATCCTTCAAGAAATGGAACTGGAGGCCGAAATAGATCTTTTCAGCCACTTAGAACAGGAAAAGACGGCGGAAATATTAAAGTGGATGGATACGGATGAAGCAGCGGACCTTCTCGCGGGACTACCGGAGAAGGATTCCGAAGAATTAATCTTATTAATGAAGGATGATGGTCGAGGGATCAAGGAACTTCTTAAATATGAGGAGGACACTTCCGGTGGATTGATGGCCACTGAATTTATGGCCATTAAGGAGGACCAGACCGTCGAAGAAGTATTAGCGCTACTGCGGCGGCAAGCTCCGTCAGCTGAAACCGCTTATTACATATATGTGCTCCGCAACGACCAGACTATGGCGGGTGTGATTTCTCTGCGGGAACTCGTTATCAGTCCTTTGAAAACCAAGATTAAATCGATTATGAAACGGGATGTGATTTCTGTCCCCGAGGACCTTGACCAAGAAGAAGTTGCCCATATTTTTGAAAAATACGGGTTCCTCGTCTTGCCCGTTTTGGATGTGGAAAATAGGCTGGTTGGGGTAATTACAGTCGACGATGTTTTGGATGTGGCGGAGGAAGAAGCGACCGAAGATATTCACAAGAGCGCGTCGATTAATCCGTTAGATAGGGGATATGATGGCGCGGGGATTTGGACATTGTTTAGCAAACGCGTCGTGTGGTTAATTGGTCTCATCTTTTTGAATCTTATTTCTTCAGGGATAATGGCTGCCTATGAAGGAGTTCTGTCTACGGCGATAACGTTAGCCTTTTTTATTCCCCTTTTAATTGACACCGGCGGTAACACAGGATCGCAGTCAGCAACATTAATCATTCGCGCGCTGGTTACCGGAGACGTTAAGATGTCGGATTGGACGAAGGTATTGCTTAAGGAATTGGCGGTCGGCTTTTGTCTCGGCCTAACCTTAGGCGTCGCCGGTTTTGTGCTAGGTATTTTCCGTGGGGGAATGGATGTGGGACTGGTAGTCGGGCTGACAATGGTTGCCATTGTGATCGTGTCAAACTTCGTCGGAATGATCCTGCCGTTTGGTTTGAATTTGTTACGTTTAGACCCGGCGGTGGCTAGTAGCCCATTGATTACTACTATTGCGGACGCATTTGGGTTGGTAATCTACTTTACGATTGCCGCTTGGGTCTTAAAATTATAATTACTTCCCTTTCCAATATGGAATGATGGCCGAGAGGGAACGCCGGGTAAAAGTGTTGGGCGCCCAGGCGGAAAAAGAAGCGTTGATACTCGTGGCGGAAGGAACCAAATAAAAGGTGATTTCGGAAAAGATTGGTTTCTTTTATATAAAAGAAAAAACAGGTTAAACTATCCATCAAATCTGATATGTGGAGAGGATTTTGTATGGAAGTCACCATTCATCTAAGGGCTAACCAAAGAAGTATTAGCCTGGAATACTGGCATACCCATCATTACCGTAGACAAGTCCGCCGGATTGAGCCAGCCGGCGCGGATCTGGCAGGGCCTTGGTTTAAAGTGGAAGCCGGTCCGAGTTCGTTTAATTTTCGGTTTAGCGGCCTGGATGGTGATCCTGATTTTGAGCGGTTTTACGGTAACTACCTGGGCCAAGAAGTTTGGTGTTTGCCGGATCGGCCCGATGTTTACTCGGTAAAACCGGCAATGCATAAAGGCCATGCCAATCAGTTTTATCAGCAGATTAGACATTTGATTCCCGAAGAACTATATTTACCGGAGACGGATATCAGCTACCTGCGGGAGGGAATTCCGCCTCAGCCAGGTAAAAAACAGCCCTTGGAAAAATCGATGTTGGGGGCGAATGTGTTAAAGGACGGTTCGGTTCTTTTCGGTTTATTTCAGCCAAGGGCCGCCCAGGTTTATCTCACGGGAAACTTCAACGATTGGCAATGCCCCGCTCATTCCCAGCCTAATCCGGAAAAGTTTTTGCCGCTCGATCTCTACCAAGGCTACTATGATCATCCGAACTTATGGCTGGTGCGGCTCCCGGCAGACCAAGCCCGAGAGGAGATGGAGTACCTCTTTTATATTATCGGCGGGGTCCCTTTAGACGGAAACCGGCGTCCGGAACGCTATCTTCATGATCCGATGACCCGGAGTTACGGAGAAGATTATTCCCAAAATCCTTCATTAGTAGTTGATCCCACTCGTTACCGTTGGAAAGTCCGGCATTGGAAGACCCCTAACCTTGCGGATCTAATCATTTACGAAATGAACGTCTATGGGTTTACTGAAGGTGATTCGGACATTCCCTTGGAAGAACAGGGTAAGTTCAGCGGGGTAATCCGCCGGATCAAAAACGGTTATTTTAAAGACCTAGGTGTTAACGCCTTGGGGTTAATGCCTACCTCAGAAGCGCCATCGCTTCAAGGGCCGACCGCTTTAGGTTATGACCCTTGCGGATTTGCCTCCGTCGAACGGGACTTCGGGACCACCGAGGAGTTCAGGGAGTTGGTAGATACAGCTCATCAACATGGAATCGCGGTTTTACTTGACTTGGTCTTCAACCACACCTCCAATACTTTTAATCCTCTTTGGGATGCGATCAGCGACAGCAATTCCGGCGGGTTTTATTTTAGCGGCGGGACACCTTGGGGAAACAGGGTGGCCACCGAACGGGAAGAAGTCCAAGACTATCTGATTGACGTCACAAAATTATTGCTCAAGGAATATCGGGTCGATGGCTTCCGGTTTGACGCCACTCATTCCAGTTGGATGGATCATAATTTTTTGCGCCGCCTTCAATATGAAATCAGAGATCGTGGTTTTAAGCCGGACTGTATTTTAATCGTCGAAAACCTTCCCAACGAACCCGATTTGAATTTGGAAGGCTGGAACGGATTTGCCCAGTGGAATGACCCATTCCACGATAAAATAAAAGCCTTGTTAAGAGAAGGGGTTTATCAGGATTGGGTGGACGATTCACCCACCCATTTGGGAGATGTATTTTATTTTAGCCGGAACTTTTACGCTTTACATACTAATAACGCCATTAATTATTCGGAAAGCCATGATGAAAACAGCGTGCCTTTTGAAGTCGCCACTGACGGCCCATTCTTGCAGACGGACCCGGCTAAAGAACGTAAGGCCCGTTTGGGATTGATGGCTACCTTGACTGCACTGGGGCAACCTATGTTATACATGGGCCAAGAGTTTAATGTTGATCGCCCTCGTAATCAAGTCCAATTTACTTGGCCGGATGATCTTTCTCAACACCAATTTTATCAGTGGGTAAAAGGACTGATTCATTTACGCCGGCGTTATCCGGGCTTACGGATGGCCGGCTCCAATTTGGCGGAGGAAGGCAAATTTCAATTTATCATCGGACCATGGTTGGAGCAGGGGAACGGCCGATCCGTCATTGGTTGGCGGATTAATCCCAACGGTGAGCCTTGGGAACGGATGGTGGTGTTATTCAATTTTGAACCGTATGATGTTACAGTTGATATTGATTTCGGATCTCCAGGTAAATGGGTGAAGTTAGCCGATATTGACCGGGTTGATGACATAGCGCCTTTTGGCGCAAATTCGGTTCAGGATCAGGCTACAATTGATACCGCAGGAAATTTTGAAGGTTTTACCCTTCCTTCCAGCAGTGGATTTGTTTACAAATGGGAAAGCGAAAACAGTTATCAGTGAACAATAACAGCGATCAGTTTTATTTAAAAATTTGCAATTTGAAAATACTGTTTATAGAATTTCGCCAAAAAATTTAAGCGCATTACCTGCACCATAATGAAAGGATCCAGTTGGAATAGGGGGGAATGCCCGGCAGGATTTTAGAGGAAAACGCTTAATTATTTCTTGGGTGATTTGATGAGAGCTTTTAATCATTCACGGCTTCTTTTTTTACTCTTTTTTTTGATGCTTTCCTTAAGTTACGCTGATGAACGTTATACCATTAGCATGCCAGAGCGGTTTCACGTTGAGTATAAGGTAGAAGTTAAAAATAGTGGTGGAACGGCCCGCGATTTGAAACTGCAGATACCGATTTTTTCAACCGAAGGGTTGCCCCCCTATCAAAGATTGATATCTTATAAAACGCCGAAGGGGGTAAAGATTATCAGGGATTATGACGGAGAAATAGCTGTCTATAATCTGGCTCGTTTCGAAAAAGGCGACTCGCTTTTAATGAAGTTCAGTTTTACTTTTATCAATTATGCTATTGATTACCGCTTAGAACCTTATCAGGGATTCAGTTCAGTTGAAACCCATTATCTTAACCCGGAACCGGGAATTGAATCCGACACCGGGCCGATCCAAGATTTAGCCCGAAAACTGACGTCCGGCTCCAGTACTCAGCTAGAAAAAGCTAGAAAAATATTCTATTATGTTAATTCAAACCTTGAATACCAGAGAATTGAGGAAGATACCCATAGTGCCTTGAGAACATTGCAAAGAGGGAAGGGGGTATGTGAAGACTTCAGTTTAGTATATATAGCCTTGTGCCGCGCTTCCGGAATTCCGGCCCGGCTAGTCAGAGGTTATCGGTTTAATGTTTCCGATCTCAATTCAGGAGAAACTGATCTGAAAAGCTCAGCTCATGCATGGGTAGAGGTGAAATTGCCGGCTGAAGGTTGGATCACGGTTGAACCGACGTTTACTTACAGTTTTAATGGGATTAAGACCGTAAATTATGATTTTTTCGGTAAGATCGGCCAATCAGATCGACACCTTTTTTTCAGTTATCTGCGCGATATTGCTCCTAACTGCAGTTGGGCTCATGATCCGCATGCTCCGGCCAATTTGACAATCGAATTTCAGGCCTTGCTTCGAAAATAGAAAATAAGGAAATATATTTTGAATGTCAAGGGAATATCTTTATATTGGTAGGAGGGATTGCAATGGAAACAGTCAGTGCTAGAAATAAATTGCTAGCAGGGATGGCATACTTTTTTTGGCCCCTTAGTATCCTGATTGTTACTACCAAACTTAAGAAAGATCATTTTTTGCGGTTTCATGGATACCAAGCGTTGTTCCTAGGCATCTGCGGATCTGTCTTTTACTTGGTGAGTGGAGGTTTTTTAAGACTGCTCCCTGGTTTAGGCCAATCATTATTAAATTTAATGCTTAGTCTTTGGGTGGTGGGGGCAGCTTTTTTAGCAGTTCGTTGTCTGTTGGGAAAGTATTTTAAAGTACCGTTAATTTATGAAGTAGCCCATTGGGATATGGAATAAACGTCAGAAGAATCAAGTTTTAAGACCACTTCCGAAAGGAAGCGGTCTTTTTTAATTAAGTTTTAACAAAAAAGGAATAATTATGAAGGAATTGACTGAAAAGTAGCGAAGTTAGTTCCTGGTGATGGAAATGATGTTAAAAAAAGTATCCACAATTCTAGTAATTTTGTTTTTGATGGCGGGTTGCCTACCGAAACCAGAGCCACGAGTAGGGGATTTTAATGCAGTAGTAATCGATATCCTAACTAAAGAGCCTATTCCGGGAGTAAGCGTAAACATTGGAGGGCAACCCGAAAAAACAGATCCTAAGGGACAGTTTTCGTTGGCCGGGTTGACTCCCGGAGATTATCAAATCTTGATGAGTAGAGAATGGTATGAATCAAAAGATTTTATTTATAAACATCTTGGAAAGCCGGAACCGGTTATCTTCTACCTGAGGCCGGCGAGTTTATCGGGACGGATATACTATAGCTATGACGAAAGAAATAACAAAGAGATTTACGAATTGATTTTAGGGAACCGTGCCGTAAACAAGTTCTTATCTTTGCTGAATTCAGGCGAAACCCATCCGGCCTGGTCAGGGTCGGGAAAATTTGCGGTGGAGTCTACTGCTAACAATATTTCTAGTATAATGGTTTATGATTTTGGGGCGGGGAAGGATGATCCCATCCTAATTCAAGACGGTGAGCACCCTTCGATAGATAATGCAGGAAAACATATAGTCTTTAAGTCAAACGGTAAAATTGTCAAATATGAGATAGATAGTAATAAAAAAATTGAATCTTACAGTCAAGCCGGTTGGAACCCGGTAATCAATCCTGACGGAAATAAGGTCGCCTATGCCAGCGGGAATTACACCAAATTATATATTTATACCAATGAATCCGACTGCGAAGTATTCATTCCCAAGGGTGATTATGAGGGTTATAAATTGAATAATCCTTGCTGGAGCCCTGATGGTAAGAAGATCGCTTTTGAGGCATATGAGAATAGTGAAGGTAAGAGAGGGATTTATTATATAACCGTAAATTCATTAGATCCTGTTATGACTCAAATAACCTATCCTTCCGGAGATAAGGAACAGCATAAACATCCCACCTGGGGCGCAGATGATTTAATTTACTTTACCGGGAATATTATTTATTCATCCCGGAGTGATATTTATGCGGTTAGTCTTAAGGATGGTTCCAAATGGATAATGGTGAGCAAAGGCTCGGGTAATAAGTTGTATCCGTGCTGGGCAGGAGTAATGGATTAATAGTCAAAATCTATAAAAATAAAAGAAACGAAAATCAATAATCATAATAAGGGTGAGTTATTTTATTAACCGTACTTTGGTTTCGAATTCTCGATCGAGATCGGTCAGTTGGGTTTTGATACTTTTTTGTTGGTAGCCAATCCGTCTAATTTATTACATACTTCGCCAAAACTTCGGTTCATTTGGTCGTTAAGAGTATCTAAACCTTCGCCAAAGGTATTAAATTGAGAACGTTGATGTTCCAGTAAAACATTAACTTCCCGCATAATATCACCTTTAGTTTGTTCAAGTCGTTGACTAACTTCATGCATAATTTTGTTTTCGGTTTTAACGGCTGTTTCGTCAATGTGATTGATAATCTTAGTAACTAGTTCTTCTAGTTCCATGCTCATCACCTCGCTTAAGTAATTGTAACATATTTTTACTTTTGGACTATTTCAATTTAATATTTTTATTATCAGTTGAGGTAATTAAAGCTTAGCTAAGGGTGAAAGGGTTTTTAGATTGGTCCCGAAAATAATAAACTTAAAAAACTGCAACTAAACCCTAAGTTTGGGGTTTTTATTTTTTTGTTGTGACAAATTTAATTGTTTTATTCTACTTGACAAAAAAATAATTAAGACTTATAGTAGTTCTAAATAGAACCACTAAGTTGAGGTAACCTTCCATGGACCTACTCGAAGCTCTAACCAAGATCGGTTTTACCCGTCACGAATCAATTCTTTATATTACTCTCTGCCAAGAAGGGGAGCTGACTGGCTACGAAGCCGCAAAAATTTCCGGTCTGCCCCGTTCCAATGTTTATCTGGCCCTAGCTGGACTGGTCGAAAAGGGAGGGGCTAATATTAGCGCGGGAGAAGTAACCAGGTATACTCCCATTCCTGTAGCTGAGTTAGTCGCCAATGGCCGTAGGCAAATGGGCGAGGTCTTGGCTTATCTTGAAAAGCATATTCCCGAACGAAAGACAAGCTCCGAACCATATATTACAATTACCGGAAAAATGCAGATTGTTAATAAGATGAAGAATATCATCTGTCAAGCCAGGGAAAGGATTTACCTCTCCTTCGCTCCCCGGGAATTGGAATTGATCATTAACGAACTGACTGAGGCCGTCGGTAAAGGGCTGAAAGTGGTAATCATCACCACACCCCCTTTTAAGCTTGATGGGGCGGTGATCCACTATATTCAAAAGCAGCCGGGCCAAATTCGGCTGATCTCCGACAGTACCAATGTTTTGACCGGAGAGATGGGCGCCGAAGCGGAACCATCCTGTTTGTATTCGCGGAATAAGAATTTGGTTGACTTGATTAAAAGTTCGTTGACTAACGAAATAAAATTAATCGAAATTCAATCGGAAAAAAATTCTCGAGGTGTACCATGAATACTTATTTCAGCGCGCAGACGAGTTTTTACGGAAATACGACTCCCGAAAGGTTAATCGATACGTACGGCAGCCCTCTGTACGTTTACAACGAATCCATCCTGAGGGAACGCTGCCGGGAGATAAGACAGCTAACCGATTACCCCCGCTTTAAAGTGAACTACTCCGTTAAAGCCAACTCCAACCTGGAGTTGTTAAAGATCATCCGTGAGGAAGGCCTTGATGCCGACGCTATGTCTCCGGGAGAGATTCACGTTTTGCTCGCCGCCGGTTTTAAACCCGAACAAATCTTTTATATCGGTAACAACGTCTCTGCCGAGGAGATGCGTTTCGCCATCAAGCGCGATATCTTGGTGGGCGTGGATTCAATCTCTCAATTGGAACAGTTTGGCCGGAGCAATCCCGGCGCCAAAGTGGCGGTCCGTTTCAATCCGGGGGTAGGCGCGGGACATCATGAAAAGGTAGTTACCGGCGGAACAAAGACCAAGTTCGGTGTGGCGCCCAACTTAATCGAGGCTGTGAAGGCTGTCATTAGAAAATATAACTTGAGCCTCTGCGGGATTAACCAGCATATTGGTTCATTGTTTATGGACTCGGAACCATATTTGGACGGAGTGGAGCGGTTATTGGAGATCGCCACAAAATTTGACGGGCTTGAATTCATCGACCTGGGAGGGGGATTCGGGACTCCTTACCGGAAACAGGCCGGTGAAAAACGCTTGGATTTAAAGGAGTTAGGCGTAAAGCTCGAGGAACGGTTAGCCGCTTGGGTTAAAACTTACGGAAGCACGCCAACGTTTAAAGTGGAACCCGGCCGTTATCTGGTGGCCGAATGCGGTGTTTTATTAGGGACGGTCCACGCTGTTAAAGAAAATTACGGAACCAAATATATCGGAACCGATCTAGGTTTTAACGTCTTGACTAGGCCGGTGTTATACGATTCTCACCATGATCTTGAGATTTATTCGAAGAATCCGGCAAATGAATTCAAAACTGAAAAGGCAACGGTAGTCGGAAATATTTGTGAAAGCGGCGATATCATCGCTAGGGAACGGGAGTTACCGCTGATTGAGGAGGATGATCTCGTCGGGGTAATGGATGCCGGAGCTTACGGTTACTGTATGAGCTCCAATTATAATAACCGGCTCAGCCCGGCGGAAGTTTTGATTAAAACTAATGGGGAACCGGCTTTGATCCGGCGACGGGAGACGCTTGAAGATTTGATGCGGCTTTTTTGAATTTAGATAGTGGGGATGAATGGGGCATGAGACACGAGGCAAAGGCTATGAGTGTTGTAAGTCTATGTCCCCAGTGTCTTCTGTGGTTGAAGTATTTTTCTTAGGAGGCATTAAGCTTTGGGGATTGATTTTTATAAGTATCACGCTTTAGGCAACGACTATGTTGTACTGAACCCCAATAACACTCACTTCAAACTGACCATAGATATAATCAAATTAATCTGCCATCGTAATCTCGGTATCGGTTCCGACGGCATTTTGTACGGTCCACTAAAAATCAACGGCAAAGTAGGGCTGAGGATTTTTAACCCTGACGGCAGCGAGGCTGAAAAAAGCGGCAATGGGATCGGAATTTTCGCAAGATACTTATTTGAATCAGGAGATCAAAAAGAGAAAAGTTTTCAATTGGGGACTAAGGGCGGCCTTGTATCAGTTGAGATTTTGGATGATCTAGGCGAAATGATCAAGGTAGATATGGGAACTGTTACTTTTGAGAGCCGGTCAATCCCGATAAATGGTCCGACGCGTGAGGTGATTAACGAGCCGATAAACATTAACGGTCAGGAATATCAGGTCACTTGTTTATCCATCGGTAACCCTCATTGTGTAATCCCGTTGGTGGAAATATCGCGAGATTTAGCTATCCAACTGGGGCCGAGTATCGAAGACCATCAATTATTTCCCAACCGGATTAATCTGCAATTATTAAAAGTGATCGACCGCAATCACATTCAAATTGAAATCTGGGAGCGTGGCGCGGGGTATACCTTGGCATCGGGGAGCAGTAGTTGCGCTGCGGCAAGCGCCGCTTTCAAATTAGGTTTGGTTGACAATCGGATTAAAGTCCAAATGCCGGGTGGGGTGATTGAGATTGAAATAAAAGAAGACGGACATGTATTTATGACCGGCCCGGTAACAGGCGTAATAAAGGGAGAATTCTTAGGCGCTTTAAAAAAGAAATATGATTCTTGAAAATATAGTAATTCATTGCGGAAAATTGGGTTCGACGCTTCATTTTATTGTTATGTTCGAGCTCCAAAAGGCTCAAGAGGGGGAGAGTCATTTAAAAATGCCGAGGATGCCGCTTCATATTTGGTTAAAGAAGCGCTTATTTCAACCGTGCCTTGGGATGATGCCGGGCCGTATTTGAGGCTGGCGGTGACTTTTGGAGCAAGAAATTGGGAAGAAGAGCGGGAAGTAATTGCAGAAATGGAGCGAAGATTTCTGCAATTGGGACTATGGTTTGATTAAGAGGGGCGTTATTGGTTTTTATAATAACAACTTTTCGATATACCGGACATCCTCAATATTTTTAAAGTCGCTATCTTGAGTCCATAATAGCGCATTATAAGCCCTGGCAGTCGCTAAAATAATGCTGTCGGCCATTGGAAGGCCATGTTCCAATGAAAGCTTGGCAGCGTTTAAAGTCAAGGTGGTATCAAGTTCAATTAACTTACCTTGAGTCATTATGGCGATGGCTTGTAGAGCATCTCCCTCATTTCGTTGCTGATAAATACGTTTAAAGACTTCATAAAGGCAGATTGAAGGAATGATTAAACTCGAAATATCTTCAATGGACGGCGCAAAAAAGTCAGCATTAGATCCATCTGCGAAATATTCCAGCCAGCCGCAAGAATCAACAATATTCATAACCGATCCGGCTCCCGTATGACAGTAGTGTCAATTCCTTTCAGAAAACCGCGGGACTCAGAAACCGGTTTAAGAGGGATCAGCTCAACGCGATTTTCGTAAAGAATCATTTTTACTTTTTGTCCAGGCTGTACTCCGAGTTTTTCCCGCACACTCTGGGGGATCACTACTTGAAATTTAGGGGAAATCGTAACTGTATCCATCAGAGTTCCTCCATCGATCGGATTTTCGTTTTACGCAATTATATTTTATCATATCAATTTTATTCTGACAATTTGTATATTCAGCCATAAACGATTTGGTTATAATCTAACCCTACTTGACGTATTGTTGGAAATTGGCTAAAATTCTTCTTAGAAGATTAAAAAACACCTTCATACGACTGGCGGAAAAGTGGGCCAAACCACAAGGGAGTATTGAAGGTAATCATTGCCGACCGCCTGGGCAGACTAATGCTCAGGTGGTCTTTTTTATTTAGTTATCAGTGAACCGTAAACAAGGAATAGTGTAAAAACAATGAACGAAAATAAAAACTTGATTACTTTGGCTGAACAAGAATTAATCAGTAAAGTTGATAACTGGTCGCTGATCACTGCTAATTAAGGGGGAATTGTAATGGATCCATGGCGCGGTTTTAGAGGGGTAGTATGGCGTGACCGGATTGATGTCACTGATTTTGTCAGGGGAAACTATCAACCGTTTAATGGAACAGCGAATTTTTTGTCCGGGGCTACGGAACGCACTAGAAAAGTATGGGGCGAGTGTTTGGATTTGTTAAAAAAGGAACGGGAGGCTGGTGGGGTTCTGGAGGTCGATACTAAGAGAGTCGCTGGGATTACCGCCTGGAAACCGGGTTATATCGACCGGGAAAATGAAGTTATTGTCGGGCTGCAGACGGATAAACCTTTGAAAAGATTAGTCAATCCATGGGGCGGGTGGCGGATGGTCGAGGCCGCCTGTAAAGCCCGTGGAGTGGAGCCGGACCCGATTATGAAAAAGATTTTTACCCGTTATCGCCGGACTCAAAATGAGGCGATTTTTAGGATCTATACGCCGGCGATGCGCCAAGCCCGAAAACTTGGTATCATTACCGGACTACCGGATGCCTATGGCCGAGGGAGATTAATCGGGGATTATCGCCGGGTACCCCTTTACGGATGCGCTTTTTTAATGGAAGAGAAGCAAAAAGAATTGTATGCTATGGACAATATCGATGATACCACTATCCACTTACGGGAGGATATCGCCGATCAAGTCCGGGCTTTGGAACGAATGATTGAACTGGGCCAAGCCTACGGATGCGACATCTCCCGTCCGGCTGTCAACGCCCGGGAAGCGGTACAGTGGTTCTATATGGCTTATCTTTGCGCCGTTAAAGAACAGAATGGCGCGGCCATGTCCTTGGGCCACAATAGCCCTTTTTTCGATATCTATATTGAACGGGACTTGGCGGAGGCTATCATCACCGAGGCTGAGGCCCAAGAATTAATTGACCAGCTTACCATCAAACTTCGTTTGGTCAGGCATCTCCGGACCCCGGAATATGATGAACTGTTTGCCGGAGATCCGACCTGGATTACCGAATCTTTAGGAGGCATGGCTGAAGACGGACGGCCACTGGTGACCAAGACTGATTACCGCTGGTTGCAAACTTTACGCAATCTAGGCGCAGCTCCGGAGCCTAACCTGACTGTACTCTGGAGTCCGCGTTTGCCGGATAATTTTCGTGAGTTTGCCATGGAGCTGGCGATTGAAACTTCAACGCTCCAATTTGAAAATGATGAGCTGATGCGGCCGATCTTCGGGGATGATTATGCCATTTCCTGCTGTGTTTCCGCGACCCGTCTTGGCAAGGATATGCAGTTTTTCGGGGCCCGGGTCAATTTGGCTAAAGCGCTGCTTTTAGCGATTAACGGCGGCCGGGATGAAAAGACTGGCGATCAAGTCTTGGAACTTCCGGCCCTTGAAGGTGAATATTTGGAGTGGGAGAAAGTTTGGGCCAATTTTGAAAAAGTTCTCACCTGGCTCTCTATTCTTTACAGCCGGACGATGAACTGTATCCATTACATGCACGACAAATATAATTATGAACGAGTCCAAATGGCTTTGCTTGATTCTAATCCCCACCGGCATATGGCCTTCGGAGTTGCCGGGCTTTCGGTGGTGGCTGATTCATTAAGCGCGATCCGGTATGCCAAGGTTAAAGCCCTCCGTGACGAACACGGGATGGCGAAAGATTTTGAAATTGATGGAGAATCTCCTTATTACGGTAATGATGATGACCGTGTCGATGGCTTGGCCGTCCGGGTACTCCGTTATTTTTACAGTTCTTTATCGAAACAGCCTATTTACCGTAACGCGGCGCCGACCCTTTCGGTACTAACGATCACTTCCAATGTGGTTTATGGGAAAAAGACCGGGTCTACTCCCGATGGGCGTAAGGCGGGAAAAGCTTTTGCGCCTGGGGCCAACCCCATGCATGGCAGGGAAAATAATGGAGTAATTGCCGCCATGCGTTCCGTGGCAAAGTTGCCCTATGATATTTGCCGGGACGGAATATCTTACACTTTTTCAATTACCCCGCGGGCTTTAGGACAGGAAAAGGAGGATCAAATTAAAAACTTAACCCGGTTAGTGGATGGTTATTTCAACGCCCACGGCCACCATATTAATATCAATGTTTATAGCAGGGAAACACTGGTTGATGCTATGGACCGTCCCGAGCTTTACCCAAACTTGACGATCCGGGTCTCCGGGTATGCGGTCAATTTTACCAAGCTTAACCGGGAACAACAGTTGGAAGTAATTGAGCGGACGATTCATGATCGGATGTAGGAGGATAAATGGGCCGAATTCAATCAATTCACAGTTTTAGCACGGTTGATGGTCCGGGGACGCGAAGCGTGGTTTTTTTTCAAGGATGTCCTGTGGGATGCGTCTTTTGTCAAAACCCCGATTCCTGGGACCCCTTAGCTGGTGAGGATATTACGGTAGAGGCGTTAATCAAACGGCTGGAGCGGTATCGCTCATTTTTGGCAGAGCCGGGCCTGACCATCAGCGGCGGGGAACCCTTGATGCAACCGGATTTTGCTCTGGAACTAATCAGGAAAGCCAAAGAAAACGGCTGGCACGTGGCTTTGGATACTTCCGGATGCGGGGCGGCGGAGTCCTTTGTTGCGCTGTCCGGAGCAGCTGATTTAATAATGTTCTCCATTAAACACCCCCTTCACCCGAAACTGGTGATGAGCTATGATTTTAATAAGGTTTTAGAAAATTGGCGCCGGCTGTCCCGGATACCGGTACCGGTGTGGTTACGTTATGTATTGATCTCCGGTTGGACCGATGAACCGGAGGCTTTGGAGGCTCTCGGCCAATTGGCTAAGGGAAACCCGAATCTGGAACGGGTGGAGATTTTACCCTATAATAGCTTGGGGGAGAATAAATGGACCAAGTTGGGCTGGGACAGTCCGATCCTGTCCGGAGGGAAACCGGGAGTCACCGAGGAACAGATTAGATTAGCTGAGGAATTGGTAGGGTGGAGGAAAGAACGAAAAAGCGGCGTTTGAAGCGTCGTTTTTTTAATTCTTCAAATTAGATTGGGAAAAGTTCTGTAAAGTTTAAACAGTAGATAGGTAATTTAAGAAGTAGGGAGAATTCATTATGAAAATATTATTCTAATCAAGAACCACGTTCTGATGCGGAGTTTGCGGGGCGGGCAGTGGAATACAAGCAATGCCCCACCATATCGGTTCACCAATCAGTTTATTGAAATACCATGGTTTTATGGCGAATCCGAGATGACTGGGTCGGCAGACAGTATGGATCAATAAAAAAATTACACGATTTTCCAAACAGATCGAATGAACTTATTTCATTGAGGCGGAATTGCTGAACATGCACAAGTGGTTTAGTCGGTTAAGAAACTTTTATCGCAACCGTAAAATCAAACAAAAGTTATTCGCGATCCATTTTTTGATCGTCTTAATCGTGTGCTCCGTTAGTTTGGCCGCATTACAAGTGGGTTTAAAGATTTATGATAATCTGTTATACCGGGAGTCGGCCCAAGTTTTAAACATCTCTACCATTAGTATTGAGAATGAAATCAAGAAAGTGGAATCGTTTTCTTACTATATCCTATCCAATCCAGTTATTCAAAGAGACTTGGAACGAATCAAGAAGGCGGATCTCTCCCGGTATGAACGTTCCTTGGTTGAGAAACAATTGGTCCAACTTTTATGGGAGCTTAGGTTCGAAAAAAACATCTTGTCAGTCAACTTAATTGACGCCGGCGGTAATCAGTTTTCGGGTGGAAGTCAGATCCCCGAATTCAAAGTCAATCAAATTATTCCTAAAGCTGTTGCCGGTCAAGGCGTGATGGTTATTGGCGAACGTTATACGGGAGATTCCTCCTTGATTTGCGCGCGTCAGATCAGGGCTATTCGAGACTTGAGCCTGGAATCCCTTGGAACCCTGTTAATCCAGGTTGATATTAATCAGCTGGTTGAGCAATACATTAGTGGAAGGGAGAACTACGACGTCAACCTGTTGGTTCTCTCCGGGGAAAAGCCCGTTTATTTTCGGGACGAGTTTTTCAAACAAGTTGGGAGCGGGCTTCAATTTAAAGGCGATAACGGTTACTTTCTCAAAAGGGTGGCAGGCCGTAATCTATTTGTAGCATTTAATAAATCGGCATTTACCGGTTGGACTTATATCAATATTATCCCCTACAGCGACATTTTTCATAAGATTATCCTGTTGCGCAGCATTATGCTGTTAATCTTCGGATTGCTCTTTGTCTCCACCGTTTATTTAAGTATGAGACTAGCTCGGAGTTTAACCAGGCCCATTGAGGATTTGACTATAAAGATAAAACAGGCGGAAAACGGCGAGTTTGAAATGGTTGATGATGAGGAAGGGGTCTGGCAAAGAACAGATGAGATTGGGGTTTTACAAAAGGATTTTACCATGATGATTCAAAAAATCGATACCCTCATTAAAGAAGATTATACGAAACAAATTTTGATAAAGGATGCCCAGTTAAAAGCGTTACAGGCTCAGATAAATCCACATTTTCTCTATAATACCTTGGACTCTATCAATTGGCTGGCTAAGATCAGTGGGCAGCAGGATATCTCCGTTATGGTCGAATCTCTGGGCAATCTGTTGCGGAGTGCGATTAACGGCAAAGAACCCATTATTACCCTTGCGGAGGAGGTCCAACTTTTAAAAGATTATCTTACTATTCAAAAAATGCGTTTTGGGGAGCGGCTCCGGTATCAATTGGACTTTGACCGGGAATGGCTGGGGTTGAAGGTGCCAAAATTGACCCTTCAACCGATTGTTGAAAATTCGATTAACTACGGTCTGGAAAATACTCTCGCCGAATGCCGGATCACGGTTGAGGCGGTCTCCGATGCTGATTGCCTAAAGATTACGGTCACCGATAATGGGCCGGGGATCCCGGAAGAGATCCTTAAAAAATTAACCCAAGGAGAAATTAAGGCGAAAGGTTCGGGGATGGGGCTGCAAAATATCGATCACCGGATTAAACTTATCTTCGGGGAAGAGTTCGGACTAAGCATTACCAGTGAATTAGGAAAAGGGACCACCGTACTGATGCGGATCCCGAAAGGCGGCGAGAAAGGTGTATAAGGTCTTGCTGGTGGATGATGAAAGGATTATCCGGGAAGGAATCGCTCAAATCATTAATTGGAGAAGCTGCGGTTTTTCATTGATCGGCGCCGCTCAGAATGGAGTTGAAGCCTTCGAAATCATTTGCCGGGAAAGGCCGGAGGTGGTGGTTACTGATCTGAAGATGCCGGTTTTAAGCGGTTTGGAATTAATTGCCAAAGTAAAACCGGAAATTCCGGAGACGGTCTTTATCATTTTATCAGGATACGGCGAGTTCGAGTTGGCCAGAGAAGCGATGCGTTACGGAGTTCGGCATTATCTGTTGAAACCTTGTAATGAATCTAAAATTAGCGAGATTCTAAATGAAATCAGAGAAGAACTATTGCAAAAGGAACAGAATGAACAATCTGATAAAGGGAGAAGCGGGCGAGCGGAAGCGATTAACCCGATCACTCATAATAAAGTCGTTAACAATATTATCAAATACATTCAGGACAATCTAAGCGATGAACAACTTTCATTAAAAGCCATCGCCGGACAGGTTTTTTATATGAATGAAAATTATCTCAGTAAGCTTTTTATTAAAGAAACCGGTGAAAAGTTTTCCCACTATTTAACAAGGCTTAGAATGGAAAAGGCCAAAGAATTGATTGAAAAATCCGATGACGACCGTATTTATGAAGTAGCTTTAAAGGTAGGGTTCGGTAATAATCCACAATATTTCAGCCAATTATTCAAAAGATACACCGGCTTGGCTCCAACGGAATATAAAAAGGAGACAGCCACAGCTAACTTGTGATCAATAACCCCCTTGAAACCAAAGAGATTACCCGCATTAATCAGTAAATCCAGTTTAATTACCAATGACTTCTAACTCACGGATTCTTTTTTTTGAGTATAAGTATCGTTTTTTTAAACAAAAAAGACGGTTTTTTCTATTCACAAATTTGTCATCAAAATTTAACATTAAGAGTAGTATCCCTTAAGGTTTTAATTTTGTAAAGGAGTTGGAAAAATGAAAAAGATTATTCCGGTTTTTCTTGCAGTAATGGTTGTCTTTTCACTGACAGCGGTTACCGCCGCAGCCCCTGCTAAAGTGGTCCTAAGGCTTGCTTGGTGGGGCAACCCCACCCGGGACGCCCGTACCCTCAAAGCGGTCGAAATGTATATGGCTAAGAATCCCCAGGTGACCATTGAAACCGAGACTACCGGTTGGGCCGGCTATTGGGATAAGCTGGCTACTCAGGCGGCGGCCAATAATCTCCCGGACATCATCCAGCATGATTATGCTTATATTTCGCAATATGCCCAAAAGGACCTTTTGTTGGCTCTGGATTCCTATGTAACCTCCAATCAGATCAATCTGAAAGAAGTAGATGATAATTTCATCTCCGGCGGCAGGGTTGACGGCAAATTATATGGAATTAACCTTGGGACCAATGCCTGGTGTATTATCTACGATCCCGCGGTCTTGAAAAAAGCGGGCGTATCCGCTCCTGAAGCCAACTGGACCTGGGTTGATTTTGAAAAGATCGCTACCCAGATCTATCAAAAGACCGGCGCAAAAACTATGCCCCTTTCCAATGTTGACCCTAAAGTGATGTTCGACAATATGCTCCGTCAGACCGGCGCGGCCTTCTTTGACAAGTCCGGCGCTTCGCTGGGCTTTACCGATGAACAATTATTAATCGAGTTTTATGAAATCCAATTGCGCCTCTTAAAAGCCGGCGTTCTGATTAAGCCGGATACCGCCTTTGTAAGCAAGACTATTCCCGAAGGCGAATTCGCTAAAGGACAATCCTGGGTGGATTTTGTCTGGAGCAACCAGGTAGTGGCGTTTGCCGACGCCGCCAAACGCCCCATCGGGATCGCAATTAGCCCGAAGATCGCCGGCTCAAAGCGGCCGGGGACATTCTTAAAACCTTCGATGTTTTTCTCGATCGCTAAATCATCGGCTAACAAAGATGAAGCCGCCAAATTCGTTAATTATTTTATTAACGATATCGAGGCCAATAAGGCGCTTCTGGCCGAAAGGGGAGTTCCGATTGTCCCGGCGGTGCGCGATGCGCTTAAGAAATTGGTCGATCCGGTCAATAAGCAAGTGTTTGAATACATCGATCTGGTCGGTAATAATAACGCCAGTCCGATTGATCCGGCCGATCCTCCGGGAGCGGGCGAAGTGTTGAAAACCTTCCTCACCGTTGACCAGGAAGTATTATACGGAGCGATTTCCGCTAAGAGCGGCGCCGCCAAATTCATTAAACAAGCCAACGAAATCTTAGCCAGGAATAAAGCCCAATAGTTAGCTTGGATGAGTTAAAAAGCCGGCCGTTAGAACTAAGGAAGCAGCTTCTAATGGCTGGCCTTATTAATAGAGGAGGAGACACCATGACTGGTCGGGACAAGTGGCATGACAATCTTGCGGGTTACCTATTTATCGCTCCGTGGCTGCTGGGTTTTTTCGCGTTTACCATTATACCGATCCTGACTTCTTTATACTACTCTTTTACAGATTATGATCTGCTTTCAAAGCCGGTATTCGCCGGAGTCGCCAATTTTAAGGCGATGTTCCGGGATGAAGTTTTTTGGAAATCATTAGCGGTCACTTTTCATTATGCTTTTATTTCGGTCCCGCTCCGGTTGGGGTTTGCCCTGTTTGTGGCGATGCTGTTTCATCGAAAAGCGAAAATGTTACGGTTGTACCAAACCGTTTATTATCTGCCCTCGATTATCGGAGGGAGTATTGCCGTGGCCGTAATGTGGCGCCGGTTATTTATGGCCGACGGCGCGGTCAACGCCGGATTGGCTGTGGTCGGGATCAAAAGTGATATCTCCTGGATCGGCAACCCGCGAACCGCGCTCTGGACTTTGATTATCCTGGCCACCTGGCAGTTCGGTTCATCAATGTTGATTTTTTTAGCAGGTCTAAAACAGATCCCGGACAGTTACTATGAAGCGGCCGATATCGACGGAGCCAATTTTTTACAAAAATTTATCAAGATCACCATTCCGCATCTCACCCCGTTAATCTTTTTTAACTTAGTAATGCAGTTAATCAATGGGTTTACCGTTTTTACACAGGCGTTCGTAGTTTCGGGAGGGAGTGGGGCCCCTATGAACAGCACCTTGATGTACGCCCTTTATTTGTATAAAAAAGCCTTTGAATATTATCAAATGGGTTATGGTTCCGCCATGGCCTGGGTGCTGGTCTTGATTATTTCCTTTTTTACGGCGCTCATTTTTAGATCCTCGTCATTTTGGGTTTATTATGAGTCAAAGGAGGATTGAACGTGGGAAAAGCTAATTGGAAAGGGCTTTGCTACCATTTTTTTATAACCGGGTTTGGCTTTATAATGATTTATCCGATTTTATGGATGATTTTTAGTTCTTTGAAAGATAGCGCGGAAATTTTCGGGACCGCTTCCTTATTACCGCAAACATTCCGGTTTGACAACTATATCCGGGGTTGGCAAGGGGTTGGCGGCGTTCCGTTCAAAGTTTTTTTTAGGAATTCTTTTTTCTACGTGATTTTAGCCACTATCGGGACGGTTTTTTCCTCAGCGATTGTAGCCTACGGATTTGCCCGCATTAAGTTTTTTGGTAAAAACTTTTGGTTCGCGTGCATGTTGTTGACAATGATCCTCCCTTACCAGGTGGTAATGATCCCCCAGTTTATCTTATTTTTTAAAATTGGTTGGGTAAATTCCTTTAAACCATTAATTGTTCCGATGTTTTTAGGACAGCCGTTTTTCATCTTCTTAATGATCCAATTCATCCGGGGTCTCCCGGTTGAATTGGATGAATCGGCCAAGATCGATGGTTGCGGCCGGTTGCGGATCTTCACTAAGATTATTTTCCCGTTGCTCACCCCGGCCTTGATTACCACCACCATCTTTCAATTTTACTGGAGATGGGACGATTTTTTAGGGCCGTTGCTTTATTTGAACAAACCTATATTCTATACGGTTTCACTGGCGCTCCGGATGTTCGCCGATCCGATGACCACCACCGACTGGGGCGCGGTCTTCGCCATGGGGACTTTGTCCTTGGTTCCAATCGTAATGGTTTTTATCTTATTCCAAAAGTATTTGGTCGAAGGGATCAGCACTACTGGGTTGAAAGGATAGGTAAGGAAAAATCCACTCATCTCGCCTTATACAGTAAACTTAATATAGATAACCCAATAGTAGTAGCAGAGGGGGGCGGGAATATTGTAACATCGCTATTTGACGAGGGGTGAGTCGTTATTCGACATCTTGGTTGAGCATTCTTGCTGAACAAAATTTATAACCAGATTACTTAAACATAAGCTAAGGGGCGTAGGCATGAGCAAGAAAAGAAAAAGTGGAGAAGCGGTGACTAGCAGCATGGTTCAGTATGATGAAGCACAACTAAAAGCACTTATTGATAAAATCGTGAAACGGACGATGCAGATTGATTTTACTTGGGACTGGCCTTGCGGGGTCGCTTTTTATGGAATTTGCAAGGCCTGGGAAGTGACCCGGAACCAAGAATATTTAAACTTTCTCGTCAAATGGGTCGATGAATACCTTGAGATTGGCTTGCCGCCGTTTACCGTCAACGCGGTATCAATGGGACATACCTTGATTACTTTGCATGAGGCCACCGGTAACGAGCGATATTTAGAGCTTGCCGTCAAAAAAACGGAATATTTACGGAACGAAGCGGTCCGGTTCGGGGAAGGGGTTTTCCAACACACCGTATCGGCTAATAACGATTTTCCAGAGCAGGCTTGGGCCGATACTCTGTTTATGGCCGCTTATTTTCTACTGCGAATGGGGATCAAGCTAGGGAACGATCAATATGTCGCGGACGGTTTGAACCAGTATTATTGGCATGAGGAATTTCTTCAGGATGAAACCACCAATCTTTATTATCACGGTTGGGACAATATTCATCAAAATCATATGTCGGGAATGTTCTGGGCCCGGGGCAACGCTTGGGCAGCCCTGACAATGGCCGAGGCCCTCAAATTAATTAATTACCTTTACCCGATGTTTATGAGAATCGACGGCTCTTTACGGGACCAATTAAGCGCCTTGGTCCGGCTCCAATCGGAAGAGGGACTCTGGCATACGATCTTAACTGAGTCCGATTCATACTTGGAGACTTCCGCTTCGGCCGGGATCGGAGCCAGTCTGGCCATTTACGGACATCCGCTGCATCAAAAGTATGTTGCCAAGGCTTTGAAGGGTATTTGCGATCAAATCGCCCCGGATGGCACAGTAAGAAATGTGTCTGCAGGTACGGCAGTGATGAAAGATATCGAAGGTTACAAGCAGGTTCCCAAAAAAAGGATTCAGGGTTGGGGGCAAGGATTAACTTTAGCCTTCTTAGCTGCGTTACTGCAGTATAAAGCCTAGAATATTCAAATTACATAAGACAATACTTCCTTATAGCCAGATGGATACAACCTAGGCAGAGATGGCTTTAATGACGGCTATGGTTTATCCGGTAAGATAAAGGAGGGAAAAGATGCGTTCCGAGTTAGAATTGAGACAAGATATTGTGGAGGTAGGGCGGCGGATTTGGCTCCGGGGCTATGTGGCTGCTAATGACGGTAATATTTCCGTCCGGGTCGGGCTCGATGAATTCTTATGTACCCCGACTGGAGTAAGCAAAGGATTTATGACGCCGGAGATGATTATTAAGGTTAACGGTGATGGAGAAGTCCTTTCCGGCGACTGGAGACCGTCTTCGGAGCTTAAAACGCATCTCAGAGTTTATCAAGAGCGGCCCGACGTGAACGCTGTGGTCCATGCCCATCCTCCGGTAAGCACGGCTTTTGCCGTAGCCGGGATTCCGCTTAATAAAAAATTCTTGCCGGAAGTAATAGTCACTTTGGGTGAAATACCTTTAACTGAGTATGCCACTCCGTCCACCGACGAGGTACCCGAAGCGATAGCCGGATTGATCAAGGACCATGACGCTGTTTTACTGGCTAATCACGGCGCTTTGACGTTGGGAAGCGATGTTTTTAACGCTTATTATAAGCTGGAGACCATGGAGCATTATGCGAATATTAGTTTGGCCGTTAGACAACTAGGGGGAGAACGGGAGCTACCGCAGGACAGAATCGCCCAACTAATGGAGATTTATAAAACAACTAAGGGTTAAAGAAGTTAACGAGGGGTTGAAAAAATAAAAAGTGAGGTTAGCCATGGCAAGATCTGCTGTAAATCGGCTAAGGTTATATAATGTCCCGGAAAGCCTATGTCACTTTTAGGGTAGATATGGATGCGGCCATCAAGAAAATTGAAAAGATTCAGATGCTTCGCGCTTTGAGTTCAGGTGTTTTCGCCGGGCATGAGTCACAACTCAAGTCGCAAGCAAAATCAGATTTTGGATAACCGTCCGTAATTTTCTTCGTTGTTTAGCTTTATGAATCGGGGTATCATTTAAAACCATTTTGCACCTCGCTAGTGAATTTCTTCACCACGAGTTATTCTTGAACTATCAAGGGTTTTCCTGTGTTTTATATGTTATTAATCATGGATTTGGTTAATAATTAAAAAAGACATTGAAAATTTAACCCAGTTGAGTTATACTAAATGTAGTTGAACAAAGTTCAATCGTGTTTCATAAATAAGCGTGCATCACAAAGGAGTAATTAGTCAATATGGATTTGGGAAAAAATATAAAAATAATTAGAACCCAGCAAAAAAGAACTTTACAGGAAATAGCTGAAGCTTGTGGTTTTACTAAAAGCCTACTTTCTAAGATTGAAAACGGAGTAGTTATCCCTCCGGTTGCTACTTTAAGTAAAATTGCGGAAGCGCTCGGTGTTAAGATATCTACCTTGGTGGAAGAAGGTCAAAATGTTGCGACCATATATATACCTTCAAATGCTATAGCTAAAGAAAATCAGGTTAAGACGGAAAAAGGATACTCCTTTTTCCCGTTTGCCTCGGAATATGTTAATAAAAAAATGCAACCGTTTTTATTCCAGGGAAAAAAGGGGGAAGTAATTGAACATAATTTGTCCCACGAAGGAGAAGAGTTTATCTATATGCTAGAAGGTGAAATGAAATTTAAAGTCGGTGTAGTTGAGTATATTTTAAAACCGGGTGATAGTTTATATTTTAATTCTGTGGAAGGGCACGGGATGATACCTTTAACGGATGAGATAAAATATTTGAATTTATTTGCGGAATAAAAAAGGTTGGCAAATGTGGATGTTAATATTTGAACTTGAGTTGGACCCGATACGCGGTAATCCTTTATGTTTTCTTATGCTGGAGAACTGATCAGTTATGTTAATACCAAGCTTATTAAGAATAATTAAGGTGGTGAACGTTGATTTAAGAAAGTTCAGTTAGTGGCTCAAGTGTTTATAAAATTTTATTGAAGCGGGGCCGGTATTGAGAAATATATTAAAAAACCCCTAAATGAAATGTGTAGTGATGCCTGATATAACTTAAATAAGTTGAGTTTTAGGTTGGTCTTCCGAAATAATCCAAGACTAAACAAAAAACGGATTTAGTTTTTAATCGCAATCATCAATAGTTTTGCGACTTATTTTTCACAACCAATTCAACAATATTGATTATAAATCTACTCAATTTACTAAAAGGAGTCTTTAGAAATGAAAAAAGATCTAAGCAACAAAACCTTAGGGATAATCCATGCGTCAATTATTACAGCCAAGGCGGTACAAAAATACATAGATACAATCATACCTGAAGTTAAAATTATGCATGTAGTAGACGATACGATTCAACGCGATAATATTGCAGCCGGAGTTGGAAAGATTCCTAAGGTCAATTATTATAAGTTTGCCCAATATGCTCACAATCTTGAGGAAGCTAAAGTAGATCTAATCTTACTCGCCTGTTCAACCTTTAATTTTGCGGCGGAACTTGCCAGGCCGATGATTAATACTCCCATAGCCCAGATTGATCGGCCAATGATGGAACTGGCGGTAAGACATGGGAAACGAATAGGTTTGCTAGCTACGCTGTCAACTACGGTGCCGTCCTCGGAACGCCTATTAAGTATCGCAGCCGGAGAGGCCGGGAAAGAAATTGAAGTACATACCGTACTATGCAGTGAGGCCTTTAAGGAGTACGAAAAGGGTAATATCGACAAGCATAATGAAATTTTGTTACAGGAAATTAATAAGCTTGCCAACGAGGTAGACTCCATCGTGATGGCTCAGTTGTCCATGTCGGCGTTGGCCCCATTTGTAAAAGAGGTCAAAGTTCCGGTTTACAATAGTGGAGACACTGGATTCAAGCGGATCCGCGAAATGATGGAAGCCATGTAAAATGAGGAAATCATTATACGAATTGGTTCCCAATAGACTTGCGTAGGAAAGAGGTGTTTAAGAGAATGTCATATTCGATTGAGCAATTGAAATCGGAAGCCAAAAAAGTTAGATACAACATCGTAAAAATGATTGGGCCTGAAAAAGCCGGTCATTTAGGCGGCTCCTGTTCCATTGCCGATGTAGTGACGGTACTATATTTTTATAAAATGAATCATGATCCTAAAAATCCTCAAATGAAAAATAGAGACCGTTTTTTACTCAGTAAAGGGCATTCGGCATTGGTCCAATATTCTGTGTTGGCTGAATGTGGATATTTTCCAAAAAGCGAGCTAAATTATTTAAAGAAATTGGGTTCGGTTTTGCAAGGTCATCCTGATATGCGTAAATTGCCGGGAATTGAAGCAAATACCGGATCGTTGGGGCAAGGACTTTCAATTGCCTCCGGTATTGCCGCGGGGTTAAAGCTTGATAAGCTAAACAGCAAAGCGTATTGTGTCATCGGCGATGGAGAACTGGCCGAAGGACAAATATGGGAAGCGGCTATGGCGGCATCTGTTTATAAACTGGATAACCTCCGGGTGATTTTGGATAGAAACCGTCTCCAAGCTACCGGGTTTATCACAGAACGGTTCAATACTAATCCTTTGAAGGAAAAGTGGGAAGCTTTCGGATGGCATATTATTGAAATTGATGGTCATGATATAAAGCAAATCATTACGGCATTCGATTGGGCTGACGAAATAAAAGACCGTCCAGTACTTATTATCGCCAATACTATTAAGGGTAAAGGCATATCGTTTGCTGAGAATAATGCGGCATTCCATAATGGGGCCATGACTCCAGAACAATATGAGCAGGCTTTAAGAGAACTAGGGAATGAAGGGGGGAGTGTCGCATGAATATTCAAAACCCAAGAAAAGTATATGGGGAAACCTTGGTGCAATTAGGAGAAGAAAATGATCGCATCGTAGTTCTTGAGGCGGATCTGGGCAAATCAACAATGAGTCATATGTTTCAAAAGGCTTTTCCAGAGCGATATTTTGAGATGGGAATAGCCGAGCAGAATATGACCTCTTTTGCGGCCGGATTATCCCTAACCGGCAAAATCGCTTTTACTAATTCATTTGCGGTTTTTGCATCGGGAAGGTCTTACGATCAAATCCGTCAGAGTATCTGCACAGCCCAACTTAATGTTAAAATTGTCGGTTCCAGCTCAGGAATGTCTGATTTTGGAGATGGCGCCACTCATCAAGCGGTTGAAGATATCGCTATTATGAGGGCGATTCCAAATATGACCGTATTAGTTCCGATGGATGGAATAGAAACAGCTAAAATTGTAAAAGCGGCTTCGGAATATGAGGGGCCGGTCTATATCAGGATAAACCGGAATGATACCCCGGATCTGTATCCGCAAAAACAGGATTTTACCATCGGTGAACCATGTGTTATCAGAGATGGTAAAGATATCACCATATTTGCCTGTGGGGTGATGGTCCCAAAAGCAATACTTGCAGCTGATGAATTATCTAAGAAAGGAATATCGGCAAGGGTAGTAAATGTCAGCTCCTTAAAACCAGTTAACGAACTAGGCATAAAAGAGTTGGTTAGAGGTGTTAAGGGTGTAATTACTGCGGAAGAACATAGCATTATCGGTGGCCTTGCCAGTGTAATAACATATATCTTACGGGGTTTAGGCGTCCAAATTGAAACCATAGGGATTCAAGACTCCTTCGGTCAATCGGGGCAAAGTCATGACGAGTTATTAAGACTCTATGGTCTAACTGAGAGGGAGATTGTGCAAGCTGCCCAAAAAATAATTAAAAACTAACGGAGGCTTGTTGAAATGGAGAAAATTGGATTTATTGGGCTTGGGATTATGGGTAAACCGATGGCAAAAAATTTATTGAAAGCCGGTTATCCCCTGGTAGTATACGATATTAATGCGGACGCGGTAAGAGAAATATCGGAGCTGGGAGCGGAAGCGGTTAGTTGTTCCAAAGAGGTTGCTCAGAAAAGTGAGATCATTATCGCCATGCTACCGAATTCTCCACATGTCAAAGAGGTTGTTTTGGGAGAAAACGGAGTGTTGGAAGGGGCTAAGTCAGGTACGATCCTGATCGATATGAGCTCAATCGATCCGGTTGTTTCACAAGAAATAGCAGGTAAAGTTAGAGAAAAGGGTATTATCATGTTAGATGCCCCTGTAAGCGGTGGGGAACCAAAAGCGATCGACGGGACGCTATCGATCATGGTAGGAGGACCAGCAAATGCTTTTGAACAAGTTAAAGAGATCTTGTTGAAGATGGGAGCTTCAGCAGTGCTGGTAGGTGATATTGGAAGTGGTAACGTTACCAAGTTGGCTAATCAAATTATTGTCGCATTAAATATTGCCGCTGTATCTGAAGCAATGGTATTAGCCACTAAAGCCGGTGTTGATCCTGAAAAGGTTTATCAAGCGATTAGAGGAGGATTAGCCGGGAGTACGGTGCTAGACGCCAAAACGCCAATGATATTGGACCGAAACTTTAAGCCCGGTTTCAGGATTGAGCTTCATATCAAGGATTTGATGAATGCTATGGACTCCGCCCATCAACTGGGAGCGCCTTTACCTTTAACTGGTCAAGTTCTTGAAATGATGTATGCTTTAAAGGTTGACGGTAAAGAAAAAGACGACCATAGCGGGTTGGTACAGTTTTATGAAAAGATAGCCGGAATTGAAGTAAAAAAATAATAAAGTAGGAACTGTCATGAAATTCGGGTGTTGTACAAATATGATTGCTTCCTGCTCCGATGGGACAGGGGTTGAATTCATTGAACAGCTCAAGGAGCTGGGATATGACTATATAGAGTTGCCGTTGGCACAGATAATGGATTTATCGGAAGATAAATTTGCGCGACTAGTTGATGGAGTAAATGCCTCCGGCCTCAGATGCGAGACTTGCAATAATTTTTTTCCGGCGCAAATCCGGCTAACCGGTCCTGAAGTTAATTATGAAGCTATATTTGATTATGTGGATAAAACTTTGCAAAGGGCCGCCGTTTTAGGAGTGGAAATAATAGTATTTGGGAGTTCCGGCGCTAGGAATATTCCCAAAGGTTTTTCAAAGGCGACTGCTTGGAAGCAATTGGTCACGTTATTACAATATGTGGATGATAAGGTAAAATCTCTTGGAATTACTGTTGTAATTGAACCGCTTAATAGGTTGGAAAGTAATATCGTTAATAATACTTCTGAAGGTCTGCAATTGGTCAAGGACGTCAACCGGGAAAACGTCAGGCTGTTAGTTGATTATTATCATTTAATGTTGGAAAAGGAAGATCTGGAAATTCTTTTGAATGTAGGCCCAAATTTAAGACACATTCACTTTTCCAGACCCGAAGGGAGGGTGTTTCCCCTAGAGACAGATAAGAATGATTATTATTCGTTTTTTTGGAATATAAAAGAAATCGGTTATGAGGGTAGATTAAGCATTGAAGCTTATACTAATGATTTTTCCGGCAATGCTGCCAAAACATTAGTGTTTTTGAAAAAATTAGTTACTCCTAGTTAATCGGGATGGGAAGTTAATAAAGGTGTCTTAAGTCTTAACGGACTTCTATGGGTATGTTAAACTATTCGGTTAATTGTATAAGCGGATGTAACTTTATGGTATGTTGGGATTTGTTATCGTTCATAGTCTAATCCGTAAAAATTTGAAGGGACTGTGATAATAAATGAAGCTAAACTTAAAAAAAGATAAAAAGCCTTGGCGTTCAACATCAAAAACAAGTTTAGGCGTAAAGCTTTATGAACCATATCTATGGTTGATGCCGTCATTGCTTGTGTTAGCAGGGATGATCCTCTATCCTTGGATTTGGACATTTTTTGTAAGTTTACAAAAATGGAATCCACTGATGCAGTCCACTCCCGTATTTAATGGGCTGCAGAACTATTTTCAAGTTGTCACAGACCCAAATTTTATACGGGCTATCCAGCTTACTATAATCTTAACTGCAGGAACCGTCGGTCTTCAATTCCTAATTGGTTTTGGTCTGGCGCTACTTTTAAATACTGATATAAAGGGAAAGTCAGTCTTTCGGACGCTGTTGTTGATTCCGATGATGTTAACTCCTTCGGTCGTCGGCATGCTTTGGAAACTTATTCTCCAAGACGAGTTTGGCATAGCTAATTGGGTCATGATACAATTGGGTTTACCTAAGTTGGGATGGCTTTCCGATCCGGCCTTGACAATGCCGATAATCATTGCAATTCAGACTTGGTTGCATATGCCCTTTGTATTGTTGATGTTATCCGCGGGACTTCAATCGATTCCAAACGAGTTAATGGAAGCCGCAAAGGTAGATGGGGCAAACTATTTTCAAACATTGTATTCGGTAGTCATACCTTGGCTGAAACCAGTAATTATATTGATATTGTTCTTTAGGACTATGTTTGCTTTAAGGACTTTTGACACTATTTATGGAATATGGGCCAGTTCCGGACCGCTTAAATCCGGAATGGTTTTAGGGGCTTATCTTTTTGAACAGACTAGGGTGATGTGGCAGTTCGGGACAGGCGCGACCGTTTCTTACCTGATGTTATTTATCACGTTAACTATAACGATTTGGCCAATCATAAAGATTTACCGAGGTGAAAAAAGATGAAAAAACCCTTGTTTTTTTTAAAACAATTCCCGGTTTACTTTATCCTAACTATAGCAGTGATTGTGAGTATCTTGCCGGTGGTATGGTTGGTTTTGCTCTCTATTAAACCACCGCTTGAAACAATTGCCATGCCACCAAAACTGTTTTTTAAGCCTACCTTTGAGTCTTATCAGTTACTTTTCAGTGGGAAGGGAACAACAAATGTGGTAAATTTGCAATTGTTTCTTAAGAACAGTTTTATTGTCGCTTTTGTTTCTACAATAATTACTATGAGTTTTTCAGTTCTAGGCGCATATTCCCTGTCTCGGTTTCAATTTAAGGGAAAAGGCTTAATCGGAGTACTTGTTTTAACGACAAGGATGCTCCCGCCGCTCGCTAGCGCAATTCCACTGTTTCTAATCTTTCAGAACGCCAGTCTATATGATACGCATCTGGGTTTAATTATCGCCTATACCGCCATCAATATCCCTTTCGCTATTTGGATGATTCGGGGGTATATCAATGATGTTCCAATCGAAATTGAAGAAGCTGCTCATGTGGATGGATGTTCACGTTTTGGCATGTTGTGGCGGATTATTATTCCTGTCACAACTCCGGGAATTGCGGCCGCAGCTGCTTACACCTTCATTTTATCTTGGAACGATTTTGCTCTGGCTTTGATGTTAACAAGCAGAAATGCAAAAACTATGCCGTTAATGGTACTTTCTTTTCTTACTGCTGAAGGAATCGAATACGGCCCTATGACCGCCGCTGCAACTATTGCTTTGGTTCCCCCAATTATATTTGTGATTTTCGCCCAAAAGTATTTGGCGCGAGGATTAACTATGGGCGCGGTTAAAGGATAGGGTCTGACATCAATTCGAAAGGAGGTAAATAAAAGTTTTTACGCTAAGCTTTGATAAAAAGGGAGGAAAAATGGATGAAATTTAAAAAAGTCAATTTAAATTTGGTAACCTTCTTAATTGTTAGCTTACTAATTCTTTCTTCGATGGGTTTTGCGGCTCCTAAGAATAATAAAGAAGTAGTGGTCCGGCTTATTACTTCGACTGGTTCTCTTGCCAAAGCATTACCTCAATATATTGAAGAATTTAACAAATTGAATAAAGGTAAGATTAGGGTCGAAGCCGAGGCGGAATCAATGAGTTCATTACTCCCAAAATTAATGACCCAATTTATTACTAAAGTGCCTACTTACGATATTATTCCAGTGAATTCTCCATGGAGCGGACGACTCGAAAAGTATTTGTATTCTTTGGATTCTTTATTAAAGAAAGATAAATTAAGCGCGAATAATTTATTTGGGGAGAAGGCCATGGATTCGCGCACTAGCAAACAAGGCAAAGTGATTTCTTTACCAATATCTTCAGCGGCGCATATTTTATTTTACCGGACTGATCTTTTTAAAGAGGCTGGTCTTAAGGTCCCGAAAACTTTGTCCGAATACTTAAACGCCGCTCGCAAACTTACTAAACGTTCTGCTTCGGGCGAGGTAGAAGTATACGGAATGGGTGGTTTTAGGTCTTTAGGAATTGGCGATGACGCCCAAACCTTGGCGTATTTTCTACATCCTAGCGGAGGAAGAGTTTTAAATGCTGAAAAGACTGATGCGCACCCGTCGTTAAAAGGGCCGGTCACTGTAGAAGTATTGAAGTTTATGAATACGGTAGCAAAGGAAGGACTTTGTCCGAATCCGCTGTCCTGGGATCAATACACTGATCGTCCTGCTTTTGCTCAAGGGAAGTTGGCTATGTCTATTGTTTATAGTCCGATCGCCAGTATGATTGAAGATCCAAAACAGTCAAAAGTAGCTGGGAAAGTTGGTTATGAAGTAGTCAAGCTTGAACGTATTGGCCCCGAACCTTCGGTAGCCTTCGCCAGCGGCTGGGGTTTTGGAATTGATAAAAATAGTCCTAATAAAAATGAAGCATGGGAATTCATTAAATATGTCACAACCAATTTTGATGTTCAAAAAGATATGGGAATGAAAGGTTTAAACGATCCGTCATTGTTGAACGTATTGGGCGACTCCGACTTTACAGCTAAGATTAAATCCGCTGGCCCGATCAGGGAAATCATGACCTCTTTTGGTTTTGATTTGCCACAGGATGTAGAACAGGGGACCGAGATCGAATTAATTATCCATGAAGAGATGCAAATGATGTGGGCCGGCAGAAAGACTCCGGAGCAAGTGGCCACAGCTCTTTATGACCGGATTCATAAGTTAATGACAGGTAAGTAGAAAACAATCGGGATGTGAAACTGGTGAGTATTTTAAAAGAAGTTAGTATAGTGGATGCAGATGTATTGGTTGTTGGCGGAGGTCCGTCGGGCATAGGGGCGGCTATTGCAGCCGGTCGAAACGGAGCAAAAGTTGTTTTAATTGAAAAGACCGAAAACCTAGGTGGGACTTTCACGGGAGGCTTAGTTTCGGAATTCCATGGGATGCGAGTGCACCGTAATCGACATACCCTAAATCCTTATCAGTTTACTAATTATTATGAAACCCAAGCCATTAAAGGTATTCCCCAGGAAATCATGGACCGATTGGTCGAACATGGGGGGGCTTTGGGCGAAAAAGGGCGTTCAACCAGTTGTGTCATCTGTGATCCTGAAATAGTAAAATTTATAGTTGAAGAGATCTGTTTTGAGGCAGGTGTTGATATTTGGTATCAAACTGTGGCTATTGAGCCGGTTTTAGAGCAAGGCAAAATAGCTGGGGTTAAGGTTCAAAACAAATCAGGTCTACATTTGATTAAAACAAAGATAGTGGTTGACGCTTCCGGTGACGCCGACATAGCCGCTCGCAGCGGAGCGCCGTATGAAAAAGGCGGCCCCAATGGCGAAATGCAACCAGCCTCACTAACCTTTATTATGGGCGGAGTAGACTTAGCTAAGACCATCAAGTATTTAAAAGATGTTCCTGAAGACCTTCATTCCGGAGATATTAAGGTTTGGGAGCAACTACATCAAGAAAACAAGCCAGTGCATTTAATTGGGTTTGGCAAACTAATTTCTAAAGCTCATGAAATAGGAGATTATCCAATGGCGGTAGGCGCTCAAAATCCTAATCCGCTCTTTGTAGTAAGCTCGGTGTTTCGTTGGGGGCGGGTTGTGCCGGATCAAACACTCCAAATTATTGACATGGCATATAATGTCTGTCCTACCAAAGGGAAGGAAGTCAGTAGAGCATTGATCAATACACGGAAGCAGGCGATGTATTTAGCTAGGTTTATGCGAAAGTATTTTCCTGGTTATGAAAATTCTTACTTGCAACAAACTGCTTCACAGCTTGGAATCAGAGAAAGCCGGAGGATCATTGGTCAATATCAGTTGACTATGGATGACGTTAGCGAGGGTAGAGACTTTGAAGATTCAATCGCTCGTTGCGGTAGGGCAATGAACATCCATAGCTCTGAAGGTGGTAAAGAGGGCGAACATCATGGTGGTCGAAAATGGTTGGAGATTAAAGATGGCAGGACTTATGGTATTCCATACCGCTGTTTGTTACCAAAAGAAGGGCCTGATAATCTCTTGGTGGTCGGCAAATCCATCTCGGTTGACCGAATAGCTTTAGGCTCGGTACGAGGCCAACCCGCTTGCATGGCTACTGGAGAGGCTGCCGGAACAGCGGCTGCTTTGGCTGTTAAAAGCAATACCACGATTAGAGATTTGGATATCAAAAAGTTACGCGAACAATTGACAAAACAAAATGTTATTATCTGAATCGATATGGATATTTTTTGCTACAAGGCCGACTAAATATCGGCCTTATTTTTATTACATCTTACTTAATAGCTGAATTTAACATTAATGCCTAAAAATCAAGCTTGTAAATTGCGGAAAGTTATTATACAATAAATTGTACGCGCCCGTAGCTCAGGGGATAGAGTGCTGGCCTCCGGAGCCAGTTGCGCAGGTTCGATTCCTGCCGGGCGCACCACTTAAAAGTATTGATTTGACGGGGTTTGTGACCGTCAATTTTTATTTTTGGGTACCCTTTTTTAAAAACCGCATCATTGCTGGGTTTGAATTACCCCTAATATTATACAAATATTATACAAACAATACCAATACCGTGAAAGTATAACTATTAATTAATATAAAGGACCTCGTTAAGCACGAAAAAAGCATAGGTTCACGGACTAACCATAGTCCAGAACCTCCACACTTTTTTCATTTCTTTTAGAGAGCAGTAACAAAGCAAAAAAGACGCCAATAACCGCTCCCAAATCCCATAATTGACAATATACTTAACGATTTTATTTTACTTTTGTCTCTGATTAATATTGAAAATCATTTAATTACTTAATTGAACAATGGTTAAAGAGCGATTTATATAACCTAATGCAGGGAAATCCGTACTAATACTTGCTCCTACTTCATCTCCTGCTGTTAAGGAGGCTTGAACGACAAACGTCGAAGTGCTTCTATTCGATATCTTAAAAAAAGTAGTCGTATCGCCAAAAATCGGGGTGCCATTGACAGTAATAATAGCGTCTAAATATGGTTGGTCGGGATCCGGATCAGTAGTGGCTTCAGCGTTAATAGATATCGTTATTTGATAGATTCCACTTTCTCCCACCACTAATTCATTGCCCGATGGACTAACTGTGATAGTATCTGATAAAGGTCCAACCACATTAAATGGTACGGGTGTGAATGTTGCCCCAGGTGTCTCTGTACTACTTCCTCTTAAAGAGCCATAAGCCAAAACGACTTCTCCAGTAGGGCCGGTGGGACCCTCCGGACCAGTTGCGCCGGTAGGGCCAGTGAGACCAGTGGGACCTTCCGGACCAGTCGCGCCGGTAGGGCCAGTGCGACCGGTGGGACCTTCCGGACCCTCCGGGCCAGTTGCGCCGGTAGGGCCAGTGCGACCAGTCGGACCTTTCGGACCGGTAGCCCCGGTGGCTCCGCTTTCCGGCGATAATCGGAGCAAACTCTGTTGCACGCACTGCAAATCCGCCAACAACGGTTTAATAGCAGGTATACAGGACGCTCTCATTTGCCAAGTCTGTATTTTCCCACCGATTGCCGCCACATTATTGACGGCGCACTGGACATTTCTTTGCCCAAAACAATCGATGGCTTGTTTGATATACTTCAATAAAGGGTCTTTTAAAAAGCGATTGATCGGCAACTGCAATATTTTTCCACGGACGATCAAAAGTTGATCTTCAATGCTTAATCCCTGATTGAGCATGCTTCCACCCCCTTGTCAGATGGTATATATTATTATTGACCAGGAAATTGGGAACATGCGGAAAGCATAAACGAGTTGAACGAAATGTATCATATTCAACGGTTTATCGGCAGATGTTGAAGGTTTGTTTACGGAATTAGCGCAGGTGGGAGCGGAAAGGTTGATTTATCAAATGTTTCAAGTTGGAAGTAATCGGGTGAATACGCATCCGGATATTGGGACTTATTAAAACGAACAACAAAAAATAGAAGCAGGATTATTTTTTGTGAATGTCGAATAAGTTTTATTACTTATGTTACCGGTAGACGGTAGATTGGTTAGGTAATTGGTAGAACGGTATCAAACGGAAGGATGGTTGAAAAAATGGATGTAACTTTATTTCGCTGGCTGGCGATCGTTGTCTTCGTCTGCCTCTTGGTTGGCGTAGGTATCTACGCGATGCGCCGGACTAAGACCGCTAACGATTTTTTCCTGGGCGGAAGAAACGTAGGGCCTTGGATCTCGGCGTTTGCTTATGGGACCACTTATTTTTCGGCAGTCGTATTTATCGGTTATGCCGGAAAATTGGGTTGGGGTTTCGGTATCTCGGTCGTCTGGATTGCCATCGGTAACGCTGTGATCGGGAGCCTACTCGCCTGGATATTGTTGGCCCGCCGCACCCGGGAGATGACGGCTAAATTAAACGCGATGACGATGCCGGAATTTTTAGAGGCTCGTTATCAATCGAAATGGTTTAAAATTGTGGCCGCAATTATTATTTTTGTCTTCTTAATTCCCTATTGCGGCTCGGTCTTTACCGGCCTGGGTTTCCTGTTTGAAAACGTGTTAAAAATCGATTATCAACTTTCTTTGATTATAATGATCGTAATCACCGGGGTCTATTTGATCCTTGGCGGATATTTTGCGGTTGCCATCACCGATTTTATCCAGGGATTGATCATGCTGGTCGGCGTGGTACTGATGGTCGGTTATGTCTTCAGCCAGCCCCAAGTGGGAGGAGTTGGCGGCTGGTTATCGGGTTTAAACGCGATCGATCCCGGTTTGACCCAACTAATTCCAAAGGATTGGCTCGGGCTTCTGGGATTGGTCAGTTTGACCAGCCTCGGCGTTTTGGGTATGCCCCAAATGGTCCAAAAGTATTACGCCATTAAGAATGAGAAAGTGATCAAAACCGCCACGATAGTCGCCACGATTTTTGCGGTAGTTGTCGCCGGGGCCGCTTATCTAGTAGGTTCTACGGTGCGGCTCTTTTTCGACAAAATACCGCTTGACGCGGCCGGCGCTCCGATGTTCAATACTTTAATCCCCCAATTGCTAAGTCAGACGATGCCGGAGTATTTGCTGATTATCATTTTATTATTGGTGCTTTCAGCTTCCATGTCAACTCTCTCGTCATTAATCCTGGTTTCCAGTTCGGCGATTACCATCGACCTGATTCAAGGGGTACTCTTCCCCAAAATGGATCAAAAACACACCTTGGGTATACTCAGACTGTTTTGCGGTGTCTTTATTATTTGCGCGATTATCATCGCTATTTACAAACTTGATTTTATCATCAAACTAATGGCTTTGTCCTGGGGGACCATTGCCGGCGCTTTTTTAGCCCCTTATCTTTATGGACTGTTTTGGAAAGGGACCACCAAATCAGGGGCTTGGGCTGGGATGATTACTGGAGTGGTCCTTTCAATCGGAGGTTCGTTATTGTTTACGGATGAGAAAACAGCCCCGTTAGTCAGCACTGCGGCAATGGTTATTCCTTTAATTGTGGTCCCGGTTGTCAGCTTGGCGACTAAAAAGTATCACAGTTTACATTTGGATAAGGTATTTGAGCGGAACGAAGCGGGGAAAGCAATGGTGGCTGCCGCCAAAACTGAATAGTCGGAATTGATAGCTAGAATAGATCAGAATAAAAAAGTCTCCTTTGGGGGCTTTTTTGTATTGCCAAAGCGAATATTGTAAGAACCTTGTAATTTAATAGAATAGAAAGGGTAAAATGACATATAATATAATGCGGCCTTAAACGGCTATAACTATTAATGGTTAAGAGTTAAGTTTATCCGAAATCAGCTAAAGAAAAATAGTAGTGGGAAAAAATGTTTGCATTGACGATATTATAAGTGAGATACAATGTGAGACCCCGCTTACGTTGAGGTAATATTAAAAAATATGAGGAGGTGACATTGATGAAATTATCACCGATTGGATTGCAGATTCGTCTCATGGCCGAAGGCGACTACCGTGACGTGTATCGTTTGTATCGGCAGCTAACTGGAATTGGGCCCCCTTGTAGCGAAAAGGAATTTAGCCGCATCTTTAATATTTTTTTAAACACGGATGACCGGGAGGCCTATGTCGCCACAGTATGCGACCGGATTATTGGGTTTGTAACCTTGTATTATTTCGAGGTTTTCCATTGTTCCGGGCCGGTAGCCAGTATTCAAGAGTTAGTTGTAACCGAAGAGTTTCGCGGACGCGGCGTTGGTAAGGCCTTAGTCGAGTTTGTCAAGGAAAAAGTCTGTGAGAAACATTGCCGTGGTTTGGAGGTTGCTACCCATTTGTGGCAGAGCGGGGCCAAATCGTTCTACGAGAGATGCGGATTAATCGGTAAAACGTTGGTGTTGGCTAATTGATCATGGAAACTGGAAAACTTGGTTAATTAATCTACTACCTATATGTTAACTAGCTTATGGAGCTAGTATTTTTTTGGTTTTAACAAGATTTTCATAAGGTTTATTTATAAGCTATAAGTGAGGAATTGATAAACATCCCTGCTATTGTTGGGATTGACAAAATGTCCTTATAATAATATCCTATATTGCATGTGGAAATTTTATCGGTATTTCTTACTTTTGCTAATCAATTATCGAAAACGAAAAATGCTTCGCCTGGCTTTATATTACGGTATGTCTTCGGTGGAGGTTTTAAATGAGAGCGTGTTTATCGATGGATTGATTAATAGGTTAAAAAGACTTGAGCGGCGCATGAATTTATTTAAATCCTTGACGAAGTTCAAGAAAGATTATCAGTGTCAGTGTTCCAAAGATACGATTTAAACGCCTAAATGGACTAGGTTAAGCGACCTGGTTTTTTTATTTAGCGCTTTATTATGAAGGCAGGATTTTTAGACAATGTGTATAACTGATCTGAAAAAATGGGAATTAAAAGAAGAGGAATGAAGTGTTGGAGGAGAAAATGGCTATTCCCAAAGAGATTAAATCCAAAGCCGAAGAGTTACGGGTTGAAATCGAAAAACATAATCATTTATATCACGTCATGGATCAGCCGGAGATAAGCGACGCCGAGTATGATCGGCTGATGCGGGAGTTAATCCGTTTGGAAGAGGAATACCCGGAGTTGCAAACTCCGGACTCACCAACCCAACGGGTAGGCGGCGCGCCGCTGGCGGTTTTTAAATCGGTCCGGCACCGGATACCCTTACTTAGCCTGGATAATGCTTTTGGCCGGGCGGATTTATCCGCCTTTGACGAACGGGTCAGACGTAGTTTGAAATTGGACCGGGGGTTGGAATATACCGTAGAACTAAAAATTGACGGTCTAACCGTAGCTTTAATTTATGAAAACGGCCTTTTAACCCAAGCCGCCACCAGAGGAGATGGGATTGAAGGAGAAGATGTGACGACCAACATTAAAACTATCAAATCAATACCGCTGCGATTGCCTAACGCTGAAGGTGTAAATCTGGGGGTAAGGGGCGAAGTATATCTGAAAAAAGACGATTTCGTAGCTTTGAACCAACAACGGGAAAAGCGGGGGGAGCCGCTTTTTGCTAATCCCCGTAATGTGGCCGCCGGTTCATTACGCCAGTTGGACCCGAAAGTCACCGCCGGCCGGCCGTTGGACGCTTTTTTTTATGATATTCTATATCTTGAGGGACGGGAAGTTAAGACTCAATGGGATGGTTTTGGGTTTCTTAAAGGTTTTAACTTTAAGACTAATCCTCATACCAAACTCTGTAAAGGAATTGAAAGTGTATTTGAATTTTGTGATTATTGGACCGAGCGCCGCCAGGAGCTGCCATATGAGATTGACGGAGTAGTAATTAAAGTAAATTCTCTGCAGTCCCAGACTGATTTGGGTTTTACCGCTAAGGCGCCTCGGTCTAAAATTGCTTATAAATTCCCAGCCGAGCAGGTTAAAACCAAAGTACTTGATATTACCGTAAATATAGGCCGGACGGGAGCGGTTACTCCAACTGCTATTTTAGAACCGGTAAAGGTAGCCGGTTCCACCATTAGCCGGGCCACATTGCACAATGAAGATAATATTCGCGAAAAGGATATCCGAATCGGTGATCGGGTGATAATTCAAAAAGCCGGGGATGTCATACCGGAAGTGGTTTGTTCCTTGCCGGAGGAGCGAACCGGCGCGGAGGTCGTTTTCGAGTTGCCGAAGCAATGCCCCGAATGTGGTTCGGAGGTCTACCGGGAACCGGGCGAGGCTGTTGCCCGCTGTATTGGCGGGACTTGTCCGGCCCAATTACGGGAGGGCATCATTCATTATGTCTCGCGGGATGCGATGAATATTGAAGGTTTGGGGGAATCTATCGTTGTCCAACTGATTGAATCCGGATTAATCCGTGATGTAGCCGATCTGTACCGGTTGCAATATCAGGATTTAATCAAACTGGAACGTTTTGGAGCCAAATCCGCCACTAATTTATTGAAGGCCATCGAACAATCCAAAGGAAATAATTTGAGCCGTCTTTTATTCGGGTTGGGAATCCGGCATGTGGGAGCGGGAGCGGCCCGGGAGTTGGCGGCAAAATGCGGGTCATTCGATAAACTGATGGATACTACTTATGAAGAATTGACCGAGATTCCTACTATCGGACCGAAGATCGCCGCCAGCTTAGTTAAGTATTTTCATGAGCCCCATAACCGGGAACTGGCCCATAAACTGATTGCGGCCGGAATTAATACCTTCGAGTCGGCTTCTCCCATAACGCCTCAGACTCTGGCGGGGAAGACTATTGTAGTCACCGGAACCCTCGCTTCTTTCGGGAGATCCGAGGTGGAAGAGGTCATCCGCGACCATGGCGGAAAAGCCGCTTCCAGTGTGAGTAAGAACACTGACTATTTATTGTCAGGGAGCGAGCCTGGGTCTAAGCTGGAAAAAGCACAGGCAATCGGAGTTAGGATCATTAATGAGGAAGAATTCAAGCGAATATTGTCGGGAGAAGAAATATGAGTGAAAAGGCTTAGCTGATGTGGGTGTTCGATATGGAATTATGCTTTTGGGAGCAGGAATCAAAGGAACTAATGGGGCAAGGTGTTCATTTTATGGAAGATTGGAGTGGGACGGCCTTTAGGCGCTCAAGTTAAGGAATTTTCTGAAAGGGGACTTAAATGACATTGACCAAGCGGGAGATTGAACGGGTGGCGCGCTTGGCCCGGTTGGAACTGACCGAGGCTGAAAAGACGGAGTTTACCCGAGAACTTAACCGGGTTTTGGGTTGGGCCACGAAATTGGATCAATTGGATACTAGAGGAGTCGGGCCTATGTCTCATATGGTCCCGGTCGTCAATGTGCTTCGCTCCGACCGGGCGGAACAGTCTCTTGATTTAGAAAAAGCATTGGCCAACGCGCCGGAGCGAAAGGATAACTTTATTAAGGTTCCGAAAATTTTAGACCTCTGATTTCATTTTACTTTTGACTTTCAACTTTCGACCTTCGACATCCGATTTTTGACTTTTAACATCGGCAGTAACTGGGGGTAAACCCGATTGGTTTTATCTGACAAGACAGCCCATGAATTACATGATTTATTGGCGGCAAAGGAGATTACCGCCGCTGAGCTATGCGAATCCGTCTTGCAGCGAATTGGCGCAGTTGAACCAAAGGTTAAGGCCTATTTGACCTTGACTTGCGACCGGGCTATGGATGAGGCGCGACGGATCGACGAATTGTATGCTAAAGGAGAGGTCTTGGAGGCGTTGGCCGGAATTCCGATTGCGCTGAAAGATAATATCTCAACCGCCGGGGTCCGGACCACCTGCGCTTCGAAAATCTTGGAGGGATACATACCGCCCTTTGACGCGACAGTAGTGGAACGGATCAAACAAAGCCGGATGGCGCTGATTGGCAAGACTAATCTGGATGAATTCGCCATGGGGTCGTCCACCGAAAACTCGGCTTTTTTCCCAACCCGCAACCCATGGGATCCGGAAACGGTTCCGGGGGGTTCTAGCGGCGGATCGGCGGCGGCGGTTAGCGCTGGGGAAACCATAATGGCGCTCGGTTCCGACACCGGCGGTTCAGTTCGGCTGCCGGCGGGATATTGCGGGATTGTCGGTTTGAAACCGACTTACGGCCGGGTTTCCCGTTATGGTCTAATAGCGTATGCCTCTTCTTTGGACCAGATCGGCCCTATGGCCAAAGATGTGACAGATTGCGCTTTATTGTTACAGGCCCTCGCCGGATATGATCCCCGCGATTCCACCTCGGTCAATTATCCCGTCCCAAATTACTTGAAAGAAATGGACCAAAGTATTAAAGGGCTAAAAATTGGGTTAGCCAAGGAATATTTATCCGGTATCTCCGGGTCCGTCGCGGCGGCGATCGCTAATGCCGCTCAAGTATTTAAGGACTTGGGGGCTGAAACATTGGAAATTTCTTTGCCTCATACGGAATACGCTTTAGCCGCCTACTACCTTATTGCTTCGGCCGAAGCCAGTTCCAATCTAGCCCGTTATGACGGAGTACGCTACGGCCGCCGAACTGCTCAAAAGGTCTCCGATGTGACGGAATTATTTTTGAAGACCCGTTCCGAAGGTTTCGGCTCCGAAGTAAAGCGGAGGATAATAATGGGGACTTATGTGTTAAGTTCCGGTGCTTATGAGTCATATTATTTGAAAGCCCGGAAGGTCAGGTCTATGATTGGCGAAGATTTTAAGAAGGCCTTTCGAAAGTGCGATCTAATCTTAACTCCCACCGCTCCCACAACAGCCTTTAAAATTGAGGCTGAAGCCAAAGAATCGCAGGAAACGTCTCCGTCCGGTATCTGCGTTAGTACCGCCAATTTGGCGGGAATCCCCGCTATTTCAATTCCGGGCGGCTTTGACCTAGGGATGCCCATCGGGATTCAGCTGCTTGGGCCGGCTTTTCGGGAGGAAATATTATTACGGGCCGCTTATCGATTTGAACAAGCTAACGATTTTCATCTACGAAGGCCTAATATATAGTCAAGAGGCCAGGGGCGCGAGTATCGTGGAATCGTTGTCAAGGATAGGCAATAGGCGTTAGTGTACCAAGATAGTTAAAGGAGGAAAGCTTTGCCTTTATCCGACTATGAAATCGTGATTGGGCTGGAAGTCCATGCCGAACTGAAAACCGACTCCAAGCTGTTCTGCGCTTGCGCCGCCGAATTCGGCGCGATGCCGAACAGCCGGGTTTGCCCGGTTTGTTTGGGTTTGCCGGGGGCGTTACCCGTTTTGAACGAGCAAGCGTTGGATTACACGATTGTTGCCGGATTAGCGTTGAACTGCGAAATTGCGGAGTTAAGCAAGTTCGACCGGAAGCAATATTTTTATCCGGATCTCCCGAAGGCTTACCAAATTTCCCAATCTGACCAGCCTTTCTGTAGCGACGGGTGGGTGGAAATAACCGCTCCGGACGGCGGAACGGGCGCCACCAAAAGAGTGGGGATCATCCGGGTCCATTTGGAGGAAGAAGCCGGCAAGACGGTCTACTCGGGGACGGGGATCCGGGACGCCGCTGATGCGCTGATCGACTATAACCGCTGCGGAATACCTCTGGTCGAGATCGTGAGCGCGCCGGATCTCCGTTCGCCTGGGGAGGCCAAGGCGTATCTGGAAAAGCTGAAGACCTTGCTGCTCTATACGGAGGTCTCCGATTGCAAAATGGAGGAAGGCTCTCTCCGCTGTGACGCCAATATTTCTCTTCGACCTTTGGGAGAGAAGCGGTACGGGACTTTGATCGAGATTAAAAACATGAATTCATTCCGGGCGGTTGAGGCGGCTTTGGAATATGAAGCCCAGCGGCAGGCGAAACTATTGGATGAAGGCTTAAAAATCTCCCGCCAGACCAGGGCTTGGGATGAAAGGGAAAAGATCACCGTCTTGATGCGTTCCAAGGAGGAGACCGGGGATTACCGCTATTTTCCCGACCCCGATTTGCCGCCGGTGACCATTGATCCCGGCCGGGTCGAAAAGCTCCGCCGGACTCTGCCGGAGTTTCCGGATTCCCGGAGGAGACGGTATATTAGTCAGTGGGGATTGCCGGAGTATGACGCCGGTCTGCTTAGCGCTTCCCAAACCCTGGCCGAATTTTTCGAGACCACTGTTAACCTCTATGGCGAAGCTAAAACCGTCAGCAATTGGGTGATGGGAGAGGTCATGCGTTTGGCTAACCGGGAAGGGCTTGAATTTGTTCAGCTGAAACTAGCGCCGGAAGGATTGGCCGAGTTATTGAAGTTGATTGACACCGGGAAAATTAATGGTAAAACCGCTAAGACTGTGTTAGAGAGGATGTTTTTAACCGGTAAAGATCCGGAACGGATCGTTATGGAAGAAGGTTTAACACAGATCAGCAATTCCGGTGAATTAGAAAAGCTAGTCGATGAAGTGCTTGACATCAATCCCCAATCGGTAGCCGATTATTTGAGAGGGAGGGCACAAGCGCTTCGATTTTTGGTCGGTCAAACAATGAAAGCGACTCAAGGCAAGGCCAATCCCGGGATGGTAAATCGGTTACTCAAGCAGGAATTGGAGCGGAGACGCTAAAACAAATATTTGGTGAACTATGATTAAATAAGTCCCATTTATTTTGGTCAAATTGTTTTAAAAAAAGTGGTGAGTGGCTTGAGTAAACTCCTCGATGATCGAGGCAAGCTGTTTGGTCTGATTAATCCGTGGGATTTGGCTGTTTTGACGATCTTGATGGTCTTGGGGATCAAAGTAATCTCCGATTACCGGCCCGGACCTTTAAAATTGAGAGAAAACCCGGTTACTTACGGATTATTGGTGAGAGATGTCCCGCCCTATCTGGCGGAAAGCATCACAGTCGGCCAGGACCTCTTCCTGGACCAACACCATATCTACTTGGGCAAAATTTTAACTAAGAAGATTCAACCGGCTGAAATACTGATCAATGCCGGGGATCGGGTCCTGGCGACCACTTCCCCTCGGAATTTTGATCTGCGGCTCGAGCTGAAAAAGGACGGCCGGATAATCGCCGGGCCTTCCCGGAGCGGGGTCTATTTTGGGAACTTCCCGCTCCGAGTGGGGGAGCGTTTAAAAGTTCATACTATGTATGCCTCAATTTCCGGAGAGGTCGAGTATCTCCGGATCAAGGGTAAGGCTGATGAATAAAGCAGGCATAGACTTAAACGATGAAGTGTAAAAAATGGATCGGATTAATCCATACCTCCGAAATATTTACCGGATTAACTAATGGTAAAAGAATTGTCGGGGCTCTTTCCGAAAAGGCCAATAACTGTTTTAGAACTATTCAAGAACACTCCTTGTTTTTTCGGGGAGTCCTCAAGATCCGAACCTGGTTTGAAGCAATTCGGCAACGGCGCGACGGGGCGTTCTGGGAGGGCATGGCCCGGCGTTGGGGGAAGGCGATCGAGGCCGGAATTCTCCTGACTATTGTTTTGATGCCGGTCCTAAACTCCTGGGAGGTGTTGTTAGTCTTAAACTTGCTTTTATATATCATTCGGTTCCCGGAAAGAAAGCTCCCGGATACCGGATTGTTATTCTTCTGTTTTGCTTTGGCGGTAAGCGCCTTGATGTCTGTAGGAGTCGGAGGACTAAGCCGGTTGACTGCGGTCTCGGTTTGGTTGTTAATAGCCGGTTTGACGGGGCGAGTCTTTACAGTCGAATTTAGTCGGAAAGTGATCCGGTTTTCACTGATAGCCGCTTTGATCTGGATGGTTATCGGCTTGTGGCAACAAGCGGCGGGGATATTAACCCCCGCCCACTGGTTGGAACAAGGGCAAAGCCTGGTGATTTCCGTTCGTAGTTACTCGGTATTTGGAAACCCCAATATTTACGGGATTTATTTGTTATCAATTTTGTTCTTTGCCCTTTCCGAGATTAATTCCGAGGAGTGGATTTACCGGGTTGGGTCACGGCTTGTTTTAGTTTTGGGGTTTGTATCTTTAAGCTTCACTTATTCCCGTACCGCATGGGTGCTGGGTTCGATAGGTCTAATCCTTTGGTTTGGCAGGGTGCTTTTCTCCGCTAAACCTTTGTATTTATGGTTAGGTATTTTATTTTTAATAAGCCTGCCGGGGTTTAAAGCTAGAATCATCGGAATGATGAATCCTTCCAACAGTACCTTGGGGTTTCGGACGCAAATATGGCGGAATATGCTAAAAATTACTGCCGATTGCTGGCAATGGGGCTCCGGTCCGGGGAGCTTCGGCGAAGTTTACAGCAGTTACCCAATGGGAAACAGCTTGATCCAACACGGACATCAATTATATCTCCAATTATGGCTGGAAAACGGGGTCCTTAGTTTAGCCGCTTTTATCAGAGTTATAGTTAAAAATTTGGCTGGGTTGACGGTTTTTCAAGGTACCGCCAAAGCAGTGGCGCTGGTAATAATCCTATTCTTAGTTGCTGGTTTTTTGGAAACATGGTGGGTCCATCAATTTTCCGGGGGTTACTTTTGGTTATTGGTCGGCTTGTTACAATCGATGAAGACGGGACAGAGTGATTCATGAAAAACATCTTGATCTTTGGCTATTTTGGATTTGGCAATTTAGGGGACGAGGCTAATCTATGCCAATTAATTAAGTTGCTCCGGGAATTTAACGAAAGAAATAAAATTACCGTAATCTCAGGCGATCCGGACCGTACTTCCCGGGCATTTAAGGTGACGGCGGTCGGAAAATTCAATCTTTTTAGAATTATCAAGGCTTTGCTCGAGGCTGACCTTCTGATTGGCAACGGAGGGAGCCATTTTCAAGATATAACCAGTAAAAGAAGCTTACTTTATTATTCCGCTTTAGTTTTTGTCGCTAAATTGTTGAAGGTAAAGACCTTTCTGTACGGCCAGGGCATTGGGCCGCTTCGGAGCGGCATTGGAAAGTCTTTGGCCGGCCGGGTCTTGTCCATGGCGGATCTGATTACCGTTAGGGACCGGCTCTCCATTGTGGCTCTGGCGGAATTAAATGTCCGGAAACCAGAAATTCATTTTACCGCCGAACCGTTGTTGGCTTCAAAGGGAGTTGAGGCGTTATTAGTTAAAGAATATTGGAAGCAGAGGGAAAAAGGTAAACAGCTAAAACTGGGCCTGATTATTCAGGAGTCTAAATTTTTAAAGAAAGAGTTTTGGGACCAGCTGCTTAATTGTTTGAGCTGGGATTCAAATATCGAAACTTATTTGATCCCGATCCAGGCGGCCAAGGATATTGATTTTTTAAGAGGATTTGCCGCTGACTATGGATTAACGATTTTAAACACCGACCAGGGATGGGAGGGACTTCAACAGATCGTCGGCGGTCTGGATCTATTAGTCAGCGCCAGGCTTCATGGCTTGGTAGCCGGTGTGTTGCAAGGAGTTCCTTGTTACGGATTAGCGGCTGATCCGAAGGTAGAGGGGTTTTGCTTACAATTGGGAATCCCTTTCAGCTTATTAAACTTTGAAACTGAGTGGATTGGCATTTATAATAAAGTGGCGAACTTTTTAGCCGAAGCCTCCAAAGAGTGCCTAGCGTATCAATTAAAACTTCCATTTTGGAAGGCTAGAGCGATGGAAAATCAAATAATTTTAAAACAGTATCTTGAAAAACATGATTAAGCGTTATTATTTGAACGGAATTCCGGTTGACCCCGGTCCAAGAACGGAAGTCTGGCGGACTGTCAATGATTGGTTGTTCCACTGCGAGAAACCTCGCCGGATAGTTACGCTTAATGCGGCGATATTAACCTTAGCGTTAAAAGATAGCTGTTTAGAAAAGGTAATTCAAGAAGCGGACTTGATAACGGTCGATGGTTACGGTGTTATGGCGGCGTTACAAAGGCGGGGAGTCTGGACGGAAAGGTTTCCCGGAGTTGAATTGGCCGGTCAGTCCCTTGATTTTTGTATTCAAGAAAAGTTGCCGGTTTATTGTTTTGGAGGGACTAAAAGGACGATACTGGGGTTGCGTCAAAAATACGGTGGGCACGGGACGGTTTTTTTTCAGGATGGGTTTAATAAAGCTGAAGCTCTGGTCCGGAAAGAGATTATTAAGATCAATCCGAAATTAGTATTAGCTGGTTTGGGATCTCCCCGCCAGGAATACTTTCTAGCCGAATTGTTGCCGGGCTTAACGGCAACTGTCGGGATGGGGATTGGCGGCGCCTTAGAGGTTATCTCCGGCCAAAAAACGCGGGCCCCAAAATTCTTGATTAATCATGGCGGGGAATGGTGTTACCGAATGCTCCAGAACCCGAAGAAATTAAAGCTACTACCGGAATTAGTTGAATTTTGGTATCGGTTTTTAAGGTGAGCCTGACAAATGTTCACTGTTCATTGATTTTAGGGGGTGATTTAGATAAAGCGTTCTTTATTGAACTGGAAGATGATTAAAAGAGAGGCCGTAGATTACCTTGGAGTTTTTGTGGGAGTCGCTATCACCGCTTTGTCTTTAGTTTGGCTCCAAATTCCCAATAAAATTGCGGCCGGAGGAGTCAGCGGCATGGCAGTGGTGACTTTTCACCTCTGGGGGTGGCCGGTTGGCTTAACGATGCTCTTGATCAATATTCCGCTATTCTTGGCTTGCCTTTGGAGTTTCGGTCCTCGCTTCGGCGCCAAGACTTTATTTGGGGCGGTATTTATCTCAATTATGATCCAATTTTGGGATTCGGTCATCAACCTTATGCCGTTAACCGAAGATCCATTGTTGGCTTCGCTCTATGGTGGAGTGATTGCCGGGACCGGTATGGGGATAGCTTTCCGGTTTCGCGGGACCACGGGGGGGACTGATCTGGCGGCCCAGTTATTAAATAAAGTTTCCGGTATTTCAGTAGGGCATTCGTTGTTAATCTTTGACGGCGCGGTGATCGCCTTGGCAGGAATCATTTTCAACAGTACCGAATTGGCTTTATATGCTATTATCACTATGTTTGTTACCAGTAAGATACTGGATGCGGTTTTGGAGGGGCTGGACTATGCCAAAGCGGCATTTATCATCTCGGAATATTCCCAGGAGATCGGGGAGAAGATTATAAATGATTTGCAACGGGGCGCTACCGGCCTTTTAGGAAAAGGGTTATATTCGACAGCCCATAAAGAAGTGATTTTATGCGTAATTTCCCGGGCGGAAGAGATTAAGTTGAAGGAGATTGTCCGCAAAATCGATCCCCGCGCCTTTGTGATCATCACCGACGTTCACGAGGTGTTGGGAGAAGGGTTTAAAGAGTAGGAAGATCAAGAATACAGGAGCAGGAGTCAGAAGTGTTGGGGATTCATGGATGTCAAATTGACGCACCGCGTTTTGCGGTTGAAGGAGACAATGTTATAATCTTGAATTTCATACCTGAGTTAACTTTATAATTACAATAGAGCTAAACATGTCTTACGCATAAATCTTTTTAACGTGAAACGTTGGACACATACGCATAACGAATCCGGGGTTATCCCGGTTTTTTTATTTTGTAATGCTATGCATAGTATTTGGTTGCAAATTCCATACTAAAAAGAACTATATTTGGCAAGAGAGGAAAAAGATGTATCACAAACCACGCAAGCGGCTCCTTTGGCGGATGAAACGGGAAATCGCCAAGGTGAAAATGGAGTTTGCCAAAGAAGAGTCGGTTAATGAAGCTAAGGATTTGGCTCCAAATCTGACGGTTAATTTGGATTTGATCCAAAGAGAACTTAACGATAGCCCGGACCTGATCATCCGGCGCTTCAGCTTAGGAGGTTCTCCGGAGGAGAAAGGAGCGGTTGTCTTCATCGACGGGTTGGTGGATAAGAAAGAGGTTGAGTGGAGTATCCTCCGTCCCTTAATGTTAATGAAAGGACCGATCTCAAGACCGGGTATGGGCAACCGGTTGGAATATATTGAGTCAAGTTTGATTACAGTCGGTGAGATCAAACGGGAGCGTAAACTAGACCGGCTAATCGCGGCGGTCCTTGCCGGAGAAACCATACTACTGATTGACGGTTTCGAAGAAGGCTCGGCCATTGCCACGCCGGGATGGGAAAAACGGAGTTTAGAGCAACCCGATTCGGAAGTGATCGTTAAAGGCCCCAGGGAAGGGTTTATCGAAACTTTGCGGACCAATACGGCTTTGCTCCGGCGCAAGCTGGGCGATCCGGGGCTTACTTTGGAAGCGTTGCAAGTAGGCGCAAGGACTAAGACCAATGTCTGTCTCGCTTATTTAAAAGGGGTCGTTGATCCGAAGATAATCGAAGAAATCAGGGAGAGGATTAAAAGAGTAAACACCGATGGGATCTTATCCGCCGGATCTCTGGAAGAATTCATCGAAGACGCCCCTCTTTCAATCTTTGCAATGATGGGTTACACCGAAAGGCCGGATGTGGTCTGCTCCAAATTGCTGGAAGGCAGGGCCGCCATCTTCGTCGACGGCACTCCGGTGGTGTTAACCGTTCCGTTTTTATTTATTGAGAATTTTCAAAGTCCGGATGATTATAGCTTTAAGCCCTTTTTCGGCAGTGTGCTCCGTTGGGTCCGGTACACCGCTTTTATGATCGGCATCTTGCTTCCCGCTTCTTATGTAGCGTTAACCGCTTTTCACCAGGAGTTGATCCCGACAAAATTACTGATTACCATGGCTGCCGCTACCGAAGGCACCCCTTTTCCGGGAGTGGTCGAAGCGCTGGTGATGGGATTGGTCTTTGAAATTCTCCGTGAGGCCGGGATCAGGCTTCCCCGGCCGATTGGACAGACGATCAGCATCGTAGGCGCATTGGTAATTGGTGAAGCGGCGGTCGCCGCAGGGTTAGTGGGAGCGCCATTGATTATTGTTATTGCTTTCACCGCTATTACTTCCTTTGTTAATCCCACTATAGTACAGGAGAACACGATTATCAGGTTTTTTTTGGTGATCCTTGCTGGATTTCTTGGAGCTTTCGGTGTCACCGTCGGTCTATTAATTATCCTGATTCATCTGGTTTCCTTGCGTTCTCTTGGGGTCCCTTATTTAGCGCCAATCGCTCCAATGGACCTCCGTAGCTTAGCGCAGGATGTAATAGTGCGGGCGCCGCAGTGGGCGATGTTCGTCAGGTCAAAGGCGATCCGGAGTCAAGACCGGACCCGTCAGGATTTTCATTCCCAGCCGAAGCCGCCGTCAAAAAAGAATCCTAAGTATGGGGGTGGTACGGATGAATAAATTCATATTTTTAATCTTATTGATTTCGTTGTTTTTATTCAGCGGGGGATGTTGGAATTATAATAGTTTGGATGATCTGGGGATCGTCGCCGGAGTTGGGATTGACTTAGCCCCGGACCCGGAGAAAGTATTACTAACCATTCAAGTAATAAAACCAGGTGAGGTTAAAAGCGGCGGTGGTGGAGGCGGATCTTACAGCGGAGATCAAGGCCAGACCCGGCCGGTGGTAAATATTGAAAGCGTTGGAACGACAGTTTTTGAAGCGATACGTGATGCCGTCACCAAGTTTAGCCGAAAGTTATTCTGGCCCCATAATCAGGTGGTGATCATCGGGAAGGATGCTGCAGCCAAAGGAGTGAGAAGTTATATCGATCTTTTTATCAGGGACGCCGAGCCCCGTCCCACCGCTTTCGTTTTGGTGACTCCGGGAAAGGCCGGGGATTTGATTAAAGCTCAAGGGATAATGGAGAAGATCCCGACTTTGGAAATCGGGGAAATGATCCAAATCCAATCCGCCACTTCGGAAATTGGAAGCTTTACAGTCCATGATTTTACAAACCAGCTGATTAGTAAAACCGCCGCTCCATTAGGGACCCAAATCCAGCTTGATGAGGCTAACCGGTATGTCCTGGCTGGAACAGCTATTTTCAAGGATGATAAGTTAGTCGATTTCATAGGAAAAAAGGAGACCAGAGGCTTGCTTTGGGTCACTAATAAAGTGCGAAGCGGCATTATAGTGGTTGATACGCCCGGGGGAAAAAGCAAGACCGGACTAGAATTAATCCGTTCCCAAAGTAAGATTAACACAAAGATTAAAGGTGATAATGTATTAATAAAGGTCAAGGTGAATGTCCAATCCAATGTGGGAGATACCTCCGGCGAACTCGATCTTAGCAAGCCGGAAACCCTCAAGAGCTTGGCCCGAAGAGAAACGGCGGCTATCCGGAACGAAATCGAAGCCGCCTTGAGAAAGGCTAAGGAAATGAATGCCGATATCTTCGGTTTCGGAGAGGCTGTCCATCGGACTCATCCCAAGGTGTGGAAAGAGCTGGAACCACGTTGGGATAAAATATTTCCCACCCTTAAAGTTGACTTGACTGTAGAAGCCAATATCGGCCGGGTTGGGTTAATTCAAAAACCTATTAAAGCAATGATTGAAAGGAAGTTGACTCTTGCCACAATTGGAAAACGGGAAAATAACCGGAACGCAATTGGTTTATTTATTGGTTGGGTTTATCTTTGGCTCCACGGTGATTTTAACTCCGGCGAAGGACGCAGGCCAGGATGCTTGGATCGCTATCATCATTGGGACGGTTGAAGGCGGAATATTTGCCTTGGTTTACACTACTCTGGCCCGACGGTTCCCGGGAAAGACAGGTGTGGAGATTATGGAAACTGTTTTTGGTCCCTATTTAGGGAAAGTAATCGCCGCTCTTTTTATTTGGTTCACATTTCATCTGGGTTCAATGGTGATTCGCAACTTTACCGACTTCTTCACTACGGTCACTATGCCGGAAACACCAAGTATAGTGTTTGCCGCGGCGCTGATCTTGGTATCGGCTTTCGCGGTCCATAACGGCTTGGAAGTAATCACCCGCTGTAGTCTGGTATTGGTCCCTTTAGCCGTTTTATTACTATCAATTATCTTTGTACTTCAGTTAAACCAGATTAATTTCGAAAATTTTTTGCCGTTATTTGAGACTCCATGGCGGGAATTGTTAAAAATATCCCATAGTGTCGCGGTCTTTCCTTTTGGCGACGGAGTGGTCTTTTTAATGGTTTTGCCTTTTCTCAACCAAATCAAAGAAGGCCGAAGCAGAACGATGTCCGGGATTTTTCTGGCGATGCTCTACGTGATGCTAGCTTCTTTGCGCAATACCGGAGCACTGGGGGCCGCTGAAAGTATCTTCAGTTATCCGGCGTATGAGGCGGTGAAATTAATCAATCTGCCCTTTGTCAATACCCGGTTGGAGATTATCGTGGTGCTTAATTTTCTGACGATGGGCTTTTTAAAGATTACGGTACTTCATTATTGCGCGGTTTTGGGCTTGGGGCAAATATTCAGGCTGCGTTCGATGGGTCCTTTAATCATTCCAATCGGTATTTTAATGGTAGTCTTTTCAATAATTAATTTTTCCAATTTTACGGAGAATACCGAGTTTAATCTGACGGCGAATTTGATTTACTGTTTATTTTTTCAATTGGGAATACCGTTATTGACTTTAGCCATAGCGATCATTAGAAAACTGCCATCGAGGAACACGGGATGTTAATTATTCTATTGCTTGTTTTTATGATCCTCGTTTTGTTTGACGCGCCGGGATTGATCCGGGGAAAATATTGGCGGGAACTGGCGGTGTATTCGGGATTTATGTTGTTAGCCTTGCTCCTAAGCGCCTTGTTGGTTTTAGGGGCGCCATTGCCTGCGATAACAACAGAGATCGGTAATTTGATCAAAAAGGTATTTAATTTATAAATGAGATAAACTTCCCTTTAATAAGAATCCAACCCGACCGGGATGATCGCTTTATGATAGAGAGGAAAGGGGTGTTGTTGATACTTTTATAATAAAGGCCGCCTTCGGTTTCTAGCCCGTTTTTTCCCAAGGAACTTTCTCAAGAATCGCGGAGGTTAACGCGCCGTAGATTAAATAACTCAAGTATATGATAAAAACGGTTAACGGGTCTTCCCGCAGTTGGGCGGGATAATGCAGGGCTTTGGCCATAAGCCCGATATGAAAAAAGAAGATGGACGACCCAATCAGTAAACCTTTGGAAATGAGATAGCGGCCGGAAAAAACCTTCGTGTAAAGAAAGGCTATGATCACGCCCCAAAATGCGCCCACCCCGAGATGTACTAAGAAGGCAAAAACGTTAAACAAGGTACCATGCTTAAACTCCAACACCGCATGGCCGGCCATAAAGAACCAACAGAACCCGGTTAGGCCCAACTTTTCCATAGCCTCTAAAAACAGGCAGATTATTGTAGCGCTAACTGTACCGGCGATGGCGCCTCTGCTAAATTCATTATCAGTTTCTAGTTTCATCTTCACCATTCTTCAAAAAGTTTTATTCCATGATTTAGTTTATCCATAAGTCGATAGGATAAACAATTGCAGAAAGTCACTCCCTTTTCCATATGGTTTTACACCGTTGCCTTGATTTATTTAAAGGCTGAAGGGGAGAGTTGGAGCCGTAATAGCCGGTGTGTCAAACAGGGAGCTAATGTGCCTAAGGGGTTATTATTAGTACCGCGCTGCGATCCCGCACATCATTTTAAGGGAAGAATATTATATCATTAGTTGAAATTAGGTAAGGATGATCGGAATGTCGCTCTTTAATATACCTCCGGGATCATTCGCTCTGCTGGCAAATTTAATCGGGATCGCTTTTGCTAAACATCTAAACTCCGATCAACAGGAGTCATTAAGTAATTTCTTCGAGTCAATTGGACAATCCATGGCGACATTCGGCGCTCAACAGGCATTGCAGCAATCCCAGGCGGATAACAAACAGATGTATGATCAGATTCAACTAATGAAAGAGCAGTTAAAGTTCTTTGAGGAACGGATCAGAAATAGGTTATAGTATTTCCCCTTTCTTTATTCATCCCGCTGCTTGAATGTCTTCGTCCTCCCTAGTCTTCTGTCCGGCAAAGCAGGGATATATTACTATATGCCCCTACTTGCGCTGGCGAACGCCTTCATCCGTGAAGAAAACAAGTCCGGCGGCCCTCGGCTATTCCAAACTCACCTACTTTTTATCTCTTTTATACAGGCCCCGCACATTACCAGATAGAGAAAAGGACTTGGGAAAGGATTAAATTAAAAAATTGACTATAGTCTACGCCAACGTCTACTATAGTCCACGCGATCGTCTACTATAGTGTGCGCGTTCGTGTACTATAGTGTACATCAACGTCTACTATAGTGTATTTCAAAATCCGATTATAAAGTTGACTCAGGTAAGAATTTAAAAACAATAGTGAAGGCAAAGGATAACAAGGAAAATCCTCATACTTAACATTTGGCTAACTAATTGACATTCCTCAATCCCTATGGTAAATTAAAGAAAAAATTGGGGAAAAGGGATTGCCAATGAGAATAATACGAACTGATACTCAATCCAAAGAAGTACGCCGCTTCCTAAACCGGCGGCCGGTTTCCGACGACCGGAGCCAATCGGAGATTACCGCCGGAGTGGCGGCAATACTTACCGAGGTAAAAGCCCGCGGCGACCAGGCCTTATTAGACTATACAGCTAAGTTTGACAAAGTACAACTCCAACCGGAACAGCTCAAGGTCACCGCTGATGAGTTTGAGGATGCCCGTCGTACCACGCCGGATGACTTTCGGGAGGCGATCCGCCAAGCGAAAACCAACATCCTCGCTTTCCATCAAAAACAACTCCCCAAAGACTGGCTTGATTTAAAAGATGATGGAATTGTCTTGGGACAGCGCTATATCCCGGTGGACTCGGCCGGCCTTTATGTTCCGGGCGGCGTGGCCGGGAGTACCCCACTGGTTTCGTCATTGTTGATGAACGTGTTGCCGGCGGTAGTCGCCGGAGTTAAACGGATCATTATCTGCACCCCGCCCAATGCTTCCGGCGGAGTCAACCCATACTTATTAGCCACTGCCTTGGAATGTAATATTACCGAGGTTTACAAAGTAGGAGGGGCTCAGGCCATAGCGGCCATGGCCTTCGGAACTGAAACCATCGCTTCGGTGGACGTGATTACCGGACCAGGCAATCAATACGTCACCGAAGCCAAACGCCAGGTCTTCGGTTATGTGGGACTGGATATGCTGGCCGGGCCGAGCGAAATCCTGATCATTGCCGACGAAAAAAATAACCCCGCCTATCTAGCGGCGGACTTGCTGTCCCAGGCCGAACACGGGCCGGTTAATGAAGCCGGGGCTTTTTTGCTGACGCCTTCTCCCATGCTGGCCCAGGCAGTTGCCGAAGAGGTCGAATCCCAACTGGAACAATTATCCCGCAATACGATTGCAGCGGCTGCTTTGGAGAAAAGCGGCGCGATTATCGTGACCCGGGACTTGGAAGAGGCCTTTGAATGGGCCAACTACACCGCTCCTGAGCATTTGGAGTTATTGGTCTGCGACCCTTGGAACCATTTGCATAAGATCAAACATGCCGGGGCGGTTTTTATCGGTCCCTATTCCACAGAGTCCATCGGCGACTATATCGCCGGGACCAACCATGTACTGCCGACCAATGCCACCTCTAGATTTGCCTCGGGACTGAGCGTGGACCATTTCATCAAACGAACCAGCATCATCGCTTATAATCAGTCCGGCGTGGCCAAATACGGCCCGGCCGCGATCAAAATCGCCGCCGTCGAAGGCCTCGACGCCCATGCTAATGCGATCAAGGTCAGGCTGGAGAAGTAGGGAAATAAGAAAGTCAAAAGTTTAAGGTCTAAAGTCTAAAGTCTTAAATTGAGGCAAATCTGGCTCTCTATTTTTTCAACAATTGACCAACGTTTTTTTGACTCAAATATTTTTGACATTCGATATTTGCTTTCGACATTCGACTATATCTTAAAAAGAATACTGAAATATATGAGGTGGTTTTTAATGCGTTTTGCATCTATCGAACGAAGCACCAAAGAGACTAGGGTTAAACTGGAATTGTCCCTGGACGGTTCGGGAAGTTATGAGATTAATACCGGGGTCGGGTTTTTCGATCATATGTTGACTCATATCGCCAAACACGGCTTTCTGGACCTGAAGGTCTCAGCCCAAGGGGATCTGGAAGTTGATGCTCACCATACCGTGGAAGACGTGGGGATCGTCTTTGGACAAGGGTTAAAGAAAGCTTTCGGCGATAAATTTGGGATTAGCCGTTACGGCCATGCCGTTATTCCGATGGATGAGGCTCTGGCGTTAGTGGCCTTGGATTTAAGCGGACGGCCCTTTCTACAATTCGAAGCCGATTTGGGCAAAGGGCATCTAGGAGGCTTCGATCTGGAGTTGGTTGAGGAATTCTTCCAGGCCGTAGCGGTCCAGGCGGGAATGAATCTTCATATCCGGCTCTTAAACGGCGCCAATTTACACCATTGCGCCGAAGCGATTTTTAAGGCTTTTGGCAGGGCGTTAGCAGCGGCAGTGCAATTAGATGAAAGGATCAAAGGAGTTCCGTCAACCAAGGGAATCCTGGATTAAAAAATGATCGCGATTATCGATTATGGAGTCGGCAATTTACGCAGCGTCGAGAAGGCCTTCACTTATCTGGGGCGCCGGGCGGTAGTCACCTCGGACCCGGAAATCGTTAGGGGAGCCGATCGAGTGGTCCTTCCGGGAGTGGGAGCCTTCGGTAAGTCCATGGAGAGCCTGGCCCGGGCCGGTATGGTTCAGGTAGTTAAAGAGGTCGTCGCGTCCGGAAGGCCTTTTCTTGGAATCTGCCTTGGGTTGCAAATGCTTTTTGAAGAGAGCGCCGAAGTTTTCGGACCGGAGACTACCCGGGTCAAGGGGTTGGGAATCATACCAGGGCAAGTGCTCCGGTTTAATTCAAAGCGTCTCAAGGTACCCCAGATTGGGTGGAATCAGATTAGGATTAAGAAGGATAGCCCAATTCTGCACGGAATTGAGAACGAGAGTTTTGTTTATTTCGTCCATTCTTACTATGTAAAACCCGCCAACACTGAAGTAATTGCCTGCGCCACTAACTATGAGATTGATTACTGCTCCGGAATTAACCAAGAAAACATTTACGCTTTTCAATTTCATCCTGAAAAGAGCAGTAGTGTAGGGCTGAAAATCTTAAAGAATTTCGCTGAACTCTAAACAAATAAACTTAGCAAAAGATTTAGTAAAAATTAATTGTTCTACCCCGGCTTGAATTGGATGGTCCCGGAGGGGTCCCATTGGTCCGTGACATTTCCCGGATGGATTGATATTTTAATGATTGAGTCCTAGTTTAAACTTGAAAGGAGTAAGGCTAATGATCAAGTTTGGAGCATTATTGCCTCACGCCCCGATAAGTGTGCCTGGAGTCGGTCAAACTGAAGATTTGGAACAATTAAAAAAAACCTCCAACGCAATGAGGCAAATCGACGGGATACTGGCCCAAGATCCTCCCGAGACTTTGGTGGTGTTCACCCCTCACGGCGCGGTCTATGCGGACGCCATCATTATTTATCGGGACCGGGTTTTAGCCGGAGGCTTGGAACGTTTTGGTTTAAGCCGGAGATGGCAATGGGAAACCGACTTGGATTTAGTTAAGAAGATCGCTGAATTGGGAGGTAAAACAGGCTTACCGATTTTTCCAATGGATTATACGGAAGCATCTCGGGGACGTTTTGATGAAGGGTTGGATCATGGGGTGTTGGTGCCTTTATCTTTTTTTGATCCCGCTTGGGCTTCCCGAGTTAAGCTGGTTGTGATCCCCTTGAGTTATCTTTCTTTAGAAGAACTATATCAATTTGGGAAGGTAGTCCAAGAAGCGGCGGTTGGAATAGGCCGAGAGGTGGCGGTGATCGCCAGCGGCGATCTGTCACACTGTCTGAAGCCCGGCGCCCCGGCCCCTTATGAACCGCGGGGGGCGGAATTTGATCATAAATTAGTGGAGCTAATCAATGAAGGAACAGTAGAACCCTTTTTTGAGTTGGACCCGGTATTGTTGGAAAAGGCGGCCGAATGCGGTTTCCGAAGTTTGATTATGCTCCTGGGCGCTATGGACGGTATCAAGTTTGAAAGCAAAGTCCTTAGTTATCAGGGGCCTTTCGGGGTCGGGTATGCGGTGGCTTCTTTTCATCCCAAAGGGGAGCGGCAGAGTATATTGGAAACCTTATTTCAAGCGCGGGATGCTGAAGTTCAATCCAGGCGGGCTGAGGAAAGTCCCTTGGTAAAATATGCCCGTCAGGTAGTGGAAAGTTTCGTTAAAGGCGAGAAGTTAAGGGAAGCTAATGATTTAAACGAATACCTCCGGGAGCGGGCCGGCGCTTTCGTCTCCATTAAAAAATTCGGTCAGCTCCGGGGGTGTATCGGTACTACCGGACCTACTCAACCCGATATTTTGCGGGAAGTTAAACAAAACGCAATCTCCGCGGCGACAAGGGATCCGCGGTTTGATCCGGTGTCAGTCGATGAATTGGATGATCTAGTATATAGCGTTGATATTTTGAAGCCGGCGGAACCAATCTCCGGAATAAATGAACTGGATCCCGAACGTTATGGGGTAATTGTCAAAAGCGGCTATCGCACCGGTTTGCTATTGCCGAATTTGGAAGGGATTGAGACCGCAGCCGAACAGGTGTCGATAGCCCGGAAGAAGGCGGGGATTGGGTCTAATGAACCGGTAAAGCTGGAACGGTTCGAGGTAGTGAGGTATTTTTAGAATGTAAGAATATTTAAGCATGAGGCAAGTGAGATGAGTATATAAATAGTCGTTCACCACGGCCGGGGCACGTGAAAGTATGAAAATGGACCATTTTTCACCATGAAGGACATGAAGTGAAAAGTGGCGTAGTCTTGGTTTTTCGTCATATCTTCCGTTCTTCATGGTTAATAATAGTTTTGTGATGTATTTTTCTAGGAGACAAACAAAAGAATGAAGGATTTGCATGAAGCCGATTGCTATGAATTATTGTCCGAAGGGGAGATCGTTTGTCGCCTATGCCCGCGACAGTGCCGCCTTGCTTCGGGCGGATCCGGTTTTTGTAAGGTTCGGACTAACCAAGACGGTAAACTGTTCACCACCAATTACGGACAGATATCCAGTATCGGCTTGGACCCGATCGAGAAAAAACCTTTATACCATTATTATCCAGGCAAGCCAATCCTTTCGGTAGGCGCCATCGGTTGTAATTTGGCATGCCGTTTTTGTCAGAACTGGCAAATTTCCCGTGAAAAATCCGATACTCAAGCGATGACCCCGGAAGGGTTGGTTGATTTGGCGGATAAGTTACGCCACCGGGAAGAGAATATCGGAGTGGCTTATACTTACTCGGAGCCCGGGGTCTGGTATGAATTTCTCATGGATGCGATGCCGCTGGTCCGCGAAGCCGGTTTAAAAAATGTTTTGGTGACCAACGCTTACTTGGAGCCGGAACCTTGGAGCTCTTTGTTAAAATGGACCGACGCGGCTAATATTGACCTCAAGGGTTTTGACGACGCATATTACCACCGGCTTTGTATGGGCGAACTCAAACCGGTTTTAGATAACATCAAAGCAGCCGTTGGGAAAATTCATCTGGAACTGACCACCTTGATCTTACCCGGCGAGAATGACCGGCCGGAACACATCCGGAAGCTGGCCCAATGGATAGCTGCCCTTGACCCGGAGATACCGCTGCATCTTTCCAGGTACTATCCTAATTATCAAATGACAAATCCGGCGACTCCCGTTGAGACTATGGAGGAATCCTCGGCAATCGCCAAAGAGTTCTTAAAACATGTTTATTTGGGCAATGTCGGCCGGGTCAACCATACTTATTGTCCGGAATGCGGGTATCTAATTGCGGAAAGAGACGGAACCAGGACACGAATATTTAACAAAAACATTTGCAGGGAATGTGGGAAGATGGTGAGAATTATTATTTAGTGTTTAAGGATTGATTAAAGATTACAGCTTTAGATATCGAGTCGGATCTGGAGGATCTTATGAAAGTTACGATTGCCCAATTGAATCCTACGGTAGGTGATATTGAGGGTAATCTCCGGAGACTAATTGAGATTTGGTCTGGTTTAAACGGTAAAACCGATTTACTGATCTTTCCCGAACTTTACATAGTGGGTTATCCTCCTCAAGATCTCTTGGAAAGGGTTTGGTTTATTGATAAAGTAAATCAGGCTGTCAATCGGTTAATCGAAGAGTCATCCCGTTATTGTGATACCGGGATCTTAGTCGGAGCCCCGTTGCCGACGGGAAGAGAGTATGGCAAAGGGCTAGCCAATACGGGAGTCTTAATTTACCAGGGGGCGAAAGTTTTTACCCAAGCCAAAACCTTACTCCCCACTTATGATGTGTTCGATGAAGCCCGGCATTTTGATCCCGCGCCGGAGGCGGGAGTGATCCGGTTTAAAGATGAAGTTCTTGGGATTTCCATTTGTGAAGACGCCTGGAATGATCCGGACCTTTGGCCGGGGAGCAAGATCTATGAGACCGATCCGATTTCAGTTTTGATTGAACACGGCGCCACACTGTTACTTAATATTTCAGCGTCCCCTTTTCATTTGGGAAAAGAGGAACTCCGGTACCGGCTGATTCAAGATCATGCCCTAAAGCACCGGGTTCCTTTCGTCTTTGTAAACCAGGTCGGAGCTAATGACGAGTTGATTTTTGACGGTGGGAGCATGGCCTTTGACAAGGAAGGCAATCCGATTCATGTGGCTCCTTATTTTAAGGAAGCCATCAAAACCGTGGATCTTAATAGTCCCGGTAGTTTGGGATTATTTCAACCCCGTCCGCGGATTGAATTGCTTTACTCCGCTTTAACCCTTGGAATTAAAGATTATCTAAGAAAATGCTCTTTCCAAAAAGCCGTAATTGGCCTTTCCGGGGGTATCGATTCCGCCTTGGCCTGTTGTTTGGCAGTGGATGCCCTCGGCAAAGAGAATGTTTTGGGGATTTCGATGCCATCGCCTTATTCATCCGTAGGAAGCGTTGAGGATTCCAGGAAACTGGCGTGTAATCTAGGGATTGAATTCAAAGTTGTTCCGATTGATAATATTTTTAAGAGTTATTTAAATGCTGTAGCCGGCCATTTTATTAAGAAGGAAGCCGATACTACCGAAGAAAACATTCAGGCCAGGATCCGGGGGAACATTTTAATGGCTTTTTCAAACCAATATGGCTCACTAGCTCTTTCCACCGGAAACAAGAGCGAAATAGCGGTAGGATACTGTACGCTATATGGTGATATGAGCGGGGGACTGAGCGTCCTGTCCGATGTCCCCAAAACCATCGTCTATGAACTAGCCGAATATGTTAACGAAAAAGGAGAACGCATTCCAAAGGTAATAATTGGCAAAGCCCCTTCGGCGGAATTAAAACCGGACCAAAAGGATCAAGACACACTGCCTCCGTACCCGGTCTTGGATGGGATTCTCCAATATTATATTGAAGAAGGATATTCACTAGAAGAGATTATTGCTTTGAATTTCGATCCGGAGACCGTGGAGTGGGTGGCCCGCACTGTTGACCGGAATGAATATAAACGAAGACAAGCCGCGCCGGGTTTAAAAGTATCATCCAAAGCTTTCGGCGTTGGACGGAGAATGCCGGTAGCTAAAAAACTAGATTATTAATCATAACAACAAGGATCAAGGAGGATTAATCGTGAGTCCTACGGAATGGAGAAGCCTTTATCAATTGAAAATGCCCTTTGCCCCTCTAGGCATCATTGCCCTGGAAGGAAGCAGAGAATTGGCTACTTTGATTGATGGGTACTTAACCAGACAAAGGGGAGAATTTTTAACCAAACATCAAAAAAGCGGATTGCCGGACGGATTTATTCGGGAATCATTTTTGATCAATTTCGACTGTTTCCGGTTTATGAATGGCGAAGGCAAGGCGGTCATTCATGAAACAGTCCGGGGACATGATATTTATATCCTGGCTGATGTGGGAAATTACAGCTGTAGATTTAAGATGTTCGGGATTGACTGCCCGATGAGCCCGGATGACCACTTTCAAGATATTAAAAGGGCCATCGCGGCCATTGGCGGCAGGGCGCGCCGGATCACAGTCATCATGCCGATGCTTTATAGCGGAAGGCAACATAAGCGGCAATCTCGTGAGTCCCTCGACTGCGCGGTAGCCCTCCAAGAGCTGGAGCGGCTCGGAGTGGACAACATCTTTACTTTTGACGCCCATGACACCCGGGTCCAAAACGCAATACCGTTAACGGGTTTTAACAACTTATACCCTACATATCAGATTATCAGAGCTTTACTTCAAAATGAAACCGATTTAGATATCGATAAGTCGAAGATGGTTGTAGTCAGCCCCGATGAAGGGGCAATGGGCCGCAGCATTTATTATGCCAGTATATTAGGTTTGAATGTCAACCTTTTTTACAAACAGCGCGATTATTCAACCATTGTTGATGGGAAAAATCCCATTGTGCAACATGAGTTTTTAGGGGATGATATCGCCGGAATGGATGTACTGATCGTTGATGACCTGATCGCCTCAGGCGAATCAATCCTGGATATCGCCAGGGAGTTGAAGCGGAGAAAGGCCAACCGGATTTACATCGCCGTGTCTTTTGCCTTATTTACCGAGGGATTGGAGGATTTTAACCGCGCTTATGAGGAAGGGATCATCACCCGGGTTTACGATACGAATCTGACCTATCGAAACCCGGAGTTAATGAAAGCCCCCTGGTTTGTAAATGTGGATATGTCCGAATTCATCGCTTACTTAATTGATATGCTCAATTACGACCAGTCGATCAGCCCCCTCTTCGATTCCAGCCGTAAGATCGGGGAGTTGCTTAAGAAATATCAGGGTTAGGTCATTTCCGGATGGCGGAGATATTTAAATTAGCGTCGCCACAGCCAGCATCAGAATATGCCATGATTGATCCAGAACAACTTTTAACCAATCAATGTTGGTGTTGCCATTTACTTTGGCAGCCCAAAAATCGATAAAGGCGCGTTGATCCAAGATCACATGGCAAACAAAGATTAAACCGATTCCCCGCCAGGACAGGCCGCCGGCAATTAGAGCCAATAAGGCTATGATCGCGGTATAAATCGCCGCATGAGCGAGCAGCGGCAGTATTTCCTTGGCTTTGTTATCCGCCATCCATCGGGTTTGCAAGATAAAATCCCCAATAAAATGACCAACCAATAACCAATCAAAAAGTTTCATTTTAACATCAACCTCATCTCATATACGATTCAATAAATTATTGGGAAATAAATTGCAATTAACCGGCGTTTAAACCACCTCATCGAAGAATGGAATTTTATCAACGCCGGTTTCTTTTTCGACCACTAGTTCTTTATTGGAGGCGTTCAATTTCTTCATTAAACCATTGACAAAAAGCATCATCAGTTTGATGCCTGCCTTAGGGTACATCCTGATATAACAGAAAAAGTCGTTGCGTTCGATGACCAATACTTGGGATGTTTCCGCAGCGGAAACAGTGGCGGTCCTTTGACCGTCGTCAAAAATACCGGTCTCTCCAAAGAACTCTCCTTCGTTAATATGGGAGACTTGTATTTGTTTTTCGTTATCGCCGTTAATCGTAACATTCAACTTACCACTGATGAGAGCGTAAAATGAATAACTGGTTTCGCCTTGGATGATGATTTTTTCGTTAGGATAGTATTCATGAAAATGGGCGAATTTCAACAAGAACTTTTTTTCACTATCGTCTAGGTATTTAAAAATACTAATCTTATCAATCTTGTCTTGGAGATAGCTATCGAGCCAATCGATGATCCGCAAAACATCTCACCTCTTAAAGGTTATTATAGCCGCTACTTTTAACAAGGTAAATTTCATAATAAACTAAGTTTTACAAATGGTTTGCAATAACAAGTAAAGATTCGAGCTGATCAGGGAATTTCCTTTAAAAAGAAAATAATATCTAATATCTCGAAATCTTATCGAAAATCAGTTTAGAGATAATCCGGAATTTAAGAGGTTTTAAAATATGAGATTTACTCAAACAACAACAGGAGATTGGATATGAAAAAAGTTTTGAAACTATTGCTTCTTTTGCTTAGTGGTATTATCTTGATTTTATTTGCCGGTCTAAAGAGCAAATCCGGGGATATAAAAACAGATAGCGCCGAATATACGGTCCTGAAAGTGATTGATGGAGATACGATCGAAGTTGAAAGGATTGGTAAAGTCCGGTACATTGGGGTCGATTCCCCGGAAACCAAACATCCTTCAAGAAGTCAGGAACCATACGGTCAGGAGGCTTTTGAGGCCAACCGGCGTCTGGTTGAGAATAAACGGGTAAAGTTGGAACCGGATGTTGGAGAACGCGATCGGTACGGGAGGATCTTAGCCTATGTTTATGTGGGCGATGTATTTGTAAACGCTTGGCTGGTAGCGAACGGATACGCTCAGGTGATGACGGTCCCTCCTAATGTTAAATACGCCGCTCTCTTTGTAAAGCTGGAACAGGATGCGAGAGGAACTGCTAAAGGCTTGTGGGGTATATCCGAAGTTCAGATCGGGAAGCCTGAAGAAGGTTATTGGTCAAGTTCCCGCTCGGATAAGTTTCATAGGCCGTCTTGCCGTTGGGCCCGGAAAATCAGTCCTCGTAATTTGGTTGTTTTTAAAAACCGGGAAGACCCTCTTAAAGCGGGTTATATTTCATGTAAGGAATGTAAACCGTAACTTATTATTTTATAGAATTATATTTAGGCATAAGGCGCGGGGCATGAGTGTGAAAGTAGGCTTTATTGCATATTCATTCTTTGATATGCCCTGGCAAGCCGAGGCGAAGGACTATTCAGAAATGATCGCCGGATTGCCGAAATCATTTACCAGGTTATTAATCCATCGTTTCGATAAAAACCGTTTTAAACAAAGGACCATCTTGAATATTTCCTGTAAAGATATTAAAACAAAGACTCCCTCGACAGGGTAATTCCATACCGACTGTCCTAAAATGGCTAACGGCATCCCGATTAGGTAGACCGCCACCAGATCCATGATCAGACAGAACATTATATCTCCGCCGCTGCGTAATATGCCTACTACTGCTACCATATTGATGACGGTTGCCGGTAAAAACAGGGCATTCATCAACAATATCGCCTGCGACTGTTGGAATACAGACGCCGTTATTTTGTAAGGAGCTAAGATCAAGCCGTTACCCAGAGCCGTCAATATTCCCGTAAATATTCCGGTAATAGTGGTGATGATTAAGAACCGTTTGGAATAGAGAAAGGCTTTGGGTTCGTCGCCTGCTCCGATTTGATTGCCGACCATCACTAAACAAGCGCCGGCAATGCCGTTAAAGAGGACAAATAATAATTGGCGTGTGGTGGAGACTATATTAATCGAAGCTACAACTTCGGTCCCCATTCTGGCATAGATTACCATATAAAGGACCATTCCTAAAGCCCAAATTAAATCCTTGGCCACTACGATTCCGGTAGTACTAATGAAGCGTTTGGTCAAAAGGACGGAAATACGGAACATTTCCGCAGGTTTGGAGGCTAACCTATTGGGATGATGAAAGGAGGCCGCGAGTAAGACGGCGGTTTCAACCAAACGGGCGATTAAAGTAGCGATAGCGGCTCCGGCAACGCCCAATTGGGGCAGGCCAAAGTGACCGAAGATCAGGAGATAGTTCAAAACAGTATTGATGACAATCGCAATTAAATTGACCCGCATGGGAAGTTTGACCTCTCCGATACTGCGAAGCACTGCGGCATAACAAGCGGTGATGGCGGTCATCGGATAAGTAAATGAAGTGATTCGTAAATATTCCGCGCCCAGCTCGATTACGGACCGATCTTGGGAGAAAAGTCTCAGTATTGCCTGGGAATTAAAGACGCTTATTAAAAAGAATAATAGAGATGCTCCGCCGCTAATCATTAAACCTAACCCTAGAATTCTCCGGGTATTAGGCAGATCTTTTTTCCCCCAGAACTGGGCGGCGAAGATCGAAGCGCCGCCGCTGATTCCCAGCAGAAAGAGGAGGAGTAGAAAATAGACTTGGTTGGCAAGGCCGCCGGCAGCCAATTCAATCGTTCCCAATTGGCCGACCATGATATTATCGACCAGATTTAACGAAGCGGAGATAAAATATTGGACAGTTATGGGTAGCGCCAATTTAAAGAATGATTTATAAAAATCCTGATCGGCCAAGAGATAACGGATCACTGAAATAGCTCCCATTTAAACAGTCTAAAGTCTAAAGTTCTAAAATTCTAAAGTCATTCAAAGTCATAATTAAAAGTACGGTTTTAAATTCCTGATTTAAGGCTTTACTTTTGACCGATGACTTTCAACATTTGACTTTAAACTTTCAACAATTCTTGACTATTATTGATCTCGTAACGGAATACCCGGTAAGTTGTTGGTCCTAGTTTCAATTGAAATTTCGCGCCTGCTTTGGAGTTATTGCCTTCAATCCGGACGCCGCTCAATAGATCGAACAGCGCTACTTCTTTTGGTTGGAAGCATATTTTAACATCGGAATGGTAAGGTAGGAAAGACTCGACGATCAAGGTCCGGTTATCGTAGACAAATAGCCCTACATTAGCGGGGCCCTCCAGCCGAATACCGGCGCTAATAGCCAACTTCCGGCGGATTTCATCCAAGACAGCGTCAGGAAGATAATATAAATCTCCAAAATGTTCGGGAATGGTCAAGATATAGAGAATCCCCGAGCCGTATTTTGCCTGTAGTAAGATGGGATAATTTTTGTTTTCCGCGAAAGCCGCCACCAGCGGCACAGCATCATTGGTGGAGAACTGGATCTCCGGAATCAAGATTTCTTTGGAAGCATCGAAATAATTTCCAAAAGAGCATTCGTAAAACGGATAAGCGAATTGCTTCACCGCTACCTTATGATCGGTATCACGAATTTCGGCAATAGATTCGATTCCTTTGCCGGTTAAAGTTTTGAGAAGGCCGGAGGTGATGGCGACGTTTTTTCCGTTGGACAATTGTTTTTTGATCCGTTCCACGATCAACTCATCTTTCGCGGCGCTTTCGGTTAAGATCACCAATTCCGAGCCGGCCGGAAATTCCGGGGATGGTTCCAAAGGAAGCCCGAGCATTCCTAAATAACCATGTAAATAGTTCTCGCCGGAAGAATGATACGGTTTATAACATGGGATTCCGACCGGGTTGCCCAATTTGCCTATGAACTGATCAATCTGTTCGAAAACATATCCGGCCAGCGGTACAAAGATGCTGTCGCGGTAGAGTGTGCCAAGGCAAAATAAAGTAATCTCTTTGGCTTTGGCGAAGAGAGTCAGGTAGCATTGTTCGGCATAGGAACCCAAGTTATACATGGAATCAAAAGTATCGAACCAACCGCCGCCGTTGCCGCCCGGTTTAGTATTTTCCAAATATCTGATGAGAAAATAACTTAGGTATCTTTGGAGAGTTTGCTGGGTATAGCGGGGGTCCCTGGTTTCGGTCCCGGTATAAATCTCGTCAAAGAGCCTTGGTTCGTCTTGCAAGTTATAGCCGGTGCTTTGATAATCATCATACCAGTTGGGATACTTAATGATCAGGTTTACTTTGGGGTTAACTTGTTTAGCTGTTTTGACGACTATCTCTTCGGAGATTTGTTTCAATCTTTCAGTCCTGAATAGAGACCAACTGCGGTCTGCTTTGGCCCGGATACAGGATTCGCATTTACAGTTGGTAAAAAAGAAGTCATCCAGGATAATCTCATCAAAGAGTCCGGCGGTGAATTGAACGATCTCCTTTAACCGTTCCATTTGATCGGGGTTGGTGTAACAAAATGACTTAAACTCCCAGTTGGACGAGAGGTCGGTGGTGATCCCCCCCGAAGTCTTAATTCCTTTTTTGGCGAAAAACGCTTTAACTTTTAAGACCGTTTCCTTCGCGATTAAATGCTGTCCCCGGTAAGTTTCGAGATATACTTTATCAAGGCTAATATGTTTTCCAAAGAAGGCAAACTCTTTTTCAAGGTCGGGATGGGCGGCGATTTCTTCCATGTCCCGGACTGTAACATAAATGGCGGTCTTGAAATTTTGATATCCCATCGCTAATCACTCCCTTAATTATGATAACAGCTATCGTCCCGGTACCATTCGGTTGGCGCCGGGGCATTATCGGCAAATAAATCGGGGTTACGCCGTAAAAAAGATGAAGTCAAACCGACCATTTTTTCGGCATGGCATAAGAGGCTTGCAGCGTCGCCAATTAAACCTTTTTGCGCTATGCCGGTATGAAGCAGGGCGTCTTCTATTTTGTCATAATTTTGGGATATATCGCCTATATGACGTCGCATGGGACGATCAATGATTCGTCCGTCGGGGGTGATGATTTTATATGGTTGATGATCTTCCGACAATCGTTGCGGGATATTATTCCACTCCTCAACCCCATGCAAAATGGTGTTGGTCTTTAAACTACATCCGATAAATAGGATTTTGGCTTTGCGGTCATAAAGTTTTCCCCAACAACCATTTCGCGGACAAGGGGTATCCCATTGTTCCTCCCCGGAGACAAAGTCAGCCGCCTCTTTCCCTAGGGCGGCGACTGAATGGGTCGGATGCCACGAACGTAAAACAGAGGGACGTTTACGAAACAGATTTGATAATATTCCTACACAAGATGGCTCTGTCTCGGGATTAAACAGGTTATACCCGCTATTCATTTGTTGCCAGGTATGAGTCGGAAAAACCAGAAGACCCTCCCGTAAGTATTCGCTAAAAGTATCAAGGACCGTATCTGCGCCGTTTTCAACCGCTCCGATGGATTTCATTGAGGAGTGAATTAACAATGTATCTTTAGGATTAATACCCAGTTCTATTAGTTGTTCTTTGATGGAATAATTGGTATGCATAATTGCCTCCCTCAAAGTGATATTCAAACATAATATAACCGGAGCTCAAATTCATTATAAAACCAGAGCTTAAAAGAAGCTCGCCGTAGATTGCGAAGAAGTTCTCACATTTTGCTGTTTTGGTCCTTAAATTGAAATTATCAAATAAAAAAACCAGCCGGTTGGCTGAGGGAAGACAGTCGTTATAGCAGCAGTTGTCCTTTTTTGAAAGCCGAGGGGGAACACCCCTTTAATTGCTTGAAAACCCGGTTAAAGGTCTTAATGCTTTCGAATCCTGATTTAAAGGCGATTTCAGTAATGGGATCCGAAGTTTCAGTCAAAAACTTGATTGCTTTATTGATGCGATAATTATTGAGGTATTGGGTGAAGGTCATCCCGGTGGTTTCTTTAAAAAACCTGGTAAAATGATAAACGCTAAAATGAGCCGCTTTGGCAATCTCCGCCAGGGTTATCTCCCGGGTATGGTTTTGTTCGACATAATTAAAGACTTGTTCCAGCCGTTCCAGGCGCTTTAGGTGTTTGTTACGTTCCGATGAGGAGTATGGCTCGGTTGGAATTTGGCGCAAAATGATAACGGCCAAATCATATAGGCGGGCCCTGATTGCCAACTGATACCCGGGAAGTACCCGGGAGTGTTCATCGGCGATTGCCAAAAGTTGTTTCTCTAAATCATGATGGACACCGGATTCCGGTATATTAAAAGCGATCAAAGGGGAAACGGGTTTGCGCGCGCGCATAAAATTGGCTAGCGACTGAAACAAGGATAATTCGAATTGAAGGATAATCCGGTGGCTTTTTTTGGGCGGAGTGACAAAGAAGTGGACTTCGCCGCTGTTAATCAAGAAGATATCCCGGGGTTTAAGATGATAGATTTCACTATTTAAGCCGATTACCAATTCTTCTTCCAGGACATAGATGATTTCAATCTCTTCATGCCAATGGGGAGGAAACTCCAAGATATCGGTGATGAATAGATTGAAGGGAAATTGATCATCGGTTAGATTGCGTTGATGCCAAGGTTCCATGGATTACTCCTGGTTTTATTGGTATAAAACCCACTTTATAAGAGAGTATTGGAAACCAGTATAATTTCTAGAGACCTATATTTTTTATCATTCCCATATAATTTCCGCTATCGGGGAAATTATTTTTGATCAGATAACAAAAATGTTCCAAGAATCCGTATTGGTTCAATTCACCAATAGGAACCATTTTCAGATCGGTGATGGGGCGGGAGTCGGATACTTTTTGTTTGACTAGGAGGATATTTTGATCCTCGATTAAGATGCCGGTAACTTTGGTTTTGATGGACATGTCACTTGGTTTTCCTCGCTATTCATCAAAATCTGATTCTTTAATTGTTCCCAAGACACTGGGAAGCCAAACTGCAACTCTTTTCAATGTCTATTTTATTACAGTCTACTAGTAACTTTTTAAATTAATTGTAATCTATTACCTGTATCTTTGCAATAAATGAAACCCGAATAAGTTTGCTTGGAACCTAGGCTTATGACTTGAATTTAATTGGGGAAAGGGTGGTTTATCACAAACAAATGATGATATAATAAAATAAAAGTTTATTAGGAGGTTATGTCATGCAATTTTCACGGATAACCGTCGAACCGGATAAAATGGGTGGAGTCCCTTGTATAAGGGGTTTCCGCATCCCCGTGGCCACACTGGTAGGAATGGTTGCCAACGGAATGACATTTGAATCTATCTTGGCGGAATATCCAGACTTAGAGAAGGAGGATCTTTATGAGGCATTAGCTTTTGCGGCGGAAGCAGTCCGGGAACGTCAATTGCCGGTGGTGGAAAATCATTGAGGTTTTTAATCGATAACGCCCTTTCTCCAAGCATGGCGGAAGGTCTTAATAAAGTAGTCGGTTATGATGCAATCCATGTCCGGGATATCGGTATGTCAAAAGCGAGTGATCTTGATATTTTAAATTATGCCCTCAAAGAAGACCGAATTATTGTATCCGCCGATACCGATTTTGGCACTTTACTTGCTTTGCGTGATGCCTCCAAACCATCCTTCATTCTATTCAGAAGATCAGATAAGCGCCCTACGACGCTTTTAATGCAATTGATAGCTAATTTGGAGCAGATAGCGGAAGCCTTGTCAGAGGGCGCGGTGATTGTAATTGAAGATAAGAGAATTAGAATCCGGCAGTTACCAATTGAAATAACAAAAAGTTGATGGGCTACGATTTTCTACTAGCTCCTGGCTCCTGACTCCTGACCACTTCTCTCACTTAAATTTCCAATCCCAAAAACGTCCTGACCATCCAACCGATTCCGAAGGAGATGACGGTCACTCCCAGGCTGATCCCGGCCATTTCTAGGAAACGCTTTTTAAAGGGCAAATCTTTGGCGACGGAGATGTAAAAATTAAAACCTAAGATGATTAAGATTGCCATCAGAACGCTTAATCCGAGATTTAAGAAATGATTGGGGAGCAACAAGAAAGGGAGGATCAATAAGGATACGGTGATGATATAGGCAATGCCCGTATAAATGCTTGATTTTAAAGCGTTCTCCTCTTTCTCCTGTTTCTTGGATAAAAACTCGCTGGCGGCCATGGAAAAGGAGGCCGAGATGCCGGTGATTAATCCGATGAGAGCGATTATACGGCTATTTTGGATGGCGAAGGTATAACCGGCCAGAGCCCCGGTTAGTTCAACCAAGGCGTCGTTGAGCCCCAGGACGATTGAACCCATGTAATTCAACCGTTCTTCATTGATTAGGCCTATTAACTCGCGTTCGTGCTCTTCTTCATCTTCCAGGACCTGCTTCAACTCCGGGAAATTGGTGATAATCGCGCTATAAGCCATGGCCGCTTTTTCCTCACCTTTTTCAAGTAGTTTTAGTGAGAATGTCAAGCCAAGGGTTTTGGCGATCAAAAGATACCATAAGATTTTTAGTCTGGAGGGACGGACTTCCACTTTTGAATGTTTTTTGAGCAGGGCATAGTGTTTTTTTTCGTCGGCGGCGATTGTTTTTAAAAGTTCCGCGTTAGACGGGTCTTTTTGTTTACACGCTATGGCTTGGTAAATATGAAAACTAGTGATTTCATCTTTTTGGTTGGCAAGGAGTTCGCGGCGGATCTCCGGGGTTAAATTAGACATTGAAACGCCTCCTGAAAAATAACATAGTTCTTTCCAACATAATCTCATGTAATGAGCAATAGTTCTTGACGCTTCGGTTAACTCCTTTTTTTAGTTGTTCCGGTTTTTAATAGGTTCTCCTCCCATATCAAAATTTACTTTCAATTATCTTGATTACCTGTTCCGGATTATCAGTGGAGAAGGCGATCTCTTTTCGTTTGTTTTTTAGGGATATTACCACCCGGGGTGGGCCTACATTATAGGCGATCCGGAGCTTCCCTTTGACCAAACGGATTCGAAGGCCGGAACCGCCGTAGAATTTATTATCAGGGGTTATTCTTGCGATGTCTTGAAATTTGATTCGATGGGTCATAAAACTATTAAACCCGATAATAACCGCTGCGGTGGTGATGGTTATGGTTAAGGTTTTAAAAGCGAACAAACACAAGAGCATAAAAATTGCAAATCCCAGGTATAGTTGGTCCGGAGCGGGGCTGGCGCCGATTGGACCCAGTTTCAATACTCCTTGATAAAGATAGGAGAAGCTGAAATAGAGCGTGGCAAGGGAGAGAGCGATGATAATCAATTTAGAGGTCTTCTTCTCCTGGTAGATTACGGGGTCGATATTCATTTTATTACCTCCGTTTACGATTTTTAAAGCTGTATTCGTAAGACGGGCTGAAAGCCCATCCTGCGGATACCTTTAGGAATAACCCTATCCTTGCAAGGGGACCAGTTGAGCGTTGCAAGATAAACCATCAAAAACAATTAAATAAGACCACAAAGGCTTAGCTAATTCCCTTTTCAGGGATATGGTCGCAGTTAGGCATCCTTGTTTCCAACATTCGTTCCATCCTTCGAAACAGATAGATGATGGGTTGAAAGCCCACTCTACGAATACTACTTATTCGCTAATTATCCTGACATTGCTGGTGTTATACGGTGTGAAGTCCTCTTTTTCGGCATAACCTTGATGGAGCAGATATCCGTAATCCTTAATATTGGTATGATAAAGCTATTTTTGAGGCTTTCCTAACTTCACTACTTTCATCGTTTAATCCCTTTTGTAATGCCTCAATCACTTCCGGTGTTGGTATTCCGACTTGCCCAAGGCTGCGGGCGGCTTCCCAGCGAATTGACGGTTGGGTATGGGTTAACATCTTGATCAAAGGTCCAATTACTTCGTTACTTTTAAAAACGCTTAGGGTCCTAACAAGTTTCCAGAAGGTTATATCGTTGGTTGAATAGTCGGTTAAAGCTTGCAACAATACCGGCAATGGGCGATAGTCACTAGTCCGGCTGACGATTCCGCCAATGGCGTCTAATGCTTGCTGGATTTCAAATTCAGTTCCAGTTGTTATCTTTGCTGTTAAATAAGGAATCGCCGGTGTTCCGATCTTGACCAGGGTTCGGGCGGCCAGGTCTCTGGCTAACGGGAAACTTTTTTTAGCGAAATATTTTTGAGGCAATTCCTTTTCTTGATTAGCGCCGATCTTGCCTAACAGGGAAATTAACGGGATGACCGCAGGTTCCCCCATTTTGCCAAGGGCTTCGGAGATTGCGATCCTGGGATATAAAGATTTCTCGCGGCTGATGGAATGACAAAGCCGTGGTATCATATTCAAGATCTTTTTGTTCCCGATTAAGGTCGCGGCGATGGTCCTTTTTTTAGGTTCGGCGCTGTTTAAAAGGGAACCTAATTCAGCTACGGAGATGTCTTCATATTGTTTGACTTCCGCCGCCGAGACTTGGCCGCGTTTTTGCCGGTTAAGTTCGTTTGATTCCTTCATGTGCGCTTTTACTCTCACATTAAATAATATTCCTATCCAAAAGGCTGATCGCCTCTTGCTTACAGACACTTCTACAGACGCCACATCCATAACACTTATGGGGATTGATGTAACACTTTTCGTTAACCGCCGAATATTCTATTGCCCCAAATTGACAGAGCTTTTGGCAATTACGGCATCCTACACAATTCAGCGGTTCAATATCAACTATGTATTCCGCTTTGAACATGAGGTTCATTAGGTCGGAGCTGATTTGGATCTTATAAGCCAGGCAATCATGGTCGCAATTGCAAATAGCGCCGATAAAGGGGGTCTTGAAGGTCCAGATCGAATGGACCAAACCGTTCCGGTCAAATTCTTTCAATAGTTGCTTTGCTGTTTCCTTTGTCAATGTTTCCAAGGAGGACTCTATTTCGGGCCAATGTTTGATTGTGTCCGTGGGATCAATTCCTAATAACAAACAATACCGGGCATTATTTTTACCGGCGGTGACACTCCTGCAGACACAAGGTATCCGAGTAACCGACTGTACCATTTCGACGATCTTCAGCGCATCTTCCAACGGAACAACCTGGCCATAGTGGTTGGATTTCATATTAATAGTTGCTATTTTTCGGATAAAGCCGTAGGCTAGCGGTATTCTTCTTTTGCTCCATTCCAACTGATTGATATTGGAATTAGTACGGGATTGAATATTTTCAACAAAATGTTTTAAATACCTTTGACGGGCCGGATCGGCTAAAAGTTCCTTGGAGTAGTTGTCCATCACTTCGTACCATTTTTTCCCCTCGCCATGCTTGGTGCAGAATTCACACAATAATACCACTCCTTGCAAAGGATTATAAATTTTACTGTTATCCTATTTTGCCATCGCTTTTGCTTTTAATTCCGGAGGCATTTTTTCAATGGCATATCGCAAAGCTGTCCGGGGCATGATTGATTTTTTGGAGATCACATAATCGAACACTTCTTGCCGATGGGCTTGACTGGCCGCCTTGAGCATCCAACCATATCATTACCACGCGACATTGGTTATTCTATAAGGGTGATCCTAATCCTCATTCAATCCCAAAGAAATTGTACAAACTATAAAAATTATTGATTTGTCATGTGTAATTATTTTCTATAACTTTCGGTAAACTCCTTTACAAACTAAAGGAAGAGAAAAACAAATCTTAGAGTATCTCTCCGGACGGCAACCTCATTTTGATTTACCCCTCAATATCCGTGCCACCAGGTCTATGAAGCTTTAAAAGCGTTACGGCAAGACTGGTTCTACAACGATGAATCTTTCGAAGTCGGAGCTTTGAGCTGGGAACTCGGAGCTTTGACCTCCGAACTCGGACCTTAGACCTTCAAAAGACGATCTGCTATTCATCCGAGCTTTTAGTGGGTCTTCGGCAATTGGAGGAATATAGTTTAGTTCAGCGCTAAAAAGATAAAGAAGGAGAAGGGCACCGGATCGGTAATTATTATAGCGACGTTTATCATAAACAAATGACTTATTAAACGAAGTTACCAAAGGAGGAGTGGTTTTGATGAAATTCACTTTCGCCCATAATAACCTGAATGTGATTGATCTGGAGAAAAGCATTAATTTTTATAAGGAAGCCCTGGGTTTGAAGGAGATTAAACGAAAAGAGGCGGCTGACGGGGGTTTTATTTTGGTATTTTTGGGTGACGGGACTACGCCGCATCGTTTGGAACTGACCTGGTTGCGGGAGCGCAAGAAGCCGTATGATCTGGGAGATAACGAGATCCATTTGGCCTTTTACGTTGATGATTTTGAAGCCGCTCATGAACTCCACCGGAAGATGGGTTGTATTTGCTATGAAAATGAGGCGATGGGCCTTTATTTCATTAATGATCCGGATGGTTATTGGGTGGAGATTATGCCGGCGGGGAGATAGGGCAGGCGAATTGTTTTAAAGTTGATTATACATTTCAATAAAAATCAGTCTCCGGCAGGAGATCGCTTTTACGATCATGAATTAAATGATACTATTATTTCTAAATCGAAGGAATAGCTTTCTTCGATTTGTCTTTTCCACTAGAAAAAAGTTTGGGTCAAAAACCAGACCCCTTATTATTGGAGGTTTACATGGATATCTTGACAGGTTTGAATGAACCACAACGGAAGGCGGTCTGTCATACCGAAGGGCCGCTTCTTATATTAGCCGGAGCCGGTTCCGGCAAAACCAGAGTCTTGACCCATCGTATCGCTTACTTGTTACAGCAAGGAGTCGCCCCCTGGCGGATCTTGGCGGTTACCTTCACTAATAAAGCCGCCCAGGAGATGCGGGAACGGGTCTTGAATCTGGTGGGCCCGGCTGCCGATTCGATCTGGGTATCGACCTTTCACACCGCCTGTGTAAGGATTCTGCGCCAAGAGATCCACGAGTTGGGGTTTGACAAGAACTTCGTCATCTTTGACTCCCAGGACCAACTGACCTTGATTAAGAATATTTTGAAACAAATGAACCTCAGTGATAAGAATTATCACCCCAAAGCCTTATTGGGAGCGATCTCTACCGCCAAGAACGAAATGGTAGGGCCGGATGAATACCAACGCAAAGCGGCGGACCATTGGGCTAATGTCGTATCCGATGTCTACCTCAGGTATCAAAAGAATTTACGGGCCAATAACGGGATGGACTTTGACGATCTGATCATGCTGGCCGTCAGATTATTCAAGGAAGTCCCGGCGGTGCTGGAAAAGTATCAAGAACGGTTCCGTTATATTCTAATCGACGAGTATCAGGATACCAACCATGCCCAGTATATGTTGGTGACGATGCTGGCCTCCAAATACCGGAACCTATGCGTGGTCGGCGATGACGACCAGTCGATTTACAGTTTCCGGAGCGCCGATATTCGAAATATCCTAGAGTTTGAACGGGATTTTCCGGAGACCCGCATCATCAAACTAGAACAGAATTACCGTTCCACCAAGAATATTCTCCATACCGCCAATGAGGTGATCAAGAACAACCGGGGCCGCCGTTCCAAGGAGTTATGGACCGAGAACTTTGAAGGGGAAAAGATCCGCACCTACAATGCAGCCGATGAACGGGAGGAGGCCTGGTTCGTGGCGGAAGAAATCTCCCGGCTGGCGCGGGAAGAGGGCCATAAGTACAGCGATTTTGCGATCTTGTACCGGACCAACGCCCAGTCCCGTAGTTTTGAAGAGGCCATGGTCCAGCGGGGCCTGCCTTACCGGGTGATTGGAGGTTTCCGGTTCTATGAACGAAAAGAGATCAAAGATCTGCTGGCCTATTTACGGCTGGTCTATAATCCGGCGGACCGGATCAGTCTGGGCAGGATCATTAACGTCCCGAAACGGGGAATTGGCGAGGCCAGTTTCGACCGGTTCCTCTATTTTTTAGACGATAATAATTATTCGATCCGGGACGGATTCGCCCATCTGAATGAAATACCCAGCTTGACGGCGAGGGCTATTAAACCGCTTACCGAGTTTTCCCGGCTATTGGAAGGGTGGATTGAAAAAAGAAACCAATCGACCGTGAAGGAATTGACCGAGCGGATCTTGCTGGAAAGCGGTTATCTTCAAGAACTACAGCAGGAGGGGACCATCGAAGCCCAAGGCCGGCTGGAGAACTTGGACCAATTTTTAGCGCTGACTCTGGACTTCGAACAAAACAGCGATGACCGGAGCCTGGCCGCGTTTTTGGAGACAGTCGCTTTAGTGGCTGATGTGGATAATTATGAGGCTGACGCCGACGCCTTGGTAATGATGACCCTTCATTCCGCCAAGGGTTTGGAATTTCCAGTGGTGTTTCTGGTCGGTTTGGAGGAGGGCTTGTTCCCCCATAACCGGGCTTTAATGGAAACCAGGGAACTGGAAGAGGAGAGGCGGCTTTGCTATGTAGGGATCACCAGGGCGCGACATCGTCTTTATGTAACTCACGCTAATATGCGGACCGTTTTCGGCAGCAGAAATGTATCAATTCCATCAAGATTCTTAATGGAAATGCCAAAAGAGTCGATAACTATCTTAAAAGGGCCTGCTGAGGGAAGAGCCGGCCGGGCTGTAGAAGGGCGAACCAAATCTACGCCTAGCGCGGCAAGTATCCAACCGAAAAAGAACATTGATGCCGAAGAGTTCCGGCCCGGTTCGAAAGTGCGCCATTCCAAGTGGGGGATTGGGACGGTCATTACCAGAGAGGGCGCCGGGAGCGAGGCCCAACTTAAGGTGGCCTTCCCAGGCCTGGGGATTAAAGTACTAATATTGGCTTACGCCAATTTGGAACTATTGGAGGAAGCACATTAGGCAAGAGACATTAGGCATTAGTCGCGAGGCAAAAGTAATGACGGCTAATGCTCCGGACCAAGCGGGAACGTATTACTGCAAAGTACACATGTGGTTAAATGATTTCAGTGTTTCTCGCTCAGGTCATCCGGATTGGACGGTTGGGTGAGTTTTCCAAAGGGAGTTTAGTTTTGTGGGATAGAAAGTATGGACATGCATATTTGAAAGGTGTGAACCGGTTGCTTTGGAAAAAATGGACAACCTTGATGATCCTGCTTTTATTGTTGGCCACCAATGCATTACTTACATACGCGGCCGAAGATAAGAGCATTGCGTTTCAATTCGGAGAGATTGAGGTTGACCATGAAGTAATGGTCATTGAGAACAACGGCCATAAATTTATTAACTTACCGTTTTTAAATAAGTATCTCCATGCCAGCACCGATTGGAATCCCGAGGATCACAGCCTCTTTTTGCGTTTCGGCAAGTATACCATCAATTTGTTCGAGGGCAGCGCCAGGTATGTTTCGAACGGCCAACGCAAAATACTGCCGGCCGCTCCTTTCGAAAAAGACGGACAGCTCTGGATACCGGTGGCTTTTTATCTCCGTTTGGGTTTGGTGGTCAAGAGCGAGGACCGGCGTCATTTGAAGATGGATTGGGAAGCCGATTACTTGGTTGGGGTGGAGAATACCAGCTATGAAGGGAGACCGGCTTTTGTGCTGATTGGGTCGAAACCATTCGAGTACAAGAGTTTTTTATTGGTCAAACCCGACCGGTTAGTTTTGGACCTGACCGGCTTGAAACTGCACTGGGCTTTCGATGGGGCTATCAATGAGAATAATATCGTTCAAAAAGTCCGGTTCAGTCAGTCCGGGGACAAATCTTTAAGGCTGGTCTTTGATCTTTATCGGCTGGCGGGATACAAGATCATACCCGATCCGGAGCGCCCCAACCAGCTTACCTTGGTCTTTAACTATTTTGTAGAATCAGCCAGTATCTTTCAGAAAGATAAGGAGCATAAAGTATATATCAGATCATCAGCCCCCGCCAAATACCGGACCACCGCTTTTGAAGAGCCCCGGCGGGTGGTGGTTGATTTTGAAGGGGCTACCCTGGACGGAAAAGTTGAGCCTCTGATTGGTGATGGGAAATGGATCAAAAGCGTCAGAATGAGTCAATTCAATCCCGACACGGTAAGAGTAGTCTTTGACCTGGCCGGCTCAGCCCCTTGCTTTGTTATTCCTGATCCGGACGATTCGAATACGGTAGAGGCCAGATCGGTTCAGGCCATTACCAAGGTCAATTGGGTCCAGGAAGGGGATGGGGGTCGGCTCATCATTGAAAGTGACGGTCAATTGGTTGAAACCATCCGGACACTGGATAAGTCTTTCCGGTTTCAAGTAGATCTGAACTATTCTCAGTTTGTTACGGGGATTGATTTGCCGGTGATCAAAAGCGATCAAATCAAGGGCTTGCGGTTGGTTGCGGTCAATTCGGAATTGGCCCGTATTGAGTTGGATTTTAATTATTATTTCGGATATACTCAAGAGTTATCCGAAGATCGGCGGCAATTAATATTACAATTCAAACATTCGCCCGTTGCCGGCAAAACCATAGTCCTCGATGCCGGACACGGCGGGGTTGATATGGGAGCTTGCGGCAGACAGGGAGTCCGGGAAAAAGACGTCAACCTGGAAGTTACGATGCGGTTGAAGGATTTATTGGAGGAATCCGGGGCTAAGGTTGTATTAACCAGAATTGACGATACTTTTATCAGCCTTTACGAAAGGCCCTTCTTTGCCAATTATCTGTTCTGTAATTTGTTTATCAGTATCCATTCCAATAACCACACTAACTTCAATATTAACGGCATTGAGGTTTATCATCATTCGGGCAGGCCCGACGCTAAGCGGTTGGCGGATGCGGTTTTAAAAGGGTTGGTGGCTAAGACTAAATTAGCCAACCGTGGAGTCAGGGCCAATGATTTTTGCGTTACCCGCGAGACCCAAATGCCCAGTATTCTAGTGGAACTTGGATACCTCTCCAACTTCCAGGAGGAATCATTGCTAAAAACCGCTGAATTCCGGAACAAGGCCGCCGAAGGAATTTTTGAAGGGATTATGGAATTTAGTAGGACGAATTAAGACTAGGCTAGGTGGTTTAGAATAGTCAGAAGATAGGAGTCCGGAGTCAGTATTGGAAGGGAAGCTTTGGAGTCTTGAAAAAAGAATTTTGGAGACAGAAGTCAGAAGAAATAGTGAGGCTTTGGGGTTTTATTATTGATGGTCGGGTTTAAGAAATAAGAAGAGGTTGACAAGGTTTTTGGGTATTCTAAGATCGGGAGCCGGGGTTAGAATTATGGCATTCGAAAACCCGAGATAATTTTGAGGTTCGGAGCATCAACAAACACTAACTGGCTCCTGACTCCTGGCTACTAACCACTTTTGAAGGGAGTGGATTTTTTGACTGGGTTGGAAGAAATTATCGTTGAATTATCCAATGCTTTCGGGCCTTCGGGTTTTGAGAGCGAGGTCCGGGAGGTTTTTCGCCACATGGTGGCCGGCCATACGGAGATTACCCATGATAATTTAGGGAGCATCATTGTCGCCCATCATGGCGGAAACGAGTCGCCGAAGATTTTATTGGCAGCCCATTTAGACGAAGTCGGACTGATGGTTAGAGGAATAACTCCGGGAGGATACCTGAAAGTGGTGCCGCTGGGAGCATGGTGGCCGCCTTCTTTATTGGCCCAAAAAGTGCTGGTCCGTTCCAAAAAGGGAGACTATTACGGCGCTGTCGGAGCCAAGCCCCCCCATTATTTGAGAGAGGAAGAAAAAAACCAGCCTTTGAAATTGGCTGATTTATATATCGACGTTGGGGCCCGTAACTTCGATGAAGTGGATGCTTTAGGAATCGGAGTGGGGGATCCCGTGGTCCCGGCGGTAAGAGCGGAAAAGCTGGGTCCGGCAGGGGTTTTAATGGGCAAAGCCTTTGACGACCGGGCCGGTTGCGCCGCGATCGTCCGGGTATTGCGAGAGTTGGACCGGGATCACCCCAATCAGGTGATTGGAGCTGGAACCGTCCAGGAGGAGAATGGGCTTAAAGGGGCGAAAACCGTCGCCGCGGTTGTTAATCCTGATCTTTGCCTAGTGCTTGAAGGCGCTCCGGCTGATGATTTTCCGGGGGCAAGCGGTATTGTTCAGGGGAAATTAGGCGGTGGCCCGCAAATCCGCTTCTTTGATCCGACCCTCATTCCTAATCGGGCTTTAGTTCAATTGGTAATTGACACAGCGCAGAAATTAGGAATTTCGTATCAATTGGCGGTCAGAGAAGGTGGCGGGACCGACGGCAAAGAGATCCAACAGTCTGCCGCCGGGGTTCCTACGATGGTTATCGGGATTCCCGTCCGGTACGCCCATAGCCACCAATGTGTCATGAATCTGAATGATTTGGAGGCCGCCGTCAAACTGGTTCTGGAGCTAATAAACGTTCTCGATGAGGCAAAGGTTAATGATTTAAAAAGGAATCCCTGGTGAGATCTAATATGAAATTCTTGACTGGTAAAAGCCTATATTCGCTTTCCAATACTTCAATTGGTTGATATACTTTGCAGGAATACGGAAATTCGCCAAGCCCGGATATGGATTATTCAAGGTTTTTAATAAGTCCATTGCGGCCAGAGGCGCTTTTAAATGGTCTGTAATGTAAGTGGCAATCTCAGCTAAATCCTTTTTGGCAATGGGTAAATAAATGATTTCATACATTATCGGTGTCTACCTTGCCGGTAACAATCTCCCTTAATTCAGCAAAAACTTCTTGATGTGTAAAACGTTTATTAGTAGATTTCGCTTCTAGCTCTGCTTCTTTTAGTTTTAAATAGACTCCAGTTTCAAGTAGTTTGCGTTCATACATTTCTATACTCATAACAACCATGTCGCCATAACCGTTCTTGGTTAAAAAAACCGGTTCTTCAGTTTCATGAACAATCCTGGAAATTTCCGCGAAATTGTTCCTTAAATCAGATACTGGCCTAATCTGTGGCATAAGCTCACCCCTTTATTTATCATAGCATAACTTTATCATAATTGCGCTAATTACTCAATGGTAGTAGAGAGTTAATTTCCAATAATCAAAGAATCTTATTATAAAACTTCTAAAGTAAAAAAGTATCGGCACATCATTTTTAATCCAATAGAAGAAATACAGGGTAGACGCTGGCGGATGGATAGTTTATAATAAATTAATCAAGTTTAAAGTCCAAAGTCTTGATTCTGAATTCAAAAGCGACAAGCTTGAATTTTCGACAGAGATCGTGCTACTTTTATTTTTTGTTATGGATTTTTGACTTGTGACACCTGACTTTTGACTGGTTTTAAAGGAGAGGTTTTCAATGACTGTTAAACATATGTTGAATTTTAAAAACTGGTCCGCCAAGGAACTTAACGACCTACTCGACCTGGCCTTAAAGGTGAAGCGGAACCAAAAACATTATTATCAAACTTTGGCCAACCTCACCTTGGGGATGATCTTTCAAAAAACCTCCACCCGGACCAGAGTATCTTTTGAAGTCGCCATGACCCAACTGGGCGGACATTCGATCTTCCTCGACTGGCGCAGCACCAATCTGGTTTTGGCGGAGTTGAAGGATGAAATCCGGTATCTGGACCGGAATGTGAATGCGATTATGGCCCGGGTGCTCACCCACGAACAAGTCCAAGAGATGGCTGATTATTCAAGGGTCCCGGTGATTAACGGTTGCGATAACAAATACCATCCCACTCAGGCATTGGCTGATTTCTTAACCATCTTGGAGCATAAAGGGAGGTTAGAAGGGGTAAACCTGGTTTATGCCGGAATTCATAACAATGTCGCCAATTCTTTGGTAGAAGGCGGCGCCAAACTGGGTATGAAAATCACCACTGTAACACCGGAATTTAATGAACCCAGCCGGGATCAGGAACTCCTTGATGAAGCGGTCCGGACCGGTTTGTTTGAACAGACTGATAATCTTCCAGCAGCGGTAGCCAAAGCGGATGTGGTTTATACCGATACTTGGGTCGATATGGAGTACTTTATGGATCCGAAGTTTGAAGCGGAGAAGCAACGCCGGATTGATAAGATGCTTCCTTATCAGCTGAATGAGGCGTTATTAAAGGACAGCAAGGCCTTGATCATGCACGATATGCCGATTCATCCCGGTTATGAGATTGACCGTTGGGCGATTGAGAGTCCGAACTCGATCATTTTCGATCAGGCTGAAAACAGGCTCCACGCTGAGAAAGCGGTACTGTTGACTCAATTGGGGAAGGCGTAGAAGGCGGGGGACATGAGACGTAAGGCATTAGGCAACCGGATATAGACGGGAAAAGAGAAATAGGAGTCGGGATTTTAGGGATGGCTTTGTAGTCGGTTAGGGCTTGAGATAAGTTTTCGATTGACAACCCAGGGGTATACGAGCCTTGGGTTTAAATTTAGGCCTGGTTCGGAGTGAAATCTGGCGTCCAGTACAATTTTGAAGGGGGTAACGCAAATGCCGAACACGGAAGAATTGAGACTCGCGGTGTTGATCGACGCCGAGAATGTCCCATATAAAAGTATCAAAAATGTCTTAGAGGAAGTCGCCAAATACGGAACGCCGACCATCAAAAGGATTTATGGGGATTGGACTAATTCCGCATTGTCGGGATGGAAAAGTTCGTTGCTAAAAAACGCAATCACCCCGATCCAACAATATAGTTACACTTCCGGCAAGAATTCGTCGGACTCGGCTTTGATCATAGACGCCATGGATATTCTATATTCCGAAAAAGTGGATGGTTTTTGTATCATTTCGAGTGATAGCGATTTTACCAGACTTGCTACCAGACTGCGGGAAGCTGGTATGAAGGTGATTGGAATCGGGGAGCGGAAAACACCAAGCGCTTTTATTGTCGCCTGTGATAAGTTTATTTATATTGAAATAATCAATGCTCCGGTTAAAGATGATGAGCTTGAGACCGAAGAACATTCCAAAGAGAACGTGATGGAAAAAGAGTCTCATAACAGTAGCTTGGCGATTGGAGATGAACTAGTCAACTTAATCGCCGCCTCGGTCAATGATGTTGCCGATGAGAACGGCTGGGCCTTCTTGGCTGAAGTGGGTAATTTGATCTCGAAAAAGCAACCGGATTTTGACGCCCGGAATTATGGTTTCGCCAAGCTATCGCTTTTGATTAAAAGTCTGAAACGATTCGAAATCGATGTAAGGGAGTCGGGTAATTCCCGCATTAAACATATTTTTATTAAGAATAAAAGTAGACAGGGTTTATCAAAAAGCAGAGCAAAGGATATTGAAGGTAAGTAACAAGTTGACGCCCTTTATTAATAAGGTAAATACGGGATGTTAAACCGTATAAAAGGCTATCGTTTCCGGAGTTTAGCGATGAAAAAACCCTCGTATAATTCGGTCGGGATGATGATTAAAGCGGTGTTGCTTTGATTGTCAAATCGGGCAGGCTGGGTAACTGCGGTCGCCAATGTCAGGCCGATCTTTTCCAGCGACACCTGAGATCCAAACTTCTCCAAAGCCCAGGCTATGTTAGCTTCATTCTCCTCCCTCATCAAAGTACAGGTCGAATAGACAAGAATTCCACCCGGTTTCAAAGAATTAAACGCGACTTCGATTAGTTTGCGTTGTTCCTTCGCCAATTGGTTGACGGTTCGCAGGGACCAGCCGCGATAGGTCTGGGAATTGGCCATTGTAAATAGGCCAACCCCACTGCAAGGGGCGTCCAATAAAACTGCATCGAAGAATTGGTTCCAGCTAGAATCGGGGCGTTTGCCGTCTCCCGCTCTTACCTCTGCAATAGTTGCGCCCTGGCGCTCAATATTGAATTTTAAACGTTCGGCCCGGATGAGGTTTATTTCATTAGCCAGGATATACCCTTCATTATCCATGAGCGCCGCTAGTTGAGTGCTTTTACTACCCGGCGCGGCGGTCAGATCGAGGATTTTCATGCCCGGTTTGGGGTCAAGCGCTAACGGAGGAATCATGCTGGAAAGGCTTTGCAAATAAATCTGTCCCTCCTGAAACAACTGATGGGTTTCAAAATCTTTTTCACGTTTATTCCGGATAATTAATGCGTCATCATACCAATTGACCCGTTCGTGTTTGATATTCTGGGCGCGGAAAAGCTCCATTACCCGGCGGGTATCGGTCTTGATCCGATTTACCCTAAGAGTCACCGGACGGCCGACCATGAAACCGGAGAGGATTTGTCCGTAAACTTTCGGTTGATACTGGGCGGATAGGTTTTCGATAAATTCCGGTGGTAGTTTTTGATATAGTTTCTTAAAAGATTTCATAACTAAATCATAATGCTTTTTGGCAGAAATGAAAAGCCATATAAATGAATTGCGAAGTTTCAGTTTGTTGGTTGAGAATAGTTTATCATGGAAATCGGCGGTCAATATTACGAAAAAGTAAGAATTCAATAATATTTAATCCGATAAAAATTGCCTAAGCAGTAGTTTTTTAATGTTTTTAAAGATTTATTATTTTTTAAGTACAATATTTTTATTTTTAATGTTAAATTAATAATGGAATGGTAATCTAACTAAAAATGCGAATAGGAGGTTTATCATGATTGTTGACAGGCTGAAGAATGCGTACAAGTATTACTCTATGAACCCGGGGTTGGAAAAGGCGTTTGCTTTTTTGAAAACAGCGGATCTAGCCAATATCAAAGCCGGACGGTATGAACTGGATGGCGATAAGGTGGTCGCCTTAGTACAAGAGTATACAACCATGCCGGAGCCGGAATGGGAATCTCACAATTACCACATTGATATTCAATACCTCATTTCGGGTGTGGAAAAGATCGGCTATTATCCTGTCGCAGGAATGAAACCGGTCAAGGAATATAATGTAAAGGATGATTACGATATCCTCGCTCCGGTTGATGGAGATTACCTTACATTGAAAGATGATATCATCATGATTCTCTTCCCTGAGGATGGACATCAGCCCCGGAAAGCCGCAGGCGCTCCGATTCCCGTTAGGAAGGTTGTTATTAAAGTTTTGATTTAAACAGTTTTTTGTAAATACATACGAGCATTATGCTAAGTATTAGAAGAGCCTCTAAAATTGTTCACTAGTTTTAGGGCTTTTCTTTTAAAAGCACCGAAAAAAAGAATGTTAAATCAAACATATCAAGGGAGGTAATAAAGTGACGCAAATCTTAAAAAAGCAACCGGAAAAACCCTGGTCGGTGAAGATGGCTGATTCATTGATGAAGATACGCCCGGATCTGTCTGATAAATGGTCTCACGAATACGGCGTAATCTTCAAGGGTCTCGAGAATGTATGGCTGAAAACCAAAGATGGCAAATATCTTGACTATATCAAAAAAAACATTGACGTTAATATCGATGAACAGGGAAATATTAGAGGATATAAAGTTGAAGACTATAGTTTGGACCATATCAATAGCGGCAAACTGCTCTTTAGATTGTACGCAGTCACCGGAGATGAGAAGTATCGCAAGGCCACCCAATTATTAAGGGAACAGTTTCAAGGACATCCGCGGACCAGCGAGGGAGGTTTTTGGCATAAGCAGTACTTTCCGTATCAAATGTGGCTTGACGGCTCTTATATGGGTTTGCCGTTTTACGCCGAATACGCTAAAACCTTTAATGAACCGGAAATCTTTGACGATGTGATCAAACAAGTTGGCTTAATCGCCTCACATACTAAAGACGCAATTTCGGGACTTCATTATCATGCTTGGGATGAAAAGAAGGAACAGATATGGGCTAACCCCGAATCGGGCTGTTCGCCGAGTTTTTGGGGTAGGTCCATTGGTTGGTTTGCCATGGCTTTGGTGGATATTTTGGATTTTCTCCCAGAACAACATGGCGGCAGAGGAAAAATTATCAAGGTTTTGAATGGCTTGGCTAATGCTTTGGCCAAGGTCCGGGATGATGAGACCGGTCTTTGGTATCTGGTGCTTGACCAAGGAAAAAGGACGGGTAATTACTTGGAAGCTTCCGCGGCAGGCATGTTTATCTATGCGATAAGCAAGGGGATTCGTAAAGGTTATTTAGGCGAAAGCTTCAAAGGAATGGTTAATAAAGCATATGATGGTTTAATCGAGCGCCTGGTCGAGGTTGGACAGGACGGAACAGTTAACATTAATGGGACTTGCTTGACGGCGGGGCTCGGAGATCGGCCCAACCGGGACGGCTCCTTTGAGTATTACATCAGCGAACCAATTGTAGCCAATGACTTAAAAGGAATTGCCGCTTTTATATTGGCAAGTGTGGAAATGGAAAGCTTGAACGACATTTCACACGGGTAGTGCTGTTCGTCTTTTGGAAGGATTGATATTAAAACTAAAAGTCAATCCTTCCAATTAAGTAATGATTCTCAGAAAAAGCTCATTTGTAATTTTAAAAGACAATAGGCGATACCAGATTACGCAGGAGCGCAACCACGCTCCAACCCGCGATAGCGCTGGTTTTGGAGTAGATATCGACTACGGCATGGACTTCTTCGCCAATGACTTCGATTTTATGATCATCTCCCCGAAAACCGGGGACGCTACGGATGGTGACGCCGGTTTTTTTAGGCCCGGAAGTGGCCAAGGCAGTAGCGACAGCTACATTCACTTTGGTGGGAAAGAGAGCGATGGCATCCTTGGCGTTGCCGGAAAAGACCTCGATCTTTTCCGCCTCTGTCATTAGGCTTTCTTTAAAGATCGGTGTACCCTTTAGGGACCTAGGTCCCTTTTCCGTTGTAATGCTTGATTGAATACCACTCATTAGCGCTGCGGTCCGTAGTATGTCGAAACCGCCGATAGCGCCGGAGGCGAGATGAACCCGGACGCCTGCTTCGCGGGCGGTTTGTTTGATTTTACCGTAAAGGTCTCCGTCGGCAAAAGCTCCAATAGATAGAATTATTAAATTCGAGCCGTTTTTTAGCGCCTTTTCCGCAATCTCCTTCACTACCGCTGGGGAAGCCGCTTCCACTACGTAGTCCGGTTTCAATGCCAGCAGTTCATCCAGATTATTACAGGCCTTGCATCCGGTCTTCTCCGCCAGGGTTTTTGCGGATTCGATGGTCCGGCTCATACAACCGGAAAACTCATACTCTTCCAGTAATCCATCCAGCCATGCGTCGGCGATGATATTGCCTAAAAAACCGCATCCTATCAGTCCTAACTTAAGTTTCTTCATGATGTTTCTTTCGATGTCTCCTTCATTCATTGAAAATTATTTATTAGCAAAGCTCTTTTTATCTTTTCTTCAGCAACAGGGGTAAATCCCCCATTTTAGACCAAATGTAACTTAATATTCATAGTTGGCGCCAATTCCCCCCAAGTATTACCGAGCTTTTTGTGGCTTTGTATTGCGCCGCATGAATTTATCGGGCGCCTTTTGGAAACCGTGCTTTTCATATAAACCATGAGCGTCGCGGGTGGCTAAAATGCCGAACATCTCTTTAAGCTCATCCATTTCGGTAATGGTTTGAATTAATTTTTTGCCTAAGCCCCGGCCCCGGTACTCCGGATCGATAACTACGTCGCAGAGCCAGTACATGGTCGCATAATCAGTAACAACCCGCGCAAAACCGACCATCTTTTGTCGGTGATAGACCCCGAAACAGATTGAATTTCTGATGGATGTTTCAATCGTTTCTTGACTACGGTGATGGGCCCAATAGGTATTATGCAATAATTTCGTGACTCGGTCCAAAGGAATTAACTTTTTATTGGTACTGATTTTATATTCGCCGAAGGATAATTCCATTAAGCTTTCTCCTCTCAAAAAGATGAGACTACCTCACAACCTCAATTGCCATCCCGTCATATTCCTTTTCGCCAATAGTTTGGAGGATGGTAAAGAACGGCTTATAAAAATTATTCATTAAACAATTTTTGCAATAGCTTTTTCAAGTATAAATATTTTATTGTTTTGAATATGTCAACAACATGTTAACCTGGATAGCTAGGAAAGATTAGAAATTAAGTTGGGTTTGGAATAACAAAACCGGTTCGAATAAGTTTCGACCGGCTTTGTTATGGCTTTACTCAGGGTTGTTTGCCGATGTAGGCCAGGATGCCGCCGTCGACGTAAAGAATATGTCCGTTGACGAAGTTGGAGGCGTCCGAGGCCAGGAATACTGCCGGGCCCACCAGATCCTCGGGAGTCCCCCAACGGGCGGCCGGGGTTTTAGCGATAATGAAACTATTAAAGGGGTGGCCTTCTTCCCGGAGGGGCGCTGTCTGCGGGGTGGCGATGTAGCCGGGCCCCAGGCCGTTGCATTGAATGTTGGCCCCGCCATACTCGGAACAGATATTCCGGGTCAACATCTTCAAACCGCCTTTGGCTGCGGCATAGGCGGATACGGTTTCACGGCCCAGCTCGCTCATCATCGAGCAGATATTGATGATCTTGCCGTGGCCTTTTTTAATCATACCGGGGATAACGGCTTTGGAGACTATGAAGGGAGCGTTTAGATCGACATCAATGACCTGCCGGAATTCGGCGGCGGACATTTCTGTCATGGGAATCCGTTTGATGATCCCGGCGTTGTTCACTAAAATATCGATGACGCCGACTTCTCCTTCGATCTGTTTCACCAAGGCGTTGACAGCAGCTTCATCGGTTACGTCGCAGACGTATCCTTTGGCAGTGATCCCGGCTTCCTTATAGGCCGCTAGGCCTTTATCGACCAGTTCCTGTTTGATATCGTTAAAAACGATGGTAGCGCCGGCTTCGGCCATTCCTTTGGCCATGGCGAACCCGATACCGTAAGAAGCTCCGGTGACCAAAGCGACCTTACCGTCTAACCGGAATTGATTAGTTGACATTGAAATCAGCCCTTTCATTGTACTGTAAATAAAATCTTGGGTCTATAGTAGCTAAGAGACAGGATTCAGGAGACAGAAAACAGGAGCCGGAAGGTTGTAAGTATATGCCCTCACGCGTATTTCTGTTTTATGTTTTCTTTCTTCTCAACCAAAGCTGGCTCCTGACTCCTCAACTTCTGACAACTGCCTTAACGCAGATCTTTCATCGCTACCGCGTCCATATCGTCGAAGGCCTGATTTTCACCGACCATACCCCAAATGAAGGTATAAGCTTGGGTCCCTGAAGCGGCATGAATCGACCAACTGGGGGAGATGACCGCTTCTTCGTTACCCATTACGATATGCCGTGTTTCGGTAGGTTCACCCATGTAATGAAAGACCACGGCGTTTTCCGGCAGTTCAAAGTAGAGATAGACTTCCATCCGGCGATCATGGGTATGGCAGGGCATGGTATTCCAGACACTGCCCGGTTTTAAGGAGGTCATTCCCATGACCAGCTGGCAGCTTTCGACCTGTCCCGGTAGGATGTATTTGGTGATTACCCGGTGGTTGGATTCTTCGAGGGAACCGAGCTCCACCCGGGCGCAATTTTCCGGTTTGATTAAAACCGTGGGATAGGTTTTGTGCGCCGGAGCGCTGTTGAAATAGAATTTAGCCGGATTATTACCGTCTTTACTTTCGAAGATGATCTCTTTGGAACCCATACCAATGTACAAGCCATCTTTGGTATTGAGCTCGTATGAGACTCCGTCAACTTTGACAATGCCTTTGGGACCGATGTTGATGATCCCCATCTCACGACGTTCCAAGAAATATTTGGCCCGCAATTCAACGCCGGCCTCGAGAGCGATCGGCTTGATCGGACAGACACTACCGGTGATAATCCGGTCAATTTGGCTGTAAACCAGCTTAACCTCGCCTGGCTTAAAAAGGCCTTGGATTAAAAAATCATTACGAAGTCGATCTGTGGTGTAAAGTTTAACGTCGTTTGGGTTAGCTCCATGTCTAACTTCCATTATGTACCGCCTCCTAAAATTGTTTTATATTTTTCGATACGCGTAACGCGTTGAACGTTACGCGTGAAAAATCGGATTGTTGATTAATTACATTACGGTTGGGTATTATTAAACCGCTTCCACCTGGATTCCTTCGTTCTTTAAATACTTTATGTCCGTTTCAGAGATCCGGCTGTCGGTAATCAAGCGTTCTACTTTTTTTAAAGAGGCGAAAGATATCAGAGCAACTTTATGAAACTTGCTGTAATCCGCCAGACAGATAATTTCTTTTGCCGCATTAAGCATTGCCTTTTTGATCTCCGCTTCTTCCTCGGAGAGGACTGTCAGGCCTTGTTTGAAATCGAGAGCGCTGGTTGCCAAAAAGACCTTATTCACTTTATAACTATTGATGATTCTTTCAGCTTCACGTCCTAAGAGAGTATAGACTCCTTCGCGCCGTAGTCTCCCTCCGGAAAGGTAAAGGGTGATCGATTCGTGAGGTAATAATTCTCCGGCGATGATTAAATCATTAGTAATGACAACTAAACGTTGTTCGGTAAGTTTTTTAGCCAATTGAAGAGTGGTGCTGCCTCCGTCGAGGATGATGGTGTCGCCGTTGGCGATATATTTCAAGGCAGCCTCGGCGATACGTCCTTTTTCTTCAAGATTGAGTTGTTTGCGTTCTTGAATTGGGAAGACGCCGCTACCGTTGGATTTGAAAACCGCTCCGCCATGGACCCGTTCCAGAAGGCCTTTGACTTCCAATTCGGCTAAGTCTTGCCGGATAGTTTTAGCGGTCACTCCGAACTGGTCGCTAAGTGAATTCACATCAACGCTGCCGTCCTGTTCCAAGATCCGGATGATCTCTTCCCATCTTTTAACCGTTAACAAAATATCCCTCCGGGTTGATAAATAGGATGAAGTAAATTTTAGATGAAAAGTTGCATTCCTAAAACTGAAAGCAAATAGCGGTAAATTGTATTTGCTCCATCTTTTCCTCTCATATATGTAAGAATTCAATTTAGCTTATATTGATTGTAGCATAATAAATGAACTTTTTCAAACCCAAATAAACTCTAAATGAACCACTAACCTTTTTTACTTTGCCTTGTTCAATCAGGAGTGATATTCTGATGGAGTTTGATAATGTCGGGGCTAAATAATTAATTGATTGTTAATTCTCAAGGATTAATAAAATTTGAATTAATGTCGGGTTTAGGGAGGGAACTGTTGGAGATTAACGAATAATGAAATGAAAACAGGTAAAACATTTTATTTAATTTGGAAAAAGGAGTGGGAAGAATGGCATGTCCCAATCAAGACCGAAACAAGAAAGAATGCACCTGTTCGTCAAGGTCATGTCCACGATTTGGCTTCTGTTGTGAATGTATTAAATATCATCGGGAACATGGCGGAAAGCCAATGTGTTTAAAATAGTCGGGGGTTATTATGCGGGAGATTGCTGTAAAACAGATCATAGATATTGTTTCCGGATTATGCCGGGATTCAAATATTAATCTTGGAGCGGATATTACATGCGGTTTGGAGAAAGCTTTAATAAAGGAAGAGTCACCGGTGGGAAAGGAGTGCCTCCGCGGCATACTTGAGAATGCTAAAATTGCGCGTTCCGAAGGGATCCCAATTTGTCAAGATACTGGAATGGCTGTGGTCTTTGTCGAATATGGACAGGAGATAATCATTCGTGACGGTGATTTTCAGGAAGCAATTAATGAAGGAGTGCGCCGAGGCTACCGCGAGGGTTATCTGCGAAAGTCAGTGGTGGCCGATCCCTTGAGGCGGGTTAATACCGGTGATAATTGTCCGGCAGTGATCCATACTGAAATTGTTCCCGGCGATCGTCTCAGGGTTACGATTGCTCCTAAAGGTTTCGGCAGTGAAAACCAAAGCCGCCTGGGGATGCTGACACCGGCCCAAGGCCGGGAGGGTGTAAAGCAATTTATCATTGAAACGGTCAGCATGGCCGGGGCTAGCCCCTGTCCGCCGCTGGTAATCGGCGTAGGGGTTGGAGGGACTATGGAAATGGCCGCCTTATTATCTAAGAAAGCCTTATTAAGGAAGTTGGGAACCGAGAACCCTGACCCGTATTGGGGCGGTTTTGAAGCCGAGTTGTTGAAGGAGGTCAACGATTTGGGAATCGGGCCCCAGGGACTAGGCGGCGTCATTACTGCCTTGGGGGTTCATATCAATTCTTATCCGACCCATATTGCCGGGCTTCCCGTGGCGGTCAATATCTCGTGCCATGTTACCCGGCACAAAAATGCGGAAATTTAGGCGTGAGGAAATAGGTAATATTAGCGTACGGTTAAAAAATCCTTAAAGTGAGTCAGTGAGAATCTAACCAATGAAGGGATCGGGTTATGTCGAAAAAGCGAATTCAATTACCGCTGAAGGATGAAGAACTAATCGAACTTAGGGCGGGAGATTCTATTTTGCTCAACGGACCGTTATTAACGGGACGGGATGCAGCCCACAAACGGCTTTTTACCGCTTTGCAGGAAGAAAAAGAATTACCCGTGGCTATAAAGGGAGAGACCATTTATTATGTAGGACCTTGCCCAACCAAGCCGGGAAGGGTCATCGGCTCCGCCGGGCCAACCACCAGTTCCAGGATGGACTCTTATACGCCGGCCCTTTTAAAAATGGGGCTCAAGGGCATGGTTGGCAAAGGACAGCGTTCCCAGGAAGTGGTTGAAGCTATGAGGACGTACGGCGCTGTTTATTTGGCAGCTTTGGGCGGGGCCGGAGCTTTAATCGCCAACTCAATTATCCAGGCTGAAGTCGTCGCTTATCCCGATTTGGGGCCGGAGGCTGTCTACCGGATGGTAGTGCGAGATTTTCCGGTAATCGTAGCTGTCGATAGTCGTGGAAACGATCTTTACCGGACAGGAAGAGCTGAATATCAACGCTAGCGATAGCGGATATTATATAATTGGAAATAAAGATAAACTTGAATTAAGAATAATATACGTAGTGAAAACGGAGGCAATAAGATGCAGCGAGTAGACGGACGCCGGTCGGACCAAATACGCGGGGTGAAAATTCGCCGGAATTATATCATCCATGCTGAAGGGTCTGTATTAATTGAGGTTGGTAATACGAAAGTCATTTGTACGGCAACGATTGAGGATAAAGTGCCGGTATGGCTGAAAGGCCAGGGAGTGGGATGGATTAGCGCCGAATATGCGATGATTCCCAGGGCTACTCCCCAGCGGAATATTAGAGAGTCTTCCAAAGGCAAGGTGGCCGGAAGGACCCAGGAAATCCAACGTCTAGTCGGACGCGCTCTCCGGGCGGTAGTCGATCTGGCGGCTTTAGGCGAAAAGACGATCTGGATCGATTGCGATGTGATTCAAGCCGACGGAGGAACCAGGACCGCCGCTATTACCGGAAGCTTTGTGGCTTTGGCGGATGCATTGAATAAGGTTATCCCCGTCGATAAAAAGCTGCCTCTGTATGATTTTTTGGCCGCCACCAGTGTCGGCATTTATGACGGCAATCAATTATTGGATCTTTGTTATGCCGAGGATTCACGGGTTTCGGTAGATATGAACCTGGTGATGACCGGTAGCGAAAAATTGGTTGAGGTCCAAGGGACCGCCGAAGGCAATCCATTCTCCTGGGATGAAATGACGAGATTGATGGCGCTTGCCAAGAAAGGTATTTTAGAACTAATTCAAATTCAGCGTGAGACATTGGGAGAATCCTTAGCCGGACGGATCGGAGGGGTCGGCATTGCCAAAGCTCGTCCTGGCGTCGACGAATAAAGGGAAAATATTGGAATTCAGGGAACTCCTCGCCGAGCTACCGTTGGAACTGGTTAGCTTGGCGGATTTCCCCGAGGTTCCGAAGGTAGTTGAAGACGGTAATACCTTTGCCGAAAATGCGGTTATCAAAGCAAGCGCTATTGCCCAACATACCGGGGAACTGACTTTGGCCGACGATTCCGGATTGGAGGTGGACTCCTTAAATGGCGAGCCAGGGGTCTACTCGGCCCGTTACGGCCAACCTGGTTGGAACGATCGGGAACGTTACCAATTTCTTCTTGAGAAGCTGCGGGGAATTTCAATGGAGAAGAGGACGGCCCGGTTCCGATGTGCGGTAGCCCTTTATAATCCTGAAATTAAGCAGTTTGCTCAAGTAGATGGGACTGTCGAGGGAATCATCCTCGGCGAACCCCGAGGCATTAACGGATTTGGGTATGACCCGGTATTTTTCATTCCTGAGTTCGGCAAAACCATGGCGGAGCTTACAGCGGAAGAAAAAAACCGTTTTAGCCACCGGGCCAGAGCGGTACAGAAGATAATTCCTTTGTTAGAATTTTAATATTACTGATTAGCCACAGAGAAATTATTTTTTTGATAACTTCTTTGAGCCTTAGCGGCGAGATTTTAAGATTAACCATTATTAGGAATAGATCTTAAAAATACATTTTTTGAGGTAAAATGCGAATCGGAGTGGTAGGAGACATTCACGGTAATTTATCCGGTTTGGAACAGGCGCTGCGGGCAATTGGATCCATTGACCACTTGTTGTTCACCGGTGACGGGTACCGGGAGATCGCCCGGGCTAAACATCATTTCGCGGTCCCGATCAAGGGAGTATCCGGGAATTGCGACTTTTACTCGGAATACCCGGCGGAACAGTTTTTTCAACTGGAAGGATATAAGGTGCTGCTGACCCATGGACACCGGTACGGCGTTAAACAAGGATTGACCACTATCGGGTTGGCCGGCCGGGAAAGAGGAGTCGGCCTAATCATTTTCGGCCATACCCATCTTCCTCTGAATATCGAATGGGAAGGGATCAAGCTTTTTAATCCGGGGACCCTCTGTTCAGAACGGGCTTACCAGGGGATAACTTACGGAATAATCGAAATCGGCCGGGGGCAGTTAAGATTTTTTCACGAACGGCTCTGAACAGGCTTGACTTCTCTTGACTGGAAGTGATTTTTAAGGTATACTATTCATCGTCATCTAAATCGGGGCGTAGCGCAGTTTGGTAGCGCACCTGCCTTGGGCGCAGGGGGTCGTAGGTTCAAATCCTGTCGCCCCGACCAT